>JAAFGT010000001.1 GCA_010365215.1 Acidipila sp. | reverse complement strand
CAGCAGCGTCACGATCTGCTCTGCTTTGTATCTCTTCATCGGCATGTCCAGCTCTCCTTTAGAGTGATTCTCTCTCACTCCCGCTGGACACATTTAACCCGGTCACGTCAGTATGAACATATTCTTTCAGCTTTCCTTGTTCTCGTTTCTGAACTAGCTCATCAAGATGTGGCAGATGGTAGTTCAGTTCTTTCTTCTGGATAGCCTGATAGCTATCGAGGGCGCCTTCTACCCCAGCGAAATACACGGCGTCAGAGTCCTTCGTTTTGTCCGGATGCTCAATGATAAACGACACTTCACTGGCCATCATAGAAGCTATGATCGCGCCAGGGTATCCATTTTCTGAGTTGCCAAGGTCGCCAAGAAAGTTTGAGCATAGTTTTACAGAGATGTCCGGTATTTCAATCAGCCATTTGATTAGCCATTCGCGGTCTACCTGCGTAGTAGTGGTTAGAGGGTCGGTTCTTAAGGATTTGGCGGTCCGAACTGCGCGTGTACGCTCTTCAGGAGTTGAGGGACCGCGTTGCTGCGTCTGTGCATGAGCCGACAGAGATCCAAGAACCGTTAGAGCGACGAAGAGCCACGTGACCTGTGCATATTTGGGCACGATTTCCTCCTTAGAGCGGTCAACACGGACAGCCACAACTCAAATGCACCCGACATTGTGAACCGTCTGGAAGCTTTAGGCTCCGCAGGCCGCCACGCCCGAGCAAACTAGCCAAGCTACGCACCGGGCGACTAGATACCATTGCAAGAACGACAGGAACATAACTGCAATCAACAGATAACCCCAAGGCGAGATTCCCCAAAAAGTCTTTTCCCAAGTAGAGGGTTTTTGATTCAGCGCGTGCACCACGGGGCGCACGGTTAAGAAGGAAGGCATTTGAACTCTTTCCATTAGCCGCAGAGAAGGGGCGCTCATCTGTTCGGTAGGAAGGGCCTTCCCACCGAAAACGAATACGGGCAGTGCCTCTTCAAACGCAGGAGGATGTTCCCTGTAGGGAATCAGCCGCCGACCGAAATCAACCCAGAAAAATATCCACAAGGCCAGATTCGCCGACAGAAACAAAATGACCGTTGTTCTCGTGGTTGCTCTCATATTGAATACAGACTCCACTGCCGACGATTCGGTGCCCTGCCGTCATGGTCGGGGAGTAGGAATAACTTGCTCCCCGCCGTGAGTGACTTTCTGTCCTCGTGTGGGGTCTGTAGCTCGTACAGCGTCTTCCGCTCTGACCGCGTCTGCCATGTTTGCTGCTGTTCCGGCCAAGTGTCCGCCAAAGACCTCGCCCCACATGTGCCCTAATAGTTCGTGAGCTGCTGCTTCTCCTAGGTTTGCCCCAGGAATCGGACCTTGGTACCCGCCGAGCAGGCCCCAAGTGTCTTGATCGAACTGTGAAGAATTCGGGGCTGCTGTCGCCGCCCCTGTGACCCCGCTCGGAAGTGAGTACCCCTGGCTAGGAGTTTGTGCAATACCACCCGGGGTTTGCCAAGTCGCCCCTCCGAAGGTCTCGTAGGTCGGCGAGACGGCAAAAGTGAAATTCTGTTTTGACTGAACCAAGTCTGCGAGTCTACTAGCGTTCTGTCCCAAAGCTTTGAAGCTATTGATGTCGCCGGTGATCCCTATCGCGGTCTTGCTCGTCGTCCAGTGGATGCCAAGGAAGCTGTGGTTGGTAGTTACAGTATTCGCGGTGACACGCTTTGCGGCCTCAGCGTTGGCCGTTGCAGCCGCAAGGGCGTTCTTGCACTGCTGCGCGTTGGTCGCGCATTCCACCGTGTGCCCGCTTGGGTCGTTGTACTTCAGCGGGTTGTTTAGGGTATAGGCGTACAGGTTCCATGCCTGCGGATTTGCCAACGAAGAATAGCCGGTTGAATCAGGCGACATGAAGCGTCCGAGACTTGAAGAGTTGTAGCGAGCGCCGAAGTTATCGAGGCCTGACTCGGCATCGCGTTCTTTGCCGGTGAATTTGTGGGTGGTACCGGTGTCGCCGGCGATCTGCTCGCCGTAGGGCAAGTAGTCCAGGGAATCGGAGACCCCGCCGGCGACCGTAGTCAGCAAACGCGTCGAGCCGAGGTGGTCCTTGTGCACAAAATAGGTTGTGGAGTTCGAATATTCTGCCGTTAGCTGGCCGTTCAGATAAATGTATCCCACATTCCAACAACTTACGCAGCCCCCGAATTCCGCCATCACGCTACCTGCCAAATCGTAAATGTAGTTCGTGATCACTCCACCCCGGGTCTTCTGCACTCGGCGGCCTTCTGCGTCATAGACGTAGCTGGCCGTGCCGCCGCCGTCCACCTGAGTGATCCTGTTCTCCGCGTCATAAGTATAACTGTGCACTCCGTCGTAGGTGAGGTTGCCTGCCGCGTCGTATTGATACGGCGGACCCACCAAACGGTTCTGCGTGTTGACCGATGCATGGAAAGTGCCGCATGAGCCTCCTGTCACCGTCTGGTCGGTGCGGTTGCCCCAGATATCGTAGGTCCACGACAGGCCGCTGCAACCGTCCCCGGGGGCGGAGAGCGTCAACAATCGATTCAACTGGTCGTGGCCGTAGCTGCGGCTGAAGGTCTGCGCGCCGGTCGCTGCGAATCGACATCACGTTGCCGTTGTCCGATGCGCCCAAGTTGAACCCGTAGGTGAGATTCAGGATATTCCCTCCGGGAACAGGGTCGGTGCACTGCGTAAAATACGTTCCCGTGGAGTTCGCGTTCATCCGGCACGGCTGCAGGCGGTTATTATACGCCGCGGCTTCGGTCAGGCCGTTGCCCAGCGTCAGTTTCCGAATGGCCCCATGGGGATGATAGCCCACGGTGGGATCCACCGTGGCCAGAGTCGCCGGGTGCTGCGCGTCGATATAACTGCTGGTGAGCGACGTGACGCGCCCGGCCCCGTCGAACGATTGTGTGAAAGTAACACCCGCGCCATTGGTGTAGGAGGTGACTCCTCCCATGAGATTGTAGTTGTAACTGGGTTGCCACCCAAACCAGCTTGTCTGCGTCTCCTGGGGATTTAGAATCACTCGGCCCAGCGGGTCGTAGCTGAAGATCGATGACCCGAGCCAGAGGTTATTCTTAAACGTTCCTTCAGTCGTCAGCCGTCCCACAGGGTTCGATATGTTAAACCCCGAATTGGAATACTGGTCAAAGAAGTGGTAAGCGGCAGGTGTGCCGTCGGAATACACTTTAGACGTGAGTCGGTTCAATGCATCGTAGCCGTATGTCGTAGCGATACTGCGGGCATCGGTCCGCGTGGCGACGTTCCCGTCGTTGTCGTAGGTGTAGGTGACCGCGCCGGATTCGGGGTTCGTCGCGCTGGTCAGCCGGGAGAGGGAATCATAGACGAAGCTGCGCTGCCGCGAGCTGCTCTGGTTGACTCCAGTGAGGTTGTCCAGAGCATCGTAGGTGTAGTCGGTCTCGTAGTTCAGCCCACCAGGGTCTTCCATCAGTTTCACCATCCGGCCAAGGCTATCCGTGCAGCTTTGGCGCTTCTTGCCCGCCTGGTCGCTGACAGTCGCGCAGTTTCCTGCATATACCGTCGAAACATTGTTGGCATTGGACGTTCCGTCCGGTGGTATGACCTTGATCACGCGGCTCAGGGCGTCGTAAACATAGCTGGTAATTCCGTATGTCGAATCCGAAACACTGCGGTAAGGATTCGAAACCGTTGCCTTGCGGCCGAAGCCATCGTAGGTCGTGTCGAGATAGGTCGTGCCATCGGGGTCCGAATTGAGTTGTCTCTGCTTGCCTCGTCCCATGTCGTCGAAGATTGCGGTCGTCACCAGATTGAGTGAGCTTGTGATCCCATCCGTGCGCGTGACGGTCGGCGGCAGTGTGTCCCCGTGGTAGTTGTAGCTCGTTTCCGTGATGTCTTGCGCCGGGTTATTGAGGTCCGGCTGTCCAATCGTCAACGGGCGGTTTATGAAATCGTAGGTAAAGATGTGCCCCAGGCGATTGGCTACAATGTCGTTTTCGTCGCGGATACTTTGCGCAAGACCGGTACAGGGGAAATAGCTATTTTTCACTCGCTGGTTCAGCGCGTTCGTCGCCAGTGTCCGATAGCCGTAAGTGTTCACCCCGCTCGGCACACAAGCCGTGTTCGCCCAGTTGTCGGAATAGCTGAATCTGGTTGTGTGGGTGCCAGGGTCCGTGCTGGAGAGGAGATTTCCCAGATCATCGTAAGTGTTCGTAGTATTGAGCCAAGTATTCGTCGTGTTTAGCCAGCGGCTGAGTTGTGTCAGATTACCTCGCACCAAATTGGTATAGCTGAATTTCGTATAATCGTGATTCGGCGCGCCGCTCGTCTGAGTCAATGCCGAGCCGTCATACGCGTAGGTAGTTTGCGCGGCGGGAGTAGTGGACGTTCCCGCATAAACGATCTTCGAAGTCATCCGGTCCGCGATATTCGCGTTCAAATAATTGGTGTTGCTCTGATGAAGATAAGTAAAGTCTGTCCTTCGCAACTGAGCACCTGGCGCACCAGTCCCGTAGGCGAATTCTCTTTTCTCCAGCGCGTTGCCCCAGCTAATCGGATCTCCGGTGGGCTGTATGTTGATGAAGTACCAGTCGGTTTCTGTCTTGGTCTCATAGGTACGTCGCTCGCCGGAGCCTTCAGGGAAGGGCGGTTGAAAAAATAGTGACCGTTGCTGCAGGCGCACCCAAGTGGTTGTGAATGACTGCCCTGTCTGCGCGCTCGATTATTTCGCAAGCGCCGATAAACGCGCTTACAGGACAAGTGAAATTGCTATGACTCTGACGGAGCTGGAATTGCGGGAAGCAGAGTCCCCAGTTGCAGTAAAATCACAAATGATTTGCGTAGGTAGCAGGCGACGAGGAACGCCAGTTTGAACCTCGTCAATCCGAGGTGTCATAAAAGTGTCATAGTTCTACGTTCATATCCCGTATAAACACATCAGAACCGATCAAAACCAGATTCGCGCATGTGCTTGACAAATCGAATATAATGGAAAATTTTCAACTCCATGCAAATAGGGCATGTGATTTCCTAAACCGCTTGTCGGGAGTTCGAATCTCTCCAGGCCCACCACTCGCCAGCAAAAGCGTGTACAGTCCATTGCACCGCCGGGTCCGGCCGCCACGGCTTCAGTTCTCCACTGCTGAGCGGTGGGCTCGTAAAGCTTTTTTAACCAGATGGGGCCCGCTCATGAATCATCCCTTAAATAGCTAAGAATCTAGGCATCTTTAAAATTGGTTAAACCGTCTGTCTCAATTAGACTCCGGAGGTGCCGGCGCTAGCCTCTGATCTCTCTTCGAATCTCCCCAACAACGCAAGCGGGTTCTGCCTTCCGGGTTGGGCGGAGAAACCGCACTGGCCGGCGCTGCTGGTGCTTCTGATATTGTGGGCGACCCACGTGGTAGCCACCTGGGGCGAGGCCACCCCCTTTAGCGGGGACTATGGCCGCTGGCTGCACGAAATGGACAGATTCGCGCACGGGGAGGTGCCGTACCGCGACTTCAGTTGGGGTTTTCCTCCGATGTCCCTTTGGATTCTCGGCACCACAGCCCGCTGGTTCGGCTCCGATGTCGAGACATTCCGCATAATCACCGTTACGCTTAGTTTGCTCATTTACGTCGCATTCTTCAAATACGCCTCGAATCTGCTCCCTCGCAAACTTGTTCTGCCGGCGGTGATTGCCTGCTGCTTGCTTTCCGTCGCGTACGCCCAGCGTGGTTCCGTGCCTCTGCCTGCGGGAATGTACATCCCCGCCGCTCCGCTGGGGTTTTTGTTCCTGCTCTGTGCTGTGCTGCTTGTCCTGCACGGTTGGCGCGCTCCAAGCAAGCTTGGCTCGAGCCTCACCGGAGTCTTTTGTGGTCTGTGCCTGCTGACCAAACAAGATTTCTGGCTCCCTGCTATTTATCTAGTGGCGGTCGATTTCCTGGTTGGCGTTCGGGGAAAGGACGGGAAGGCTATCGCCCAAAAGATTTGGGCTCCGCTCTGTTTCTTGATGACGGCGTTTGGCGGAATACTAATTGTGGCGCATCAGTCCGGATGGAAGGCCGTCGAACGCGTCCCGGGAGGCTTCGGACTGCTTAGCGAGTTTGGGGGGCGTGGATTACCCTCCTGGGAAAGACTGGCAGTCGAGGCCGCCGAGCTGGGTCTGCTGCTGGTGGCCAGCCTGGCATGCCTGCTGGTAACGCAAGCATCTTCCTGGCATGTGCTGCGGAAAGTATTTCTGGGTGCTTTGCTGCTGAGCCTGCTGGCCGGGTCCATTCACGTGAGTATGAGAGTTTACGGCGGCGTTCGATTGGGTTCTAAAGAATTAACGCCATTAGCCGCTCCGATCGATGAACAACCTCGGGACCACGTCCTTCCAAATCGGGGATTGCTCGGCAGAGCGATCCAAGAGTTGCTGCTTCGCTCCCAAGTTCACCTCCTTCCCGTATTGCTTCCGGTATTCGCTTTTGCGCTGGTTCTGCTGGTGCCGCGAAACCTTGAATCCCCGCCGGAGCGTCGAGCTCTGCTCTTTCTGCTGGGTCTGTGCATAGTTTGCCGGGCGCGGCGATTGTTCGAGTATACGGAGTGGTACTACTTTCTTCTCGAAATTCCTGTCTATCTATGGATGACTCAGCTTCTTCTTCCCGATTCAAAAGAAAAAGTTCTTGCCGGGCTGCGGCTCGCGATCGTTGGGTTTATCCTCGTGGGAGCTTACTCCTATTGGTTTTACGGGATGGGAAACTTCACCCGTCGGGGCGTTGGAGTGGCCATGACAACGCCGCGCGGAGTTGTGCGGGTGGGCCCCGGCGAACTTCAGTATTACACGGCACTCACGCACAGCCTCGGTGATATCGACCCTGGTGGCGAAAGACCTCTGTTCGTCTATGGATACAGCAGCGGGGGCTTTAACTACTTCCTGAATCGTAGAAACCTCACGCCCCTCACTCAAGGCTTCTGGTTCTCCAACGCCTCTGCTGAAAATGTTCTGGTCGGTCTCCAGTCGCTGAAGCCCGGCCCGATCGTACTGGATAATACTTATTTCCTGAACTTGCAGAGGCCCAGTGTTGCCATCGATCCGTTCCGCTGGGATTTGAAAATGCAGGAGACTTCCTTTTCGCGGTTCGATCGGCCTCTCTTCCTGCGTTTGGTGGAAAGATGCAGAAAAGTAGAAGAGATTCCCAGCCGTCCACCAAATTATTTAACCGTTTACGACTGCAATCCCTGAGATCGTTCCCCGCCAAGATTTTTCAAACAGGCTTGACGACAGTGGGCGTGAGCACCGATGTCACTGGGCTTCAGCTGGCGGTGCAGGAGCGTAACAAGTGCGTCTTAAAAAACAAAAGGCCGGGCCGCCCGAAGGCAACCCGGCCTTTTTGTTTTGAGCCGGCCTGTTACCAGCCGGCCCGCGACTAGAACACGAGCTTCACCACCAACTGGATCGTCCTTGAGTTGCTGGAGAACTCGTTCTGGATCTGGTTGAAACCGCCGTCATGGGCGCGCGTAAACGACTGGGGACCAGGAGAAATTCCGGCCGGGAATGACACTGAGTCCACGCGGTTGACGAAGCCAGGCACGAATTGCGGATGGTTTAAGATATTGCTGAACTGCGCCTGGAATTCAATCCGCTTGCTTTCGCTGATGTTGAACTTCTTCACTGCCGTCAGGTCGAAGTTGTTGATCGGCCTAGTAGGCAGCGTGTTTCGGCCTGCGATTTGCAACCCGCTGCCAGCAGCAACCACACCAGGGATGCTGGTGGGATTGTTGGCCAAGGCACCGGGATTGGCTCGGATGTACTGCGCCGTGGGATTGATAACCAGATAGGCAACGACCTCACCGGCACTGTCTCGCAACGAGGTGACGCCGCTGCCGGTACCGGGAACGCCCGCCTTGTTTACCAGTACCCGGTCGCCGGCCGTGTCGCCGTTCAGGTTTGAGTCCGTCGCGCTCTGAACAGTGGCCCACTCCGGAGACTGGTACGTGTAGATAGGCACGAACGCCCAATTGCCCAGCACATTGCGAGTCAACCAGTTACCCGACTTGAAGTACGGCAGGTCGTAGTTGGCGGTAATGGTTATGCGATGAGTGCGGTTCAGAGCCGAGACGCTGCGGTCCGCGCGCAGGTTTTGAAAATCCTGGCCGCGGCGCGGTGTCAGGACGGTGGAGTTGAAGTCCGCGGTGCTGTCGTCAATGACGCGGCTCCAGGTCCAGGCCCCGGTGAATTGCAGACCGTTGGAGATGCGGCGCGTGGCCTGCACCGCCAGTCCATGGTAGATCGAGTTGCCGACTGGCGCGAACTCAGTGATACCGGGGGCTTGGGTGAATCCGGCAGCGGCGAATGCCGGCACGACCGGCGATACGGCTTTCAGTGTGGTCAGCGTATTCATCGTTCCCAGCACATCCCGATCGGCCAAGCTTGGCGCGGTCAGGAATGTCGGCAAGAAGTGCGTTGCATCCACACGCGACCTGAAGTTGGGGTGCTGCTGAACGTTGAGGTGATAGCCGTGGGTGCCGAGGTAGCGCACCTCAACTGAGTACTTCGATCCAAAGCTGTGCTGCACGCTCAAGTTCCACTCCACCGCAACCGGATCCTTCTGGTCGACGATCAGGTGATTGACCGAAGAAAACCGCTGGCACGGCAAGCCCGCGGCGACGCCATGCGCCACGCAGTTGGCGGTCGCTGGAGTAAACGACTGGAGGTCACCCACGCTAGGCAGAATCGCTCCATTGGCCAAGTAGTTGTTGATCAACGGAGGAAAAGTCTGGTCCACCGTGCCGCTCAACTGTGGCGGCTTCTCCAGTGTCCCGATGTTGTCGTAGAGCACATCGTAACCCATCCCAAAGCCAGCGCGGACCGAAGTAGTTCCCTTGGAACCGGGAGACCAGGCGAATCCTACGCGGGGCATGAAATTCTTTTTGGGCGCTCGCGGCTCGCTGAAGTCGATCAACCCGGGAACGCTGGCCGCCGAGTTCAGAGCCTGGCGGCGTTCGCCTACAGGAATGGTGGTGTATTCATGGCGCAGGCCGAGGTTGATGGTCAGGTTGTGGCGGATTTTCCAGTTGTCGTTCACATACCAGAAAATTCCAATCTGGTCGCCGTAGTAAGTGGTGCTGCCCAGGCTGCGCTGCGCCAGGAAGTCCGGATTCTGGTCGTGCAAGAAAATATCCGCGGTGTTGTACTCGTAGTCGCCGCGAGCGCGCTGGGTGAACTGTTGAGGCGCGATGTACTTGTGTAAATCCATCCCGAACTTAAAGGTATGGTTGCCCTTCACCCAACTCACGTTGTCGGTGGCCGAATAGTAGTTCTGAATGGCAAACTGCGGGCCGTTGGGGTCTGGTCCGACGTTAATTCCCAGGTCGCCCAGACCGATATTGGGGAATTGGTCGAGACCCGGATAGATGAAATTACCCGTGGGTGTGTGGTTTTCGTAGCGATTGAAGCTCAAGCGAATCTCGTTCTGAACAGCCGAATTAAACGTGTGATATTCCGCCAGGCTCACCAAGTGATAGCGGGTGGGAGAGAGCTGAAAAAATATCGGCAGGTTCGCGGCATTATCCAGTGCGTCGAGCGAGTTATAAACATACCGTCCGCGGATCTGATCCTTGGCGGAAAAATCGTAGTCCATCGAGGTAGTGAGCAGCTTGGTGTTCTGGAAGAACAGGGCGGGGATGGAGAGAACCCCGACATCGATGCCGGTGAAACCCGCCAGGACCCCGGGATTGGTGACAAAAATCTGGTTATTCGTGTTTGCGTTTCCGGCGGGATCGGTGCCGTTCACGTTGGTGTTGCAAGTACCGCTGGTGGATGCGGGTGCCGGTGCAACATACTTCGCCAGTTGAGCGACGTTCGTAGCAGAGAGTCCAGCAGGTCCGGTGATGGCAGTCAGCGCCGCATACCCGGCCGCGGTGGGCGCGCAGGTCTGGCCTCCCGGCGGGAGGAGCTGCCCGAGGGTGTTCATTTCATAATTGGCGAAGAAGAACAGCTTGTTTTTCACGATGGGGCCGCCCACCTGGCCACCATAACGATTGAAATCATTTCGCGGGTTTGAGGTGAAGCCACTCTGAATCGTCGATTCGTCGATGGCGTCGAGGTTGCGATTGTTGAAATACTCGTAAGCCTTGCCGTGGAACTGGTTCGTTCCGCTCACCACGATGGTGTTGTATTGACCGCCGGTGGAGTGGCCGAATTCCGGGCTGAACTGGTTCTGCAGCGCGGAGAATTCTTCCACAGCGTCGTTGGGCACGGTGACCAAGGGCCCGGTGACGCCCTTGTTGTTGTTGTCCACGCCTTCGATTGTGAAATTGTTGTTCCGCGGACGCTGGCCGCCTACGGACGGGCCGGTGCCGGCTCCCAAGCCGCCGCTCGAAGCCACACCGGGCTCAAGCAGGGCGAGATTCAGCACTCCGAACCCGATGGAGGCGACCGGCGAATCGGAGGCCGCCTGTTTGTCGAATGTGCCCTCAATCTGCGGGGAGGTTGTGTTGATCGGCGGTGGCGCGCCAGAAACTTCGATGGTAGTGACCTGCTGACCAACCTGCAGCACGAGGGCGGCGGTCTGCGTCTTGTTTAGTTCCACGACGAAGTTGGCCATTGTGGTTTCGGCAAAATTCGCGGCGACGGCGTGAATGTTGTAAGTTCCCACCGGGAGATTGCCTAAGCGGTATTCTCCGTGGTCGTTGGTGGTGGTACTCGATTTGACGCCGGTGGCGACATTCTCCGCCGTTACCGTGGCACCCGGGACCGCGCCGCCAGACTTATCGGTTACTGTTCCAACGATGTCTCCGCTGATGGCTTGCGCGTAGGACATCATCGGAAGCACGCACAGGATTCCAAACACTGCCGCAACCACTAAATTCCAAAGCCGCTTGGTTTTCACTCGCTGCCTCCACGAAGAATCAATATTAATGAGGGGATAAACGCGCGCGCTGAGGTGTATTCCATCCGAATCTTCGCAAGAGATGCGACACGCGAAAAAATTCAGACAAATCATCCACCCGCGCACCGAGAATCCGGCTCACTTCTCCACGGAAGGTGCAATCTCTTCTCCGACCTGTATCACCTGAACATAAAATCTTGTAACTGACACCATTACAGTGCTTTGGGGTAGGGAGATGAGATGTCGACCATTCGGAAATTAGATGTAGGTTAGAAACCCTCGTTGGAATTAAACAGCTAGTGGAAGGCGAATATGAAAATAGAAAGACGCCGGGGCCTGGTAGTCCAGAAATTAGGGCGAGTCAGTTGAATGTGTTCAGCGGAAGTGAGGGAGAATCACACCGCAGTACTGACCCCGGAATTTGCAATCAAATTGCAGCAGACTTATTAATTGCTTTCCTTCAGTGCCGCCAGCGCCGCTTGAAACTGGCCGATACTACTACTCAGGTTGGCGGGCACATTGGAGAGCGCTATCTGCCAATTAGCAATAGCGTTCTTTTTGTCGCCGGTAGCTGTGTATCCGCGAGCGAGGCCAAGATACGTCCAGAACTTCTCATCCGGATGCCGCTGCTGGTTTATCTTGAAACTTTCCAGAGCCTTGGCGGTTCGCTTCTCACCGAGGAGATGCATTCCGTATCGATACACGTCCGCCGCGGACGTTGCCGGCAACGTAAGCGCCTGTTGCATAGTCGCATCGGCATCCGCGGTTCGTCCCATCGCCTCTAGGACGGCTGATTTGGTATGCAAGGTAGAGAAATCTTCGCGGCCGGTGACAGCACCGCGGAACGGTTCACTGATCGCTTTATCGGCCCAGAGCAAAGCTTTCTCGAGGTTGACTTTATTATCCGCAGAGAATTGCGCCGCCGTTTGCCAGTTCCGATAGTTGAATCCGGGCCACGACAGAAGCTCTTGCTCCATCTGGGCGGAGTACAGCTCATTTACGTTGGGAACATCGATTTTGAAGGGAATGCGTTTTTTCTCCCATTGAAGAAAACCCACGGCGGAGTTTGGAGTGCGATCGTCGAAACCAAAAGTCATGAATTCCGTGAAGGGAGCCTCTTCCGGAACGACCGGGACGCGCAAAGCATCGTTCTTGGGGTCATATTGATAGCTTCCCCAGCCGTGCGAGTCGTTGGAAAAGATCCAGTTCCAGGGCCCGGTCTTGGCAACTTCGAGAAACAGCGCGTACCTGCCCGCCTTGAGGTCCTGGTTTCCCACTTTGACGTCATGGGAGAACGTGATGGTGGTGCTTTCATTGGCGCCGGCCCGCCAGGGTGTGGACTTGGAAGGACCGAAACCCTCGTCAAAAAAACCGAAGTGCACAAGCTCGCCCCAAATATGGCCGGTGCGATCATTGTTTGGTGGATTGTGAACGCGAGGGCTGTGATAGGCGATGGAGATCTGGACGAGGCCGATCCATTGGGAAACCTCTGCTTTCTGGTTGTCGCCGTTCGGAGGCATGGACAATTCCGACAGTTCCTGCGCCGAAGCGCTGACAGAACAAACCGACAGAATAAGAAATGCAAATATGATTTTCACAGGTAACTCTCCCTCGTAATTCCCGACGAGCTTCCAGGATGCGGATGGTTAAACACTACCTTGGTAGACGTGACGGCTACATGTGCGGTTACACAGCCTGGCGGATCAAGGAATACCGGAGCTGCGCACTTTATTCGGGTCTTGACGCGACACATCAAACTGGGCGGATTGTGGAGAGCTCCGACGCACGCCGATTAGCGCGGTCGAAGAAGCCGGTCCAGGATGTCCAGAGCACGCTGGTAGACCGGCTGATCGACCATTCGGCCATCCACAGCAATGGATCCACCATCTGTAAATGCTGAGACAACCGCCCGGGCCCACGCGACCTGTTTCGCGGTGGGCTCATAGGCTTGGTTGACGATTTTGACCTGCTCGGGGTGAATGCAGAAGCATGCGGTGAAGCCCGCGGCGACGCTCACCTGAATGGTGCGGCGAAAGCGCGACAAGTTCTTAAACTCGGCGATGGATCCCGCCGGCCCCCAAGCCTCGAGATCCGCAGTTCGCGCCGCCAAAGCCACGCTGTGGGCAGCGTACGAAACAACCCGGAGAGTGGGTTCCAAGCCCATCGAGGTTGCATAATCCTCCGGGCCAAAAGCCAATGCCGCGAGACGCTTCACCGAAACCAGTTGCTGCACCGCCGCCACGCCTTTCGGTGTCTCCACCAAAGCTGCCAGCCTCACGCTGCCGGATTGAATTTGTGCGGAGTTTTCCAACTGATCGATGAGCGCAGAAACGCGCTGCAACTCGTGCTCCCCTTCTACCTTTGGTAGCACGATTCCTGCGACGCCATCCTTAATTGCTGCGGACAGATCGAGCTCCAGATAATCTGGATGGTTATTGACGCGGATCCACAAATCGACATGCCTGCTTCGCAGAATTTCTATTGCCGATGCCAGAGCTTGCCGGGCCGCGTTTTTATTCTCCGCAGCAATGGAGTCTTCCAAGTCGAGCACGATGGAGCTCGCGCCGCGTTCGTGGGCCCGTTCGATGTACCGTTCGGCCAACGCAGGGATGTAAAGCAGCGAGCGGCGCGCCAGCGAGGCACGGCCGCGCTGCGGTTGTTTCTGGGGCTTCGCGTGTCCCTTGAAGTGCTCCTCTGTGCTGGTCTCAAGCGGGCCCAGGATCTCGGCCTGGTTTTCACCTAGCGACGGAGCGGCTTTGCGCAGCGCTGCCGGTGTGCGCGATAAGCGGGGCACCGGAGCGGCCATTCTCAGCACGCCGATTTCGGCATCCTCCACATCGACGAGTATGCCGCGTTCCAGAACATGGGGGTCCTCTTGAAATTGAGAGACGTCATAGACCGGGCCCACAGTGACTCGAGCTTCCTCGAAAAAGTTGAGATTATCCGGCAAGTTGCGCTGCAAAATAAAACTCCCGATGATGGCATCGAGATCGGCGGAATGTCGCAGCCGGTCCGAATTGTTTTTGAATCTTGCGTCGGTAATCAGATCTGGCCTGCCAATCGCCTGAAATAATCGCACCGCCATGGATTGCGTTGAAGCCGAAAGTGCAACCCACTTGCCTTCCGCGGTCGCATAGACGTTGCGGGGCGCGGTGAGTGAAGATCGGTTTCCAGACCTGGGAGGCACGACGCCGGTCAGGGAGTAATCAGCGGCAGCCGGTCCAAGAATCGCGTGCAGCGGCTCGAGCAGAGATAGATCGATAACCTGCCCGAGCCCGCTTCGTTCTTGTTCACGGACCGCTAAGAGCACGGCAAACGCACCGTAAAGACCAGCCACCATGTCGGCTAGCGCCATATTGGGGAGAGCCGGAGGCCGGTCTGCGAAGCCGTTCTTGGCGGCAAAGCCCGACATCGCTTCCACCAGGCTGCCGAAGCCGGGCTTGTTGCGATAGGGTCCGGTTTGTCCCCAACCGGAGACTCGCAGAAAAATCACCCGCGGGTTCATTCCCTGAACCTGTTCCGGCGCAAAGCCCATGGCCTCCATCACGCCGGGACGAAAGCTTTCGATGAGCACATCAGCGGTGGGAATCAGCTTGGACAGGATCTCTTTTCCGCGGGCCGTTTTTAAATCAACGACCACGCTCTTCTTGTTCCGGCCATACACTTTCCAGTAAGCGGAAACGCCTTTCGTCTGCCAGTGCCTCAATGGATCGCCTTCGGGCGGCTCCAGCTTGATCACTTCCGCGCCGAAATCAGCGAGCTGCATGCTCACCATATTTCCAGCTACCAGGCGCGAAAGATCGAGTACGCGAATGCCATCGAGCGGGCAGCGAGTGCCGGGCTGATAGGAGGTAATCGTTCGATTCATGGAACCATCCAGGAAAGTACGGAAGTGGATTGCAAATATACCAGCAGGCTGAGGGCTGCAATCATCAAGAGAGTCCAACCGATGACCTTTCGAAACAGATCGCCTTCGTGACCCTCTACCCCGACGGCCACCGCGGCGATGGCCAGGTTCTGGGGCGAAATCGCCTTGCCGCAGACCCCTCCGGCAGAATTGGCGGCGGCCAGGAGTATTTCGGAAAGATGCGCGGCGCGCGCTGCGGCCACCTGCAGGACACCAAACAGCGCGTTCGAAGAAGTGTCCGAGCCGGTAAGCGCCGTGCCGATCGATCCAATCACCGGCGACATCGCCGCGAACCCGCCCCTGGCTCCGGCTGCCCAAAGACCTAGGGTAGTGCTCTGCCCGGAGAGATTCATCACAAACGCGAGAGCCACCACGGCGCAGACCGTAAAGATTGCCCAGCGAAGCTTGTGGAGCGTCTGGAGATAGATGCTGAGCGCGCGGCGAAAACTGATTCCCAGCATGGGTGCGGTGATCAATCCGCTGATGAGCATGAGGCTTCCCGCGGATCTGATCCACTCAAACTTAATGGTGGCCGCGGCGACTGATCGGCCATCCGGAGACACTACGGATAATCCGGGCCACGCAAAACGCGAGGTCAGATGTTCGAGGAGTCGCGCGACGGGACCGATCTGCGCGATGCCGACGACAATCAGAACAACTACGTATGGCAAGAACGCCCGGAAGATTTCCCAAGGCCGGTCGGTCGAGTGCGATTGAGAAAGGCCGGAAAGCTCAGTCTGCCGGGGAGCGGTTGCAGGTGCTCCCATCGCTTTTGGAGCCGAATCGTTACGAAAATACAGAAAACTGCCGCACGCCGCGAACGCCACAAGCGCCGAAACTATATCCACCAACTCTACTGGTAAAATTTGGGAGCTCACAAACTGGGCCGACGCATAGCTGATTCCGGCGACGGACGCCAGGAGCCAAAGCTCTCGTAAGCCGCGCCATCCATCCATCACCACCACCAGGATAAACGGCACAAGGAACGCAAGAACGGGAGTTTGCCTTCCCACCATGGCGCTGAGATCGCGGACGGGGAGTTTCGTGAGCGTGGCCAGCGTGGTGATGGGCAGTCCCAGCGAGCCGAACGCGACTGGGCTGGTGTCCGCGATAAGACAAGCAGCCGCAGCTTTCATCGGAGATATTCCCAAGCCGATCAGGATGACTGCACAAATAGCGACGGGACTGCCGCCGCCCCCCAAGCCTTCCAGCAAAGCGCCAAAACAAAAAGCAATGAGAATTGCCTGCACCCTCTGGTCGCTGCTGATGGATGCAAACGCCCGGCTGAGAACACTAAAATGGCCGCTGGCAGCGGTGAGGTCGCAGAGCCAGATCGCATTTATGCCCACCCAGACAATGGGAAAGAAGCCGGTGGCCGCTCCCTCCAAGGCACCACTCAGGGCCTGCGCAAACGGCATCCTATACACGGCGACGGCGATCAGCACGGCGATGGAAAGCGAAACGATTGCCGCCCATCGCGCTTGCCAGCGCAAACCTCCCAGCAAAACGAAAATAGCCAAGAGCGGCAGTAGTGCGAAAGCCGCTGACCACGGAAGTGAATTCAGGAAAGGAGTAAAATTTTGCGTATACATCGCGGCACTGATCTTGGCCAGTGGGATGAATGATTCTAATGCAGCCCGGCGAGCCAGGTGATGATCGCGCTCTCCAGAGCGATGCGATGGTCTGACCAACTGTGGTCGGTGGCGACGTGCGTCGCGGTGACTTTATGTCCACCCTTGGCTTCGATAGCGTGAACCAGCGCGTCCGTATCGGGCGCCAGGCCATCGTCGGAAGTCAGTGCGAGGAGAGGCGTTTGAGCGAGTCCGGTCGCGGCGTTCTCCATTCGAAATTCCTTGCCATGGGTTTTCACTTCGTCCGCCATGCTTTCGGCGGTCACGCCGGCGAGTGCCTCCATGTTGTCCGCCATCATGGCTGCGAGTTTTTCCCGCGGTTCGCCGATGGCACCCATGTCCCCCGCGGAAATCAAAATCGCACCCAACAACCCGTGATCGTGGGCCGCGGTGTGCGCAACGACCCAGCCGCCCATGCTATGGCCGGCGATGGCGATACGTTTTGCATCGATGCCCAGCCGAACGGCGTTCGCAGGATCGCGCAGGTAGGCGAGCACAGCGTCGGCGTCTTCGAGGTTCTGGGCAAAGCGGAAGTTACCCGGGCTGCCCCACGAACCGCGGTAGTTGAAGGTGACGGCGTTCCAACCTGCTCGCCGCACGGCCTGCGCGAGATCAAGATTTTTCTCATTCCCAGGCAGGCCGTGGCAGATGACTAACGTCGGATGCGGCGCGGCGCCGGAAGGCTGGTAGATCAATCCATTGATGAGCAAACCGTGCGTGGGGATATGCAGCACGGTCATGCCGGCGGGATGTGCGGCATCGACGGGCGGATCGGTGAAAATGGCTGAAGGAACGGACTGCGCAAAAGCGCTCGGTGAAGCCAGAGTAAGAGCGACCAGAACGAGCAAGACGTTAACGCGCATCAATTTACTCCTGAGCAAAGCCTATGGCTGACGACTTGCGGGACATGGTAACAGCAGCGTGATGAGGGGTCGAGGGGTTCCGGCGGGCGGCAGTTGGGATTCTGTGAAGTATTTTCCATTGTGGTTACGGGTTTTATTCAGGCACAGACCGACGCAGGTGTTCCAATGTGGACAGAAGAAAAGTCGCGAATAGGCCATTGTAAAGGTGCGTTGCATGATCGCGCCTTCGGGCGATCCGGCACCGCGTGTTCAGCAAAGCCTCGATTTAAAGGTCTGAAAATTTTGTCTATCTACCGTCGAAACATTTCTTCTGCTATTAGATTCTTTGCAATCGTATTCGGCAGCCTGGCGCTGGCCGGCTGCGCTGGACAGGCGGCCATGACTCTGCCGCCGCCGTCGCAGAATGTGCGCTTCGGGCACGTTTTCATTGTCGTGGAGGAGAATGCCAACTACGCCAGCGTAATCGGCAACCCCTCGATGCCCTACTTGAACGGCCTGGCAAATCAGTACGGCCTGGCGACAAATTATTTCGCTAATGCGCATCCGTCAATTCCGAATTACTTCGAGCTCACCACCGGACAGACGCTCACACCGTTCGATTCGGTTACGCCGCAGACGTTTCCCGTAGGCGACGATAATGTGGTCAGGCAGCTTCTCGCCGCCGGCAAAACTTGGAAATCCTACGCCGAGGATCTGCCCACAATCGGATATACCGGCGGGGACACTGGCAATTACGCTGTGCGCCATAACCCACTCGCGTACATGAACGATGTACAGAACGTCCCCGCGCAGAAGCTCAATCTGGTTCCTTTCAGCCAGTTTTCCGCCGACCTGGCCGGCTCGACCCTGCCCGATTATTCCTTCATCGTTCCGAACCTCTGCAACGATGGGCATAACTGCCCGCTGGCCACGGCCGATACCTGGCTGATGAACAATATTGACCCGCTGATTCGGAGCCCGGTGTTCCAGGCAGGCGGCCTGCTGATTATCGTTTTCGACGAAGCCGACCTTCTGGACTTCACCAGCGGCGGCGGCCATGTGGCCGCGGTCATCGTGAGCCCGCTCGGCAAGCGCGGCTACTAGTCCATCGCTTTCTATCAGCATCAAAGCGTTCTTCGCCTGATGCTCGAAGGCCTGGGGGTGACGAAGTTTCCCGGGGAGGCCGCCACGGCGCCAGCCATGTTTGAGTTCTTTCAATAAACTGCAGACAACAACATCACCACTTCAGCGGTGCGGTAGCTACTTTGCGCTTTCCTTGGAACCGCGCTCGATGAGACGCTTGGTAAGCAGGACGAGACCGAATACCTGAGTCCATTCAGAAACGATATTGCCGACCACCTGGCCCCACTTCGCCTGACAATCCATGTGCACGTAAAGCGCGGTCCAGCCGAGGCCTGTGATCACCAGGAAAATACTTAGCGAGTGATCACGCAACAGTCCCCACACGGGACGCAGAAGACGGTGCGGCGGCTCGAAGCTTTCGGCAGACCCGCGCTCGTAGAAGTACTTTGTGGCCAGGACAGTTACGACGACTCCCAACCAGTCGGCAATCGCATTGCCGTAGAACGAACCGAGGTGCTTGGAGGGGTCGGAGGCGGAGTAAAGAACGATCCACATGAGCAGGATGCTGATTGCGGCAATGCTGAGTGAATGTTCCCGCAGGAAACTCTGCTGGTGCCTCTGAAACATATAGGAAGACTCCTTTGTGTCGCTGGGCCGCGCCGGTGAACCCAGCGAGTGGCGACAATGCAGCGCTGTGAGCGCCAGGTCAATACACAAACGGACTGCCGCGATATTCCTGCTGCACAACGCCGCAACAACAGTGAATACCACGGACGACTAGGAGGAAGGCTTCTCAGTCTTACATGGTGGCTTGCGGCGCGTGTCCGGCGGATGTATCCGGGAATATGTTCAGAATTTGTTCCACAAGAACTGGTTGTAGACCTCGTGGTGAAATTGGACTTCCGGCGCTTTGACGAAAGTGCCAAGCGAGCGCGGGCAACGGTCGGCGGAGGCTCGCTTCAGATCGGCGTAGCGGGCCTTTACGTCAGCGCCGAAAAGTTTCGTGGTCCAGTCGGATTTTTCGAAGTCTTCAATGGCCGTGTAAATGTTGTCCGGGAGGTAGCGCTCGGCGGAGCGCAGGTTCTTGAGTTTTGACGTCTCGCCGTCCAGCCCGGTCTTGAAGATCGAATACATGACCATATAAGGATTGGCGTCGGGGGCCACGGCGCGGACCTCGGTGCGCATGCTGCGCTCGTTGCCGATGGGGATGCGGATCATAGACCCGCGATCGGTGGCCGAAGCTTTGATCTGATTGGGAGCCTCGAAATGCGGGTCGAGGCGGCGGTAAGCGTTGACGCTGGCATTGAGCAGCAGGCAGATATCGTTTCCGTGGGTGAGAATGCGGTCCACAAACTCCCAGCCCATCTTGCTGAGCTTTTCTTCACCCTTGGTATCCCAGAAAAGATTTTTGCCGGCCTTGCTGACGGAAACGTTGGTGTGCATTCCATTCCCGTTGACGCCAACCACCGGCTTGGGCAGGAAGGAAGTGGTGAAGCCCATCCTGGTAGCCACCTGGCGGCAAATCAGCTTGTAGAGCTGAATCTGGTCGGCAGCGGCGACCACTTCTCCATAGCCGTAGTTGATTTCAAACTGCGAAGGCGCGACTTCAGGGTGGTCTTTCTCGTTTTGGAAACCCATGGCGCGCTGGACTTCGGCGGTGGTGTCAATGAAAGTGCGCAGTGGATCGCCGGGCAGCGAGTGGTAGTAGCCGCCGGTGTTGACGTATTCAAATTTAGAGGTTTCATGGTAGTTGGATTCGGCATCCGTGCCCTTGAAGAGGAATCCCTCGATTTCGTTGGCGGCGTTCAGCGTGTAACCCTTCTTTGCATGAAGGCCGTCGGCGTAGCCTTTCAGCACGCCGCGAATGTCCGCGGAGTATGACGACCCGTCCTTATCGATGACGTGCCCAAAGACCAGGACTTTGCCGGAACCAAACACATCGGCGGGCCCCCAATAGAATGCTCCCCAGTCCATGGCCAGGCGCAGGTCGCTTTCGCGCTGCGCGGTAAAGCCGCGAATGGAGGAGCCGTCGAAGGTCAGATTGTCCCAACTGTTGATGAGGAACTTCTTATCGTAGTCGAGCATGTGCAGGCGGCCTTCGAGGTCGCTGAAGAGCACGGTGACGGCCTTGATGCGTTTTTCGTCGGTGAGGTACTTGATGCGCTCCTCTTGAATCCTGTGCGGGGCCACGCGATTGAGGCGCTGCTCCTTGGCCTTCAGATTCAATTGCTCCAGCTCGTCGTAAGAGAGCGACAAGAAATTACGCAGTTCGTTGGACATGTATCTCCTCGAGACAGGATATGACACAACTCAGGGGCGACCCTGAAGGTGAACGACGGCACCTCATCGATGCCTAGAGTATCGCGTTGGTCCGGACAGCGGCAATTGGAAAAACTGGGGAGGCAAAACAAAAAAACAGATAGGTATTGGCGTGACGACGCAGCGCCTGTTTTACCCTTAGAGGAGAAAGTTTAGGAGGCAGCAGGAATGGGCCGCGATGGCGGCTTCACGACACCGTGCAATTCCAGAAATAGCGGATCTTCTTTAATGATCTCGTATTTCTCAATGGTTGCCGCCACACCGATGCGCCCCAAGCCCTTTTCCCACCTGGGCTCGGTACGCACCACTTTACCTTGGGCGCAAATCAAGACCTCTGCGCCGCCGGTGACGTCGGGCGGCAGCACCACGGTGAAAGCAACCGCGCTCCCCAGGATGAGTGGTGCGTAAGTCGTGAAGTAGACACCGGAGGTGGAGATATCGCGCGTTCTGCCTCGTGGAAGGCCAGCCTGCTGGTGCAGCATCACTTTGTCAGAGTCCGGGAGAATAGCCAGAGGCAGGGACAACTGATGGCGCCTGGAGCGCCGTTCTACGTATTTACTCTTGGGCGCCGCGTGGGAAGCTCCAATTGCCGTGCGCGATATGCTGGCCATGTGTACCCCTTCAGCCGGCGTACATAAAAACTTTGTGGGAGCAGCAGTCCGGCCTAAGCTGACCCTTATCCAAGAGCAATACACCAGCCAAGCATGCCAAAGCTAAGCATCTGACAACTAAGGGCTTACGGTGGCGGCAGCGCTCGTTTCAGCTTCCTGGCAAGGCAATAATGACACTAGCTCGCAAACTTTACACGATCGTCGATCCTGGGTACGTCAGGCTCGCGAGCGCCGCGGGTGTTAAAGCTGCTACAATTTGCCACAGTGGACCAGAGGGTGCGGATCGGAGGAATGTGGGAACTGGTTTTGGCAAGAGGCTGGCATCACTCGTTTGCTTAATTTTTATTTCTTCCTGCGCCGGACGTGCGCAAACCGTTCGTGACCGGATTCGAGAGCGGCAAAAGGCCCGCGAGGTCGCGCGGCAGTCTGACTCCCAGTTTCCACCAAAGGGCCGCCTTACCACCGCTGAAAAAAAGATTATTCAGTTCGACGGCCACGATCGCTATTATTTGATTCAGCCAGTCCGCGAATCCGGTTTGCATCCTGTGGTCATACTTCTGCATGGCGGCACTCAATCCGCCGAGTCGGTCTGGACGCAGACCAGCCTGCCTACGCTCGGCGAACGCGACAAGTTCATCGTGGCGGCGCCGAATGCGATTGACGGACACTGGAACGACGGCCGCGGAGCTACACTTGGCGGCGATCGGCCTTCCACCGCTGACGACGCCGGCTTCCTCCAGCAGGTCATCTCCGATTTGATCGCGAACCACAACGCAGACGATAAGGCGGTCTTTATGATCGGCGCATCGAACGGCGGCTTCATGACCATGCACTTCGCGTGCGCAGCCGGCGAATTGCTGCGCGCCGCGGGCAATGTAATCTCGGTTCTTCCTGTGGAGCAACAACAATCCTGCCCGGCGAAAAAACCGCTTCCTTGGATATCCATGAATGGCACGGCGGACCCCATCGTGGCCTTTAACGGCGAAGCGGTGGGCGCAGTGCGGAATGGCCAGAAGCAACCTGCTCTTCTATCCGCCGACGCAACGTTCGCTTTCTGGGCCGATCGCGACCATTGCAGTTCCGAGATACAGCACACCACGATTCCGCACCTCAAGCAGGACGACAAGACCTCGGCGGAAGAGCGCACGCGGGCGAGCTGCGCAGGCGCACCGGCTTCCATTTATTACGTCTTCGAAGGCGGCGGACATACCTGGCCCAACGCCCAGTCCAGATGGTTGGTCAAACGGATCGTCGGGGAGAGCAATCAGGATGTGGATGCCGGCGAAGCAATCTGGAATTTCTTCCGCAGCACCCTGGCGCAGTGATGCGACGCTGCTAAAGGTATTTTGTGGAGCACCAGCAAGTGTTGTGAAAGTTGCGAGGACCACGGTACGGCGGTGCGCCAGTTTAATCAGAGAGTGCCCGAGGAATTACTCGGGGCAGGCTGCGCCGCCATCGATCCAAATTCTCATCTGGGCTACCGTATCCGGCCGGGAGAGCGGCGGCAATGCGCGGCCGTCGCCCGGATTCCAGCCCCAGCCAACCAGGTCGTCGTCGGCAACGTGGTGGAAAAGTTCTTCCAAGGATCGCCTGCCATTCTGCTTGGGGTCCTTGATTTGCCTGCAAAGCTCGCCGGCGCGGCGACCCACGAAAACCATTTTGAGTTCGGGCGCGGGCAGCCCCCACTTAGGATTGCCGGGAGGCATGTGCTCGCCAGGAAGATTCGCCTTTTGATGGCATGTGTCGCAGCGCATACCGTACTTACCGTGTCCGTCGACGCCACGCTTCACATTCTGGAGGTGCACGTGGCTGTCATCTCCCTGTAGCGGTGAATCGCCCGCGGGATGGCAGTTCTGGCAGCGCGGAGAGGTCAGCACTCGATAGACTTGCAGGAAAGCGGCGCGCGAGGCGGCGGCGGGCTTTTCCGCGCGAGCGCGGGCGTGCAGGGAAGTCACCAAAAATGCGGCCGCCGCGCCCAGCGCGAAAACAGCGGTTCCGCTTACGAGCATGCGTAGCCCGAATTTCCTGGTCTTCCATCTGGAGAATTTTTTGCGCGGAGGAAACTTGATCATAATTTCGCTCCTTGAGCCTACGCGAGATCGCTTGGGCGGATGGGCAGGCGCCGGATCCGCTTGCCGGTCACGGCGAACAGCGCGTTCACCAGTGCGGGCGCAACCGGAGGAACGCCGGGCTCTCCCACGCCCGTTGGATTTGCGGAGCTGGGCACAATGTACACTTCGATTTTCGGCGCCTCGTAGATACGCAGCATCTGGTAATCGTGGAAATTGCTCTGCACCACTTTTCCGTCCTTCAAAGTAATTTCGTTTTTCAGCGCGGCGGTGAGCCCAAAAATAATTCCACCCTCCATCTGCGCGATCACCGTGTCGGGATTTATGGTCTGGCCACAATCCACAGCGCAGACCACGCGGTGCACACGCGCCACGCCACCCTTTTCAACCGATGCTTCGATGACTTGCGCCACATAACTGTCGAAAGAGAAATGCGCGGCGATTCCCCGGCCTACTCCCGCGGCGAGCGTCGCGCCCCAATTCGCCTTGTGCGCAGCCAGATCGAGTACCGCTAACATCCGCGGCTGACTGGCCAGCAGCGCGCGCCTCAGCTCGTAGGGATCTTTTCCTCCGGCGTGAGCCACTTCGTCGAGAAATGCTTCCACCGAAAACCCCGTGTGCGAGTGCCCCACCGACCGCCACCATTGCACAGGGACGCCGATTTTCGGGCTGTGCAGATCCACTTGCAAATTGGGCACGCCATAAATAAGGTCAGCGGCGCCTTCCACGGAGGTACCGTCAACGCCGTCCTTGATCATCATGCCCTCGAACAGAGTGCCCTGCATGATGGACTGGCCGACAATGGTATGCGTCCAGGCGACCGGATTGCCGCTCGAGTCGAGTCCCGCTTCGAAACGATCGTGCCACATGGGCCGGTACCAACCGCCGCGAAGATCGTCCTCGCGCGTCCACACCACTTTTACCGGAGCTTTGGCGACTTTGGCTACCTGGACGGCTTCCACGACAAAGTCCGACGCAGGATTGGCGCGCCTGCCGAAACCTCCACCCAGCAACGTGGTGTGAATCTGCACTTTTTCCGGGGGCAGGCCGGCGACTTTTGCCGCGCTGGCACGATCCACGGTTTGAAACTGCGTGCCCGTCCAGATTTCACAACTGTCGGCCCTCAAATCGACGACGCAGTTGAGCGGCTCCATCATGGCGTGCGCCAGATAGGGCACGTCGTACTCGGCGGTGATTGTTTTCGCCGCTGATTTCAGCGCTCCCGCAGGGTCACCGGTTTTCTTGGCGATGTTGCCGGGAGTCTTCGCCAGCTCGCGAAAATCCGCGAGCATCTGGTTCGTCGAGAGCCCAGCGTTTGGACCAGGGTCCCAAGTCACTACGAGTTTGTCGCGTCCCAGCTTTGCCGGCCAAAACCCCTGCGCGATAACCGCGATGCCGGATGGCACCTGCTCGACCGCTTTGACACCCGGCACTTTGAGCGCTTCGGTGGCGTCGAGCTTGGTTACTTTGCCGCCGAAGACCGGCGGCCGCAGGACCACCGCCGTGAGCATTCCCGGCACGCTGACGTCCAGCCCGAATTGCGCCGAGCCATTTGTTTTTGAGGGCGTATCGAGCCGCCGCGTGGGCTTGCCGATCAGCGTAAACGACTTGGCCGGCTTGAGCGACACCTCCGCAGGCGGCGTCAACTGCGCTGCTGCATTGGCCAGCGAGCCATACGTCGCGCGCCGCCCGGACGCGGCGTGAATCACCACTCCCTTCTCCGCACGACAGCTCGACACATCCACATTCCACTGTTTCGCGGCTGCTTGCATCAGCATGGTGCGCGCCATCGCGCCCATCTTGCGATAGCGCTCCCACTCCGCGGGCGAGGTAGTGCTTCCACCGGTCATTTGCATTCCGAATACAGGATGGTTGTAGACTTTATCCACCGGCGCGGATTCCACACGGATGCGCGACCAATCCGCCTCGAGCTCCTCGTTCAGCAACATGGGCAGCGAGGTGTAGACGCCCTGGCCCATTTCCGAGTGCGCGGCAATCACCGTGACCGTTTCATCCGTGCCAATTCGTACGAAGGCGTTCAGTGGGAAATTTTTTTCGTCGGCTGCCCAAGCCTCGCTTGCGCCGCCGGGCAGAGGCGCATACAGGCTCACCAAAAGCCCGCCGCCGACGGCGGCTCCAACTCGAATGAACTCACGCCGCCCGACGATCGCCGGCGCGCTCATTTCGCACTCCGCTGGCCCGCCAACTCAGCGGCTCTATGGATGGCGCGGCGGATTCGAGGGTAGGTTCCGCAGCGGCAGATATTGCCACCCATCGCGTCATCAATATCTTGATCGGTAGGTTTGGAATTTTCCGCCAGCAGAACCGCAGCACTCATGATCTGCCCAGACTGGCAGTAACCGCATTGCGGCACATCCATCTCGATCCAGGCTTTCTGCAAAGGGTGGGTAAGATTTTCGGAGAGACCTTCGATGGTGGTGACGTGCTTCCCTTCGGCGCGCGAGACCGGCGCGACACAAGATCGAATCGCTTTACCGTCAAGGTGCACGGTGCAGGCGCCGCACAACGCCATGCCGCATCCGAATTTTGTGCCGGTCATTTCCAGGGAATCGCGGAGAACCCACAGCAAAGGGGTAGATGGATCAACGTCGACGTGGACTGCCTTTCCGTTCACGAAAAAGCTGGTCATGAGGGCCCCCTGTGCCGTTCAAAAGTATGTGTCCGGCGCTCGGTCAAGTGCAAGCGGCGCCGGACGATCTTGATCTTAAGCTGCAGCGTCGTGCAGTTTATTTTGACGCGGAATGCAGCGAGAGTTTCTGCACTCGCCAGTTCAATAATTCTGCGACGAACAGAGTGTTTTCAGAGGGGCAGGCAATTTCGTGAACCCAGCCGAATTGTCCGAGCTGCTTGCCGGGTTTTCCAAATGCGCCCAGAATATTTCCATTCAAGTCGACTTTATAGATGCGGCCCTTGTTGGAGTCGGAGGTATAGAGCACCTGATTGGGGCCGGGAGTAATGCAGATCGCCCAGGGAGCGCCGATGTTGGTCCACTCTTTCAGAAAAGTTCCCTCACCGTCGAACACCTGAATGCGGTTGTTTTCGCGGTCGCCGACGTAGACATTTCCTTTCGCGTCGGTGGCGATGCTATGCACGGTATGGAACTCGCCCGGGCCGGTGCCGCGCTGGCCCCAGGCCTTCACCCAGTTCCCGTCCTTATCGTATTTAACGACGCGGGAATTTCCGTAGCCGTCCGCAAAAAAACTGTTTCCGGCCGCGTCCCAAGCCACATCCGTGGGGCGATTGAAAAGCCGGTTGGAAAAAGCAGCGAATGCCGGGTTGGGAGGAGGCGGCGTGGTGCCGGGTGCCACCGGTGCTGCGCCCTCGACGGATTCGGGTTTGCGTCCGTAAAGCGTAATCACCCGCCCTTCGGGGTTGAACTCGATGGCCATGTTGGCGCCTTCGTCTACGCACCATATGTTGTCGTCTTTGTCGATGCGCACGGTGTGGGCGAAAGAAAATCCGTAGAGGTCCTTACCGATTTCGCGCACAAATTTACCACCGGGCTCGAATTCAAACAGCCGGGTCTGCGCGCTTCTGGTGAAGACAAAAATATGCCCTTTCGAGTTCACCGCGACACCAGCAGCCTCGCCGAGATACAGATCGGCGGGGAGTTTCAGAAGATTAGGAGCCGAGTCGTAGGAAATCTCCGGAGCCGCGCTTTGTTGCGCGTGCAGCAACGCCGGCAGGGTCAGGGAAAGCCACAACACCATCGCAATTCGTTTCATCAAATCCTCCTGAAGAAATTCTGCCGATAATACCGGAACCGGCAGGAAAGTTCGCTATGGATCGACTGCGCATTCACAAATCTCGCCGGACTGCGGATCAGGGTTGCGGACCAGGTTCCAGCACCAGACGATCCTTGGATTGCTTCTCAACCGCCGCCTGCGTGTACAGCATGGGAAAATAACGCGTTTGATCCCAGTAGGGGACAAGGTCGGAGTAATGCTTGCTTCCGGGCTGGCCGCTTTGCCCGGGTACGTTCGCTGCCACGGATTCATCCCAGTTTCCCACGTCCAGAATCTCGCGGTAGCTCGGGCCGCTGACTTGATCAAATGTCCCCCGCCCGTAGCTTGTGTTGTTCACGGTGTAAGCGTCGCCGGGACGCGGGACCGGTCCTATATCGAAAAGTGATTTGGCGGTGGGAATAAGTTCCAAGGGGTGATGAAAGGTCACCGTGTGCAGGCGTCCCCAGGACCACGCGGAAGAATCAGATCCTTGCAAAGATTGCAGCTTCTCCGCGGCGGCCTTCAGGGTTTCCTGCAGCAATTGATCCCGCGCGGCTGAAGGATTTGCGCCGAACGTTTCCTTATCGGGATTTTGGAGGTGATGAACAATCAGGTTCAGCGGGATGCGCCCCTGAAGCGTCGCCCAGGCCGGCTCAGGCGCCAGGCGATGAAGCATCTGGCTCTCGATTTCCATCTGCCACAATTCGTAGAGCGCTGCAGCAGCCGACTCGCGATCCAGCACGCCGTTCCAGTGCAGCAGCAGTTGCACACGGGCATCGCTGGATTGGGGAGTAATTGCAGAAAGCAGGCGCAGCAATTCGCGGGCAGGCAGCGAAGTAACGTCACCCTGCAAATGTTCCATGTCTTCCCTGGTCAACTTATGGCCGCTCGCGGCCGCCTGGCTCAATACTTCGGTGATCCGATTGGCACGGTAAGGCTCGGACCATTCAAATCCCACGGAGTAAGAGAAGTTCTCCGCGGTCATGCGCTGGTTCGCGGTGACCACAAAACCGCGCTCGGGATTGAACTGATGCGGCAATTCCGGCACCGGCACCCAGCCCGCCCATTCATAACCGCCATCGCCGGGCACCGGCATGGTGCCGGTAAAATTTTTGCGAACCGGCTCCATGCCCACGGAGTGCTCGCCGATATTTCCATCGATATCGGCATAAACAATGTTATGCGTGGGAAGTTTCCAGCGCTTTACGGCGTCTTCGAACTCCTGCCAGTTACCGGCGCGATCCAGGGTAAGGCTGGCCATATAGCCGGCCGTGCCGGGCTCGGCTCCTACCCAGCGCAAGGCGAGAGCGCGATGGGTCGCGGCGTCTTCCCAGAGCACGGGACCGTGGCGAGTAAATTTCAAGTCCACGGTAACGTCCGGTTTACCTCTGACGTGGAACGTGGACTTTTGCACGGTCATGCGTTCCCAATCTTTTTCCGTCTTGTAACGCAGCGGATCGGCGGCATCGAGTTTTTCGAAATAAAGATCCTGTTGATCCATGCCAAAAATCGTCCAGCCCCAGCCGATGCGCTGATTGTGGCCATCCTGCACACCCGGAGTGCCCGGCTCGGTGGCGCCGATTACGTTCCAGCCGGGAGCCACCAAATGAACGATGTAACGCAACGATGGAGCTTTATCGACGGTGCGATGAGGATCGTTGCTAAGCAGCGGGCGTTTGGATTCGGTGAGCTTGCCGGAAACCACCCAGTTGTTGCTGGCCCATTTGCTGCTGCCCGGTTCATCCGGCGTGACAAAAGCAGCCGCCGGATCCGAGGGAAAAGTCATCGAGCTGTCGCTGCCCTGTAAATTGCGCAAAAGCTCTGGAGAGAGACCGGAGAGATCGAGTCCCGGAAAGTTATCGAGTTGAATGGGAGGATCGAGATCGAGCAGCGCGGAAGCTTTTTTAACACCCAGCAGAGTAACCAGCTTTGCGTGGAGCAGCTCAGTGATGGCGTTGCGCGTCATGGGGAACCCGGCCATGCGGCTCAGACAGTCCTCGGGTTTCCATTTCTCGGGAGCAAAGCCGGCTAACTGAAATTCCAGCGGGAGGCCCGGCCCTCCGGGGGCGGTGCGCAAAGAAATTTCCGCGTTGATTCCCTGGGTGAATGCTTCGAGTATCTGCTTTGCGTCGGAGGCGTAGCTGGCATATTCATCGGTCATTGAGCCGCGATAGGCCAGGCGCCGGGCGTTGATATCGCGTTCCAGGTAGGCCGGACCGAAAATTTCGGCCAGGCGTCCCTGCCCGACCCGCTTCCACAACTCCATCTGGAAGAGGCGGTCTTGCGCGGCAACGAATCCTTGCGCGAAGAAAAGATCGTGCTGGTTCTGCGCGTAAATATGCGCCACGCCCCAGGGATCACGAAGAACGCTGACGGGTTTTTGAAGCCCGGGAAGAGTCAGCTCTCCGCTGGTTTTGGAAAGAGCGGCGTGCGCGCGCTCCGCCAAAACTTGAGCGCTGTCCGCGGATGCGGCAGCCTTGTTCTGAACCGTAGCGAAGTGCACGACCGGATACGCCACGCTTGCCAGCGCCAGGACAGGAACGGTGAACTTCCGAAATGGCCAGTGTTTCATGCCCGCAACGTCTCCTCTCCGCTATCCGCGCACCGCGAAAGACACCAAGACGCCAAAGCGCGCCCTGAGCCGAAAACTTTGGCTACATGGCGATTACCAGATAAGTTTCAAGGCGAACTGAATTTCCCGCCCTGGGGTCTGGGTTGAAGTGATCTGGCCGAAGCCCGGCACGCGCGCCCCGGTGGAGTCAAACGCCAACAGGTTGTCGTTTGGCGGCGCAAAGTTCGCATGATTGAAAACGTTAAAGAACTCCGTCCGGAATTGAATATTGAAGTTTTCAGAGATTCTCGGCACTCGCGTGTTCTTAACCACGGAAAAATCGACGTTGATCAAGCCCGGGCCGATGAGAGTGTTGCGCCCCAAATTACCCAGAAGATTTATGCAAGTGTTCGCGGGAAGGCTTTGACCCGGATTGTTCGTGGCAAAATTCGTAATGAACGACTGATCGCAGTTCGCCAAATTGAAGCCCGAAGGCGCCTGCGCGTTCACCAGACACTGTTCTTTTATGTAGTTGTTCGGATTGCCGGGATTGACAAGATTGGTGCACCCTGGGGTGCTGAGCCGGTCGGGTATGGCGATCGGCGCGGAATTGAGCTGGCCCATCGGGTCGCCATCGAGTCCGGATAGCGGCCAGAATGGAACGCCGTCGCTGGCCTGAAAAATACCGCCCAGTTGCCATCCTTTAACAAGCCATCCAGCGGCAGAGGCGGAAACGGCCCCGGGAGCCGGAACATCCCACAGGACGTTTACCGTCAAGTTGCGTCCCACATTAAAGTCCGAGAGTCCGCGCACGAGCTTCAAATCCCACCACGGAGTAATAGCGGAGAGGTTGGACGCAAAATTGTCACCTGCGAAGCTGCCGGACGATGTGTCCATGGTCTTGCTCCAAGTAAATGAGGAGACGACTTGCAAGCCATGGCTCAAGCGCTTTTCCACGCGCAATTGGAGCGCGTTGTAGTAGGACATGCTGGCCCAAAGTGTGGTTTGAATGGCGCTGACGTTGGTATTTATGGGGTGTCCCGGAACGATTGCATTGGGACTACCCTGCGTTAAACACGACGGGGCCACAGTCACAGGCGGGGGGTCTGAACAGACCGGGTTCGGAAATACCCAACGGCCTTGAATGAATGACGGGAAAACGGTATTGATATCGTCCAGTTGGAAGGGATTGTGAACTCCGCGCGAACCGGCATAGGCCACCATGACCGAAAGATCCCACGGAAACTGGTGTTGTACGTTCAAGTTCCACTGATAAACGTAGTTGCGTTTTATGTTGGTATCCACGTAATTCCACGTCTGGGCCGCAGCCGGAGGGTTGGTAAAAAACCCACCGAGCCCATGCGGAAATAGTCCCTGCCCCGGATTTACGGGTGTAGTGGTGGTTACGTGAAACGGGGATGTTTGCGCGTTATTAATCACCAGCTCGTAGGGGAGCGGCAGAGCGTCAAAAAGCCCGATACCGCCGCGAACGGCGGTTTTCCCGTTGCCGAAAGGATCCCAGGCAAAGCCAAGGCGCGGTTCGAAGTTCTTGGTGGTGGGGTTTCTGGTGAAGTAGGATTTGTTAAAGCCGGGACAGTTGCTCGGCGAAACGCAAGCGCTTGGATCGGTGAAGATTGTGGGCAGGTTGGCAATCAGACCGCTGGTTTCCGTCGGAATCGTTTCCATCTCGTAGCGCAACCCCAGATTCAGGGTCAGCCGGGGGCGGATGTGCCAATCATCCTGGACGTAGCCGGCGAAAATATTGGTGCGGTTATGGTGCGTTTTGATGGCGGAAAGGTCAGGAGGGCCGCTGACTCTGCGGACGTTATTGGTAAGGAAGTTCGCCAGTCCGCTGAAAGACGCCGTACCATCCTCAACAAAAGGCGCGAAAAGATCTAAATGATAAGCAATGAACATTCCGCCGAACTTGATGCTGTGTCTCCCGGCATTTCGCGAAGCATCGTCGTAGAACTGGTAGGTCTGCAGAAGATAATTTTGCACGGATTGCCCATTCAACCCGCCTCGGAACGGGGTGACACCTGAAATCGAAATTCTCGGCGCGAAAAATCCAGGAAGAAGTCCGAAAGACGCATCCGCGCCAGCCGGATTGATGGCCTTGGGAGTCAGTTGGCCATCGCCATTGCTGCGGTTGTAGCCGAAGCGAATGGTATTGGCCATACCAGGAGTGAAAATATGCGTCTCTTCCACCGCGATGCCCCTGCGGCCTACAACGAATTCGTCCAACACCTGGTTCAGGTTGTCGGGCTGTGTAAAGCTGGAACGATCGTAATAAAAGCTGCCGTTCAGAGTATCCCGGTCGGAGATCTTCACATCCGCTCGAGTGGTGTAGTAATTTTCGGGTACCACCTGCGTGCCGGAAAAAGCGAAGAGTCCCGTGTTATTGGATGGACCGATCAGACCGGCGTTGGGCAACGGGTAGAACGTAAAAAATTTTGCGATCTCGTTATCAACGCAAACCGTTGCGTTGGGCACCAGTCGCATGGAATTGGGCGAGCAAGTCCCCGTGGGGGGCAGGGGGTTGCCCATGCCGTCATTCAGGATTCCTAACCGCGCATTGGGCGAGGGAGTGGTGGCCACGTGAGGAATTCCCTTGCTCTGGCGGAGGCCTTCATAATCACCAAAGATGAAAATCCTATCCTTCCAGATCGGCCCTCCGGCCGACCCGCCGAACTGGTTGCGGCGGAAAGGCGCTTTCTTGAGGCCGTTGGCATTTTCAAAAAAATTGGCGGCGTCCAGCGAGCTGTTGCGCAGGAACTCATACACGCTTCCGTGAAACTGATTGGTGCCGGAGCGCGTAATCGCGTTGATGACGCCGCCCGAAGTGAAGCCATACTCCGCGGAATAGTTGCTGGTCAGGACGGAGAACTCCTGGATCGCATCCACACCCAGGTTCTGGCCCAGCACGCTGCCCGGCCCGGCGTTGGAGTAGTCATTGATGACCACGCCGTTCAAACGATAGGTATTCTGCGTCGGCCGGTTGCCTCCGATGCTGAGCTGCATTCCCAGCCCGCGCGCGTGGGAGCCGACTTGAGTGACGGCTTCCTGCGTGCGTACGGACACCACACCAGGCTGCAAAGTAGCCAAAGAGCCCCAGTCGCGGCCGTTGAGCGGCAGTTCGCGAACCTGGCTGGCTTCGACGGTGCCTGAAAGCGTGGAGCTAACCAGCTCAACCTGTGAGGCCGCGCCGGTGACCTGGATCTGCTCGGTAACCTGGCCGACCTTGAGGGAGAGGTTCATCTCCTGCCGCGCGCCGACGGTGAGCGTCACCTTGGAGATATCGGTGCTGAATCCTGTCGCCGTTGCCGTCACTTCGTACGAGGCCGGCAGCAGGTTCGGTATGGTATAGGAGCCGGCATCGTTGGTGGTGGTCTGCACTCCCAAGCCGGTGGCCAGATTCTTTGCGGAGACCGTGGCGCCGGGAATCGATTTTCCCTGCGCGTCGGTGATGGTGCCAGAGAGCGTGGCGCCGGATACCTGCGCATACATGGGCACCGAGAACAGAAGACCAAGAATTCCGCTAATCGCTAGAAACAGAATAACTTTTGATTTCATGGACAAGTCTCCCCCGACTTTGCATCGTGCGAGCACACAAAACCCCGAAAGCTCTGACCCATCAACCGCTGCTCAAACTCTAATTCTGAGCGCGTAACTAGCACATGCGCAGAGGAAGAGTCAACGTAATTAGCTTTAGGCGGTGGAAAAACTGGAGGCGGAAAGAAAAAAACGACGCGAGTTGGAGGGAGCGCGGTGCGGTATTCCGTTAATTTACGACAGCAGTTAATATGCCGGTCTGAAGTAGTCTCGCGAATTTATGGGGCAGCACTGGGCGGCTGAAATAGTACCCTTGGGCCTGGTCGCATTGCAGGGACTGAAGAAATGCCAGCTCCTGAGCAGTCTCCACACCCTCAGCCACCACTCGCAACTCCAGGCTGCGGCCCATGCTGACCACCGCGGTCACAATGGTGGTGTCGTCTGGGCTGGTGGTGATCTGGCGGACGAAGGACTGGTCGATCTTGAGGGCATCGACCGGAAACTTCCGAAGATAGCTCAGGCTGGAATAACCTGTACCAAAATCATCGATGGCCAGCTGCACGCCGTTGGCGCGTAGCGCCTTGAGGATGGATTCGGTGGACTCGGTGCGTTTCATCAGGACGCTTTCGGTAAGCTCCAGCTCCAACGACTGCGGCTGCAGGCCGGTTTCTTTGAGAATGGAGAATACACCGTCAAGAAAATCATCGTCCCGGAACTCCATTGCGGAGATGTTCACCGCCATGGTGCCCAGGTGCAGGCCGGCATCGAGCCATGCCCGGGCTTGCTTGCACGCTTCTCGCAGGACCCAGTTTCCGATCGGCAGAATAAGGCCGGAATCTTCCGCCACGGGAATAAATTCTGCCGGCGAGATCGGCCCGCGAACAGGATGGGTCCAGCGGAGCAGAGCTTCCGCGCCGCTGATTTCTCCCGCCCGCAGATTGATCTTAGGCTGGTAGTACACGGTGAATTCATGCCGATCCAAGGCGCGGCGCAGGCTCTCCTCAATGGATTGCCGCTCCACCGCCCGGACGTTCATGGCCGGCTTGAAAAACCGGTAGCTCTGGCGCCCCTGTTCCTTGGCCTGGTACATCGCCGTGTCGGCATTCTTGATCAGCGTTTCCGAGTCCAAGCCGTCGTCAGGATATACGCTTACGCCGATGCTGGTGGTGATGTGCAGGTCATGCTGGTCGAGCGAATGGGCCTCGGCCACGGCCTGCAGAATCCGTCTGGCGGAGAGAGCGGCATCTTCCGAGAGCCCGATTTCGGAAAGCAGCACAACGAATTCATCGCCGCCCTGCCGGCTCACCGTGTCCGTGCCACGTACGCATCCCACCAGGCGGTTGGTGACGGATTGAAGAAGCTTGTCGCCGATGGAATGTCCCAGGGAATCGTTGATGTGCTTGAACCCGTCCAAATCCAGGAACAACACGGCCAGCCTTTTCTGATTGCGCGTGGCCAGGGCGATAGCCTGGGACACGCGGTCGTTCAACAACATGCGGTTGGGTAAACCGGTGAGAAAGTCGTGCTGGGCGGAATGGGTCATCTGCAGCACCATTTCCCGTGCCGCGCTCACGTCGCGGAAGACGATTACGGCGCCGCTGACCTGCCCTTCGCGGTTGTGGATAGGAGAAACGGAGTCTTCGATGGGAATTCCCAAGCCATCTCGCCGAACGAGAATACAGTTGGGAGGCAGGTGCATGCTGCGATTTTGGCCAACCGCTAGCTCCATGGGATTGGGAATGGTTTCGCGCGTGGTGTCGTCCACGATTCTGAGAACATCAGCCATGGGCAGGCCGGCCGCTTCTTGCCACGACCAGCCGGTCATCCTCTCGGCAACGGGATTAAGAAAAGTGAGCATTCCGGTGACGTCGGTGCAGACCACGGCGTCGCCGATGCATTTGAGCGTGACCTGGGCGCGTTCCTTTTCCACGAACAACGCCTCTTCCATCACCTTGCGCTCGATGGCATAGCGCAGGGCGCGCAGCAGCCCGCGCGTCTCAATCTGCCCTTTGATGAGATAATCCTGCGCGCCCTGCTGCAAGGCTTGCGCGGCCAGCGACTCGTCGTCGAGGCCGGTCAGCACCACCATCGGCACGCGGGGGGCCGCAGCGTGAGCCCGCCGAACGGCCTCAAGCCCCTGGGCATCGGGGAGTCCCAAGTCCAGCAGGATAATGTCGACCTTACGATCTGCAAGATGCGTCTCGGCTTCGCACATACACTCTACATGCGTCAATTCCGTGCCGCCGGGTTCGTGCTCATGGAACATTTCGCGAAGCAGACGAGCGTCTCCGTGGTTGTCTTCCACCACCAGAACGGTCCTGATCGCTTTCTGACTCATGCACTTTGCCTCTGCCGGGGCAATTTGGCCTTGGTGAGCCAGAAATCATTGATGCTCTTCACCAGGCTTTCGAACGCGTCCAACTGCACAGGTTTGCTGAGGTAGCAGTTCGCCTGGAGCTCATAACTTTTCACGATATCCGCCTCTGCCTCGGACGTGGTGAGGATCACGGTGGGAATCGTTTTCAGGTTTTCATCTTCCTTGATGTGCGTCAGGACTTCGCGGCCATCCATTCGAGGGAGGTTCAGGTCCAATAGAATTAGATCCGGGCGAGGTGCGTTCGCGTGTTCGTCCTGCCGTCTCAGGAACGACATGGCTTCCACGCCGTCCGCAGCCACGTGCAGATGGATGGCTATATTGGCCTCGCGGAAGGCTTCCTGAGTAAGGCGAACGTCGCCGGGGCTGTCTTCGACCAAGAGTACTTCGATGGGCATACCGTCTACTCCTATAGTTTTCATGTTTTCCTCTCCGGCGCGGTCAGCGCAAAACTGAAAGTGGAGCCCTTCCCGGGCTCAGACTCCACAGAAATACTGCCGCCATGGCGTTCTACGATCTTTTTGCAGATAGCTAAGCCAATGCCCGTGCCTGCGAACTCTTCGCGTTTGTGCAGCCTTTGAAACATGCCGAAAATTCTGTCGAAATATTGGGGGGCAATTCCCAAGCCGTTGTCCTTTACGGAAAACAGCCATTTCTTCCCGGCATTTCTGGCGGCGGAGACGTGCACGCGGGGTACTCCCGGACTTTGGTACTTGATGGCATTGCCCACCAGGTTCTGAAAAAGTTGCGTCAGTTGCATCTCATCGGCCAGCACGGCGGGGAGCGGATCGTGGGTCACCACAGCTCCGCTATCAGCGATAGCTCCGCGAAGGTTTATCAGCGCCTGTTGGAAGGCATCTTCGCTGGAGATCTCCAGCAGATCCTGCCCCTTGGTGCTCACCCGCGAATAGCTCAGGAGGTCCTGGATCAAGCGCTGCATGCGCCCGGCGCCGTCGACGGCGAACGCAATAAACTCGTCGGCATTGGAATCCAACTTTCCTTTGTACCGCCTGGATAAGAGCTGCGTGTAGCTGGCCACCATGCGCAACGGCTCCTGCAAATCGTGGGAGGCAATGTAGGCGAATTGCCCCAATTCCTCATTCGAGCGATTTAATTCCTGCACCTTGTCCAGTAGATCCGCTTCGGCGGCTTTGCGCGCGGTGATGTCACGGATGGCCGCCGTCACCAGAGTCCCTTCAGCGTTTTCCAGCGGGCTGAGCATGATCTCGATCGGAAACTCCGTGCCGTCCTTGCGACGCGCGGTCAGCTCAATTCCCGTGCCGATCTGCTGGGCCAAGGCATCAGCCGTGGAGCGTAGCGCGTCAGCGATGATTCGTTCCGCAAAACCCTCGGGGATGATGTTGGTTACCTTCTGCCCCACCAATTCATCGCGCCGGTAACCAAACTGCTTCTCCGCCTGCACGTTCAGCAGCACAATCTCGCCGCCCTGGTTCACCACCACCATGGCATCCGGCGCTGCCTCCAAAAGACCGCGGTACCGCCCTTCCATTTGCGCCAGGTGCTTCTCTGCTTCCTTGCGTACGCTGATGTTGCGGATGGCCGCGGTGACCAGGGTGCCTTCGGCGTTTTCCAGCGGGCTGAGCATGATCTCGATGGGAAATTCCGTACCGTCACGCCTTCGACCGTAGAGTTCGATCCCCGTGCCGATCTGTTGCGCCAAGGCATCCGCGGCGCTGCGCGTGCCGTCCGCGATGATCCGTTCCGCGAAACCTTCCGGGATGATGTTCTTTACCTTCTGGCCTACCAGCTCATCGCGGCGGTAGCCAAACTGCTTTTCCGCCTGCACGTTTAGCAGCACAATCTCACCGCCCTGGTTCACCACCACCATGGCGTCCGGTGCAGCCTCGAGAAGACCGCGGTAACGGCCCTCCATCTGCGCCAGGTGCTTCTCTGCTTTTTTGCGTACACTGATGTTGCGGATCGCCGCCGTGACCAGAATGCCTTCGGCGCTCTGCAACGGGCTGAGCATGATCTCAATTGGAAATTGGGTTCCATCCTTGCGCCGCCCCGACAGTTCGATCCCGGTGCCGATCTGTTGCGCCAAGGCATCCGCGGCGCTGCGCGTGCCGTCCGCGATGATTCGTTCGGCGAATCCCTCGGGGATGATGTTCTTTACCTTCTGCCCTACCAGCTCATCGCGGCGGTAACCAAACTGCTTCTCTGCCTGCACGTTCAGCAGCACAATCTCGCCGCCCTGGTTCACCACCACCATGGCATCCGGCGCTGCCTCCAAAAGACCGCGGTACTTCGCCCCAGACTCCTTGCTCTCGCTAAGATCGTGACTGAACTCCGAAAACCCCCGCAGATTTCCGGCCGAGTCGCGTAGCGCGGTAAATGTGACACTGGCCAAGAATCTTGAACCGTCTTTCCGCACTCGCATGACCTGTTCTTCATGCCGGCCGCTCGCGGCGGCGATGCGCAACACCTCCTTCGGCTTGCCCTGCTCGACATCTTCCGGAGGGAAGAAGCAAGAAAAATTGCTACCTATAATCTGTTCGGCTTTATACCCTTTGATTCGTTCGGCACCGGCATTCCAACTGAGGATCTTGCCCTCCGGGTCCATCATAAATATCGCGTAGTCCTGTACGCCGTTGAGAAGCATCTGGTATTTTTCTTCGCTGGCCTGCAGCGCTCCATCTGCGCCCCCATCGCGTTGCGTGGTCCAGATCGACGCGGCGACGATCACCAGCCCCCCGGCATTTCCCAGCACCAGAGCAGCTTCAGTCAAGCTCGTACCGCGAAAGTAGGAGAAGGCAACACCGACGAGCAGGGCCAGTACGGCAAACCCCAATGCCGCTGGAAGCCCTGGATTCAATTGAGACTTGGTCGTCATTTCATATCACCCGTCATATCACCCGGCCCCGCCAAAGGTTCGCGGCCTTCGCGTGCTTATGTCATTCGTCATTCTCTGGAATATCGGCCGGAATCCGGCAGGACTTTAATCCGCGCGGACCGCATTTCTGCATGGGCCGCAAGCGCCACCGGCGGGCCGGGTTTGCGGTCTGAATGGGGGGGTGGGTGCTGCGCAAGAGGTATCGAAGCTGTGACTATAACCGCCGAATTTAGAAACAGATCAGAGGAACAAATGTAATTCTTTCTTTGCGATCGATGCTGGACCGATTTTTCGTTTCCTGAAGGCCAGGCTACTTTGCTGCGGCTGAGGCTCGCTTTGTCGCTACATCGGGCAGCGCGGCAGCCGCCTGCGGAACTGAAGCCGGGTAGTCTTTACCGAGCAACGCGGCTAAGGTTGCCGCGATCTGACTCTGCGTTACGGCCGGGAGATTGGCGCGTTCTCCGAGCGGCGGCGTGTCTGGTCCCAACACCCCAATCCAAATGTTCTCGGATCCTTTCTGTTCTTCGCCATGTTCCTTCCATTCCGTCAGCCCGCCGCCGCGGCCATGATCTGTGGTGATGACGAAGGTCGTCTGATCGCGGTATTGCGTCATGGACTGCATTATGTTCCAAAGCTGCTCGATGAAGCGATCACATTGATGCGCGGACCGCAACACCAGATCGTACCGTCCGGCATGAGCCCAATCATCTGCTTCGCCATAGCCGACAAACAGCACGCGCGGCTGGTGTTCCTGGATGTAGTCGAGCAGCACCGGCTGCACAAAAGCATCGTAGACGTTGTCGTCCCACAGGCGCGTGGTCGTAGTGTAAATCTCGTTCAACAACTCCTGGCGGGGGCCGGGGTGGCCGTGTTCTGAGCCGTGATACGGCGGGTCCCACCCGGCAGAAATGTAGAGGCCGCTGCGCTTGACGTTGAAAATATCGTTGAAGACGCTCCAAGTGCCGAACACAGCTACCCGGCCACGATATTCCGAAAGGTGATTCAGCCACTCGAACACCGTGGCATTCGGATTGGGCCCAAATTCATTTTTGTCGATGCGCGCATCCGGGAACCCCGCGAGCATCTCGTTGTATCCGGGATAGGAAAACGCCAACCCATTCGCTACTTTTGCCACGCTCTGTTTATCCTGGTTGCCAAAAATCTGCCCGCGCCGCGCGACCGTCTTCCACAGGAACGGGAGCACGGCTGCGCGGCTTTCCTCCGGGCTGGCACCGGGAAAGTCATGACGAAGCTGTTCGATGTTTTCCACCCCGCCGTGTTCCTGATTCATCAGCGCAGCGTCGGGCCCATGAAACACTTCCTGCCAGCGCAGCCCATCAATCACGATGAGGACGATGTTGCGGGTCTTGAGAGTAGAGGCGACAGGCGAGGGGTTTGGATATCCCGAAGTCGCCAGGCCGAGCAACGCGATCGCGTAAGTGAGTCTCCGGCGCAGTTTCATATCGTCTCCCGCTCACAAACGAGGTCGTCGCTCCACTGCTTATGGGCGAGCAAGTCCCGACGGCTCGCGTTCCAAACTCGGGCGATCCCAATTTCCAAGGATGGCCGCGGCCTCGTAGGTGCTCTGGCAAAATTCCAGCAACGCCTGCCGGGGAGAGTCCGCCCGTCGGAGTTCGTCATACATAAGGAAGAACTCGCTCTTCTCAGGAAGATAAAATGCTTTTGCGGGGCGCACGCGACTTTCCTTCAGCCGCGGCGGTTCGGGCGCAGCATACGCGTAGAATGCCGCGTCTTTCACAATCTCGCCATCCCCGGGCCAAAATCCTACGCTGATAACTTCGTGCGAGTAGGCCTCGCGGGTGACCGGGTCTGCGCCTGGACGCTCCGGCGCACGCCTGCCCGAGAAGCGCGTCACCGCCAGGTCGAAACTCCCCCAGAAAAAATGGACAGGGCTGGACTTCCCGATAAATCCCGCGCGGAATTCCTTGAATACTTCGTCCACGCTGACCAGGACTCGCCAGAAACGATGCGCGTGTTCGCTGTCGTAAGACGCATGACTCTCATCCAGGTGAAACCGAACCGGCCGGGGCACTTCCACGGGCATGTCCCACACTTTTACATCGATGCCGAGGGAATGCAGCGCGCCCATGAGCTGCTCGTAGAACTGGGCAACGGAACGCGGAATGAGCCGAAACGTCCTGCTCTCTCCGAGGCTGGTGTTGATCTCCAAGGCGTGGGCAATAAAGTCAAAGTGAATTTCGAAACTTCCTTTCGCCCAGGGGATCGGTGAGGTGGTTAAGCCGCGCGCGGTGAGATACAGCGCGGAGCCCCACCAGTGATTGACCGCCGGGCTAAGCGCTAAGCGGATCTTTCCCACGATTTGCGTCCACATATGCAGAGTGGCGTAGGTGTCTTTCCATTCGGCCAGCGGAAGAGCGGGCCAGCGTTCCGATGATTTCATACCGGGCCTTTTGGTCGTTTGTCGCGCATTCAAGATAAGAGCAGCGCCGCGAACCATACTACACCTGACGTCGCGCGTGATCGGACGCAAGATTTAATGCGATTCAGCTTCCGGCGACTAGACTACGTTTTCAGCGGCAACTGAGGAATAACGCTTCAGCAAGTCAGCCAACTCCTGACGGCGAATCGGTTTGGTAATGTAATCATCCATTCCAGCTGCAAGACACCGTTCTTTGTCCCCGACCATGGCATGGGCGGTCATGGCGATGATGGGCAAATGGTTCCCCGAGTCCTTCTCTTTTTCGCGGATGGCGGCAGTCGCTTGGAATCCGTCCATCTCCGGCATCTGCACGTCCATGAGCACCACATCAAACGATTCTCTGTCCAGGGCGATTAGCGCCTCCCTGCCATTCCCCGCCAGCGCCACGGTGTGGCCGGCCTTCTGCAGCAATCGGAGAGCGAATACCTGGTTTACGTTGTTGTCCTCAACAAGAAGGATGCGCAGACGATTGCTGTTTTCACGGAGGGAATGCCGCGTCACCAGGACGGGTGAATCCTCCCTCATCGCTCTTGTCCCCAACGCGGTTAAAATCGCATCGAGCAGCTCTCCCTGGCGGACCGGCTTAGTCAAGTAGGCGGCGACGCCCAGCTCGCGGCAGCGGCGTGCGTCACCGCGCTGGCCGGCGGAACTTAACATCATGATGGTGGCGGCGCTCCACCCCGGATTTCTATTAATGCATTCCGCCAGGGCGAAACCGTCCATCTCAGGCATTTGGGCATCGACGAGTATGAGGGGGAACACTCTTCCCATTCCCAGTGCTTCGCGCAGCGTGACGATGGCCTTGGCTCCGCTTTCCACCGCTGTCGGGAGGGTGTGCCAGTGGCTCAACATCTTCGTCAATATTTGCCGGTTGGTCGCGTTGTCGTCTACCACCAGCACGCGCATGTCGCGCAGAGTCATTGGATCCCTGGGCACTACCGTTCGTGCGGGGACCTGCTGTAATCCGAAGCTCGCAGTGAAGTGGAACCGGCTGCCCCGGCCCAGCTCGCTCTCGACCCAGATTTTTCCGCCCATGAATCCCACCAGCCGTGACGAAATGGTCAGGCCCAATCCCGTGCCGCCATACGTGCGGCTCATCGATCCATCCGCCTGAGTGAAAGCTTCAAAGATGGCGGTCTGCTTTCCGGCGGGAATTCCAATCCCCGTGTCTATAATTATGAAATGAAGCTCGATGGCCTCGCGGGTACGCGATTCCACCTGGACGGATACAACGACTTCGCCTTTTTCGGTGAACTTGATCGCGTTGCCGACCAGATTCACAATGATCTGCCGCAAGCGGCCGGGATCACCGAGCAGAGCATCGGGGACGTCGGGATGCAAGTCGTAGGCCAGCTCCAAGCCCTTTTGGTGGGCTCGCAGACTGAGCGTTTTCATCGTGTCGCCGAGGTTGTCGCCCAGATTGAATTCGATCTGGTCGATCTCCAGCTTTCCGGCTTCGATTTTGGAATAGTCCAGAATGTCGTTGATCAAAGAAAGCAAAGAATCGGCGGATATTTTCGCCATGTTCAAATATTCGCGTTGTTCGGGATCCAGATCCGTATCCAGAACCAGCTCGGTCATGCCCATGATTCCATTCATCGGGGTGCGGATTTCGTGGCTCATGTTCGCTAAAAACTCGCTCTTGGTCCTGCTGGCCGCCTCCGCCGCTTCCCTGGCTTGCTCCATGGCTTCTTCCGCGCGTTTCCGGGCGGAGATGTCCTGGTAGATAACCAGGGAGCCGACCACTTCAGCATTCACGGTGAGGCCGACGGAGTGAAGTTCCACATCTACCAGACTCTTATCTTTGCGCCGGCGGCGAGTAACCAGGTTTACAAGATCTCCGCCGCGCGCTTTGGGAGACGTGTCGCGGGCCTCGAGGAGCAAGCTGCCGTCCGCCAGCAAACCGCCCGCGGCCTTCCCGATTACTTCCTCACGCGTGTACTGAAAGAGATGCTCGAACGCCGGATTGCACAATTGCACTTTCTGCTCGGAGTCCAGCACCATGATGGCCAGCGGAGTGTTTTCGACCAGCGCGTTGAGAAAAGAGGTCCGTTCGGCAACCCGGCGTTCCAGATTGTCATTGGCTTTCTGGATGGCCACGTCCCGCTGCTGGATGCGGTCGAGCATACTGTTGAACTGGTCGACGAGAACTCCAATTTCGTCGTGGCTTCGCTTGGCCGCGCGAATGGAATAGTTCTGATGCGCGGAAACGGATGAGGCGATCCCCGCCAGCTCCCGAATGGGATCGGAGATGACTCTCTGCAGCCGGTACGAAAGAAGGTAGGCCACCGCGAGAGATGCGAGTAGCACGGCGAGGTCGATCAGCGCGAACCGGGCCAGGCGTTCGTTCAGATCCTGAAGGTTCGCGTCGATCAGGATGGTGCCGATGACATCGCCGTTCAGGATTACCGGTTCGAAGAGGATCATGTGGCCGGCGGCGATCGAGCTGCCGCTTCGTTGCACGGCCGGCGGAGAAAAGGGGCCTTGCGCCGGGTCGCGCTGGTAAGTCGCGAAGACTTTGCCTTCCGAGTCATAAATGCAGCCGTTGACCACACGCGGTTTGGCTTGCAGCGCACTTAAGACTTCCCGCGCTGTTTTTGAATCGCGAAAAGCCAGCGCCGCCGTGCTGTTCGATCCAATCATTCTTGCCGAGGCCTTCAGATCATCGGTTTTCGCCTGGAGGAAAGTGGTTCGATCATAAAGAGTAAACACCGCGGACGCCAGGAACAGTGCCGCGCCGCAGGCGATGATGACGATGCGTTGAATCTTCTGACGGATCGACACTTCCCGTTGCCAGCGCATCTCAGTCCTCCTTCCGATGATTTTTTTCGTGGACGATCCGGGCCAGGGCGAGAAGCTTGGAGCTGACGGTGAGCCGGGCGCGTTGCAGCGCGTCTACGTTGGCGCTGAAGCGAACTTTGTTGTCTTCCATGTAAAATTGAATCCCGCCTCCGCGCTCCGCGAACTGGTCGGTCTCCCCCACCACCAGGGCACTGGCCCCTTTGAGCGCATTCAGCATTTCGGGCAGATGCTTGCCTTCTTTGTCGCTGACGAACACCAATTGGCAGGCTCTCAAGTCGCGCAAATCACTGACCCGCCGGGCCGCGAGCTCGCGTTTATTGATGGTCTTTCCCCGGATCACGTCATCGAGCGCATTGCCAAAAGGATCGGCCAGGAACACGCAGAGAGCGATGGGAGCCTTTTCATTCTGAAAAGCGTCGGCGGGCCATTCCACGAATTTTGCAAAGTTATAAAGGAAGGCGGCCTTGACTTCGTATTCCGCGCTTTCTCGCGACTGCGCGCGGACAAAACCATCGTCTTCCGGAAAACCAGCGAGCAGAATTCCCGCGCTGAACGCCGCCAGGAGAGCAAGACGCGAAATTCGCCCGCGCACCGGCAGAACGATCCGCTGGCGCAAAATCGCGAGCTGTCTGCGAGCGTTCAGATGAGTCGGTCCTCTAGCCCTTTCCCCAGCGCTCCGCCGGTACCAAGCGCCCCGCACGGCAGCCTGCGCGTCCGACCGCTGGGCATTTCAGTACCGCCATCGGATTTCGCCGTAGACGGATCGCGGAACGAGTGTGGCGTGCTGGCCGAGTTGCGTAGATCCGAACTCCTGGTGACTCGCCTTAAAGGCGTTCTGGACAACCAGGCTTAGATCGAGCCACGGCTTGGCGTGCCAGGCGAGCTGCGAATCAAACCGGGAGTACGACGAAACAAACTGGTCGGGCAGCTTACCGACAAAATAAAAGGCCGAATTCAGTTCCACCCCTTTGAGCGGCCCCAGCGAAGAGCGCAGCTGGAACTGGTTTCGCGGATCACTGCGTGTTCTGCCGACCCCGGAGTCAGTACTCGAAGGATCCCGCGCCAGCTCCTCGTAAAAAAGTGAATAGCAGGGGCTGAGCCTCCAACTCTTGGCCACTTGCCAATTTATTGAGATCTCTGTTCCATAGGTGCGGCCATGAGCTTGGTTCGCAAAACGGATAGGAATTACCAGATGCGCCGGTGCCGGCTGCGTCTCGAAGAAAGGGGCGCCGGTCTCGCTGGTCCGCAGATTCCGGTAACGGTCGTAGAAGGATGCCAGGTCGAAGGAAATGCGCTCGGATACTGATAGGCGGTAACCGAACTCATAGGCTAATACATCCTCCGAGCGATATTTTGGATCCCCGGAAACTTCCACAATTGCTGCCAACCCGCCCAAACTGGAAAAGCCGCTGAGGTCAAGCTCCACGGAGCGGTCGCTGCGCGCAGGGGTGCGCACCGCGCGCGAGACCGCTCCCCAAACCGCCTGGCGATGATTCACTGCCCATAACACGCGCGCGCTGGGCTGATATTCAAAGCCGGTGAACGCGTTGTGCTCGAACTTGGATCCAACCGTGAGGAATAGCCGATCCGCGACCAGCGAGATCTGGTCCTGCACGAAGGCGCTGTAAGTACTCAGGCCCAGCGGAGTGGAATCCAGGAAGATGCCGAATCGCGACCCGAATCCATCCGCTGTGTAGCGGTAGCTTAAACCCCAGACAAATTCTTGACGCGAGCCCTGCAAAAAATGATGCTGAAAATCAACAGCAACAGTGTTGCGATTCTCCCCAAAAATGGCGCTGCTGCGGTTGGTGCGGTCGAAGGAGACCTGAAGGGAGAGATCGGACTTGTCCGAGAGAGTGCGCGTCCAACGGGCCAGCGCATTGCCCCCCGCCTCGGAAGTCTTGTCCACGAAGGTATTGAAGAACGGCGCGGAAAAGGACACCAATCTTGTGGTTGTCTGGTGCGTTTGGCCGGCATACATCTCCCCTTCGAGCAACAATGCGTCACGCGAGGAGGCTTTCCAGTCCAGACGGAAGCCGGCTCGCCCCGCTTGCCAGTGATCGCTCGCGGTCTGGCCACCGGGTGCTATCGAATCGGCAATATTGAAATACTTGCCATAAACGCGGTAATTGGCGCTGGCGCCGATTTTTCCTCCCTGGCGCACCTCGCCGAAAGCGTGCAGTAGGTTGCCACCGCCCACGCTGAGGGCGCCGCCCTGGGTATCCGCGGAGTTTTTCGTGATGATGTTAATTACGCCGTTCACGGCATTAGCGCCCCACACGGTAGCTCCGGGCCCGCGGATCACCTCAATCCGTTCTATATCCGCCAGGATCGTGTCCTGGCTATCCCAGTAGACCCCTGAAAACAGTGGTGAATAAACACTGCGTCCGTCCACCAGCACGAGCATTTTGTTGGCGAACGAGCTGTTAAAGCCGCGCGAACTGATGGCCCACGTGCTGGCATCGATCTGCGCGACTTCCAGGCCGGGCACCATGCGCAAAAGATCGGGAATGTTGGTCGCCCCGGAGCGCCGGATGTCTTCCTGCGTAATCACGAAAATCGCCGCAGCGGCTTGCGACAGCTTCTGCTCCCTTTTTGAGACCGATGTGACCTCGACATTCATGAGCGATTCGATGCTCAGATTGGAGAGGTCCTGCGGGGAGCGCTGAGTTTGGCCCCGGGCAGAGGCCGCAAGGAAAAAAAGACAAGCGCCCCCCAGACAGTGCAGGGCTAAAGAATTTGTATGCCTAGGAAACATGAGTCTCCCTCCCGGTCTGTACGACACTCCGGAGGCCGAATCTTTCTCGCGGCGCGCTTGCTATAACGACATTCCGGCGCAAGTGGGCTTACTGAAATTATCGGCTCAGGTCTCGAAGAGGATTAGGCGGGGTTAACGATTAATTTGCCGGACGCGACCAAGCGGGCGCATTTCTATTTGCCGGCAGTTGTAGAAGCACGATTACCGTTCGGGTTCTAGCAAGAGCAAAGCGGTTCAGGGTCAAGACAAAGGGACTAGCCGGCTGGAGCGGCTTCCGCCGGCGCGGAAGATTTTCGATGTTCGCGGATGAGCGCAATGAGCGCTTGCGCGGTGCGCGGAAGGCTGCGGTCGCGGCGATAGACCAGGCCAAGTTCGCGCCACAGTTGCACGCCTTCAAGCGAAAGAAGTTTCACCTCTTTGGCCTTCACCTGATCGCTGGCGAAGCTTTCGCTGATGAACGAGACGCCCACATCGGCGGCCACGAACCGTTTGATCATTCCAATGCTGGGGAGCTCCATGGCCAGGCGCATGCGCGAACGATACGGCCGAAAAAGTTTGTCCAGCACCTGGCGCGTGTAACCAGTCTTGGGAAAAATCAGCGGTTGTTCCGCGACCGCTCCCAGGGTGACGCGCTTGCGGCTGGCCAGCGGGTTGCGCACGCTGACCATCAGCATCAGGCGATCCCGGAAGACCGGATGCACCCGCAGATTCGGCGACCTCACCGGCATGGTGACGATTCCCACGTCAATCGAACCGTCTTCCAGGCGCTGTAGAATTTTGTGGCTGAAATTGCGGTAGATACTCATCTGCACCAGCGGATAACGCCGCTGATAATCGGCAAAGATCTCCGGCAGAAGATAGAGGCAGGTGGCTTCATTCGCGCCGAAGACCAGTGGACCGTGGACGGTATCGCTGCGGTCGGCCACGGCTTGAACCGATTCGTCGCGCAGACGCAGCAGGCGCACGGCATAATCGAAAAACACCGTGCCGGCGGGAGTGAGATGAACGGATTTCGCCGATCGATCCAGCAGTCTTGCTCCGTAGGCTTCCTCGAGTTGCCGGATCTGCGCGCTCACCGCGGACTGCGAGCGGAATACCTTGCGGCCCGCGCGTGAAAAGCTACCGAGCTTGGTAACCTGGATAAATGTATTTAGTTGGTCGAAGTCCATGTTGGGAGGTACCGCTGGAGATTATAAAGGAGGAATCGCCCGCCAGTGGATGTTCTGGCGGCTGGATGGTCCCGGCCGTTACGTCTTCGACTCATTGCCGCGCTTGACTTCTTCCGCCAGTACAATGGCTTGCGCAATATCCTTCATTGGCGCGCGCCTTTGCCTGCTCTGAGTCTGCAAGGTAAGAAATGCCTGCTCTTCGGTGAGCTTAAGCTCGCGCTGCAAAATACCTTTGGCGCGCTCGATCAGTTTTCTTGTTGCCAACTGGCCGGATAGCTGACTGTTTTGATTTTCCAGCCGGGCCATTTCGATTTCCGCGCCCATCAGGAACCCGATCGTGGAAACCAATTGAACCTCCCGCCGGCTGTGGATGTGGGGCTTGCGGTGTTGCAGGTTAATCACGCCAACCACACGACCCCTGCAGAGTAAAGGAACGGAAAGAAACGCTTCGTAGCGGTCTTCCGGCAACTCGTTAAAAAACTGGAAGCGCGGGTCTTGCGAAGCGTTATTGGAGACGGCCACGGGTTCGCGGTGTTCCGCCACCCAACCGGTGATGCCTTGCCCCATGTGTACTTTGAGACGGTCGAGCGCGTCCATATGCGGATTCTTGGAGGCGCGCAACACCAGATCGTTATCCTCTAATACATAAATAAAGCAGGAATCGCATTTCACCACCGCGGAAACGAAATCAACGATTCGTCCCAGCACCTCATGCAAAGAGCCGGCGGCCGCCATGCGGCTGCCGATTAAGTGCAGGAAATCGATGTCCGGGCTGTCGGGCATGATGGCAGCGCTGGCCGTGTTCGCTATTCTGGTCATTCTCCCTACGCTACCTTCCCGCTTGCGGTGCGGTCAAATTCGTATTTTCGTTCCATGCCATCTTGTTCGCCTCTAGCTCGAAACTAAAACTGAACGGATAAAACTGATACTCCGCTGCTTGTGGTCTCTTTTACAAAGTACCGAGTGCCCGGCCGGGCTGCTAACCGGCCGGGGACCCTTCGGCACGCCAGGACCGGGTTATTTCTCGGCGCCGCGAGCGGCAATTATCTTCCCCGGCTGCACGGCTGCGGACGTAGAAGTGGTTTCCGCCTGCCCCGCCGGAAAATGGAAAACGAGCCCCAGGCTCGCTAAATGAAGTTCGCGAACGGCGGTTCGCTCGCCGTTTCGCACGATCACCAGCGAATCGGCTGCGGAAACTTTGATCTCATCGCAGGAAATGGACGTGATCATGATGGTTGCCGGCAAACCAGGTTTATTCCGCTGCAGTAATACGCGCGCGAACGGACCCGGCGCATTGATGGAGAACGTGTAATCGCCTGGAGGCAACGTCACATTGCCCCACTGCGTCTGGGAGGAGATTACGAATCTCCATTGAACATCTTGGGCGCTGGCCGAATCTGTGTATGCACACAGAAAAACGAAAGCCAGAGCCAAAATGCAATTCGTTGAAAACCTCGTTGAGAACCTCATTGACGAACTGCGAATCATTTTCATGCCGAACCTCCTCTCTGAAGTTTTAGGTGTCACGAGAACCCCGGCAGGGCTCTCGCTTCGGGGAAGAATCTCCCCAGACCACGTATGGGTGCGCCTGCTCCGCCCCGTAGGGCGTGCCGAAGAATGCGCATCGAACGGGCGTAACACGCCAATCTCAGCGACCGTTGCGGCAGGCCGATGCATTGGCGGTTTATGGGAGACGGCGCGGTCAGACCCAAACTGCTGAGTTGCCGGAATGAAACGAGGTGAGAAGAACGTCGAGGTTCGGTTCACCCACTACAGCAAACAACCCTAACTGCGGTAACCAAAACTGAACGAGCCAAGTTTCGCAAAATGTTTCGCCGGCGTCCAATCGAAAGAATCTCTAGCGTGAATGCGCAAGATGAATAGCTCCAGCGCTTGTTTCCTGTTGGCAACAACCTTACAATCCGTGCAAATTTCGTCGGAGTTATTTTAGAAAGGTGGGAAATGCGGAGGAGGTGCATGCGCACAAAGCTGCTCGCTGCTGTTTTTATTCTGGGAGTGGCGCTGGCCGCAGCCTGTCCGCTCAAAGCGCAGAGTGCTTCGTCTTCCGCTTCGTCTTCCGCTTCGTCTTCCGCTTCGTCTTCCGCTTCGGCAGCCGCCGCGCCCTCGCCAGTCGAAGACAGGTTGACCCGCCTCGAACAAAAAACTGCTGAGGCGCAAAGCGCCGGCGACAACGCCTGGATGCTGACCTGCTCAGCGCTGGTCCTGATGATGACGGGCCCAGGCCTGGCGCTTTTTTACGGCGGCCTGGTGCGTCAAAAAAATGTCCTGGCGACGATGATGCACAGCTTCGCACTGATGGCACTGGTGACTGTGGTCTGGGCATTCGTCGGGTACAGCCTCTGCTTTCATTCCGGAAATCCGTTTGTCGGCGGTTTCGGCTATTCCTTTTTGAACGGCGTCGGCTCGGCGCCCGACCCTGATTACGCCGCCACGATTCCGCAACAGACTTTCATGATCTATCAGCTCATGTTCGCGATCATTACTCCGGCCCTGATCAGCGGCGCTATCGCCGAGCGCGTACGCTTCAGCGCGGTCGCTGTTTTTATGATTTTGTGGTCGCTGCTGGTGTACGCGCCGATGGCCCACATGGTTTGGGGCAAGGGCGGGCTGCTCAATGCTTCGCTGGGTGGACGGTTTCCCACACTGGATTTTGCAGGCGGCACTGTGGTGCACATCACTTCGGGAGTCTCCGCGCTGGTCTGCGCGTTATACATAAAACGCAGAGTGGGTTATCCGCAGCGCCCCATGAAACCGCACAGCGTAGTGCTCAGCGTCATCGGCGCGTGTTTACTGTGGGTAGGTTGGTTCGGGTTCAACGCCGGCAGCGCGCTGGCGGCCAACGGCCTGGCCACTTCCGCCTTCGTAGCCACGCATCTTGCAGCCGCGGCAGCCGCGCTGGGCTGGGCCGGAGCGGAGTGGATGCGCAATGGCAAGCCCAGCGTCCTGGGAGCAATTTCCGGCGCCGTCGCCGGACTTGTGGCGATTACTCCAGCTTCGGGATTCGTAAAGCCCATGCCGGCCCTGGCCATCGGTCTTGTTGCTGGGGTGTTCTGTTACATGATGGTGGCGCTGGTGAAGATGAAGCTCGGCTACGACGACTCGCTCGACGCCTTCGGAGTTCACGGAGCCGGCGGCACTATCGGCGCTGTGCTTACAGGAGTATTCGCTACTCGCGCGGTAAATCCAATTTTCAAGGACAGCGCGGGACGCGAGCTGCCGGTAGGCCTTATGGACGGTAACGCGGGACAGATGGCGAATCAACTTATCGGCATCGCCATCGCATGGGCTCTAGCCATTGTGGGCAGCCTGGTGATTCTGAAGATTGTGGACACGCTGATCGGTTTCCGTGTTTCCGAAGAGCAGGAGACGGCGGGGCTGGATCTCACGCAGCACGGTGAGGAAGGATACAATCTTGAAACATAGACATTTCTCGCTTTCGCGCACTGCCAGTTTCCGCGGGAGAAAATTTCGAAATGACAAAAATTGAAGCCATCATCCAGCCCTCCCGGTTCGAGGCCGTGAAAGAAGCGTTGATCGACGCGGGCGTGGTGGGTATGACCGTCACCGACGTCCGCGGCCACGGGCGGCAGAAGGGACACACCGAGGTATACCGCGGCCGCGAGTATTCCATAGACCTGAACCCGAAAATAAAAGTGGAAATAATCGTGGCCGACAAGCTTGTAGAGCCTGCCGTAGCGGCGATCCTTAAGGCCGCGCGCACCGGCAAAATCGGCGACGGCAAAATTTTTCTGACACGTGTGGATGACGCCATTCGCATTCGCAACGAGGAGCGAGGTGAAAACGCGTTGTAGGCGGCCAGCACTCTCTTGCCGGTGCGCCTCCGGCAGCGTTTAGGGGTTCCTGTTCCCTAGCCCAGAATCGACATGCCCACCTCTTCCATCCTGAGTACTTTGCGCGATGTTGCGGGCATGGAATCCGCGGCGATCGAGAGCCAGTTCGCCGCGTCCGGGGATGGGGCCGCTGCTTTACAGGCTTGCACCGCGCTGGCCGATCGCCTGGTTCTGGCGCTTTACGGAGATTCCTTCTCCGAGCAGTTCGGTGGCACGGTGGCCCGTGCGGGGAATCTCTGCGTGGTGGCTTTGGGCGGCTATGGGCGCCGCGAGCTTTATCCTCATTCCGATATCGACCTTCTTTTTCTCTGCTCTTCCCGGCGCAGCGAAGCTGCCGTAAAAGAACCTGCGGCGGCGGTGGCGCGCCATTTGTGGGATCTCGGTTGGCGCACTTCGATTACATCTCGAACGCTCGAGGAATGTGAGCGATTCGAGCCTGGCAATCCCGAATTCACGCTTTCGCTTCTGGATTGCCGATACCTGGCGGGTGATAGCGGCCTGTATACCGACCTGCGCGACGGCGTCGTCCCCGGCCTGGCCTCCCAGGAATATGGCCCGCTCATACGCAGCATTACGGAAATGACCGAAGCCCGCCACGCTCGCTTCGGCCACACTATCTATCATTTGGAACCCAATTTGAAAGATGGTCCCGGAGGATTGCGCGATCTGCACGTGGCCGACTGGGTCGAGCTGCTGAGCGAACTATCCCGTCATCGCCGTTGGCCTGCGCGCGACTCATCCGGGGGCGAGGCCGCGGCCGCGTTTGCTTTTTATTCGGCCGCGCGCGTTTTTCTGCACTACCGCTGCCACCGCGATGACAACCGCTTCACTTGGGATCTGCAGGACGAAGCCGCCGGGCATGCGATAGGCTGTTCACAAGGCGATCTGCTATCTGGCCGAGGCCCTGGCCAGCCGCTAGAAGCTAAAGACTGGATGCGCATTTATTTTCGTCACGCGCGCAATATTTTCACGCTCAGCGGGCGGCGCCTGGAGCAGGCCGTCGCTGCGCGGCCCACTCTTTACGCCCTTTATCGCGACTGGCGTTCACGTCTGGCCAATGCTGAGTTCTATGTCGTGCGCGGTCGTGTGATAGCGCGGCGGCCAGCCGGGCTCGAGGACCCTTCTGCCGTATTGGGCCTGTTCGAGTTCATGGCGCGGCACGGCGTGGAGCCCAGCGAAGATGCGGAAAGCGCCATCCGGCGCTGCGCTCTGCGTCTGGAAAATTCGGGAGAAGCGTCGTCGAGCGCATTGAACCCCTGGCCGCAGGTTCGCCGCATTCTGCTGCATCCCCACGCCGCGGCCGCCCTGCGCAGCATGCATCGACTCGGGATTCTCGACGCGCTCTTCCCTGAATTTCGCGCAATTCATACGCTGGTGATTCGCGACCTTTACCACCGTTACACGGTGGACGAGCACACCATGCTGACGATTGAAAATATTCATGCGCTGCAGGGTGCTATCCTTGATCCGGAATGCCGCTTTGCGGAAATTCTCAGCGAGCTCGAACAGCCGGAATTACTCTATCTATCGTTGTTATTTCATGACGTCGGCAAAGGCCTGTCGGCGGAGGACCACGTTGCCGCGAGTCTGGGCGCCGTGGACGGCGTTCTCGAACGGCTGCAACTCGGCGAGGAGCAGCGCGAAATCGTGCGCTTCTTAATCCGGCAGCACCTGGAGATGTCCGCCACGCTCCAACGCCGGGACATTTCCGACACGGAAACGGCGCGAGCTTTCGCGGAATCGATTGGCTCCCGCGAGCGCTTGAAGCTTTTGTGTCTTTTTACCTATGCCGACATCAAGTCCGTGAATCCCGAGGCGTTAACGCCGTGGAAAGCGGAAATGCTGTGGACGCTCTACGCTGCCGCCGCCAACAGCATGACCCGCAGCCTGGATGACGTCCGACTAACCGCCGCGGCTGATCGAGCGAGGATCGAGCAGATCGCCAGTAGTCTTGAAGGCAAAGTTAAGCTCGACGAGCTGACTGCATTCCTCGACGGTTTTCCGCGCCGGTACGTGGACGCCCAACAACCCGCAGCAATTTGCTCCCATGTGTTTTCCGCTCGCCGCCTGGGCGAGTCGGCGGTTCAGTTGCTCCTCGATCGACATGGACATTCCACCGAACTGACCGTGATTACGCGCGATCGCCCGCGTCTGTTCTCCATGCTCAGCGGCGCGCTAGCCGGATGGGGGATGAACATCCTGAAGGCCGACGCATTTGCCAATCGCGCCGGCATCGTTGTGGATACTTTTCGATTCGCAGACCCGTTTCGTACCCTGGAACTGAATGCCATCGAAGGAGAGAGGTTTCTCGCCAGTCTACGGGAGATTGTCACCGGCACGGCGAGTCTCGAGCTTTTGCTCAGAGGCCGTTTGCGCCGCAACCCCGGCCTGCGCCAGAGCATGCAAATCTCGCCGGAAGTCCGCTTCGATAATAACTATTCTTCGCATAGCACTGTGCTGGAGATTGTTGCCCGGGACCGCTCCGGCCTGCTGTATGAAATCAGCTCCGTCCTGGCGGACGCAGGCTGCAATATCGAAGCCGCCCTAATAGACACACAGGGTGAAAAGGCCATCGATGTGTTCTATCTCACCATGCAAGGCCACAAGCTAGACGACGCGCTGCAGGACACGTTGCGCGAATCATTGATTTGCAGCCTCGAACTCCCGTGACCGAGCCGAGACCCGGTGGGTTATCAGTTCTCAGACGAAAAGCCCGCGAAGCAAGATTATCGGATGAACTTGCACGCCTTTCGAAACCAGGCAGGCGGGGATGAATGATCCGTGGCTGCGCTACGTGATCGCATGGCGTGCCCGATTCGGGCACTTCCCTCCGCAAATGGGACAGATTCGGGGCATGGAAGTGGAGGTTCAGTAATCATTTATAGATAAAGTCTTTAGTTTTTGGCCAAATGTGTGTATTCTCTCCGTCGACTTGGGCCAACGAATTGCATCGCTTGACCGCAGCTTTGTATTCGGAAGTGAAGAGTGGCTAGCACAAATACAAAGCGGGGGCTCTGATGACTCTGCCGGTTCATGCGGCAGGGATCTCGAGCGGAAATGGAGATTCAGGGGACGGTTCGAAGCGACGGCGGGGGACTCGGGCCAAGAACCTATATCCAATTATTAGTGGCACCTGTGCACTTTTGGACAGACGAACTAGAAACTGTACTGTTATCAATGCTCTGCGATTAACGTGGGAAACGCCCGTTTACGAACCGAAGGGGAGATACTGATGCGCAAATTCAAGCTTAGCTCTGCATGGTTTCTGATTATCGTACTGGGCGTTTTTGCGGCCGGGTGCGGGCGCGAACAGACTGGATTCACTGCACCGTTCATCGTTGCCACGAATCCTGTAAATGGCGCTATCGGAGTGCCGGTCAACGCGACCATCAACGCAACGTTCAATGTGCCGATAAATCCTGTATCGATCAGCACGGTGAACTTTACGGTGACGCCCGCGGGTGGCGCGGCGATCCCCGGCACAGTCACCTTTGCCGGCATGACGGCTACGTTCACTCCTGCCGCGAACCTGCTGCCCAGCACCGTCTACACGGCAGCCATCGGCGGCGGCGTAACCGACCCGGCGGGCAATGCCCTCGTGGCCGGCTTGGTACCGAATCCCTGGACATTTACTACCGGCACCATCCCATTCGTAACTTCGGTTGTGCCGGCAAATGGCGCCACTGCCGTACCGTTAAATCAGAAAGTTTCCGTATTCTTTAGCGAGCCCATGAATCCGGCCACGCTAAATGCTACGACGATCACTCTGACCGGACCGGCCATGACACCTGTCGCCGGCATGGTCACTCCGTCTGCGAACGGGACCGCCGCGACGTTTATGCCCGCAGTCAATCTGCTGCCCAACACGGTCTACACGTTCACGGTAACCACCGGGGCGACCAGCGCCGCGGGCAATTCGCTGGCGGCGAACTTCGTCTCAATGTTTACGACCGGTGCGGCACCGAGCGTCATTCCGCCCACAATCATCGCCACCAACCCGGCGAATCTGGCGACGAATGTGCCCACGAACCAGCAGATCACAGCGACGTTCAGCACGGCGATGGACCCCACGACCGTTAACGGCACGACCTTTACCGTTACCGGCCCAGGCGCCACTCCCGTCGCCGGTGCGGTCACTTTGGTAGGTAACATTGCGTTGTTCACTCCCGCGGCCGCTTTGGCACCCAGCACGCTTTTTACCGCCACCATCGCGTCCGGCGTCAATGGGGTTAAGAGCCTCACGGGCATTGCGCTGGCTGCTGGCCCAGTGCCGAATCCGTGGACATTTACGACCGGGACAACCCCGAACGTGACTCCGCCAACGATCACTATCACCAGCCCGGCCAATGCCGCTACGGGAGTGCAGCTCAATGCCGCGGTAAGCGCCACATTCAGCGCACCCATGGATCCGACCACCATCAATGCGACAACGTTCACGTTGACGGGACCAGGAATAACTCCGGTTGCGGGAATGGTTACTTACGTTGCCGGCACTTCCACTGCGACATTTACGCCCAATGCTCCCTTGGTGATGAACACTGTGTATACAGCTAACGTTTCCACGGGCGCGAAGGACGTCTCCGGAAACGCCCTGGCTGCTGGTCCGGTATCGAACCCGTGGTCCTTCACCACCGGGCCCCCATTTATAGGCGGCGGACCAGGGCCAATTAACCTTGGAACGGCGGCCGCTTATGGAATCTTCGGTGGCGGCGCGGGTATGACCAACCAAGGGATACTGACGCAGATAAACAACGGCGGTATCGGAACCACCGCTGTTTCGACGGCGGTCACTGGGTTCCACGACACCAGCTTGCCAGGAAACGCCTGCACCTACACGGAGACTCCCCTAAATATGGGAGTCGTTAACGGAGTAATTAATACGGCGCCTCCGCCGCCAACCGTTGCCTGCCCGAACGAAGGCACCGCCGCGACACTGGCGGCCGCCACACAGGCGTTAATTGACGCGACGAATGCCTACAATGCCATGGCAGCTTTACCCCCAGGTCCGTTTGCTGGGGCAGGCCAACTCGGTGGCTTGACTCTCACTCCTGGTGTCTACACAGGTGTCTCGTTCATGATCACCGGCTCGGATCTGACCCTCGATGCACAGGGCAATCCGAACGCCGTGTGGGTGTTCCAGATCGCCTCAACACTAACCGTGGGAGCCCCCGGGTTCCCGCGAAACGTAATTCTTATCAACGGCGCGCAACCGCAGAACGTCTACTGGCAGGTCGGCTCGGCGGCGACGATTAATCCCGGCGGCGGCGGCACCATGGTCGGAACGATCATCGCCAACTCCGGCGTTGTGATCTCCACTGCCGGCGCGGGGACAGTCACGACGCTCAACGGCAGGGCGCTCAGTCTCATTTCTTCGGTGACCGTGGTAAATACGGTCATCAACGTTCCATAGGACAGCTATCTGGCGTGCCGGAAGGTGTATCCAATCTTCACGCCTTCCGGCACAAAAAATGAGGTCAATAGATCATGCCTTCGATTCAAGCAGGCGCATCGCGAAGCCCAAGTGAGGGACTGACAATGAAACTCGTAGCGCGGATGTTTGGCACTCTGGCGGTTGTTGCTGCACTCGCATCCCCACTCTGGGCGGATGACACGGCGAAGAAAGATGACTCGTCGAGCTCACGGAGCGCTTCTCGAGTCTCGACCCCGCCTGCAGGCTCAGACTCTAGTCCCACGCAAACGACCGCGAACACCACGCCCCGAGCGAGCACCGCTCCGAGGGCTACCTACGACGACGTCCTGTTTCCTAAGGTTGAGTTATTCCTGGGGTATTCGTATATCCGCGGTGTTCCCGAGGACGTTGGCAATCGAATCATTTCGCTGCACGGCGGCGACGCAAACGTTGCAATTAACTTCAACCGGCATTGGGGCCTGGTTGGCGACTTTTCCGGCTATCACGCGTCCGAATTGCAATTCAACGGACCGGGCACTTCGCGCGTTGTTGACGCCAACGGAGACTTCTTCATGTATATGGGTGGTCCGCGTTATTCCTTCCGTCACGAGAGGTGGACCCCGTTTCTACATGCGCTCTTCGGAGTTGCTAACGCAAAGATTGTAACGGTCGTTGCCTGCACGGGCTCTCCTGTATGCACGCCGCTGCCGTCAGAAACCGTGTTCGCCATGGCGCTGGGAGGCGGACTAGACGTCAAGGTGCGCAGGCACTTCGCCCTCCGGCTGGTTCAGGCAGAATACTTGATGACACGATTCAGGGATCCTTCCACGATTGCTGGAGAACGATCCGCGCGGAATAACATACGTCTCTCGACGGGAGTCGTTTTCCGCTTTGGCGGAAATCCTCCCCCGCCGCCGCCCAACCGTCCGCCGGTGACCACCTGTTCGGTGGACAAGTCGACGGTTACCTCCGGGGCTGGAGACGTCGTAATCGTACGTGCCCAGGCCAGCGATCCCGATAGCGACCCTCTAAATTACACCTGGACCGCAACTGGGGGCACGGTAGACGGCACAGGCGCTGAAGTGCGCTGGAACTCCACCGGACTGAATGCCGGCAATTACACGGTCAAGGCACATGTCGATGACGGCCGCGGGGGCGCCGCGGATTGTTCGGCGGATGTTACCGTCGCAGCGCCCGCGAATCGCGCACCAGTTATGACCTGCGCGGTCGAACGTAGTCCCATTCAGCCGGGCGAGCGCACTAGAATCACCGCTACGGCCACTGATGCGGACAACGATCCCCTGACCTATTCGTGGCGTACGTCTGCCGGAAAACTGACCGGCACGGGCGCGACCACCGAATTTGACTCCACAGGCCTGGCCGCAGGCAGCTACACCATCACCGGCCGTGTAGAAGACGGCCGTGGCGGGGCCGCGGATTGCTCGGCAGCCGTGGAAGTGCAAGCACCACCTGCACCTCCGCAAGCCAGCAAGACGAACGAGTGCAACTACCGTGCAAGCAGTTCCCGCGCGGACAACGTTTGCAAGCGCGTCCTGGACGATGTGGCCTTGCGTCTGAAGAACGAGCCCAAGTCCTCGGTGCTCCTGATTGGATATGCCGACCCGGCCGAGAAGCGGTCTGCCAAGTTGGCGCAAGATCGCGCTGACATGGTGAAGAAGTATCTGACCGACAAGGGAGTCGATGCATCCCGCGTTGCTACCCGCGCTGCGGGGGGTGAGAAAGGCGCAGGGAAAACCAATCAGCGCATCGACATCGTGTGGGTGCCTGAAGGCGCAACCTACTAAACGAAACCAAGAACTCCTGAGCTATCGGCTCTTCGAATCGTGCGAAGGGCCGATAGCCATCAGGGGAACCGGATTCTCCACGCCGCAAACTTCTTCCTCGAAACTTCGGGGCGCAGAAACGGACCGCGCAGTCCAAGTGGTTGCTAGCCAAGTGAATATCACGCAAGGTAGCCAGACGGCTAAAATCAGTTTGCTGTAATTGCTTTTCAGTCCGCTGCTTTTCTTCCACAACGAATCATTTTCGAAAATCACCCGGCTGCGGTATATTTGGACACCATAGAATCCAGGAAAATCGGTCCAGTAAGTCACTCATTCTTTGTGTGCTTTTATGCGTAAGCATTCTTTTTGTTTCGCCGATCTGCGAGGGGGACATCGTCCTGGAGCACGTGGATGATCAACTCGGAGGGAAGCCCGTACCGAGCGGGATTGGCGTCGCCTACCGCGCCAGCCTGTGGCCAAAGGTGGGAGGCGCGGTCACGTACGGGCCAGGCAATCAGCAGATGCTCGCAGTAACAGGCCCGGGCCAGTCATCCGCGTCAAAGTCTGGGCCGGACAAAAATTAAACTTCGGAGGATGGCGAAATGACGTTAGCAGAGGCACGCAAAGTGATTGCCGCCGCGGAAAAGAAAGCGGCGGAGATTGGACAGCCCATGAATATTGCGGTGGCTGATGAGGGCGGCAACATTGTGGCCCATGTGCGCATGGACGGAGCGTGGCTGGGCAGCATCGATATCTCCCAGAAGAAGGCTTATACTTCGCGCGCCTTCGACATCACCACCAAGGATTTGGCCACCCACTCGCAGTCCGGCGGCCAGTTCTTCGGCATTCACGCTTCGAACGACGGGCGAATCATGATTTTCGCGGGCGGTATTCCTCTCAAGAAGGCAGGCAAGGTGGTCGGGGCCATCGGCGTGAGCGGTGGGTCCGGGGACCAGGACCATGCCGTAGCCGAGGCAGGCGCCGCAGCTTTTTAGCTTATTCGGAGTAGCGGAGCGCGCATGCTGGCGCGAGAAGTATCAACTGAAGGCTTCTCGCTCCAGTCCCGCTCCCGTACATTATTCTGTACCTCAGTCTTTCCGCAGAAAAAGACGCCCTAACAAAGTGTGTTGCGGCCTCACGGCACGTTCTCGGATCCTCCGCAAAGCGCACCCGGTCCAAAATTAACATCGCCCATAATCGCATCAAAACATTGCGGTAACGGACGTAAGTAGTGTGTCCAGAAGTGAACAGACTTCCTTCCTGTGCGCTAATAGCATCGAATGTAGGGAGTCAGACGTCAACCTTAGCGCGCGTCGATTATTGACTCGTGTGAATACTGAGATTCTTCGCCAGCTCTTCCAGCTCTGCATGGCGCGATAAAGAAGCCCGATCAACGGCAAAGGAAGGCGTTATGCACAAATTCTACATGACAATTGCACGGACCTCCGCAGCTCCACTCTTGGCGCTAACTCTGGGGCTGGCCGGGTGCACCTCAACTCCCGACATCACCACCCCAAACAGCGCGGCGAGCGACGCGGCGAAAGCGCCATCCAAAGGAATACTGGCAAGGGTTTTTGAGACTACAAAACCGGTAACCCTTCCCGACGGCACAGTGATCGCCGTCACGCTGAACCAATCCCTTTCCAGCGCAAACAGCCGGGCTGGGGAGGAATTCAGCGCCGATGTGACCGAGCCTGTGATCGTAGATGGCAAGACGGTGATCCCCCACGGCGCTCACGCTACGGGGCGCGTGGTAGAGGCGAAATCCTCCGGCCGGCTGCATGACCCTGGCCGTCTGGAGCTCGCGCTCACCTCGGTCGAAGTGGGGGGCACGCGGTACACACTCCACACCGGCGACACCCGCAGCGTGGGCAAAGGCCACATGAAGCACAACCTGATCTTCATCGGTGGCGGCTCAGCGGCAGGCGCACTGCTTGGCGGCATTATTGGGGGCGGCAAGGGCGCGGCCATCGGCGCGGGAGCGGGCGCGGGCGGAGGGACTGCAGTGGCGGCAGCAACAGGGAAGATGGAAGTCAGTCTGCCGGCAGAAACCCGGTTGCGGTTTCCTCTCGTCGAGCCTGTAACTATCAAAGTTAAGAATTAATTTTAGGCCGCAACACGGCGAGCGAGAAAGTTCTGGTACGAGCGACGTAATCAACGGGCTCGGAAGAGCCGATGAGCTAGAAGAGCCGATGAGTTAATGGAGGAAAAAATGGACAAGACGGGTGATCGGGAGCAAACGGTAGCTGAAGCCGTGAATTTGCGTCAGAGCATGCGGCAAGCATTGGCGCTGGTGGCTGCATTTATGCTGGTACTGGCGCCGCTGGCTTCAGCCCAGCGCACAGCATTGAGTCCAGGCTGGAACATGTTTTCTCCGCAGCAGGACGTTGAGGTGGGGCAGCAGGCCGCTCGAGACGTTGAGCGCCAGGTTCCCATGCTCAACGACGCGCGCGTGGATAATTACCTGAATAATCTTGGCCAGCGGCTTGCAACGCATGCACCGGGATATAAATTTCCGTATACCTACCGGGCGGTGAACGACAAGGCCGTGAATGCCTTCGCGCTTCCCGGCGGGCGGATTTACATAAACCGCGGCGTACTGGAAATCGCCGACACAGAAGCGCAATTGGCCGGCGTCATGGCCCATGAAACCTCGCACGTAGCACTACGCCACGGAACGAATCAAGCCAGTAAAGCGTCTGCCGCGCAGTTGCCGCTGGCGATTTTGGGCGGGCTGATGGGCAACTCCACCGGGGCGATGCTGGCGCAGCTGGGCGCCGGCTTCACATTAAATTCCATCCTTTTGAAATATTCCCGCACCGACGAAAGCCAGGCGGACGTAATGGGCACGCAGATTCTTTATGACAGCGGCTACGACCCGCGAGGCATGACGCAGTTTCTCGAAAAACTCCAGCAGCTAGACAAAGGCGGGCACCACATCCAGTTCTTCGCTAGCCACCCGAGCCCGGACCGGCGCGTGGAGCGTACCGCCACGGAAGTTGACAAGCTCGGCGCACCGCGCGGCAACGCCATGACGAATTCCCCGGAATTCGACCAGATCAAGCGCTACGTGCGATCCCTGCCCCCGCCTCCAGCCAAGGGTCAGCGGCAGCTGCAGGGCAGCACCGGCGGAAGCGGAAACGGCGGATACCCCAATGGCGGTTACCCCAATGGGGGTTCGACCGGTACACGTCGAAATTCCAGAGGATTGCAAATCCTGGCGGCCAGTTACGGCGCCCGCGACACATTCGCGGATGTTCGCCAGCAGTTGCAATCACAAGTGCAAAACGATCGCCTGGACATGCAGGTAAACAATTCGTCCCTGGGCGGCGATCCCCTCCCCAATGAGCCAAAGACGCTTAACATTACTTACGAATGGGGTGGCGTGCGCCATCAAGTCACCGTTCCCGAAAATCAGCAGGTTTCGATTCCCACGCAGCAGGATCAGTCGGCGTATGGCAATGGCACTCCGGGCGGTACGCAAACCAATTCGCAAGTGGATTGGCCTTCCGAGCGCGTTAAAAACTTCTCCAACTCCGTCTTGCAACTCAGCTATCCGGACAATTGGCAGGCCTATGGTCAGGGCGATGCCGTGACCTTTGCCCCCGCCAATGGAATGGTCGACGACGGCAGTGGCAACAAAGCCTTGGCCTACGGAGTACTCGTGAACATCTACGATCCACACAGGGATAGCAATAACGGCCAGCAGTTGCAGCCGCGTGGGTATGGGCAAGGGTCGGCTCAGAACTCTTCCACGCATTTGCAGTTGGAGCAGGACACCGATCAACTGGTCGCCGATTTCCGCCAGTCGAATCGTAATATGAGGATCGTTCGGCGCCATCAGGACATTACCGTCGATGGTCAGGACGGGGTTTCAACTTATCTCTCCAACGAATCGCCATTAGGCGGCAGGGAGACTAACTGGCTGGTCACCGTTTCACGCCCTCAAGGCCTGCTATTTTTTGTGTTCACCGCTCCGGAAGGCGACTTTCAGAATTTTGAAAGCACTTTCCAACAGATGCTGTACTCGGCCAGAATTATTCGCTAACCCGCGCGGCGGGTTTTAGGGTGGCGAGAGCACTGAGAAGGAGCTGCTTGGAACCGTAAGTTCTTGGTTCTCGCACTCTCGGTGCTCTGCCACGATGGTCGCATGATAAGCTTTCGAAACAGAGGCTGGGAGTGGACCTCCATCTCATGATCATCCTAGTGATTAGAAGTCGCATTTGATAAAGTGACGCCACCATGAAAAAACCCGTTACGCGAGCGAGCAATGTCTGGCGGAGTTGTTATATACATTGCGTCGTTCTGATTCTTGCGCTGTTAATGGGCGCCACTGATTCGTTGGCTTACTCCGTTCTCACGCACGAAGAAATCGTGGACCTGCTGTGGCTCAAAGAGCTCAAACCCATCCTTCTCAAGCAATATCCCGGCTTGACGGAAGTGCAGCTCAAAGAAGCGCACGCCTACGCTTATGGTGGGGCAGTCATCCAGGATCTGGGTTACTACCCATTCGGCAGCAAGCTATTCAGCGACATGCTCCATTACGTTCGCAGCGGCGATTTCGTGGTGGCGATGATCCGTGAAAGTAAGGACCCCAACGAGCTGGCGTTCGCACTGGGCGCGCTGGCGCACTATGCCTCGGATATTTCCGGCCACCCCGCGGTGAACCGATCGGTAGCCATTCAATATCCGGAGTTGCGCGCCAAGTTCGGCAATTCGGTGAGGTACGCGCAGGATAAAGTCGCGCACTTGAAGACCGAATTCGGGTTTGACATGGTGCAGGTGGCGAAAAACCGTTACACCTCGGACCAGTACCACGATTTTATCGGATTCCAGGTTTCTAAGCCCCTGCTGGAGCGGGTTTTTCCCATCGTGTATGGAATCGAAATAAAAGATGCCCTGCCACGCGAGGATCTGGCCATCGGCACTTATCGTTTTGCGATCTCCCGGCTGATCCCGCAGATGACCAAGATCGCGCTGCAGACCCACAAGGCGCAGCTCATGCGCGATACCCCCGATTTCCAGAAGCAGAAGTTTCTGTACCGTCTTTCGCGTGCGGAATACGAAAAAGAATGGGGCAATGATTACACCAAGGGGGGCTTCTTCACCCAGTTGCTCGCGGTGATCTTCCGGGTGATGCCCCGAATCGGCCCGTTCCGGGCGCTGGGTTTCAAGAACCCGACCCCCGAGACCGAGGAGCTGTACTTCAAGAGCCTCAATGGCACAGTAGACCAGTACCAACACTATCTCGAAGAGGTCCGCACAAACTCGCTTCGCCTGGCCAACATCGACTTCGATACCGGCAGGGATACCAGCCCTGCGGAGTACTCGCTGAGCGATAATGCTTATGCGCAGTGGCTGGACGAGCTGAAAGAAAGGAAATTCAATTTAACCACAGCGGACCAGCGCGCAAATATTCTGAACTTCTACTCGGATCTCTCGGCGCCGATCGAAACGAAAAAACACCCGGATCAGTGGCGGAAAGTTCTGGTCATATTGGATCAGCTGAAGTCGATCACTCCGTTGCCCGACGCCACCACGCACGCGGCCAACTGATTCCAGCTCGGTGAGAACCGCGCGAATAAGCTTCTATCTGTTCCCAGGCTTCTATGTTTTTTCTAGTTGGTGATTTTGCGCGCCCGGACGATAAACCGGCGCGGCGCGGGGCCGATGAAATTGAACGGATAGCAGGTAACCAAAGTCAGAATTGTATCCGGGGTGTCCTTGAGAACATCCACGTTTTCCGGCTCCACCACGCTCAACAAGTCTACGCGGTAGCGCGAAACCCCGTCCAGTGTGGTCAAAATAATTTCGTCACCTCTGCGGACATTGCGCAGCGGCCTGAAAAACGTGTCGCGGTGCGCCGCGAGACCCACGTTTCCTGACTGGCCTGGAGCCGGTGTTCCGGGAATATGCCCAACGGCATGACGCAGAGTCTTTTCCCCCAAGCCTTCCATGATCATGCCTTCAAGTCCGATCCGGTGAATTTCGATCCGGCCCAGCGGAAAATCGATTGCAGGTGCGGAGGCCTGTACCGCAGTGGTACCCGGCTGCTCAGGCGCTGACTCTCCGGGAGACAGCTCGAGATCCGCATTCGAGCTATCCGCCAGCAACCCCACAGCCGGCAGGTTCGCATTCGATTCCACCCGAGCGTTTGCGGCGCGAAAATCTGCTTCCGCCTTTTGTGATTGCTGCGCTTGTTGCAGTTGTTCAGCGCTTCGAACCTGCTGGGCGCGTTGGAATTGCCTCGCCTGATAAGCCTGGTAAAGTTTGGCTTCCAGCATGGCGTAGGCGTAATAGCTCAGCGCCAGGACGCCGATTATCAGAAAAAATATCTGGCCCCAGCGCAAAATTGATGAGCGGCGCCCCGAAACGGACCGCCGGGCACCGGCCGCGGATTGGGTGTCAGGGTTCATTGGAGGTTCATTATACGTTCATTGAGCTTTTGGAATCGCTACCGGCGCCGTTTGAGGCTTCACGGTATAGCCCGCCCGCGTGCGTACGGACAGCTTGCCCTGCCCTGCTCCGGTTGCTTTCACCTGGATGTTGCGGTATTTCGCGTCCTGCGACCGGTTTGTGGGCACATAAGCAATGGTGTACTGGCTGCGAATGTCATGCGCGATGCGTTCGCAAATCGGGCTGACCTCGTTGAGTAACTTGGGCAAAAAGGTCTCGCCGCCGGTGGCCTTGGCGATCCGCTTCAGCACTCCGGGATTCTTGTCCAGATCTTCGTCGTCAAATATTCCCAGAGTATAAATCATGGCATCGGACTGATTCGCCAGGGCCATAACCTGATCCAGTTTGTGCTGGCTGGCATTGTCTCCGCCGTCGCTGACCACGATAAGAACTTTTTTATCGCGCGTGCCCTTCTTGAGATGCTCGAGCGCCGCAGCCACCGCGTCGTAAAGCGCCGTCTTGCCATCAGCCCTCACGCTGGAGAGCGCCACCTGCAACTGGCCGGGCTTATCGGTAAATGGCAAATCGGCGGGCAGCCCAAACGAAACGTATTCGTTGAAATTAACCACGAACATCTGGTCTTTCGGGTTGCTGGAACGCGCGAACGCCACCGCGGCCAGAACCACATCCTCGCGCTTGGGCCTCATGCTGCGACTGTTGTCGACCACCAAGCCAACCGTCACCGGGACATCTTCGTGGCTGAAATGAGTGATCTGCTGAAGCACGCCGTCTTCGTAAACCTGGAAGTCCTCTTTTACCAATCCAGACACAGGAGCGCCACTGTGATTGAGCACAGTGGCGCTCAAAACTACCATGTCTACATTCACCTTGAGCTTGTATTGGTCGTCCTGCCCGGCGGGTACATTCGGCTTTGGGTCCTGAGCGGAATGCCCGGCGCCGGGCAAAACCAGCAGGAAAAGAAGTGAGGGAAGGATCCGGTGTGCGAACGATGAGGGCATCATTTCACGTCGGGAACGTCACGTCGTGCAGGCTGAATGGCATTGCAGAGTAAACCGGGACCAGTAATTGGAAATTAGTGAAGGGGTAGGGCTGAATTTACCTACCCCTTCGGCGTGAGTCACCCGGCAATTTGACCGGTCACGCAAGTTCACGCTGCGATCGTCGTTAGACTGCGCGCTTCGAGACAACCAACAGAGTAATGCTCACGCCCAGCGAGAGCAAACCGATCAAACCGAACAGGGGGGTCTGGCTTGCGGTCTGCGGCAAGGTCCGAGCGACGGGTGCTGGCTCGACAGGCGCGGGCGCCTGCTGAGTCTCTACGGGCCTCGGGGCTTCCATCACTTCGGTCTTGGCGGGGGCAGCCTGAGCGTACTCGTTCAAGGGATACTCCTCGCCGGAGGGCCGTACCGCTGCCACTGGTTCCTGGCTCAAAGCTGAACTCTCGCTCGAAACTGCGGCAGAACTTGAAGGAACCGAGGAATTGGTCAGCTTCGCGAGTTGCTGTGCCCGCTCCTTGGGATATACAAATTCCTGGCCGTATTCATGACCGGGATAAAACCACGCGCGGATGGCCGGCGCAGTTCCTGCCGGTGTTTCGCCGAACATGATAACCGTCTTGTCGGTGGGCTTCAGACGGTAGTTGGGGATAGCCAGAATGGTGGTGAAGATTTTGGTTCCGTCTTCGTTGAGGATCTGAACGATGTTGCGGTCGGACGGGGATTCCAGCAGTTTGAACTGGTAAGTGCCAGCCGGTAATACCTGGCTGCCCACACCGGGAACTTCGAACGGCTCGCTAAAAGTCACAATGGTCTTTTTGTCATGCTCGTCTGCCTTTGCTCTGGATGGCATCACCAGCGCCATGGCAGCGCAATAAAGCAGAACCGTCAACATTTTAAATCTCATCATCTTGAGCTCCTCGCAGTCGTCGTGGAATGATTTCTGAGTCACTGAGTCACTGGGTCTCGATTGAGGAATTTCGTTACAGGAAGCGGCGCCATCTCCTTGTAATTTTGGCTCGTGAGCCATTCTCCTCCTGCAGCTCACACGCGCTTCCCACCCGACTCCGGCTGGGCGTGCCGGCTTCGATACTTCATACTGCGAGGTCTTTATACGTCGTCGTTGGTTCGATTGTCAGTTCACTTAAGCACACCCGCGCGTCTTAAATGGTTGGTGGATGGTTCGTGGATGTTGTTCAAAAATGAACAGACTGGGACTTTCGAAATCTTCTATAGTTCTTAGGGGACGAAGGAGGGCCTGTTCTAGCTGGGCCTTTCGAACTCCCGATCAGCCCTTAACCGGATCTCCATTAGGGAGTGGCGCCGTGCTCTGGACAGTGTTTGTAGTGCTTCTGGTTTTATGGATTTTGGGGATGGTAAGCTCTTCCACAATGGGCGGTTTTATCCACATCCTGTTGATTGTGGCCATCGCCATTGTGTTGATCACGATGATTCAGGGTCGAAAAATAGCCGCGTAACGTAGTGAGGATTGAAAATGAAGCCAATGGTCATCGCCGGGATCGTGCTCGTTATTTTGGGTGCACTGGCTCTCGCGTACCAGGGGATTCCCTATACTCATCAAAAAGACGTGATCAATGTCGGGCCAATTCACGCCACAACCGAAGTACAGGATCGTGTCCCACTTTCTCCCGTGCTGGGGGGACTCGCGCTGGCAGGAGGGATCGTCCTGCTGATCCTGGGTGCCAAGAGAAAATCCTAAGCTCCGCGGAGGGATCTGGAAAAAGCCCTCGCGATAAACGGTTTGGCCTGGATTCCTTTTTTAGAGTTCTTTCGAGATATTCCTGGTGATGCAGATCTAGAGTCGATAGGTCCAATTACGGAGGTCGCAGATGGTACGTCGTTTCACGGTTACGCTTTGCGTTCTATTCGCCGCAGCTACGGTCTACGCTGCAAACAAGGAACAAAACCGCCTCGAAAATTGCGGCACGGTCATGCAGGAGATTTTGAATTTGCCCGATAACATTCCTCAGGAACTCCTGGAGAAAGCCGATTGCGTGATCGTTATTCCATCCGTCAAGAAGGTGGCCATCGGTATCGGCGGAAGCTACGGCCGCGGCGCCATGGTCTGCCGCACCGGCGAGAAATTCAATGGAGGCTGGGGCGCTCCCGCCATGTACGCCCTTGAAGGCGGCAGCATCGGGTTCCAGCTCGGCGGGCAGGCTACCGATTTAGTGCTCCTGGTCATGAATCAAAAGGGAGCCGATGCGATTCTCAGCAGCAAGGTCAAGCTGGGAGCAGAGGCTTCCGCCGCGGCCGGCCCGGTAGGCCGCAATGCCTCGGCAAATACGGATGCGTCCATGCGCGCGGAGATCCTCAGCTACTCCCGTGCGCGCGGTCTTTTTGCGGGAATTTCCCTCGAGGGATCGACGCTGCGCCCGGACGATGATGCCAGTGCAGACGTTTACGGCCGCAAACTCACCGCCAGAGAAATTGTACTGGGCGGAAAAACACGGACTCCAGCGTCGGGCCTGCGGCTGGTCCGCGTTTTGCAGAAGCGTGTACCGCACAACGAGTCGAAGGACGCATCTCGATAGTTGCAGTGCATCTGCCGCTCCGGTTTTCGATTGGCGGCCGAGCTCAGATTCGCCCCGCGGGCGCAATTGAGCACACGCGATAAAGGGCCATCCTCCCTTGGCGTCAAAGCGCCTGGGATAACAAAGGGATGGCCCTGCATCTTTTATGCGCTGATGAACAAACGTCGCGCGGTTCAGTTTCCCGCCACATTTGTTGAAATGAAAATGACAATGATGCCCCTCAGCATCTCTCGCTGTCCCCCCGGACAGTACCGCAGTACTATAGCCAGCGTTCCGACTCGGAGCCACACTCCACTCAGTAGCAATTTCAAGTTCGGCTTTTTCCGGCAGAATTGGACGCCACACTCGGTTTCACCTGTGAGTGCAGTCAGCGCTGGAGGGGGCTTGTCGGACGCCAGCCGGCAACGCCCAAAACGAGCTCAAAACGATGGATACGCCACATCACTGCATTCCCATCTGCAAATTCCTGCATGGCAGGAACAAATAGATGGGCAATCTGATGAATCTGGCGGCCATTTCCACCCAAAGCCATCTGGATAACCACATTGGATTGATCCCCTTGGTGGCCGGTCTTTCTCTTGTCCTTCTTCTTCTTCTGGCGGTAGTGGGTTACGGCGTTCGCCGCGTAAAAATATCAGAGGGGTTAATGACGCCAATCCGGGTCGAACGGACACACTCGGGCCCCGAGCTCACTTGGGCCTCCCTGACGCAGCCTGCGCGGAAACTCGTCGCTCACGACGCTCTTGGTATGGGTTCTGATCTCTCCTGGCTGAACACTCGCAACATTCCTGCGTCCTTATCTGCGCGCCCCGCTCACTCACAACCCGCCGCTGCCTTTGAGTTTGCCACAAATGTATACGTCAAAAACCTGCCCGAAGCAGGGCCTGCGGCGGCTTATTTTCTGGCCCAGCCGACGGATAATGTGCGGCGCGAGAAAATGGCGGCGCAAGCCGCGCAGTCAGAAAAGCTTGCCGCGCTTCGAAATTCCGTCGGCGTAATGCAGCCCCGCGCGGTCGCCGCCGCGGTACCAGGGCAACGTCCGCGCACCGCTGTTCTCAGGGCCGCGGACCCGCGCCCGACCAGCACCGGCACGAAGCCGCTTACCACGGCAGAGACATCCTTTGCACAGCCGGTGCGGGCCGCGTCAACCACCGCTTCTGCGCCGACAGCGCGAGCTGTTCCCCAACCCATCTCTGTGGCACCCGCCCGCGTGACGGCGGTGAGTGCCACGCCAGCGACTGCCCAGGTCTCAGCAGTGTCCGTGCCAGTGGCGTCCACGTCCGCAGGCGCGTCAACATCCATAAGCGCGTCAACATCCATAAGCGCACCGGCGGCGGCCCCCACCTCGAAAAACTCCGCGACGGTCTCGAAGGTTGCTCCGGAAGGGCGAGTTACAGATTATTCGTTTGCAGATTTCTTGTAGGGATATACGCGAACCGGCTGGCCGCCTCGCATGGCCGGCTTCATTCCGATAGTTCGCGATTGCGGTCGACTCAAACCACGGGGGCATTTGCTGTTCCGGCGGGGTGCGTCTTTCCTGCATCCGTTTCTGTCGGCCGTCACCGCTCAAACAACCAGCCGCTTGCTGCCGGAGGCGCGCCTGAAGATTTGTTCTTGTGCCGGGATTTCATCGCGTACAGCGCTTCGTCGGCGCGGGTCAGCAGCTCTTCAATTTGTATTCCACTTTGCGGGAAAATAGCTACGCCCACGCTCACTGAAAGCCGCGGCCCGTGCGGATCGGCCGCCAGCCGCTCACAGATTCGAGCCGCAGCCTCCCGTGCGGCCGGCTCGTCAGTCTCCGGCAACACTAACGCAAACTCATCCCCGCCATACCGCGCCGCGGTATCGATTGATCGGCAGTTTCTGCTCATAACACTTGCCAGACGGCAGAGCGCCTGGCTGCCCGTCAGATGGCCGTAGCGATCGTTGATGTGCTTGAGCCCGTCGAGGTCCAGCAGAACTACGGCAAACGGCCGTCCGGTTCGTCCCGAACGCGTCACCTCGGTATCGAGTACGTCGAGCAGGCGCCGGTAATTACCGAGTCCGGTAAGGGCATCGCTCGACGCCAGGTGATAAATTCTGTCAAACGCCCGCGCGTTATCCACCAGCGCGCCACCCAGGGCCACCGCGTACCCAGCCGCCATCAATAATTGCGAGACAGAAAATGCGTCGTCATACATTTGCAGTGACTGCGCTGCCGCCAGGTGACACCCCGCGTTCAAAACCATCGAAGCACAGAGGCTGCGGTCAAGCGCATTTCCTGTCTTCCTGAAGCGTAGCCTGAATCCGAGGGCCGCCCATAAGAAGATCCCCGCAGTCAGAATGTTCAGCGGCGTTGGAAAAACCGCTCCGGGAAAAGCTATTCTGCCGCTTCGTACGCTGTCATAGACGCGATCGGTGAAATAGGCAGACAACACCACCGAGAAGAGCATGAGGGCTATTGCGCGTCCGGGGTGACGCACGCGGGCAGCTCCCCAGTCCGCCGTCACCGCCAGCAAAATCACCAGGGCCAGCAGCGTGCGGCTCATCCACCAGACCAGTGGAGCCTTTTGGAATTCGTTTCCTTCAACCTCGACATGGCGCAAAAAACCAATGCTGGCGCTGGTAATGAATACGCCGGAGAGCGCGATGCCGAATGCGACGACCAGCGACGAGCGATCGCGCGTCCCGCGGAATCGCGCCAGCGCCGATGCCACAAACGTAAACGCGAGCACGCCGCAAGAAAACTGCAGCAGGCCGTAAAGCAAAGGATCCGGCCTGAACGAGGAGAGTTGAAGCCACCAGGCGGGCACGAGCAGTGCCGTCATGCAGCCGGAGCACACCCCAAGCCGTCCTGTCGACGCCCAACTCGTCAAAACTTCCGGCATTACTTTCCTGGCGGGTGCCCCGACTCTGCCGGGGCTTATCAATTGCAGGATAACATTCGAGTTCGCGGCGCCATCGATGTACGAAGTACAGTGACCAAAAAACATGAACCTGTCCCAACGGACAGGAGAAGCACGAATTGAATCGCGAAATGGATTACGAAATGAATTGCGGATCGGAGTGCGAATGGAATTTCGATCGGAAAGCACCCGTCTTCGGGAAAACTCTTTGGACGGTTCTAAGCACTCCAGTTCGACTTTACGTGGAGTCCGCGGCGCGCGAGCTCTTCGACAAACCGCACAGGAGCGACGGCCAGCTCCACGGGCACTCCGCCCAAAGGTACTTCACCTCGCGCGATAAAACCGGCCATGATTGCAGCATGCCAACCCGTGGTGCGTTCCATGGCGGTGAAGCCGGTGCTCTGGTCGTAGCGGTCAAAAAGGTCCACCGTCACCTCAGCTTCCTTCCCCTGGTGTTTCCCGTTCGCCAGGATGCGGATGATCACCAGATCGCGCGCGCCAGGCATAGCGCGGATTTGCGGTTCGAGAAGCGCGTGCAGAACTTCCCGCGGAATTACTTTTTCTCCTTGCACCACAACAGGCTCGAGCCCGAGCAGCCCCGCATCGTTGAACGCCTTCCATTGCGCGTGGTGGCCCAGCCAGCGTACCGTCTTATTCTCCAGCCGCCGTAGCTTACCCGCGTAGGTCCAGGGCATCGTGCTGGTGCCTCCAGCAGTGGTGAACGCCTCCAGCTTGCCGATCGGCGCTGGAAAGTCCACAAGCTCGTACTCCTGAAAACAATTAACCTCGATCGGTTTACCGTCGCGAATAAAAACGGTCGTACCGAAGTATTCGTTCGTCAATCCGCCCATGTTAAAGGTCAGCAGATAGTTCCATGGTGGTGTGGGTTCAAGAGGAATCCCGCCGTCGTACATAATTACGTCGCGCGGCTCGTCGAAAAGTGAAATGGCGTAGGCGCAGAGCGAAGTCCCCAAGCCCGGCACCTGGCCGCAATCGGGAATCAGGGTGATCCCTGCGGCTCGCGCCTGCGCGTCGAGCGCAAGCTGCTCCCGGGCCATATCCGTCTTGCCGCCGAAGTCGCACATGCTGGCTTTGGCGCGGATGGCGCAGTGCGCAAGCGCCAGATTGTGTTTATAGGGGACTCCGGAAATAAAAACCTGCGCGCGAGCATCGCGCAGGAAACGGATTACCGCGTCGCTATCCGCCGCGTCAAGTTGTGCAGGCCGCGCCACGTCCCGCCCGGCGAGAGAATTCACTCGGACTGAGCCGGCGTCCGCCGCGGCGAGGCTGTAGTCCGACATTACGATAGATTCCGCGTCGCCGAATCGCGCCAGATCGTAAGCCGCAGCCGTTCCCTGCCGGCCTGAGCCGATGATGGCGTAACGAAAACTCATTTGCGCTCCTGTAGCGCCGCGATTCCCGCGAGGACCAGCGCGTTAGACAGATTCCGCCGCAGTCCGCCGCACCGGGACGCACACGCCAAGACCTTGGCCAACGCACCAATCCTCACTTTTTGCTCTTCAGGTGCCGATCCAGAAAATCAGCAGTGGCGTGATAGGCCTCGAGCCAGCGCTGATGGGTGAGAAAATCATGAACCTCGTCAGGGAAGATGAGCTGCTCAAACTCGACGCCCTGCTTGCGCAGCGCCTCGGCCAGATGAATCGTTTCAGTGAAAGGCACATTGCGGTCGTCGTCGCCTTGGATAAGCAGCACCGGCGAGCGCCACGTCTTCACCGATGCCAGAGGTGACGAATCAAACGCCAGACGCGCCGCGTCGCGCTGGGCCTCGGGATCGTAAGCGGGAACGAAGTTGCGGATCACTAGATTCCAGTCATGGACGCCGTGCATATCCACGCCCGCGGCGAAAAGGTCCGACGCCCGCGCCAGGCCCAGCGCGGTCAAATAGCCGCCATACGACCCGCCCCACAGACCAATGTGTTGCGCATCAACGTCCGGCCTTCCTTTCAGGTACAGGCCCGCACCGAGGACGTCATTGAACTCGCTCGCGCCGGTGGCGCCGTAGTTCAGCGCCTCGCGAAACTCCATTCCGTAGCCGATTCCACTGCGATAATTCACCGCCAGCACGATATAGCCGCGGCTGGCCAGATATTGATTCATGGCGTAGGCTTTGTGGTAGTAACCCATGTAATGCCAGCCCAGCAGCATCTGCCGGCGCGAGCCGCCGTGGAAGAAAATTAACGCCGGATGCCGCTCGCCTGCGGCGCCTTTGGGCGGCATGAAAAGCTGTGCGTGAATCTGCATGCCGTCAGAGGCGGAGTAAATCACCTGCTGTGGCTCAACCAGCGTGTTCGCGGGAAAGTCGACAGGGACCGCCTCTGCGGCGAGGTCGCGCGTTTCTCCCGATCCCATGAGCACCGCGGCGCGCGCCGGACGCCGCGCATCGGAATGCAGCACGGCCACGGCGCCTCCACTGCTCAGGGGTTTCGCCGACCATTCAATTCCACTTCCGGTTGTCACAGCTACCGGCCTCCCGCTGTCAAGCGCGACCTTCCAGATGTGGCGGTGGTCGATGTCGTCCTGGTTCGAGGAGTAGAAAACTTCCTTGCGATCGCGCCCAAGGGACACCGTCTCGACTTCAAATTCGCCGGGAGTAATGAGCTTCGCCTTTCCACCCTGCGCAGGGACTGCGTAGAGATGCAGCCACCCGTCCTTCTCCCACGGAAATACGAGTTGGTCTCCAGCGGCCCAAAGTATTTGACTCTCCGCCACGGCCTGCCGAAAGTTGCTGCCGCGCCCCTCGTCGGCGATGAACACCTGGCGCCCTTTCCCGCTGGCGATGTCCGCCACTCTCACCGACCAAGGCTGCGCGCTGCGCTTCGGGCCGAATAGGAATGCTTCCCTTGACGCCGGAATCCGCAGGAAGGCGATCTGTTTGCCGTCGGAAGACCACACAGGATCGGAATCTCGATCCACGCTGGGATCGACGTAGCGCAGACTCTTCGACGCAAAATCGTAAACAGCGATGAGGTCATGCTCTTCACGGTGGCTTTCAAAAGCCAGCTTCGAGCCGTCGGGGGACCACCGTAAAGATTCCGCGTTGCCGCGCGCATGGATCAACTGCTCGGCCTTGTCGCTGCCGTCAATCTTGGCAATCCAAACCTGATGCTTGCGCAAAAATGCCACTCGCTCGCCCTGCGGCGAAATCGCCGGTGAATTTCCCTCGGCCAGTTTTCGAGGCGCGCCGCCATCGAGCGCGCTAACCCAAATGGCCTGCTCCACGCCGGCCGCAAGGCTGCGTGGGTTTGGATCTTCCCGATAGGTATCGAAGTCGCCGCCGCGCACGTAAACGATTGCGCGTGCGTCCGGCGTCCAAGCCAGCTCGGCGATCTCCTGGCCGTCGTCCTCGGTGTACGCGGTGATCCTGCGTCCCTTGTATTCGGGCGGTTCAGCCACCCAGATGTTCCTGGCACCCCGCTCATCAAGAACCCACGCGATTTTTCCGCCAGTGGGCGCCGCCACCAGCTCGGACGGAAACGCCGAGCTCATAACTTGCTCGAGGGTAAACGGTTTCTGCTGTGCCGGCGCGCCAGGGGCGTTTACCAGCACTAAGGCCGCGGCGATTCCAAACCACAAAAAACAAGTTTTTAACATGATGTGCTCCTCTCGCTCATCTCCGCGGGCGAGCTGATTTGTGCGCCGGAGCGTGTTAACACGCTCGGTGGCCGTCCTACGTGCGAAGTCGCTTAGGCCCACTCACCAACGGATGACCGCGCTCATAAAAACGCAGCACGCGATGGGCTTCTTTGGTCAGGCCGATGCGCACACTCTCTCCGATAGCGCGAGCAGGCTGCACGCATGCGCCCAACCACAGCGGGCCATCCCCGCAGAGGTCGACCCCGTCCTGGCGCCGGCCAATGCGCATCGCCGTGGCCAGACGTCCCGGCCCTCTCGTAAGGTCGGCCGGGCGCGTCCCGCTGCCATGCTTCATCAAGGCCATGCCTTCCAGGGGCTCGAGCGCGCGCAGCAACACGCCTGCGCCGATGCCCTGCCCTTCACTCGAAACGTTCATCATGTACCAGCAGCCATAAACGAAATAGACGTAAGCATGTCCGCGCTCGAGAAAAAGGGAGCGATTGCGCGGCGTCATTCCCCGAAAACTGTGGGCCGCCGCATCGCCGACTAAATATGCTTCTGTTTCGAGGATTCTGCCGCTCAACCGGCCTCGCGGCAGATCGTGCACCAGCACTTTGCCGATCAGGTACCGAGCCAGCTCCACCGTCTCGGCCGGTAATTCCGCGCGGCGAAGCCGGCGGATCGAACTCGCAGCTTTTTTCACGTGCGGACTTTTTTTCGCGTACCCGCACGCGCAACTCCGGCGCGCAATCCCCTCAAAATGGCGCGTCCGTAGCCGTGCGCATCCATTGCCGCTATCGTTGCCGCGGCCGTTCCTCCGGGCGTGGCGGCTTCTTCGATCAGCGCGCCAAGCGACTTCGGCTGTGCGCGCCAGGAGGCAATCCCATCAGCCAGCGCGTGTGCTCCAGCCGCAAGGGCAATCTTGCGCGGAAGCCCCAACTTCTCTGCCGCGCCCGCCAGCTCAGCCAGCGCATGATAGCCGTGGCTCGAGGAATAAGTTGCAGTAAAAACGTCGAACTGCTTCTCCGGAATCACCAGCACGTCTCCCAGCCGCGCGAACAGCCGGCGAATTTCTTTTTGTTTACCTCGCGGCATCCCGCGATCAAATGCCAGCGCGGTCAGGCCGTGTCCTGTGCGGCAAACCGGGCTGGGCATGGCGCGAGCCCAATGTGTCCGCGAGCCAAGGGCGGTGCGCAGCGCTGCGAGTGTTACCCCTGCGGCCAGGCTCACCGATACGAATGGCTCTTTCCTGATTCGGCCAAGCTTGATTTCATTCCCAATTTGTCGCAGAAGCTTGTCCACAGCCGCCGGCCGTACCGCAATTACGAGCGTTCGTGCCGCCCGGACGGCGCTCATGAGATCCGCTTCTCCGGTGATGCCAAATTCGTTTTCGAGCCGCCGCAACTTCCTGGCGTGCCGATCGTGGACGATGACGGCGCCCCTATAACCGGTTCGTCGCAGACCAGCGACCAGAGCCGCGGTGATTCGCCCCCCGCCCAAAAACACCAGCGCGCTCACGACATTTCTACGCAGGCCGAGTTCGCTGCGGCGAGTAACTGCGCCACATTGGCCTCTGTGTGCGCGGTGGTGATGATCCAATGCAGACCATTTGACGGCGTCATATAAATGCCGCGGTCAAGCAGCGCGTAAATGAATCGGGAATAGCGCACAGCGTCGACGTGCGCGCAATAGTCGCGATAGTCGTGAATCGCCGGTGCGTCGGTAAAGTAAATCTGAAACATAGGACCAAACCCCTGCACAACGGCTCTTACCTTGTTGCGTGCAAAAATGTCGCGAAGGCCGCCGATCGCGGCGTCGCCTATCCGGCCCAGCTGACCGTACGCCGCGTTGTTATCCGCAGTAAGCAGGTCGAGATTCTCCGCGATTACTTTCATCGTCAAGCGGTGGCCATTGAATGTCCCGTAGTGCAAGACCATCTCCGAGCCCCAGCGCAGACGATCGAGAATGGCGCGCGGCCCGGCTACCGCACCCACTGGAAAGCCGGCGCCCATCGCCTTCCCAAATGTGGAAAGATCGGGCCTCAGTCCAAATAGCTCCTGGCAGCCGCCGGGCGCATAGCGAAAACCTGTAACCACCTCGTCAAGAATAAATAAAGCGCCGTATTCTCGCGCGAGTTCCTGCATGCGCTGCAGGTAGCCGGCTCGCGGCAAAATACAACCCATGTTGGCCATGATCGGCTCGGTGATAACAGCAGCCAGTTCGCGCCCGTGCCGTCGGATGATCTGTTCAAGCGCCTCAACGTCGTTCCATGGCGCGAGAACCACTTCGGCAAACGTGCTTTCCGGGATCCCTTTTGAATCGGGAATCCGTGCAGGGTTCGCGGGCGTTCCCAACACTTCCGGCGAATGGCCGTGCGCGTTCAGCAGGAATGGGTCATACCATCCGTGATAGTGCCCCTCGAATTTCAGAACTTTCGTGCGGCCGGTGTGCGCGCGGGCCAGACGGAGCGCCAGCATGGTCGCTTCCGTGCCGCTGTTGGTGAAGCGCACCGTTTCCGCGGTGGGCACCATGCGACAGACGCGCTCGGCGGCTTCCGCCTCCGCCGGCGTGCTCGACGCGAAGTGCGAGCCGGTGGCGATCGCCTCGGTGACCGCGGAGACGATTCGCGGATGAGCGTGGCCATGAATCAGCGCGCCGAACGACATTAGAAAATCGACGTACTCGTTTCCATCGACATCCCATACACGTGACCCTTTGCCGCGCTCGAGCACGACAGGCCCCTTTGCAAATACGGCGCTGCCACGCGAAGGCGAGTTCACACCCTCCACCAGATTGCGCTGCGCTCGCGCGAACCACTCCTGCGAACGCGTTCGAGTTGAAGTTCTGATTTCGCTCAAAATATGGTCCTTTGTCTCGCTGATACCCAACCGGGTTTACTTTTGACGATTAACGATCAGGCCAGCCCGCCGCCGTCCACAATAAGCGCCGTGCCGGTGACAAACGCAGAAGCGTCGCTGGCCAGGTAAAGAACTGCTCGCGCAATTTCCTCCGGCTTCCCTACCCGTCCCAGCGGGCGGTGCGCGGCTTCCGCAAGGAAGTTTTCCGGACTCTCGCCGAGTTGCTGAGCCTCGCTGCGCAGCATCGCCGTATCCGTGTCGCCGGGGCAAATACAGTTTACGCGGATCTTCTGCGCTCCGTGATCGATGGCCATCGCTTTGGTCAGCAACACGACCGCGCCTTTCGAAGCGCAGTACGCAGCAGCGCGCGGCCCCGTGGCGATCCCCCAACCGGAGGCGGTATTAATAATGGAACCGCCGCCGGATCTCACCATACATGGAATGGCGCACTGCGAAAGCAGAAAAACAGATTTCACATTCACCGCCATCACGCGATCCCAATCCGCTTCGCTTAACTCCACGACGGACGCCCGGCGAATGATTCCCGCGTTGTTGAAGAGCACGTGCAGCGCGCCATACTCGCTACGCGTGCGCTCAACCGCCCGAGCGCAATCCTCCGCGCTGGAAACATCCGCACACTCAAAAACGGCACGGCCGCCCGCTGCCGTAATTTCGCGCGTAACGGTCCGTCCTCCAGCATCATTGTTGTCGACAACCACTACGGCCGCGCCTTCGCGCGCAAACAACAAGGCTGTCGCCCGGCCAATCCCTGACGCGGCGCCGGTGACCAGCGCGACCTTGCCCGCCAGCACGCCGGTGAACTCCCGCATCGATGGGCGATCTTGTTCCGGTGCAGCCGGAGCGTTCATTGCGCCGAAGCTCCTGCCACCAGGCTGAGTTCCATCCGTTGAGTTTTTGAATCAGGCTTTGTGGAGGCCACCTTTGTGAACGGCACCATGCGTGTCACGTTATCTCGCCAGGTCGCTGCGGCGCAACCCTGAACCCGCACAATTCCGAAGTGGGCATTCGGCAGTCTCCCACAACGGTGTACTATAGCCGCGGTAAAACGAGTCATGGCCCAACAGCCCGAAACTGAATTCGATACCAAAATTGAGTGCGCCTGGACTCTCGCCTCGCGCTTCTATACCGATCCTGCGGTTCTTCAGGAGGAAAAACGCAAGGTGTTCCATCGTACGTGGCAGCTTGCCGGCCGCACCGATCGCTTGCAGGAACCCGGCAGCTACTTTACGGCAGATGTTCATGGCGAGCCGATCATCGTCGCCCGCGACCTTGAAGGACGCCTGCGCGCGTTCTCCAATGTCTGCCGTCACCGCGCCGGCCCGGTAGCCGAAGGCGCGGGATGCCGCAAGACGTTTCAATGCGGATATCACGGTTGGACGTACACACTCGACGGCCGGTTGATCGGCACGCCCGACGTCGATGGCATGGAGTTTTTCGATCGCAGCGAATTTGGGCTGGTCCCCTTGCGCCTGGAAACCTGGGGCTCTTTCGCCTTCGTCAATTTTGAAATCTCTTCGCCGCCACTCTCAACTTTTCTCGATGAGGCTTGGGGCTTCGGGGATACGGTCTCGGCGATGGCTCTAATGGAAAAGCGCGACTACGTCATCGAATGCAACTGGAAGGTCTACGTCGATAACCATCTCGAGGGCTACCACATCCCGATTGCCCATCCCGGCTTGATGCGCGAGATCGACTACGCCAACTATCGCACCACTGCGCGGCGATACTCGTCCCGCCAGCATGCTCCCATGCGCAATGAATCCACTGGAAATGGCGAAAGGCTTTACACCTCGGGCGAGGATGCGCTTTATCTTTGGGTATTTCCAAACCTGATGTTGAACTTTTATCCCGGCAATCTGCAGATTAACCTCGTTCTCCCGATTTCGCAGGAGCGCACACTCACTATCTTCGAGTGGTACGCTCTGCAAACGGACTCGGCCGAGGTCAGCGAGCGGCTGCGGCGCTCCATTGAGTTCAGCCATCAGGTGCAGCAGGAAGACATCGGCCTGTGCGAAGCCGTGCAGCGCGGATTAAGATCCATCACGTATGACCGCGGGCGTTATTCGGTGCGGCGCGAAAATGGCGTTCACCATTTCCACTCATTGCTTCACGAATTCCTGGCACGCGAATAGTGCCCGAGGCGCGTTTGGCGGCGTAGTCGTTGCCGGATAAAACACCGTGACCGAAACTCACCTGCAGAACGCGCAAGCTACTATCCCCAACATTCCGGCGGAAATTACAGTGCGTATTGACCGCCTGCCTTCCTGCTGGGTATTTTGGCGGCTCATCGCGCTTCTCTCGCTTGGCGGATTCTTCGAGATGTACGACCTTTTTCAGACCGCCTACCTCAGCCCGGGTTTGCTTTCCAGCGGAATTTTTCACGCCGGCGCAAAAGGACTATTCGGACTCACCGACCAGGCTACATTCGCCGCCGCAACGTTTGCCGGGCTGTTTATAGGGACGATCGTGTTCGGCTCGGTAGCCGACCGCTTCGGACGGCGCGCCATCTTCACGATCTCTTTGTTGTGGTATACCGCCGCAAGCCTGGCCATGAGCATGCAAAATACCAGCGTTGGCGTTGATCTGTGCAGGCTGATCGCCGGCATCGGCATTGGCGTGGAACTGGTCACCATTGATGCTTATATTTCCGAGCTCGCTCCTCGGGATCTTCGCGGGCGGGCATTCGCCGTCAATCAGTCGATTCAGTTCGCAGCGATTCCCGTGCTGGCATTAATTTCCTCGATTTTAATTCCGAACGCGCCGCTGGGCATCCCCGGCTGGCGATGGGTGGTTATTCTCGGCGCCTCTGCGGCCATTGCGGTGTGGTTCATCCGCCGCAGCATTCCGGAGTCACCGCGCTGGCTGGCTCAGCAGGGCAGGTTCGATGAAGCCAGGGCGGCCATCGCCGGGATCGAAGTCCGCGTTGAGGCTGAGCTTGGCCATGCACTCCGCGAACCGGTGCCAACTGCTTCGGAGGCGGGCGGCACCGGAAAGTTTTCCGAAATCTGGGTGCCGCCCTATCGCCGGCGTACCTGGATGCTGATGGTATTCAATTTCTTTCAAACCATCGGCTTCTACGGATTTGGTAATTGGGTGCCCGCATTGATGGCCTCGAAAGGCGCCAACGTTGCCAACAGCCTGCAATATTCCACCATCATCGCGTTTATGTATCCGATTGGACCGTTGCTCTGCCTGGCCTTCGCCGACAAGTACGAGCGCAAGTGGCAGATCGTCACAGCCGCAATTGGCACAGCGTCTTTCGGGCTGCTATTCGCGCAGCAATCGCGTCCCGGCATGCTGATTGTTTTTGGAATGTTGATCACACTTTCCAACAACCTTCTGTCTTATTCCTACCACGCGTACCAGGCGGAACTCTTCCCTACCCGCATTCGTGCTCGCGCCATCGGGTTTGTGTATTCCTGGAGCCGGCTCTCCACCATCCTCACCAGTTTCATGATTGCGTTCTTCCTGCAGAATTTCGGGGCCAATGGCGTCTTTGCATTTATCGCCGGAAGCATGTTGATGGTGGTGTTGTCGATTGGCATCTTCGGTCCGCGCACCGCGGGCCTGGCGCTGGAAGAAATCTCGCACTAATCAGAGCCGCAGCCTGTTTTTGCAGTCTGGGATCATGCCCGCCACACTCAGTCAACCGGCTGGACCGATTCCATCAGCCCAAAGAACCCCTCGGCCAGCGTAGGGTGTATGTACACCGCGCCTTTTAACAGGGTGTACGGAATCCCAGCCATCACCAGCACGCCGAGTAGCTGCACCAGCTCTCCGCCTTCCGTGGCTAGAATCGAAGCGCCGAGTATGTGATCATCCGCGGCATCAACAATAATCTTCATCGAGCCTGCCGTTTCATCGCGCTCGAGCGCGCGAGCTACGTGACTCATCGGCAGCCACCCGATCTTCAATTTGTAGCCCTTCTGCCGCGCCTCTTTTTCGGTGAGGCCGACCCTGCCAAGCTGCGGATCGGTGAAAACGGCATAGGGGACATAACGATTTTCTGTGGTCAGGTTCTTGCCTTCCATCAGATTTGCAAAAACGATCTGATGATCGTTGTAGGAAATGTGCGTGAAGGCCGGGCCGCCTTTGCAATCACCCAGCGCCCAGATGCCGGGCGCAGTGGTCTCCAGGCGCGTGTTCACCTTGATGTAGCCATGCGCGTCGCACTCCACGCCCGCGTTCCCGAGTGCGAGCCCATCTGTGTTGGGCGTCCTTCCTGTGGCTACAAGCAAATGCGTGCCGCTGATCGACGACTCACCCTGCGCACCGTCGTATGTAACGCGGATATTGCCGCCTGCTTTTTCAACTTGTGTAACGCGGCTGTCGAGCACGAACTTTATCCCCTCCGCCTCCAGGATTTTCAGCAGCTCGGCGGCTACGTCAGCGTCTTCGCGCTCCAGGATTTGCGCGCTCGAATGCACCACGGTGACGCGACTCCCGAACCGGCGAAACATCTGCCCAAATTCAACTCCGATGTAGCCGCCACCGAGGACGACGAGATGACTGGGAACTTCCTTGAGCTCCATGATGCTGGCGTTGGTCAGATAACCGGACTTCTCCAGCCCTTCGATCTTCGGGATGGACGGGCGTGTTCCAACGTTGATGAAAATGTGCTCGCTTTCGAGCGTCTGGCCTGCGGCCTCAATGCGATGCGGGCCCGTGAAGCGCGCCTTGGCGCGATAGAGATTCAAATTGGGACGCTCCGCTACTTTCTTTTCCTGCCCCGACCGGAACTGTTCCACCACATAGTTTTTCCGCGCAACGATGGCCGCAAGATCAACACTCACGTTTTCTGTTCGCACACCCCAGCGCGGGGAGTTGCGGACGTAGTGCGCCACCTGCGCGCTCGCCATCATCGTCTTGGTGGGAGTGCAGCCTGTATTTATGCAGGTGCCGCCAAGCTGCGCCATTTCCACCAGCGCCACGTGCCAGCCGTGGTCGGCAAGCTTGTGGGATAGCGGGTTACCTGCCTGGCCGGAGCCGATCACAATCGCGTCGTACGTTTTCATTGGAGGGCCCTCGTGAGCGGCAGATCGCGTCAGCCGGATTAGCGATGTTTCCAGAATGGAGTCTAGCTCAAAGTCCAGAGGGCACACGGAGGAAAGTAACGTCGATGATGCGCACGCATTGCCCGGTAACGGAACGGCGACTGGAGGAGCGAAATCCGGCGAAGTGACTTGGTAGAAAAAAGGATTGCCGCCCAGGCCGTGACCAACCAGCGCCACAGCTTGGGCGGCAATAATGTCTTAGCGGGCTACCAGATTAACTTCAGGCTTAGCTGAATCTGACGCGCCTCGGTTGACGTGCTGTTCAAGAAACCTCCGCCGGATGGCGACCCGTCCTCGTTGAAAATGGTCTGGCAGGAGCCGCAAAGCGGAGATTGGAAATTGGCGTGATTCAGGACGTTAAACATTTCCGCACGGAACTGGACGTTGAAACCTTCCGAAATCCGCGGAAAGTAGTTGTTTTTGTAGACAGAGAAGTCCAGGTTGACAACCTTGGGCCCGATCAACTGGTTGCGACCGGCATTGCCGTAGAGGTTGGCGCAGTAGACGGTACCAGCCGGCGGAGGTGCGGCGGCCCCGCTATAGGACAATTGGTCACACTGCGCGGCCATGGAGACCGGCGCTACGGGCGGCGTAAAGCAACTGACGTTTACGTACTGCAAATTATTCGATTTAAAATTTGAGTTGATGGGATTGCAACCCGCCAAACGGCTGGGGTAGGTCACGGAATCGCCGTTCTTGATTTTAATCGGATCGCCGTCCATTACGAGAACGAACGGTGTCCCCGTGCTGGCAGTGAGAATCGCGCCAAATTCCCATCCACCGAGAACGTGATTCACAATCGATGAATCGAATTTGGGCGAGGGAGCTTGCCAGATCAGGTTGGCGACGAAATTGTGACCCACGTTGAAGTCGCACAGGCCGTTCCGGTTGCCGGGCGCAAAGAAAATGAGCGAGGAGGGCGAGTTCTGATACGGGTCGCCGATGTCCCCGTTCGAGCCCGCGTCGATGCACTTCCCCCAGGTGTAGCTGGCTTGTCCCTGAAACCCGTAGCTTAGCCTCTTGGCGAGCTGAGCCTCGAGGGCGTGGTAATGAGAGCTGGTGCTAAAAAATGTGGGTCGAATCTGGCCGACGAAAGGATTAAACACCGTGCTGGGCTGGCCGTTCGGCAAGAACCCTGACTGGCATGGATTCGTTGTGACTATCATTGTGACCGGGTCGGTCGTGCTGTGCGGTCCGCAAGGCCATAGCGTTCCCACGGGGGTTTGGATGACTTGTGGTGGACCCACCGAGTTGCTGGTATCCGTAGTGAAGGGCGAGTGCAGGGTGTGCGAACCTACATAGCCGATCGTCGCAGTCATGGTCGAGCCGATTTGGCGCTGAATCGTCAAGTTCCAGTTCATGGCGTAATTTCTGTGTGGATGTTGTTCGGGGAAATAGCCCAAGGCACTGGTGTTATTGATGGTCACCCCGGACAAGTTCGGAAATGCCCCCGCGGATAAATTGCTCGCGGCCAGGCTCAGTGTGAAGGGCGGAGCCTGGGAAATTTCCTGGTTGATGACCCACGGGCCAGGAAGAACATCGAAGATCCCAAAACCACCGCGGACCGACATCTTTCCGTCCTTAAACGGATCCCATGCAAACCCGACTCGCGGCTCAAAGTTATGCAACGTGGGGTTGGACTGCCAGGGACGCGACACGTCCACCGGCGGGGTCGTAAGGCTCTGTAGGATATGGAAAGGAACGTGAGCTTGCGTGGGAATCGTCGACATTTCATAGCGCATCCCCAGGTTTAGCGTTAAGTTCGGCCGGAAGCGCCAGTTATCCTGTAAGTATCCGCCCAGGATGGTAAGTCGTGTGGAAACCTCGGTCTCGAATCTCGGATCTCCGATCGTGAAGCTCGAGGGATGGTTTGTGAGGAACGACTGCAAACCTTTGAAGTTGAAAGTTCCGTTTGGTCTGCTGACCGCCAGGGTATTGTTCTGAAGGCGTTCTACAGCAAATCCGAATTTCAAGGCGTGGTTGCCCCGAGTCAAGAACGCGTCGTCATAGCCTTGGAAGGAATTTTGGACGTGGTGGAAGGTCGACTGGTTGCCAAGAGTCTGAACGGTGGCGGACAGGCCAGCCCCGCTGATGATTGGTCCCGGACGGTTGGGAACTATACCCGTGCCGAAACTGGGATCCGCCGCGATTGGCCTGAGCGCCGCTCCGGGCTGCCCCACCTGCCCAACCGTACGGTTGTAGCCTATCCGGGCGATATTCACGAGCGCGGAGCTGAAACTGTGCGTCCATTCCATTCCGCCCAACCACCTTTCGCTGATGGTCTGGTGGGTTGCAAGCAAATAGGGGTCGGGCGTGGACTGGGGAGACTTGTCATAAAACCAGACAGCATCGAGATCGTTTTTCTCGGAGAAATGGTGGTCAACCCGGGCGGTGGCGTAGTTTTCGGTGTAAATCTGCGGCAGCGAAGTAAAGAAGGTTGCGGTGTTGCCGTTATTTCGAATGCCCGTCTGGGATCGGGGAAAGAACGCCAGATACGGCAAGACTGCCGCGTCGATGTGCGTTACCGGGTCCGGATTGGGAGCCGCACCGGGGCCGACAAGCGGTAATGGTACGCAAGCGCCGCCCCCCGACGGAACGAGGCATGCCACTGTCGGGTTTCCGCTGGCATCGATCCCGCGGGCCGCATCCGACGGCACGGTCGCATTTCCGGTCAAGCCTTTGGTCTGGCGGATGCCTTCGTAGTCTCCGAATATGAATGTCTTGCCCTTGATGATGGGACCGCCGGCGGAAGCTCCAAACTGGTTGCGATGGAAGGGTGCGATGGTCCGGTCGAAGAAATTGCGCGCGTCCAGGCCTTCGTCGCGCAGAAACCAGTAAGCGTCGCCGTGAAATCCGTTGGTGCCTGACTTCATAACCGCGTTGATCACGCCGCCGGAAGTTCGCCCGTACTCTGCCGTGTAGTTGGCGGTCAGCACGGAAAACTCCTGGATGGCATCGACGCCCAACTGCGCGCCCTGCACGCTGCCCGGCGATCCGTTGGTGTAGTCATTCACGGTGATTCCGTTGACCCGGTAGTTATTCTCGGTGGGGCGATGGCCGGCTACTGACAACTGATTTCCGAAGCCGCGATTGCCGCGGTTTACCGTGCCGGTGGTCCCAATCTGGGTTCGGATGCCGATCACGCCCGGCTGGAGAACCGCCAGGGAGGTCCAGTCGCGGCCATTCAGCGGCAGTTCGCGAACCGTGGTCGAGTTGACCGTTTCGCTGATCGTCGACGAGGTGAGTTCGACTTGCGAAACTTCGCTGGACACTTCGATCTTTTCAGAAACCTGGCCCACCTTGAGCGTGAAGTTTAGAGTCTGCTGAGCGCCGACGGTCAAAGTCACGCCGGTCTGTACCTGGGTGGAAAATCCCGCGGCCGACGTAGTGATTTCATAGGCGCCAGGCGGAAGGTTCGGCGCGCTGTAAAAGCCGTCGGCGTCCGTTGTAACGTCGCGAGCGATTCCTGTCCCCGCGCTCTTGATGGAGAGGGTCGCGCCAGGGACGGGCGAGTTCGACGGGTCCGTCACTACACCAGAAAGGGTCGCTCCTGATACTTGCGCCCGCACCGGGATTGCTACAAGCATCACGACTAAAACAAGCGCTACCGCAAAAGCTTTGAGCTTATCGAAACTCATTACACCCCTCCTCCGACTTTAGCTGACTTGACCTGCAAGTAATTTCTTGCTTCCAGACCCCACCCAATTCGTCAAACTCTCTCGCTTGAGGCTACGCCAGCGAACAACTTGTATGGTAAGCGTAGTACACATCATATATTTTCATTGTCAAGATTTATTTTTTAATGCCGTTTATCTTCTGACTTGTAGACTCTTGCGGAAGTTTCATTTTATTTTCACTATTTACCCGTGAAAACTCCTGTTTTGGCGCCATATTTGAATTTCGAGTTCCGGGCGCGAATCTTGGGAGCACGTATCTTTTTGGATGCCGCGCTTAAGAATTGTCCGATTCCTGCGATTCTCCGGTCGATCCGAATTCAACATTTCAGAGCTGTTACGTGCACCGTGAATGCAACCCCGCGGAGAAAACGAAATGTCCAATTCCTCATCGAATCGACCATCAATCCAAAGAAAATAGTCGAAGTGAAAAAGACAATTGCATAACCGTTGATCGGCATTCCGCTCGCGGCGCCCGTTGGCGTCTCGGGAAATCTGGTCCCCTTAGTGATCCTGCGGCAATCAAATTCCGGCCGGCGAAGACAACCTCGCCCGCACGTCGCAAAATCTGATCGCTAAACGTCCCCAATCCCCGCAGTACATATTGTTATAGTATTATGCTATAACTTCCGGCGGAAAAACGTTCACGTTGCTTGTTAAGTTCAATGCCTTTGGACCCGCTACCAAGAAATCCGGCGGCGGTTATCTCGATGATCCACACTTGGCCTCTAGGGGATATCGATGAAGATTAAGGAAATTCGCACCCGCGTGGCGCAGTGGCGCGGTCAAACTGTGCCTTTACCGGCACACTTTTGCACCAATCCCATGGACCTGGTGCTTCAGGGAACCTCCATGGGGAGCTTTACCTTTCACGACTGGCTTATCGTCGAAATCTTCACTGACAATGCCACTGTAGGCATCGGAAACGCCGCCCTGGCGCCGCGCATTACCAAACAGGTTATCGATCTCTACTTGAAGCCACTCCTCATCGGCGCCGATCCTTGGGATACCGAGTTGATTTGGCAACAGATGTACCGTCAGACCATGGCTTTCGGGCGTAAGGGTATCGGGATGGCGGCGATCAGCGCCGTGGATATAGCGTTGTGGGATATTCTGGGCAAGTCCGCCAAGCAGCCTGTCTATCGCCTGCTCGGCGGAAAGACAAAGCCGCGGATCCCGGTATACGCCAGCAGGTTATACAGCATCAAGTTGAGCAAGCTCGCCGCAGAAGCCAAGCGATATAAGGACGACGGGTACCAGGCTATGAAGCTGCGCTTCGGGTGGGGGCCCACGGACGGAGCGGCAGGCATGCAGCGCAATGTCGAGCTTGTTCGTACCGTTCGGGAAGCCGTGGGCGACGAAATAGACGTAATGGCCGACGCCTACATGGGCTGGACACTAGACTATGCCAAGCGCATGCTGCCGCTTCTGGAGCCATTCCACCTGCGCTGGCTCGAAGAACCGGTGATCCCGGACGACATTCACGGTTATGCCGAATTAAAGGCCAGCGGCCGAATCCCTATTGCCGGTGGCGAGCATGAATTTACGCTTTACGGTTTCCGCGAATTGCTGGAAGCCCGGGCGGTGGATTACATTCAGTTCGATACCAACCGCGTGGGCGGGATCTCCCAGGCGCGCAAGATCGCCGCGCTGGCCGAAAGCTATTCAGTGCCGGTAATTCCCCACGCCGGGCAGATGCACAACTATCACGTTGTCATGGCCAGTTTGAATTCGCCCATGGCCGAATATTTCCCGCCCGTGGATATCGAGGTCGGAAACGAACTTTTCTGGCACATCTTCAATGGCGAGCCCACGGCAAAGGGTGGATTTATCGACCTGGATGATTCCCTTCCCGGCTTGGGCATCACCATCAACGAAAAGAAACTGAAGGAGTTCGAGGTAATCGAATGAACGTGCGGCTGGTCCAACTAAAGAACCAGTTGAAAAATAATGGCGCGCGGCGCGTGGCACTGGTCGAAGAACCTAGCCTGCGACTGCTCGAAGACTGTTCGAGTGTCTACTCCCTAATGCAGGAAGCGATTGCCTGCAACGTAAAATTGACCGCCTTGGTAAAACAGCGCGCTACGAAGGACTTGCTGGAATACGAATCCATCTATCAAGGTCAATCGGAATGGCAACTGCTCCCGCCGATCGACCATCCCGACGAACCAGCGCGCTGCCTGGTTTCCGGCACCGGCCTCACTCATCTGGGCAGCGCTCGCGAGCGCCAGGAGATGCATGCGGCAAGCGAAGAGCTCACCGACAGCATGAAAATGTTTCGCTGGGGACTCGAAGGCGGGCGCCCGCAGCCCGGACACATCGGCACGCCTCCCGAATGGTTTTACAAGGGCACGGGAACCATTCTGCGCGCGCACGGCCAGCCGCTTGAAATTCCCGCCTTCGCAGAAGACGGAGGCGAGGAGGCGGAAATTGCTTCTATTTACCTTATCGATTCCGACGGGCGTCCCCGTCGTTTAGGCATGGCCGTGGGCAACGAATTTTCGGACCACCGGTTTGAGCAGAAAAATTATCTCAACCTCGCCAGTTCGAAGATGCGCAACTGCTCGCTGGGGCCTGAGCTGGTAGTGGACGCGCCATTCGCGTCCGTGCAGGGCGAAGTGACCATCGAACGCGGCGCCAAGGTGCTGTGGTCCCGCAAGGTTCGCTCCGGCGAGGCGGAAATGTGCCACAGCCTCCAGAATATCGAACACCATCATTTCAAATTTGATGCGCACCGCCGCCCCGGCGACGTCCACGTGCACTTTCTGGGCGCGGATTGCCTGAGTTTTGGCGACGGCATCGAGCTCACCGATGGCGACGTAATGCAGATCCGCTTCGACGGATTCGGGCGTCCATTGCGAAACGCTGCGCGCACCGCGAAAACAGCGCACTCTCTTGTCGATGTCATCCCAGTCGGCTAAGGCGATCCGGTTCCCGATCTCTGCAGAATCACTACCCGCGGCACTCCATTCAGCGTAAGAACCTTGCGCCATACGAGCCAGTCTGTGCACAATGTTTTCGTTCCGCACGGCCTTGCAGTGGGGCCAAGACGCAGAGGATCATGAACACGAACATCGCCACGAACATCGCCTCGAACACGCCAACAAGTTCCAAGATCGCGCTGGTGACTGGCGCGGGCAGCGGCATCGGCCGCGCGGTCAGCCTCGCGTTGCAAGCCGCGGGATATTCCGTAGTGCTGGCAGGGCGGCGCGCCGGAGAACTGGAAAGGACCGCGTCATTAGGCGAGACGTCATTAGGCAAGACATCCGGCGAGTCATCAGTCGGGTCATCACTCGGGACATCAGCCGAACCATCAGCCAATTCGCTTGGCGGCAAGATGCTCCCCGTGCCCACAGACGTCAGCCAGCCCGATGCCGTGGCGGCCCTCTTCACCAGAATTACCAAAACGTTCGGCCGCTTGGACCTCCTGTTTAACAATGCCGGAATCGGCACAGCCGGAATCCCCACCGAGGACCTCACTTTCGAGCAATGGAGCTCCGTTGTTGCCGTCAACCTCACCGGCGCATTCCTATGTGCCCAGCACGCCATCAGGCTTATGAAGACGCAGCGCCCGCGCGGCGGACGGATTATCAACAACGGCTCACTTGCAGCCCACGCACCGCGGCCCCACTCCGCGCCGTACACGGCGACCAAGCACGCCATCACCGGGCTGACCAAATCCATATCGCTCGACGGCAGAAAGTACGACATCGCCTGCGGGCAGATCGATATCGGCAATGCCGCCACCGAAATGACGCAGCGTTCGGCTGCCGGCACGCTGGCGGCGAACGGTGGCACAATTGTCGAGCCACGTATGGACGTGCGGCACGTCGCCGACGCCGTGGTTTACATGGCAAGCTTGCCATTGGACGCCAATGTGCAGTTCATGACGGTAATGGCTTCCAAAATGCCGTTTATCGGGCGCGGGTGAGCTCACCAGGCAAGTAAGTCTGTGAAGGAGAGGCGATGACCAACGTCGCCGGACAAGCGCAGAAAAGCCCGCTGACCGGGCTGAAGGTAATCGATCTCTCCCACGTGATGGCCGGTCCCACGTGCGCCATGTTGCTTGCGGATATGGGCGCGGACGTAATTAAAGTGGAAAAAATACCGGGCGGCGACGACGCGCGCCGCATGGCCCCTCCGGAGATTGCCGGTGAATCCGCCGCATTCCTGATAATGAATCGCAACAAGCGCGGCATTGCGGTGGACCTGAAGAGCGAGGGCGGACGCACCGTGCTCTCACGCCTGCTGCAGGACGCTGACGTGCTGGTTGAAAACTATCGTCGCGGCACGATGGAGCGCATGGGCTTCGGCTATGAGGCGCTGCACGCTTCAAACCCTAGGCTTATTTACTGCTCAATTTCCGGTTTCGGGCGCACCGGACCATACGCCGATCGCGGCGGATTCGACTTGGTGGCCCAAGGCATGAGCGGGTTGATGAGCATTACCGGAGAAGGTCCGGGCGGCCCGCCGGTAAAGTTAGGCGCGCCGGTCACCGACATCACCGCCGGCATTCTCGCGTGCGTTGGAATTCTGGCCGCTCTGCATTCCCGCACGGCGACCGGGCAAGGCCAGATGGTAGACACCTCACTTTTCGAGGCGGGGATCATCCATACCTACTGGCAATCGGCCATTGCCTTCGCCACGGGGACGGCGCCGGGACCCATGGGCACCAGCCACCCCCTGAATGCTCCCTATCAGGCATTCCTCGCGGCGGACGGATGGATCACCGTCGGCGCCGCAAACCAGGCCACCTGGCTGCGGCTTTTGGAAACGCTGGAAGCGCCGGAACTGGGCTATGATCCGCGCTTCGTCAACAATGCCGAGCGCATGCGCAATCTGCCGGCCTTGAGTTCGGTGCTGACCCCGTTATTCAAGCGCCACAGCTTGGCGGAGTGGCTCAGCCGTCTGGAAAATGCCGGCGTTCCCGCCGGGCCCGTACTGGACGTCAACCAGATGCACGTCGATCCGCAGACATTAGCGCGCGAAATGATCGTGGAGACCACCCACCTCACCGCGGGGAAGGTGAAGGCGATCGGGCTGCCAATTAAATTCTCCGAGACTCCCGGCGGGGTGAACCGTGCCGCGCCGGTCTTAGGCCAGCACACGCGGGAAGTGCTGCGCGACCACGGCTTCTCTGACGCGCAAATCGACCAGATGGCCGCCCAGGGAGCCATCCAGATGCCGGATTCGACTAAGGCGGTGACGCCGTGAGCGAAAACCCTTCCGCTGAAATCCTCTATGACGTAAATGATGGCGTCGGCCACATAACGTTTAACCGCCCGCACGCGCGCAACGCATTCACCTTTCGGATGTATGAACGGCTGGAAGAAATCTGCATGCAGGCGCAGAAGGATTCATCCGTGCGCGTCCTGGTGCTGGCGGGCGCGGGAGACCAGGCTTTTGCCGCGGGCACCGATATTTCCGAGTTCCGGAGCTTTTCCACCGCCGCCGACGCGCTGAATTACGAAGCGCGAATCGAACGCGTGCTCACCGCGTTGGAGTCTTCCCGGGTTCCCACCATCGCCGCCATCGCCGGGGTGTGCACGGGCGGGGGCGCCACGATTGCCGCGTGCTGCGATCTGCGCATTGGCGCGGCGAACGCCCGGTTTGGCATTCCCATCGCGCGCACTCTCGGCAATTGCCTGTCTATGTTGAACTACGCGAGGCTGGCGGCACTGCTGGGCCCTTCGCGCGTGAAAGACATCATCTTTACGGCTCGCCTGGTCGACGCGGGAGAGGCGCACGCCATCGGACTATTAAGCGAAATACTCCCCGATTACGCTTCCTTGCAGCTCCGCGCCGACGAACTCGCTCGAATGGTGGCCTCGCACGCCCCACTGACCCTGCGCGTCACCAAGGAAGCCTTGCGTCGCATTAAAGAAAAAATGAGCCCGGAGGAAGATCACGATCTCCTGCTCATGTGCTATCTCAGTGAGGATTTCCGCGAAGGCATGGACGCGTTTCTGAACAAGCGCGCCCCTAACTGGAAGGGAGCATAGCCGGGCTCGCCATAGTGTCCGCCAGCCGCCGGTCTGGCCGGATGCGAAACGACATGATGATTCCAATCACCAGGAAAGCGATCGCTCCCGCAAACGGCAGAGTCCAGTTCCCCGTCTTATCGACCACTAAGCCAAACACTGTGGGCGAAAGAATTCCGGCAACCGCGGAGGCGGCGTTTAGCATTCCGCTCGCGGTGCCGGTAAATTGCGGCGCAATATCCATGGGCACCGCCCAGATGGGGCCGATGGTCAACTCGCTGAAAAACGACGCTCCGGCCAGGCATGCCGTAATCATCGCCAGATTGTGGCTGAACAGCAGTGGCACGAGAAAGATCAAGCCTCCCACCAGGCTGACCGCGATCACATTTTGCCTGGCAGCCACTACATTGCCGGTGCGCCGCAAAATCTGATCGCTGACGACTCCCCCGGTTACGTCACCGAGCACTCCCGCGCAAAACACCCCCGAGGAAAAAAACGCCGAGTTCATCAAATTTAAATGTTGCCCGTGCATGAAGAAAAGCGGCAGCCACGTGAAATACAAAATCGTCGTCCAGGCATTGCAAAAATACACGATCATGGTTGGACGCATCCGTTTCAATATCGCGCGCCAGGGAATGGCCATGCGCTTTTGCGCATCTCTCCCGGAATCCATCGCCGGCAGAGTGGCCAGCTCGTCGGGCTCCACTCCCTTATGTTTTCGTGGATCATCCTGGAAATACCAGGCCCACACCACCACCCAGATCGCCGTCAATCCACCGGTGATCACAAACGAAGCCCGCCAGGAATACAGTGCGATCAGAAACGCGATCAGCGGCGGAGTGATCGCATTCCCCAGCCGCGAAAACGCGTGCGTAAACCCCAGCACAAAACCACGCTTCTCCTTGGCATACCAGTTCGAAATCGCGCGCGACTGCGCCGGCAGCGTGGCCCCCTCCCCCATTCCCAGCAGCAAGCGCACCGCTAACAACGACACCAGGCCGGTGACGAATGCGGTCGACACGGTGGCGCACACCCATACGCAGCCGCAAATGATCAGCGTCAGCTTGGCCCCGAAGCGGTCGCTGAACCACCCGCCGACAATCTGAAATACCGCATAGGAATAGCCAAACGCTGAAAACGCCAAGCCCAGCGTGGTGTTGCTGAAGCCAAATTCTGCTTTTATGGAACCTGCGGCGGCGGAGAGGCTGACCCGGTCGAGGTACACAATGAACGACAGCGCGCACAGCACCATCAGCACTTTGGTGCTAACGCCAATTTTTCGGGTCATTAGACATTATTAGTCGGCGACTGCTTCGTCCGCGGAATGAGAAAGCCGGTGAGTTTTGCCCAGGCGGCAGGCCATCAGGAATGCTTGCAGGGTAGCGCCAACGTTGGCCACGCCGCGCGTAGCGATATCGAAGGCCGTGCCGTGGGTCGGAGTGGTGATAGGAATGGGCAATCCGCCGCAGATGCTCACGCCGCGCGAGAACCCCATCAGCTTCATGGCAATCTGGCCCTGGTCGTGATACATCGTGACGATCGCGTCGTAGGCGGGGTGCTCGCCTTGAACTTTCAGAAAAATCGTGTCCGCGGGAAAGGGGCCTTCGACGTTCATGCCGGAAGCTTTTGCGCGGGCCACGGCGGGGGCTATCAAATCGATCTCTTCGCGTCCAAAGTTGCCTTCATCACCGCAGTGGGGATTCAGGCCGCAAACGGCGATGCGCGGCTCCTCGATTCCACTCTGACGCAACGCGGTGTGAATCAGCTCGATCGCTTCGATCACCCGAGGAATCGTTATCAGCCCGGGAACATCTTTTAACGCCACGTGAGACGTGACCCGCGAAGTCCACAGTCCCTCCAGCGCGTTGATTTCGCAGAGGTGCCCGCGGCTGCCCAGCTGTTCGGCAAACCAGTGCAATTCGTCGGCGCAAGTCATGCCCGCCATATGCAGAGAGCTCTTATTCAGCGGCGCGAACATTATCGCATCCGTTTTTCCCGCCGCGGTGAGTTCAACCGCCACCTTCAATGTATCCAGCGTATACCGGCCGCCGGCAACACTGGATTGCCGGCGCACGAATGGTCCGTTGCTGGTGCCGCGAAAGTCGTACAGCAGCGGAGTCCCGCTGAACTTCAGATTCCCCAGCGAATTCACCGGCGCATACGCGAAACGGCGGCCGGCTACGCGCATCCCTTCTTCCACTTCGCTTTTGTCGGCGATCAACAGAATATCCGCGGCGCCTCGAACGGAATCCTCGGCGAGCAGTTTGGCAATCAGTTCTGGACCGATCCCAGCGGGGTCGCCCAGCACCATTGCTATGCGCGGTCTCATACCATGCTCCTTGATCGAGCGGACTTCACGAATTTGCTACGGGCAAACGCCGGCGCATCAACCGAGCTTTGAAAGCTGCGGCCCCTCGAGCGGCGCAGCCGTTGTCATCGCCTCCGACAAACGGCGCGCGCCATTGAACATGTGCGCCTCCGCCGCGTTGCGAGCCGCGAACGGGTCGCGATGGCGAATCGCCGTGGCGATGGCCTCGTGCTCCTCACGAAGTTGACGCCAAAAATCTGCGCGGCGCGCGTCGTTGGCGCGGGTCACGCGGCTGGCCGACTCCAGGTATTGGCTCAGGAATCCCAACGTCCGCACCACAAAGGGATTTCCGGACGCCAGCGCGATGCTGCGGTGAAAAGCGAGGTCAGCCGAAACGCCGTCCCTGCGCATGGCTACGTCTTCGTCGATCCGCTTCAACGCGCTCTCGATCTCCGCCAGTTGCGCGTCACTACGCCGCAGCGCCGCTTGCGCCGCAGCCTCTGCTTCGATCGCGCGCCTCAATTCCATAATCTGCAATACGCTCTCGATCGACTCCACGGAGCCGATCTCGATCTTTAGCGCTTTCACGCCAGCCTGCTGGGTCACAAAGACCCCGCTGCCTTGCCGACCCTCGACCACGCCGTCATGCTTGAGACGGGAGATCGCTTCGCGCAGTACTGTCCTGCTCACGCCAAATTCCTGAGCCAGCACGTTCTCCGAAGGCAATCGGGTGCCCCGAGGGAAGGCCCCCTCGTCAATCTTGGCGATAAGCGCAGCGGTGACGCGGTCGGTGAGGCCAGAAGCGTTCGCGATTCGGGGAAACATAGGCGGCTCTCCAGAGTTGTAATGTTATGGTATAACTTAAATGTTTTTCAGATTGCAATGTCATTCTTGGGGTCCCATGAATGAGAAAGTGAGCGTGGTGGATGTTACCCCGCGTGACGGATTGCAAAACGAAGCCAAGCCCGTCTCGACGGCTGAGAAACTGCGCCTGATCGAGCTGATTGTTAAAGCGGGAATAAAGGAGATTCAGGCCACCAGTTTCGTCCATCCCCGATGGGTGCCGCAAATGGCAGACGCTGAGGCCGTAGCTGCGGGGTTGGCAAAATATACGAGTGTCAGATTCTCCGCACTGGTTCCGAATTTGAAAGGTTATGAGCGCGCCGTGGCGGCCGGCATCCGGCACCACGAATTCGTTGTCTCGGCCAGCGACACATTCAATCACAAAAACTTGAATCGCAGCGCCTCGGAGTCGCTGGGTCTCCTGAAAGAGGTCACACGAAGAGCACACGGCGATGGCGTAGAAATTCGCGTGGGAGTTTCCGCGGCCTATCACTGCCCTTTTGAAGGCAAGATTCCCGCCGCGGCATTGCTTAGCGTGGTCCGCGCGGTTCGGGAGGTCTGCCCATCGCGCATTGCCCTGTGCGATACCGACGGAATGGCCTTCCCCGATCAGATCACCGAATCGCTGACCGGCGCGCGTGAAGAATTAAGAATTCCTGCCGGCGAAATTGCTCTGCATTTCCATGACACCTATGGCCGGGGCCTGGCCAACGCCTACGCCGGTCTGAACGAGGGAGTTCGGGAATTCGACGCAACTACGGCGGGGCTGGGCGGCTGCCCCTATTGCCCCGGCGCCAGCGGCAATCTGGCGACCGAGGATCTCGTGGCGTTTCTGCACGGCCTGGGATTTACAACTGGAATCGACCTGGAAAAATTGTTGGATGCTGCTGAATTTGCCATGCAGTTTTCTTCGCGGCCTTACCAGGGGCATCTCCTGCGCGCACACCGGGCGGGCGTCTGCGCGGCGAACGCCGCCGGTGAAAGCGTGGCGCCCGTTTGAAATACGCCGGCGAAACCATCTTAGGCATGCGTCTGGCGTCAACTCGCACTTTTCCCCGCAGCCGGATAAAATGTTTTAATCTTTACATGACGACACTGGCGAAAAGGATTCCATGGCGCTTCCTCTAAATGGAATTCGCATCCTGGACGTTACCAACGTTCTGGCCGGCCCATTTTGCAGCTTTCAACTGGCTCTGCTGGGCGCTGAAGTTATTAAAATCGAAAATCCCAAGTCCGGCGATTTAGCGCGCCAGCTTGGAGCGGATCCTGCGGCCTCGCGCCGGCTGATGGGAATTTCGTTTGTCGCCGTAAACGCCGGCAAGCAGTCGGTAACCATCAATCTCAAGTCGCCGGAAGGGAAAAAGATATTTAAACAACTCGTGGGAATTTCTCACGTGGTGTTGGAGAATTTCCGCCCGGGCGTCATGAAGCGCCTGGGACTCGACTATGCCGTGCTCTCCGCCATTCATCCCGCCATCGTCTACTGCGCGGTGACCGGTTTTGGCCAGGATGGCCCCCTGGCCATGAGGCCGGCCTACGACCAGATCATTCAGGGAATGTCCGGGGTCATGGACGTCACCGGAACGGCCGAGGGCACGCCATTGCGCGCGGGATATCCGGTGTGCGACACGATCGGCGGCGTCACCGCGGCGCTCGCCATCTGTGCGGCTCTGGTGGAGTCGCGCGCTACCGGGCGCGGGCGAATGATCGACGTTTCCATGCTGGAGGCCACACTCGCTTCGATGGGTTGGGTAGTGTCCAATTTCCTTAATGCCGGCGTGATTCCGGTGCGCATGGGAAATGAAAATTTTACTGCGGCGCCATCCGGCACCTTTCGCACAGCGGACGGCCTTCTCAATATAGCCGCTAACGAAACCATCCAATATGAGAAGCTTTGCGATCTACTGGAACGCCCCGAATTGAAAGGTGACCCGCGCTTCTGCGATCGCGAGATTCGCAGGGGAAATCGCGCCGCTATCAACCGCGAAGTGGAGCAGGCGCTCTCCACCCGGGGGGCGGCGGAATGGGAGACGCTGATGACCGAAGCAGGAATCCCCGCCGGCCGTGTTCTGAGTGTTCCGGAAATTTTGGCGCACCCGCATCTGCGTGAACGCAAGTTCGTCACCAGCTTTTCGCAGGCGGATAGTCCGCAGCAAGTGGCTTCTGGGGGATTTCTATTCCCCGGCGATTCGGTGGCGCCGAAAAACCCCGCGCCGGCGCTTTCTCAAGATACAGACCGCTGGCTAGGCGAGTTAGGCTACTCGCGTGAACAGATCGCCGAGCTTCGATCCAAGGGCGCGGTTTGAGTTATCGACGGCATTTTCTGCCGCGCATTCCGGTAAGCTAGGACTTTCGCGAAAAAGAGGAGCTTGAATGAAGAGAAGAGATTTTGTTAAGAGCTCGATGCTCGCCGTGGGCAGTGCCGCGGCGGCGGGCAGTGTCGCGATTTTGCCCGCGCATGGCTCGAGCCGACCAGAAGAAAAATTCCCGGAAATAAAAGGCCTGACCAAATACGTCGCCGATTTTATTGTCGCGGCTAAGTATGAAGATATACCGGCGGATGTCCTCGAGCTTGGAAGAAAATCGCTGCTGGATGGATTGGGTCTGGCACTGGCGGGATCGGTGGCTGAGACCGGTCCTTTGGTGCGCAAATACATCGAGTCACTGAATTTGGGCCTGGGAAAGGCCAGCATCATCGGCACGGGCATGAAGTGCGCACCGCGCTTCGCCGCGTTTGCGAATGGGGTATCGATTCACGCGCATGATTTTGACGACACGCAACTGGCGGTGGGCAAAGATCGTATCTACGGTTTGCTGACGCACCCCACTGTGCCCGTGCTGCCGCCGGCATTCGCCCTGAGCGAGCTGGCTCATGGGACCGGTAAAGATTTTGTGCTGGCCTATCACCTGGGTGTGGAAGTCGAGTCAAAAATTGCCGAAGCCATTTCGCCGCGGCACTATGCCGACGGATTTCACACCACCGGCACTTGCGGCTCCTTTGGCAGTTGTGCAGCCGCCGCAAAACTTCGTGGACTCGATGCGCGCCAGACTCTGAATGCCATGGGCATTGCGGCCGCGGAGGGAGCGGGGCTGCGCGAGAACTTCGGCAGCATGACCAAACCGTTTCACGCCGGGCACGCCGCCGAAAACGGTATCGTGGCCGTCGATCTCGCGCAATTGGGATGGACCGCTTCCGAGCGGATTCTCGAAGCTCCCAACGGATTTTTTCACGCCGCCGGAGGTGGTTACGATCCCGGCTCCATATTGAACCGGCTTGGCAAACCGTGGACCTTCGCCTCGCCCGGCGTGTCCATCAAGCCTTTCCCTTGTGGATCGCTGGCTCATCCGGCGATGGGCGAGTTGCTGCGATTGATCCGCGAGCACGACATCAAACCACAGGACGTAGAAAAAGTTGACGTCGGCACCAGCCGTAATTTGACGACGACTCTGCTGCATCACCGCCCGATGACCGGGCTGCAGGGAAAGTTCAGCATGGAATTTTGCCTGAGTATTCTGCTTCTGGAACGCAAAGCAGGCTTGGGTCACTTTACCGACGCCGTGGTGCAGCGGCCCGAGGTGCAGGAAATGATTCGCCGCATCAACTTCTACGCCGATGCCGAAGCGGAACAGACCGGTTACGACAAGATGACCTCGCTTTTGAAAATACACATGAAGGATGGAAAGATCTATTCCGGTCGCGCCGATTTTGCCAAAGGAAGTCCCACAAATCCGATGTCCTATGAAGAGGTCGCGGATAAATACAGAGGATGCGCCGAGTACGCCAAATGGCCGTCAAAAAAAGCGGACGCGGTGGTGGAATATGTGAAAAAACTGGAAACCCTGCCGGATATTGGCGCGCTCGCGGCCGCGCTCACTAGCTGAAGCCGCCAGCGTCGAAACCGTAACGGCCTGTGGGCACGCTTTGCGAGAAGGTGACATAAAATCAAGAAGCTGCAACGCAGTTCCCCGTTGCGAAAAATGAGATGAGCGCCGTACACTGAGGCAGTTGCATCCCGCGCGCCCGTAGCTCAGTCGGATAGAGCGTCTGCCTTCTAAGCAGAGGGTCGGGGGTTCGAATCCCTCCGGGCGCGCCATTTTTCAACAACTTAGCATGTAGCTACGCGAAGCTGTGAAGTGACTGTAGGGACTTTCACACCAAATCGCCTCATCAGGCGCGCCAGTCAAGCCGCAAGCAAGGCCGTCTTTCGCGCACATCGCCGCCCTTACGCTCTTCCTCGTCGCAGCTCCAGCGCCCAGGAACTCAAGTTTCCGAAAGGTGGCAACGGACTGCTTGCGTATCTGGTAGGTTGCCGGAAGCGCAGATAACCGAACTTCCCCGTATGGACGAGCTAAAGTCATTGTTGACATTCATCGCCCTGAATATAAATATATAGGGGTCGTCCAGCCGGGAATATTGCATATTTTTTGGGTAGGTGCCTCCAATGGAACAGAGGTCGCTGCCGCCCCCGCACTCGAACATCAAATTGACGCGCCGGGAAGGCGGGAAGGCGTCTGCGCGACGTCTTCGCAAGCCGAAGGCAATCGCTAACATGAAAAGCAATCCGGGGCCGACCGACGAGACTGACGTCTTTGCAGTTGTTGCCATCGGTGCCTCGGCTGGCGGGCTGGAGGCATTCACGCAGTTGCTAAGCGCGCTACCGAACAACACCGGCATGGCATTCGTGTTGATCCAACACTTGGCCCCCACCCACCACAGCTTGTTGTCCGAATTGCTTGCCAAAAAAACTAAAATGCCGGTGCTTGAAGCCAAGGATGGCACAACCGTTGAGCCCAATCACGTGTACGTCATCCCCCCCAATGTCAACATGGGCATTCAACGGCGTCGTCTCCAACTTACGCCGCGCACGGACGAGCCTGGGCTGCACGTCCCTGTTGATTTCTTCATGAGATCTCTGGCTGGGGCGCGGCACGGCCGATCTATTGGAGTAGTCCTATCGGGGACAGGTTCCGACGGAACTCGCGGTTTAGATGCCATCAAGGCGGAAGGCGGCATTACCTTCGCTCAGGATGAAAAATCGGCCAAGCACTCCGGCATGCCTCAAAGCGCTATCGCGTCGGGCTGCGTTGATTTCGTCATGCCACCCGACCAGATTGCGCGTGAACTAGGAAGAATAAGCGGGCATCCCTACCTTAGCCATGATCGCAGCAACCGAACCCACGCCGAGGAAGCAGACGATAATAAACCACGTGCTCCTGATGAGAACTTTGAGAGGATTTTCGCCCTGGTGCGAAAGAACTGCGCCATCAACTTCTCCCAGTATAAACCGGGCACGGTTCAACGACGCACTCTCCGGCGCATGGCCATCCATAAAATCGAGCACGTCAGCGACTATGCGAAGTACTTAGAAAAGCATCCCCAGGAAACAGAAAATCTGTGTAACGACCTGCTCATCCCCGTGACAAGTTTTTTCCGTGACCTGAAAGCCTTCGAGGTCTTGAAGACCAAAGTGTTCCCGGTTATCGCCAAGGATAAGACTACCGAGGGAACGATACGGATTTGGGCGCCTGGATGTTCGACCGGGGAAGAGACGTATTCTTTGGCCATGATCCTACTCGAATTTCTAGGCGATAAGGCGCCCGCTTTTGAGGTCCAAATTTTCGGGACTGACGCCAATGATCGGGGGATTGAAAAAGCTCGCGCCGGAATCTATTCGGAACGTATCTTGGAGGAAGTCTCGCCCGAGCGCTTACGGCGCTTCTTCACTAAGGTAGAGGCCGGGTACCGAGTAAGCAAATCCGTTCGCGACCTCTGTGTTTTCGCAAAACAAAACTTGGCGGAAGACCCGCCGTTTTCTCATATGAATCTTGTGGCCTGCCGCAACCTGCTGATTTATCTTGGGCCCGAGTTACAAAAAAAAGTCCTGAACATACTGCATTATGCCTTGCGGTCATCAGGCTTTCTTTTCCTAGGGAATTCCGAAAATGTAGCCTCATTCCCACATTTGTTCGCACCGGCAGACAAGAAGCACAAGATTTTCATTAAGAAAGCGGTCGCCAGCAGGCTTCATTATGATTTCTCCGGGAACCGGCGCATTCAGGAAACACCCAACACCGCCAAGGCCACGGAGAAAAGCGCGGCGCAGCTTGGTTTGAATCAACAGAATGAGGTCGACAACATTATTTTAAAGAATTACGCGCCGCCTGGAGTAGTTATCAATGAAAACATGGAGATCCTACAGTTTCGGGGTGCGATCGGACCGTACATCGAGCTGGTTCCGGGAAGAGCGAGCCTTCACCTTTTGAAGATTGCGAAAAGAGAGTTTGTCGCAGAATTGCGGGCCGCAGTCAACCTAGCTAAGAAGAACCGTGGGCCGGTAAAACGCAAAGCAGTAGAGTTAAGACGACGTGGCCAGTCCAGGTCGGTGAACATTTCGGTTGAGCCTGTAGGGTCATCAGCGGAGAATCAGCAATTTTTAATCTTGTTCGAACGAACCTCGCCCTCCGTTCTGATCCCAGGAAGAATCGCCGTGAAATTGCGTGGTGTTGGCCGCATAAAGAAGAAAGAAATTGCTCGGTTAGCACGCGAGCTAGCCACCGCGGAGGAGCATCTTAGCGCCCTGGTAGACTCAAAGGCAGCCAGCGACGAGGAATTTCAGTCGGCCAATGAAGAAATACTTTCGGCCAATGAAGAATTACAAAGCACCAACGAGGAGCTGGAGACATCGAAGGAAGAACTCCAATCGGCGAATGAGGAGCTGAACACCGTCAACGACGAACTCCAGAGCCGAAACTTGGAACTCGATCGGGCCAATAGTGACCTTAACAACGTCCTCACCAGCACTAACTTGCCTGTTGTAATGGTGGATCGCGGTCTGCGCATCCGCCGCTTAACGGCCGCGTCGACCAAGACCCTTAAGGTGCTTCCTTCCGACATAGGCCGCCCCATAACGGATCTGAGTCCGGGATTTAATTTGCCAAACCTCGGCCAACTCATCGCCGGTGTGGTCGATACGCTCATTCCGATAGAACTGGAGATACAGGATAGGGAAGGTCATTGGTATTCTCTGCAAATTCGGCCGTATCGAACTACGGACGATAAGATCGACGGCGCTGTCATAGTATTGTCGGATATTGACGAGGCCAAAAAGGTAAGCGAAATTCTGGAGGTGCGCGTCGCAGAGCGTACTGCATCTGTGCGTAAACTATCCTTAAAAATCATGACCCTGCAAGATGAACAGCATCGCAGCATTGCTCGCGAGCTGCACGACAGCGTTGGCCAGCACCTAGCTAGCGCAAAAATGACTATCGATCTATTGCAGAACGCCGACTTATCCGAAAAACAGTCCGACATGCTGTCTCAAGTGTCCCAGTCCTTGGAACATTGTATGAAGGAAACCCGTACTATTTCGCATTTGTTGCATCCCCCGCTGATTGATGAACTGGGCTTCTCCTCCTCCGCCAGATGGTTCGTAGAAGGGTTTTCTGAACGCAGTGGCATCAAAGTGAACCTTGAGCTTGGTGGGGACTCCCAGCGCTTGCCCTTTTCCGTGGAACTTCCACTATTTCGAGTACTCCAGGCCAGTCTTAGTAATGTGCATCGCCATGCAGAAAGTCTCTCGGTAGACGTTCGTTTTAATATCGACTCAGGCGAAGCTAAGCTCGAAGTGAGAGATCATGGCAAGGGTATAGATCGGGAGCTTCTAGGCCGCTTCAATCTTACCGGGACAGCGTCGGGTATCGGTCTCGCAAGCATGCGCGAACGAATGCGCGAGTTGGGCGGGCGGCTAGAAATCGAATCAGATGGTAACGGAACGGTCGTCCGCGCCGTTATTCCGGTATCGGCATCTAACGCCACAAAGAAACCTGGTTGAGCGCAACGGCTGAAGATAGAGATTTCTCGACCTTAGAGTAATCCAGCAAACCTGGCGATGTAGTCTTCCGTTATCTTACTGTTTGATACCCATGTAGCCTTTGAGATGCAGCCTTAGCGGCCGGAGTTTTTTGGGGTGCAGTGTGGGAGAAGCAAGTTCGGAGAAAAAACCGCAGGTCAGCCTTCTCGAAATACTGACGGCTCTGCTCAGGCAAGCCGGGGCTGCGTGGCTGGACTGACACCATTGGTGAGCAGGAATACATCATTGGTGACGCGCTAGCCTGTGACCTTTTTCTTTCGGTCTGCGTGCGAAATCAGGCTGTGGTAGGTAATCGAGCCACTCACTTTTACGCCTTCTGTGACTCTGCCTTCCACGCGGTTGGCAATCTCCCTTGCGGCGTCGGTGCGGCCTTTGAGTGCTGCGAGCGCCTGGCCCAGCGCTGCTAGAAAACTAAGCTGAAATTTCGTTCCTTGCTCTCGGATGTGTTTTTTAATCCGACATAATCGCCAAATCGAGATTAGAGAATCCTTCTAAACGGGCGATCCGTCATCTTTGTCGTGCAATTCAAAGTGACTTGAGGTATTCGCTCAGGTCGCGCTTCTCTTGCTCAGTCAACCGCAGCTTGAGAAGGCCATCGTAGTGTTCGATCACATCCTGTAAAGTCGCAAAACGGCCATCATGGTAGAAGCCGCCCTTTTGGTGGGCCCAGAGCCCCGCAAGCGGCGCAGTGCGGTACATATGCGTCGGCGAGCGATCGGCCTGCCAAGAATCCACACCGACTTCGCTCGGAGCATGGAGATTGTTTCCCGGCTCAGTGAAGAGTGGCGAGACGTGGCAGCTGGCGCATTTAGCCTTGCTATCGAATACGCCCTTCCCGCGCGCCGCCGCATCTTTGTCGAAACTTCCCTCCGGCGGTTTCGGCGCAGGTATAGCGAGCTGATAGAAGTGAAGAGCTGCAAGCTTCGAGGTGACCAGATCAGGTTTTCCGCGAGTGTTCCAAGAGCCGCTCTTCGCGGCAACGGGATATTGATTTTTGTCGTTCAATCGCGCGTCGTAAAATGTGCCGGAGCCGTGCATTTCCGTGGCAGCGACGTACGCATTCCAATACGTGACAGACCCAAACCCTGTCCAGGTATGCAGGTTAACGCCGGCAAGCCCAAGCGCCGGAGGAATGACTGTGCAAGCTCGCTTGCCGTCGGGCCGGAGTGCCTTCCCATCCTTATCCAGTTCCGCATCAAAACAGCCGGGGCCCCAGCTGCCGAGAACCTTTTTCAACGTCGCGACGTCAACACCGAGTAGATCGGTGAAGGGCTTGGGATTCGGAGCGAGCGAAACGATCGCGCCGACATTCAGATCCCTGTTGGCCCACCCGTCCAAGCGCTTTCCGATGCCCGGTGCGAAGGAATCGTCGACAGTCGAATGACAAAACGCGCACTGGATGCCCATCGACGTGATATTTCCATTCTTGTCAAACATGCCCGTAATCCCAACGACGGAGTTCAGCTTGAGCAGAGCAAGCGTCGTGGCCGGATCATCGAGGTCAACTTTGCCGTCCTTCATCTGTTGTTTCAAGGAGTCGGGCAAAGCATCCAAGTCGACCTTGAGGCCGACTGACAACGCCGTCTTCGGGCTTACACCGCCACCGGCACCGCCGTTCTTTTCGCCAGCAATCGCTTTGTGAAGCTGCAGTGCGTCCCCCCAAAAAGCCTCGCTGCCAAAGGTGTCGAAACGAAAAATCTGCTGTCCTTCCTTCATCATGCGTTCCGAGTTGTTGTGAATTGCGGCGTCGAATCCCGAGGGCGATGCGCCCTTTTTCTGAGACTGCGCCGCAGTTTCTTGTGCTGCCGTCAACTGATACATGCCGACGTACACTCCGGCAAAAACAACCAAACCGACGACCACTTTCAGCAGGCTTTTCATGAATTTTCCCTCCCAGTGAACTACGCAGAGACCCGTTTCCATGAACCAACAGCCAACCCAGTAAAAAGAGCGACACCAACAAGAGCACCGAGAGTCAAATACGAAGTAGGGTGTTTCAAATGTGGCCCTGGATTCCCTTTATTTGCGTTCTTCCTCATCTACCTTCCTTCCATAAGATGGAGATTAGCCACGGGAATATCGTCTATCGCGTGCTCGGTGTGCTCCTCAATAGAGTATGTGGATCAAGAAAAACCTGCGCACAGCTAGTGAAAGCGGGGCAGTATAGATCGCATGGTTGCACGCGCAAGGCGTTAGGGCTAGTTTCGATCTTGGACATGCACGCTAACATCTTGTCCTGCTGTCCTGGTCGATGAAATGACATTTAGGCTTGCCACTAAAACTAGTTTTAGCGTACATCCAAAAAGTGACGAAGTAAAGGGGGATGAATGGCTATTCCGGAAGGCTTTGAAGGCTTGCTTTTCTCCTGTGAGTGTTTCTCGGCACGACGCGATGGCTACAGCGACCCGTGGGCAAGTGTGAGTAAGAATAAGCTCATTAACGACGGCACCAGGGAAGAGATCTTGAATTTGGTGGCCCACGGCGCCAAGACAATTTCGCAACTTGCCGCTGCGCTCGAGCTCTCAGCCGCAAGCATTCATAGCCACGTCAGTGAAATGTTGGGTAGCGAGCTTTTGCGCGAACCCGTGGACTGGGAAAAGAAGCATCCGGCAGAGCGTTATTATGAACCCAATTTTCCTGTCGTAAAAGCGGATGAGGGTGTCGAGTTTGAACTACTATGTCGTGAAATGGCCAAGCGCGTCGCCGACCTTTTTGAGAAGAACTCCCCGCGGCTTGAAAGAGCCTTCAACAATACCGGCCTTGCCGATCGAGGATGGGTGTTCTCCGACCTGGCGCAGTATCTTTACGCCAAAACTCAGCGAACCGCCCGCGAACTGCTGGAGCAGCGCGGTGCGCTTCCCCAAAGGCGAGAACACAAAGATGGCGCAAAGTGGATCTTCTGGGCCGAGGAACCAAAAGCTGACAAAGATAACTGATTGCGAGAACAGGGTGACTTTTAACGGCTATATTACGCTGCAAGGCTTCAGGTTATTCGCAATCAGTGTTGGATTGGGCGCCGGTAGTCAACGTGGATTGAACGTCGCGGGCCGCTTCAAGAATAATGCCTTGTTTTCAGGTTGTATCCACAACACTTGGCTTTGTGAGCTTGATGCAGTTACGGCCTGAGGCTTTCGCCAGATAGAGCGCCGCATCTACTTCTTGCATTATTTCTTCCACCAAATGTAGATCCCAATCTCGACTTGACAGCGCACCTAAGCTCATTGTAACCGGGAGTGGTCCGCGCGACGTCTGCACATGAAGGTTGGCTATCGCATGACGGATCTCTTCTGCCCGCTTGAATACGTGGGTGGTGTCGCAGTTATTGAGGACCACGAGAAACTCTTCCCCACCATATCGTCCCACAAAATCATATGAGCGCACGGCCCCCAACAGACGCTTGGCAACTTCACGCAGCACTTCGTCCCCCACGAGGTGGCCGTACTTGTCGTTCACACTTTTAAAATGATCCAAATCGCCCAGTAACACCGCCGTGCAACCCTTTTCCCGGCGTGTTCGTGACAGCTCGCGCGCCAGCAGGTCTACGATGACACCGCGATTGAAGAGGGATGTCAGAGTATCGTGTGTTGCTTTGAAGCGCATCGTTTCTCTGGCCTCCACCAGCCTGTCTTCCAGCTGAAGGATTCGCCGCCCCGTTCGCAGTCTCGCCTTCAATTCTTCGGGATCAAACGGCTTGATCAGGTAGTCGTCGGCACCGGATGCGAGGCCCGCCACAATGTCCTGCTTCGATTCCTTGGAAGTCAGCAGGACCATGTACACGTAAGCCTGATTTCGATGTATTCTCACCTCGCGGCACACTCCGGCTCCATCCAACTCTGGCATTACCCAGTCTAATAATGCCAGTCGCGGGCCATCCGGGCGGCACAACTGCTCCAATGCCAGTCGCCCATTCTCGACGGCAGTTACGTCATACCTTTCGCGCTCGAGTGTTTTTTCAAGCATTCGCAGCGAGACGGCGTCATCGTCCGCGATAAGGATCTTCATGGCTGTGCCCCTGGCAGGTAAGTATCCAACTCCGACAGCAAGCCTGCCACTTCGCATTCGAAAATTGTCAGGGCAGCTCTCAGCCCCGGCTTTTCTTCCTCGCGCCCTATTTGTTCCAGCTGCGCCGCTGCCGCAGCTGCTCGCGTCACGGAAAGATTTGAAAGCATGCCTTTCAAGGTATGGCTCGTGGTTTCCACGTGCTTCAGGTCCTCGCACGCCACGGATTCCTGCAATGACTGCAGAAGATGAGGAAATTTCTTCTTGAACATCTCAAATAACTCGCGCACCAATTCGCGATCATTGCCCACACGTGTGAGCAGATCAGGAAAATCAACGGCAGGTCTCGGAGAACGATCCATCTGTTTTGTCATGCCCTGTTCTAAAAGGATTACTTCGTGCTTCGTCAACCACCCGGTCCCCACCTTTACTGGCGCCGGCGTTAGCGGGTCAATCGCGTTGTTCCCATCAACTGGCTGATCTTCTTGTTTATTTGATCCACAATTTCAGAGGTCATCGCAGAGCCATTCGGCGAGCGACATAAACCTGCAGAAGTTCGTTCAGTTCCTCCGGCCGGATCGGTTTAGACAGATACCCGTCCATCCCCGCGGCCAGGTATCGCTCGCGGTCGCCTTTAATGGCATTCGCAGTCAAAGCGACGATGGACTGATGCGTTCCGCTTGCTTTTTCCTTTTCTCGAATCAATGTGGTTGCTTCGAGTCCGTCCATCTCCGGCATTTGCACGTCCATCAGAACTAAATCGAAAATTCCGTTGTCAAGTGCCGCGAGAGCCTCGCGCCCATTGGGGACTACCACAACGCTGTGCCCCCTCTTCTGGAGCAATCTAGTCGCCAGTAGCTGGTTCACCGAATTGTCTTCAGCCACGAGCACTCGCAAGGAAGATGCGGGGTCGCGAGCATCGTGCAAGGAGTACCGAGTAATCAGTGGAATTGCACCTCCTTGAGGTGGTGCTCCAAGCACGCGGGCAATGGCCTCACGCAATTCTGATTGCCGGATAGGCTTCAATAGGTAGGCTGCAACTCCTAGTTCATGGCAACGAGCCGCATCGCCTCGGTGACCCGCCGAAGTGAGCATCATGATTATGGCCATGGATAATTCCGGTTTTTGCCGGATATGTTCGATCAGGGAGAACCCGTCCATTTTCGGCATGTGCATGTCCGTCAAGACCAACATATAAGGCTCTCCTGCTTTCCAGGCTGTGGAAAGTTGCAGTAGAGCCGCTTCTCCGCTTTGGACAGATGTCAATTTCATTTCCCAAAGCTTCAGCATTCCTTCTAGAATGCGTAGGTTGGTGCGGTTATCGTCTACCAACAGGACTTTCGCGTTTCGCAACACCTCTGGTGGGGCAATCGTCCCCAGCTTGATGGGTTTCACCTCTCCGACACCCAGTCGCACTGTGAAGTGTATTTGAGTCCCTCGATCCACTTCGCTCTTTACCCAAATTTCTCCCCCCATCATCGTTACGAGACGCGTCGTGATGGTCAATCCCAGTCCAGTTCCCCCGAATTTTCGCGTTGTCGAAGCGTCCGCCTGGGTAAACGGATCAAAGATCATCTTATGCTTTTCCAAAGGGATCCCGATCCCCGTGTCTGACACCGTAAAATGGAAGATACAATCCTTGCCGTCCTGGGCTTGCGTTTGAACATTTAACGTGATTTCTCCCTTGTGCGTGAATTTAATCGCGTTGCCCACGAGGTTAACGATGACTTGGCGCAGCCGGCTGGAATCACCTCGCACAATTTCCGGCACTTCGGGAGCCACATCGCATAGCAGCTCCAAGCCCTTTTCATCTGTCCGGTGAGCCAGCGTTTTCAGCGTTTCTTCCAAGCAGTCACGCAGATTGAAATCGACCATCTCTAAATCGATCCTCCCCGCCTCGATCTTCGAGAAGTCGAGAATGTCGTTGATGACGTTGAGCAGAGCGTCTCCCGACAGCTTTACTGTTTCCAAGTATTCCCGCTGCTCCTCGGTAAGTTCCGTCTCGAGTGTGAGCTCTGTCATCCCTATTACACCATTCAAGGGGGTGCGGATTTCATGGCTCATGTTGGCGAGAAATTCGCTCTTGGCGCGGTTGGCTTCTTCCGCTGCATCTTTTGCCTGGCGCATTTCCATTCCGGCCTGCTTGCGGTCGGTGACCTCCGCCTGTAACTCTTTCGTCCGCTCTTGAACACGAAGTTCCAGTTGATCTTTCGCCCTCTTAAGCGCACCGTCGCGTTCTTGAATCCGTTCCAGCATCTGGTTGAACGAACCGACAAGAATCCCGATTTCATCATTGCTTCTTTTTGTCACCCGCATGGAAAAATTTTCCTGTGCGGAGAACGCTACCGCCGTCTCCGTTAACTCCCGGATCGGTTCCGAAATAACGCGCAGCAACCGATGCGACAACACAAAGACGACTGTCAACGAACCTAGCACCACAAAGAAATCAATCAGCACAAATCGGCGTAAACGGTCGTTCAGGTCCCCAAAATCTGCCTCGATGTAAATCTTGCCGATGGAATCACCGCTCAGGACGATGTCTTGGAACAAGACCATGTGCCCCGCGACGATTGTGGTTCCGTTTTGTTGAACCGTAGGGGGAAGAGGAAAATCGAAATGGGTCGTATTCCTGGTGTATTTCGCGAAGACTGTACCATCGGCGTCATAAATACAGGCATTGACCACATGTTGCTTTGCCTGCAGTGCATTCAGGATTTCCCGGGCCAACCGTGTGTCGTGAGAGCTCAGGGCGGCAGCACTGTTCGATCCAATCATGCTAGCGGAGGCAATGAGATCTTGTGTTTTCTCGCGAAGATAGTTAGCCCGGTCATACAACGTAAACAGTACGGTCACTAAAACTAAGGCTACTCCGCAAGCGACCAAGACAATGGCTTGGAGCTTCTTACGGATGGATAGATCTCGATACCAACACATCTAATTTCCCCTTCAAGCGATCTTCATCGTGTTCAAATCCTTGCTAAAGTAAGCAGTTTGGAACTGATCGTCAGCCGAGCCCGTTGTACCGCATCGAGGTCGACGGAACAGCCCAATTTGTCATCTAAGTAGAATTAAATGGTGCCTCCGCTAGCACCTTGCGGCACCGGAAGACGCGATACGAAATAGGTCCTTCGCGTCCCAGGTAAAGTTGCTGGACAGGCTCGAATCGGACCGAATTTTGGCTTGGTGTCGTGGATCCCCATCATGGTCCCCTCCAAAACTCCCTGAAGTCGATTGTCCCCGATCAGCTACGATCTCGTCGAGACCGCTTTGAAAGGGCCGAGCGGTTCTACCAGACCAATTTCCGAGGTTCACCTATTGGACTTCATAAACTCTGACTTCGGCTATCTTTTGCCCGTGCCGGGGGGCAGCGACATAATAGCGTCTAAGCTGAGGCACCAAGATAGCCGTCTTTGCACGAAAGGCTGTTGGAATCCTGCCTAGTTCTTCGTAATGGTCAGCATCGTGCTGTTGGTAGACCACTGCGAACTCGTCGCATGCAACGTATATACGCTTACTCTCAGGATCGAAAAACATGTCGTCCGTAATTTCAGCAGTTGGCAAGGTAGCAATAATTTTACCAGTGTCAGAATCTAGGACAGTCAGTCTTGCCGGCTTACGGCTGACAACGAAAAGGCGCCGATTGGCGTCATCCAGAGCCATCGGTGTGTTTCCGCGGACTTCGCCCAACGGCCAAGTAGAAGTCACCGTCCTCTTTGCCGTGTCGATGACAGCGACGCGACTTCGGTCTCTGATGTTGGCAAATAGCCTTGCGCCGTTTTTGTCGATTGCCATGCTTTCGATATTAGTTGAATCCACCTTTATGTCACCCACACGCTTACCAGTACTCGTGTCGACGATACTGATCAAAGAAAAGCCCATCTTTGCCTCTTCCCCGCCAGTAGCGATGTAGAGGAGGTGCCTGGGTGGATCGTAGACCGCTGAGTCCGCGCCAATGGCTAGCTTTAGGGTCTCGACTACGGAATACGTGCTGCCATCGAAAACCTTGAGTGTCCCGTCACCCCCGTTGACAACCCAAAGCTGCATGGGGGCGGAAAGATAGAGTAACGAATGAGGTGTATCCACATCCCGAATAGTATGAATCAGCTTGTTGGTTCGTATGTCAAACACCTCTACTGCATTGTTCTCTTCTGCCGTTAGAAATATCCGGTTGCCCGGGAGATCGACATCAAAATGGTCGAAATCACCACCCTTTAGGTCCGGCAGCGGGATAGTTTGCAAAAGTCGCAGCGGCGGCTTCTTTTGAGCCGAAGCTGCGATGGCAAAAAAGACAACGGTTGCCACGACTAAGAAAGCGAGGAATCTCTTCATTTTCTTCTTCTCCGTAGGGCCCACGGTCTCCATTGCCAGTGAACGGAAAAGCTCCGATTTCAAGGATCCCGCGAGCAATCTACGTGCCCTGCAGCTCTGAAACTCTCATTGCAGCACACCTCGTCGAAGAGAAAACTGAACTCCCTTGGCAAGATAGAATAGCTTCTCGCGATTCCGAGTCATTCGTTGAACATGGGTACTCCGCTGCTGGGACTCTTGAAACAAGAACTATCGCAACCCCCGCCATATGGCAAGAACTCAGTCAAAAGCATAACCTTAGTGGTTACCATTACATCTGCATGACATCCGCCTCTTGGATTGCTTCTAGATATATGATTGCTTGCCGAAGTAGTGGCTCAGTTTGGGCTCGTGCCTTCGCTAAGCGCCGTCCTCACCCCAGTACTAACCCTCAAGTCATTTGACAGGATTCTGTAGCGCTCCCCACTAATTTAGACAGTCAGGGCCTCGTTTTTTAGGTTAACTGCAAAACTCAAGAAGAGCTTTGATGCCGCCAGGTTTCAAGCTTGGTTTTGCGGAACTCGGTGTCGCAAAGGACTAGCTGGACAAAGCAGCGAGTAACTGGCACTCGGCAAGAAAAAGTTCTTGCAAATTTTATAGAGGTTTGGAAGCCTAATTTTACAATCCGGCTCGCTTTGTTCTTTCCGCTTTTCGTCTAATCTTCGACTTCTCTTCCTGAATCCGTTGAGTCCATGGCTGACCGTCTCGGTAAGCATCGGAATAAGCGATGGAGCAACCAACCCATGCTCCAGTTGTTCGAGGTCGGATGTATGCATCATCCAGCTGACCACAATATTCCAACCCGATAGCCCCTCGACGGATGACGGTCCAAATTTTGGTCTCCCGGTCCGTCATTTCCGTCGACTCAGGCAATTTCGAAATACCTGGCGAGCCGCGGGGAACCGCTTCCGAAACACTCTTCTCAAGGTGTGTGCACAGAAGTGCTGAAGCTCTGCAAACGTCGCTGATTCCATGGCACCGAGGAAGAAGCCTATTGCGGCATTTGCGACTAATTCGCAAGTCGAGGAGAACACGGTGAAGCCAAAAGTCGACCATCGTTACTTCTAGTGGCGACGGTCCGAGTCCGTTTCCCGCCGTTGTTGCCAGCATTTCAAACCGTTCCCGAAAATATTCACTTGGACCCTGGCTGAGCTTCCACAACCCAAACTCCACTTTCACCCTGGGGAAGAGACAATAAGCCCCCTGCTCCTGGGTACCTTGCAAAGAATTGTAGTCAGCCGTAGCGCGTAGCCATCGACCTTCCCCTTGTAGCTCACTCGCCAGCAAACGGAACTCTGCACGTAATTCTCCCCAGCTATGGGAAGTCGCGCTAATCTTTTGGTCGGACAAGATTAATCCACCCGCGCCGGTTCCAGTTGGGGCGCTTTTTCGCGGCTAGCTTGTCGTTCGCACCGTGTTACTCAGTAATTAAAAATTTATACGGACCGCAGGCAGATATAGAATCACCCAATGGATGACGGGCGCAACATTCGTACTACCTGCAGGAGTCGGTCCGGCCTGACTGGTTTCGTGAGATAAAAAATAGCTCCCAGCTCCTGTCCGGTTTTGAAATCTGTTGGTGAATCCTTCCCAGTTAGAAAAATCACTGGAACGTCTTGCAGTCTCTTGTCCGTCTTCGCGATGTGACAAACATCGTAACCGGACATCCCCTCCATCATCACATCCAGGATCAGAATATCCGGAACCATCTCGCGCAACATCATGAGTGCCTCTTCGCCGCTTGTTGCGGTTTTGACAACGTAGCCTTTTTTTTCGAGGGTGCTCCTGATGATCCGCAGACTGATAGAGTCGTCATCCACGGTGACGATTAGGGGCCCCTTGTCCGCCGTGGTTGTGTTCTTAGGGTCTAAACTACCCATCTTCGAGCCTCCGCGTTACCAGTGGCAGTCGATGAAATTGCTCCAAACAAGTTTGCATGGCGAGTTCCACTTGTTTCTATCAACCTATGAGGCGCAGATTCATTCAGGCAGCATCTTTGATACACACAATTACTTCATCGTCCGCAAGTGTAACCGACTTGAGGCAAGCCCTGAGGGTAACAACATATGAGGCAGGTGCACGGGCGGCGGGGTAGCGCCGCTCACCGCTAGGAGATCAGGAGAGTAAGTCCGAAATTCTCGGTCGAAAACGCTCGATTTGGGGGGATCTTGTAGTGCTCCCCACAATTTAGACAGTCAGGGCCTCGTTTTTAGTACACCTGCGAAAGTTAAGAAGGCCTCGTGCGGAGTGCGATTTCCGACTCCGCGATGAGGGCGGTCGTGATTGTACTCCTCGATCCAACGAGCGATCGATGCTCTCGCTTCGTCCACACCGCGATACTCCGCCGTCCAGACTTTTCCTCTTTCAAGGCGCGATGGAACCGTTCGATGTAGCTGGTTGCCTTCCGGGTGATGATACGCCGTCCGCCGATGCGTGATGCTTAGCCGGTTCAGGGTCTCGATGAACCGGGAAGAAGTGAACTACGTGCCATTGTCGGTGCTCAACGTTACGCTGGCCTGGCGGCTACCCTCGGGCAGGCGTGAGAGCACGGCCTGCTCCACTGGTACGAGCGCGTCATCGGTCCGGCAACGATGCGAGAGATTCCATCCCACGATCTCCCGCGTGCGGCAGTCGATCACGCACACCAAGTACGCCCAACCTACTGCAGGACCCGCCCAGATCTTGGTCATGTCCAACTGCCAGACCTGATCCGGCTCGGCTGCTTCCACGCGTCCCCACTCTTTCTTCCGTCGTGCGCGCAGACGCCGAGAGCGCACCAGCAGCCCACGTTCTCGCATCACCCGTAACACCCGCTTGCGATTCACGGGCAACCCTTTCTTCCGCTGCAGCCACCACGACACTCGCCGGTAGCCAGACGCCCACTTCTCTGCGCACGCGACGACGATCTGCTCGTCGTAGGTCGGTCAGCCCGGGTGCATCGCGGCCGCTTCTAGTAGTACAGATCCGACCTGCTGATGGCCTACGTAGCTGCCACCAGCGTGGCCGTGTAGCCCTTGCCCTCCTGCACGATCTGCCACATCTCTTTCGGGGATCGATCTACGCGTGGTTTCATACTCTTCCTTCCTCGCCTAGATTATCGCTGGATATTAGCTAATGTTTCCCTTCGTATCGCCCGATATGACGGCTAGTAAGGAAACTACGCAACGGAGAACAATAAAATGAACGATTCTCTATGTAGGCCGGCTAGTCTTTTCGGCGAAATATCATTAATGCGTCGCAATTCTACATCTGCTCCTATGTCGGTTTTGAATCACAATTTTGTAGCCAGAGCTTCCCGGGTTCTACAGCGTCTGGGATTCTTAAGTTGCCTGCTTACGGTTGCGCTTATTAGCTTGTTAGCGTTGGTTATGATTTCCTGTGGCGATGGCACCGGCGCAAGCGCCGGCACTCCTGGTTTAACGTTCTCGAACGCATCCCTGAAGGGCCAGTATGCTTTCTCGTTCGTGGGCACGGACACCGGCGGGCCCGCTATGCTGGCCGGAACTTTTTTAAGCGATGGGAATGGAAACATTAACTCAGGCGTGGAGGATTCTAACGCTATATCGGGCATCCTCACGAATGAGGTCTTCAACGGTACATACTCGATCGGACCTGACGGTCGCGGTAGCGCCACAATTACGAACTCGCGTGGTCTGTCTCATCTCCAGTTTGTCATCATTTCGGTTAATCGTGCCCTGATCATTCAATTCGACACATTTGCCAGCGGCACTGGAAGCATAAACCAACAAGCCCCAACCGACTTCAACGTCTCCGCGATTTCAGGCGCTTATGTAATTAATTTTTACGGTTTTAGCGCAGTCGGTAGCTCCTATGTGGCTACCGGGATCTTAACAGCCGACGGTCGAGGTGCTTTGTTGGGCGTAATCGACGAAAACGACGGTGATTTTAAACCGAATCTTCCGCTTGCGGGAACATATACATTGGCACCCAATGGACGGGGCACAGCGATTCTCGCGACGTCGTCCGCGACTTCACACTTTAGCTTTTATGTTATTTCTCGCTCGGTGCTAACTTTTGTGGAACTTGACTCGCTACCTTTTGTCTCAGGCGTCGCTCGCGCACAACAAGGGGCGCCGTTCGCGATCTCTTCATTTTCTGGCGATTATGCGTTCGGGGCTGGCGGACAAACCGTTAGCGGCCCTTTCGCATCAGCTGGCAGGCTGACGGCCGACGGAAGAGGGACCATATTAGCAGGGGTGAGAGACGACAATGATACGGTTAACGTAACTCGAAATCTCGCATTCACAGGGGCATATACTGTGTCGCCCCAGGGTCGCGGAACTGGCACGTTAACTAGCCCCACCACTAGCTACACATTGTTGTTCTATATGATTTCGCAAACCGAAGCAGTCCTGATGAGCAGTGATCCCGCACTGGTTTCCATTGGGGAGATGAGTGGGCAACAAAGCGCGCCATTCGGTGACAGCTCAGTTCATGGACGCTTTGGCGTTATGGATAGCATTCTCACGGGAGGCTTGGAGCAGGACGTCGTTAGTCAGATTACTATTGATGGGGCAGGAACCGGACATGGTTTGCAGGACTTAAATGCCGGTCTTCTGCCGACCCCTCCAACAGTCGTGACGGCGACATTCTCTATCAGTGCAAACGGAAGAGTGATGGCAACAATGTCCGGAGCACGAGGTCAATCGGATTTCGCACTATACCTGGCGTCGTCGTCGCGGGCTTACCTTGTTGGATTGAATCCCGGAGTCGCAGAGCGGGGTCTAGTAGAAAAGCAGTACTAGTGATTTCTGCAATAAACTCATTGGTCTCTTGCGCGGCAGCAATACGTGATGCCGAGCTGGCGAATATTAATGGCCTTGGATGCATCGTGCTGACGTGACGACGAGTCCATTTCACTGGATACAAGCACGCCCCGCCCAATCTCTAACCAACCACGCCCCTTTTGCCCTTCGAGAAACTCCCGCCAATACAGTTCCATTATGAAACTTACAGTTCCATTGTGACACTTACAGTCTAAGTGTGAAACAACTACGTTAGACATTACTAATTTATAGTAAATAGTACCATTGTGAACATACACCGAGCCAAGTGTTTCTATATTGTGCGGAAGCGGAACAGGCAAGAGATCAAGTTCACAGCTGCTATTCACGATGAGTAATTTAAATGTGAAGCTATCACCTTTCCTTTGCCCTCTACCGTTTGCATCGGCGCGCAACACACGCGAGAAAGTTCGCCGTCATTTATAAGGGTCGAGCACTTGAGTCCATCCCATAGGAGTATTCACATGAGCATGACAGTCTCTGCTGTCTCCCCGCTACAGATTCCGAAGTCCACCGACAAAAAGAAATCCTTTGCGATTCATCGCCGGCACGAGGATATCCTCGTATTTCTAACCCAAGAAGAGCGTAACCAGATTCTTCTGACCTTGCTGCCGCAAGTGCAATATATCGCGCGACGAATTCACGGGCGTCTTCCAGCGCATGTCGCGTTCATGGATATTTATCAAATGGGAGTGGTGGGCCTAATAGATGCACTGAATAAATTTGACCCAAACAAAAAAGTACAGATTCAGACGTACATGAAATTCCGAATTCGTGGCGCGATATTGGATGGACTACGCGCCCTAGATTGGTGTCCCAGGAACCTGCGCCGGAAGGCCCGAGATATCCAGCGGGCAGAGAACAGCCTTCGGTCGCAGTTGGGCCGTAGTCCCACCGAAGAGGAAATCGCCGACGAAATGTCCATCTCTCTGACAGAGTTGCAGCGTGTAATGGGCGATCTGCGGGGGCTAAATCTCAAGAGTCTGCAGGACGTTATCGCAATCGGAGAGGACGGGACCGAGAAGGAACTCTCCTCGCTACTATTTACCGACGGCGAGGAGGATCCTTATCACTTCTGTGCCAAGAAAGAGAAAATGCGATGGCTGGCTGATGCCGTTGATCAATTGCCAAAAAGTAAACAGCATATCCTGGAGCTGTATTATTTTGGGGAACTCTCAATGAAGGCGATTGGCCAGATAATGTCCGTGTCAGAATCACGCATTTCACAGATTCACTCGTCGACGATGGTACATCTCCGCTCGCTCCTCGTGGCGGCAAGGTCGAACCCTTGCGAGCGGCGAAAGGATCCGCCCGAGCTGCAAATAGGTGTCTCAAAACGGAAACCCGTGGAACTCGACCATCTACGTGAGGGCTTGAAACGCTGGCCGCCTCGGCAAGATACACCTGCCTCGATAGATGAAAGGCCCCAAAAGCTCTCAGTCCGTAGAAATGTCGTTAAATCGAATCAGATGGGGAGTGCCTTCAAATAATTATTAAAGCTTCGACCTAATTCAGCCGACGTACTCCATAAGCGGAGGACAGTTGCGCTGCCCGGCCCCGCGACGCCTCTCGCAGCGAGGAGACTTAAACTGTGTCTAAAGAAAACGTCGACGCGACAATCCTGGTCGCTGATGACAGCGAGCATAACCGTGAAATCCTCTCTAAGTTCCTCGAACTTGAAAACTACAAGGCAAGTTCCGCGGGAATATGCGAGCGGTCTCGACGTGAACAAAGTCTATTTACTCTTTCGAGTAATGTAACAATTTGGACAGTAGGGGCGCTAAAAGAAGTGCACTGTTCGGTTAGGGCCTAATATGACGAAACCGCGAATATTACTTCTGATCGACAACGATTGCGCGCATGCTGCGGTTTTTCAAGAGGCGCTACTCCATGCAACGGATGGTCCGTTCGAAGGTGAGTGGGTGAGAACCCTTGCGGAAGGCATGGGACGCCTGAACTCAAAAGAGATTTGGGCCATTTTCTTTAACCTGTCGTTACCCGACAGCCATGGTCTTGAGACGCTCGACAAGTTGACCGTCGCGGCACCCAGCGTACCGACCCTGATGCTGGGAGATGTAGGAGATGAAAGCATAGCGCTGGAGGCACTACGCCGTGGCGCAAAAGACTACATTTTAGAAAATCACATTGATCGTTACGCCCTGGTGCGCGCTATACGAAATATGGCAGAAAGGAAGACTGCGGAAGAAGCATTATTCACAGAGAAAGAGCGCGCACAAGTGACGCTCAACTCCATCGGAGACGCCGTCCTGAGCACGGATATCCAAGAGAAAGTTACTTATCTGAATGTTGTAGCGGAAAAACTGACGGGCTGGACTCGGGAACAGGCGCTCGGCAAGCCGGTAAACGAAGTATTTGTCATCATCGACGGAAGTACACGCGGGCCGTGTCCAAGTCCTTTGAAAACGGCAATCGTGAAAAACAAAACCGTGGGACTAACGCCACACTGCATTCTGGTTCGACGCGACGGGGCCGAATTTGCCATCGAAGACTCCGCTGCGCCAATACATGATTCTCGAGGGCACGCAAAGGGAGCGGTAATCGTATTTCACGATGTGTCAGTGGCCAGGGCCATGGGAGCAGAGATGTCCCATCTGGCGCAACACGATATTCTTACGAATTTACCCAATCGCACGCTACTGCGAGACAGGCTTAGCCAAGCAATTGCCACAGCAGATCGCAACGGAACGCGTGTCGCGGTGCTGTTTCTGGACCTGGATGGATTCAAGCACATCAACGACTCATTAGGCCATGCCACCGGGGACAAGTTACTGCAATCAGTTGCGAAGCGGTTGCTCTCTTGCGTACGCAATTCCGATACGGTGAGCCGCCAGGGTGGAGATGAATTCGTGGTGCTTCTTTCGGAAGTTGCGCACGCAGGCGACGCGGGTGTAAAGGCTGAGAAAATTATAAAAACGCTCCTCGCACCGCACGAAATCGATCAGCACAACCTCCAGATTACGGCGAGCGTCGGCGTGACGACGTATCCCGACGACGGATTGGAAGCCGAGATCCTGATCAAAAACGCAGACCTAGCAATGTATTGTGCCAAGGATAGGGGCAAGAACAACCATCAATTTTTCGAGAAAAATATGAATCTGCGGGCCGTCGAAAGACAATCGCTCGAAGGGAGCCTGCGCTGCGCTTTGGAGCGAAATGAATTCGTCATGCATTACCAGCCGAAGATAAATCTTAAAACTGGAGAGATTACCGGAGTCGAGGCCTTAGTCCGCTGGCAACATCCCGAGCGCGGACTGATCGGCCCTCTTCAATTCGTTTCAATTGCCGAGGATTGCGGCTTAATGGTACCCATTGGTCAGTGGGTGATGCGCGAATCGTGCAGGCAAGCAAAAGAGTGGCAAGATGCGGGTTTGCGACCCATCGAACTTGCAGTGAATGTTTCGTCGATAGAGTTCCGGAACGACGATTTTCTGAAAGAAGTGCAAAGGATTCTGGAGGAAACCCATCTCGAAGCGCGGTATCTCGAACTTGAGCTTACCGAAAGCGTGCTCATGCGGCATGCCGAGTTTACTGTTCCCGTGCTCCGGAAATTGAAAGCTTTGGGAGTCCGGTTGGCAATCGATGACTTTGGAACCGGCTACTCCAGCCTGAGTTATCTTAGACAGTTTCCCATCGACACTCTTAAGGTGGATAAGTCGTTTGTGCAAGAAATCGATGCCGACACAGGCGACGCGACCATCATCAGCGCGGTTATCGATATGGGCGGTAGCCTCAAACACCGTGTGATCGCTGAAGGCGTGGAAACAGTCGAGCAAGTTGCATTCCTGCAAGCCCATGGATGTGATGAAGCGCAGGGCTACTATTTCAGCCGGCCAATGCTCGCCCCCCAATTCGCCAAATTACTCGAATCCGGAGTATCGGTGGGTCTTCCGAACTGATGCTTATATTCCGTGGCTAAGCATTTCTGCTCCGGAAAATAGAAATCTGAAAAATTGTTCGTTGCGAAACGGGAAGCCAGCCAGCGGCCAAAACTCCTGCTGAAAATCGCCCGTAAAAAGCCCGGCCTCGTGAGCGGTATGGACTGTCAAATTTGCCGCAATTCGACTGTGAACCGAATCAGATGGGGAGTGCCTTCAAATAATTACTAAAGCTTTGTCCTAATTCAGCCGATGTACTCAAGGATAGTTGGGCTGCCCGGCCCCGCGACGCCTCTCGCAGCGAGGAGACTTAAACTGTGTTTAAAGAAATCGTCGGCGCGACGATCCTGGTCGCTGATGACAGCGAGCATAACCGTGAAATCCTCTCTGAGTTCCTCGAACTTGAAAACTACAGGGTAATATCCGCGGAGGACGGTGAACAAGCATTGGCTCGGCTGCGCGGCGAGCGGGTGGACTTGGCGCTCTTGGACGTCATGATGCCACGGCTAACGGGATTTGAATTATGTAAATCTCTTAAATCCGATCCGGAAACGCGACTGATTCCGGTGGTGCTGGTGACAGGATTGTCCCAGACGGAAGATCGCATTCGCGGAATCGAGTGCGGGGCGGACGACTTCCTAAATAAGCCCGTAGTTAGGGAGGAATTGCTTGCTCGGGTTCGCTCGCTCCTACGTCTCAAACAATTCACAGATGAACTTGAAAACGCTGAAACGGTGCTATTCAGCCTTGCGCTCAGCATCGAGGCCAAAGACCCGTATACGCACGGTCACTGCGACCGGCTCTCAAAGTATTCAGTCGCACTCGCTAAGCGCCTGGGGCTGAAAGAAGAGTTGTGCGTAGCGCTGCGCCGTGCGGGCGTCATTCACGACATAGGCAAGTTGGCCGTCCCCGAGCATATTTTACTCAAGCCTGGGCCCCTATCCCCAGAAGAATGGGTGACCATGAGGCAGCATCCCGTTTTTGGTGAACGCATCTGTTCGCCCTTAAAATCATTCCGCCATGTTCTGCCGATTATCCGGCACCACCACGAGAAACTCGATGGATCAGGTTACCCCGACGGCCTGAAAGGCGGCCGGATTCCGCTAACCGCCCGCATCCTCTCCGCAGTGGACGTATATGACGCCCTGACGACGGACCGTCCCTACCGCAAGGCTTTACCGCAAGAGCAGGCGTTTGGGATTATGCGTGACGAAGTGATGCTCGGTTGGTGGGACCCAGCCGTGGTAAAGGAATTCAAGATCGCCCTCACTAATGGCGCGCCCGCCGCCGTAGAGCACGCGGCCTGACAAATGAGTGGTTTGAGTCTGTCACGGAACAAGAATTTATGCCCTGGGGCGTTTAAGTCCCCGATAAGGAAGTCGCCATGAAATGGGTGATGAAAAAACAAAGGATTGTAGTCTACATCGTTGTACTCATTTTCTTAATCTTTGGTTTTGTCGAACGCCGCAGCTTTAAGAAGTTGGACGATGCCACGCATTCCATTCTGGGCGAACGCAGTACGCGTGCAGATATCGAGCTGCGTAACACCGAGCGCACCACCAGCTTGGCGATGTTCCTTTTGTTTTTGTTGGTAGTCATTCTCATTGTGTCGGCAAACCGGAATTTATACGCTTGCGAACAGGCCGAATGTGCGGAGAAATCGGCTCGCGTCTACGCGGAAAATCTGTTTAACACGATGCGAGAACCGCTTTTGGTGCTAGGCCCCGACCTGCGGGTGAGAACCGCGAACCGCGCGTTTTATCGTAACTTCCAACTTACGCCCGAGGTCACGCTACGGCGTTTTGTGTACGAGATAGGTGACGGACAATGGAATATCGCACGCCTGCGCTCGCTTCTGGAGGAAAACCTGCCCACCAACGAGTGTTCGGAGGATTTCGAGGTTATTCAGCAAATGCCAAAGCTAGGACAGAGGACGATGTTTATCAACGCTCGAAAGGTCGACCGTTTCGGACACGACTCTGGCAGCATCGTGTGCGCCATTGAGGATATCACCGAGCGAAAGAAGACCGAAGCGGCCATGCGCGACCAATCGGAAATAATCGAATCGATTCTTGAGCATATAGGTGACGGCGTCGTCGTTGCCGATCTTCAGGGCAGGTTTCTGCGTTTCAACCAAGCTGCCGAGCACATCTTGGGGGTTCAGCGTTTGGATATCCCAGTGGAGCAATGGTCGACCAAATACCGACTGTTCTTGCCGGATCAAGTCACTCCTTTACCTACCGAATCTATTCCTCTCACTCGCGCGATGCGGGGAGAGGAAGTGACCGATTTTGAATTTTTTGTGCGCCGACAGAATCACCAACTGGGAATCTTCTGTAGCGCAACCGCACGTCCGTTGCGCGATGCTCAGGGTAATCTGCGCGGGGGTGTCGTCGTATTTCGTAATATTAGCCACAGTAAGAGGACTGAAGCAGAGCTTGTTGGGGCCAAAGACGAGGCCGAACGCGCGAATAAGTGCAAGGATCAGTTCTTGTCCACGATGAGTCATGAGCTCCGCACCCCGCTTACCGCCATTCTTGGTTTTTCGGAGCTTCTGAGCGACCAGCGCTACGGTACGCTGAACGCCCGCCAAGAACGGTATCTCCGTAACATTCAAATTGGCGGAAAGCACTTGCTTAAACTCATCAACGACATTCTCGACCTCTCCAAAATCGCGGCAGGCCATCTCGAACTGGCGCGGGAGTCTGTCGCTGTGGATGCCGCGGTAAACGAAGTGCTCACTGCCCTACAACCCTTAGCCGACAACAAGTCGCAGCACTTCTCACCGGAAATTCAAAAACATATTGCAGTCTGGGCGGACGCTACCCGCTTCCAACAAGTTTTAATGAACCTTCTTGGCAATGCTATCAAGTTCACGCCGAACAGCGGACGCATTCGAATTTCGGCTCGACTTGTCGGAGAGCGCGTCCGCGTTGAGATTCAAGATTCTGGGCCTGGCATAGCGCCCGAGCAGCAAAAGCGGATCTTCGAGGCATTCTACCGGCTGCAGTCCGGTCAAGCACCGGAAGGTACCGGACTCGGTCTCGCAATCACGCAGCGCTTAGTAGAGTTGCAGGGAGGGATCTTGGGACTGGAAAGCGAGCTTGGCAAGGGATGTTGCTTCTTCTTCGAGCTGCCGGCTGGCAGCCGTGTCCCCATCTCGCCGGCGAAAGAGACTAGCACTCCCACCGCAACGAAGCCGATGCGCATACTCGTGATTGACGATGAGCCCGTCGCTGCACAGCTAATCCGTTCCTACCTAACGAGCGCTGGCTACGAGGTAGATGTCTGCGACCAACCCGAGGTTGCGACAGAACTGGCCTCTCGACTGCAGCCCGATGCTGTCACGCTTGAACTGCAGATGAAGCCTATCAATGGTTGGGAGATCCTTCTGCAACTGAAAAGAAACCCCCGAACCGCACTCATTCCTGTCGTAGTTGTCAGCGTCGTGGATCAGCCTGGGATAGGCGCGGCACTCGGCGCGGATGCGTACCTAGTCAAGCCAGTGGAGATGGATAAACTCGCCGGAGCGATCAGACGGTGTCTTGGAGGAATCGTCCGGCCGCCTTTGAATCGATCGGTTTTGGTGGTTGAAGACGACACCGTCACGCTCGAGGTTATCTGCAAGTTGCTACGCAGCCAAGGCTATTCAGTTACGACAGCGAGGGACGGTGCCGAGGCGCGCAAAGCCGTCCAAGAATTTCTTCCAGAGCTGGTCATTTTGGATTTGCTCCTGCCAGAAACAGGTGGGCTCGAACTCCTCGCGGAATGGCGCGCACATTCGCGGACGGCCGACCTGCCTGTCTTCGTCTTGACCAATAAAGATATTACATCAGAGGAAGAAAAGTATCTTCGCACGCAGGTCGATGCCTTGCTGCACAAGAAGCAGCCGTGGAAAGAAGACTTACTCAATCAAGTGAAGAAAGCCCTCGGCTCCCCCCAACTGGAAAATGCATGAAACACCAAATCCTGCTTCTGGAAGATAGCTTTCTCAACCGCGAGCTTCTTTGTGACTGGCTTGAGGGCGAGGGATATGAAGTAGTTGTTGCCGAGGATTTGAACACTGGTCTTGCGGCGGTCCGCGACCACAGTCCGGATCTAGTTCTACTAGACGTTCAACTGGGCGCCGACGATGGCTTGCGTTTTGCTAAATGGATGAGCAACGAGCCTGAACTTCAACTCGTTCCTGTCATCGCCGTCACCGCGCAAGCCATGCCAGCGGACCGGGAACGCATTCTCGAGTCGGGCTGCAAAGCTTGTATAGCGAAGCCCGTGGATTTCGTACTCTTGCGCACCAGCCTGCAACGCTGGCTGCCTTCGCGCGATCCAGTAAACTTGGCCTAAAAGCCGATTGGCCTGCCCCAAAAAGCGTTTTCCGCCCGATGCCGAACGGATTAACTCCTCAATTGAATGACAGCGAGAGGAGGTGCCACGAACATCATTCGCTGGGTCTAGGCGACAGCCTAACCGCTTTCCGACTGCTCTGGCACCACCTGATATGGGCTTACTCGTGCAGGACAACACGAAGAAGGGAATTGTTAATATGCAAGCCGCGGTTATAGGAAATAAAGCCCAGTTTCTTGAATTTGCTCATGAAGAAGTTTACCCGCGGGCGCGACGCACCAATCATCTCTGCCAGCATCTCCTGAGTTACTTTGGGGAGCAACTTTTGCGGCTGATCTTGTGTGCTGTAGCGCGCCAGCAGCAATAAAGTGCGTGCCAGCCGTTTCTCGGTGGAGTTGAAAAGCTGATCGACCAAGTCCTCCTCGATTCGGATGTTTCGTCCAAGCAAATGAGAGATGAAACGGTCGGAAAACGCATGTTCATCATGGATCACGCGAATCATTTCACTCTTCCCAATCGTGAGTACAGTCGTGGATGTCATCGTGGTTGCTGTCCCGATGTAAGCCGTCTGCCCCGTCATGCATCCCTCGCCCAAAAAGTCGCCGGCGCTCAGAATCGCCACGACGGCCTCTTTTCCAACCGTGTTGACAACAGTGATCTTCACAACGCCCTTTTGAATATATATGACACTCGTAGCGGGATCCCCTTGCGAGTAGATCAACTGGGATTTTCGATACTCCAAAACCTTTCTCGCTACACCGGCTGAATCGAGAAACGCTTGCGCATCGAAAGCGGGCTTTCCCATGGATTTTGTGTTGGCTTCGATCTTGCTTGATGTAGCGAACCTTCTCATAACGCCACCACTTACTCATGGTCTGACAGTATTAACTAACCAAAGCAACATCCGAATGAGAGATGGTGGCTTACTGGTTAATAGACTGCCAAACGGTTGGTAGCCGGTGGCTCGGAGAAGCAGCCGCCTAGCTTAGGAATAGGTACTTGGCTCGCGTTTATATAGTCATCTGTGGTCCAGGCGATCACTCATAATTTGCCGAGGGCTCGTCGCGCCTTGGAATAGTCTCCTCCGCGACTCGTCCAGTTGCTCGCCAACGTGCCAACCGCCCAAAACAGCGCAAACAGTAAAAACAACTTGCTCCAAATCACGCCGGAGCGCCATGCCCAAAGCGCGCCCAAGGTAGGGACAACGGCGGAAGCCGTCGCTCCCGCAGACCACATAATCCCTTTGGCAATCGGGCTGGCAATTTGCATGGAGTCCTTGTCCGTGTGTACTCCCAAAAAAGGGAGATGTTCAAATAACCAACGGAGGCCAACAGGCCAGCCCTCTGGATTCCCGGTTCCACCGACTGTGTAGAATGCAAAGCGAATGCCAAGTAATCGTCCGACAACCCAATGGGCGATAGCATGGCAGCAGAAATAGAGGAGCACCCATCCCACGACCATGGCGAAAACAGCACCTATGGCCGAGTGTGCAGATCGCGCTGCCGCAAGAGCAAGGCAAGCGACTATAGCGCCAGCAATCTGTACCGTATTTCCGACCATGATCGAAAGTCGGCCCATGATTTTGCGTTTCGGAGACAATTTTGGTCCAGTCGGCTTACGTGAACGATTTCACTTCCACGACTTCCTCTACAATCCGAAGCCTAGGTCGATAGGCGACAATTTCCCATAACTTTGGTCAGACTTGGATTAGCGATCATCGCGAAGTCCTACCGCCTTACGCACCGTTTCTTAAAGCTTCTTCCTGGGTGGAAGCTTTTCGCCGGGCAAGAAGCCTACGTGACTCAAGACGTATTCATCGACTGTCAGTGGCAACTTCTTTCGCGCTTTCGTTATCGCTGTGGCGAAACTCGCTGACTGCGAGGCGGCATTGAAGCGACGTCTGCGCCGCTCAAAATTCGAAAGCGTTCGCTCCTCCAGCAGTGTGGCAAGCTCCCACCTTTCCTGCTCGGTCATTTTGCCTCCTCGGCCCTTTTCAATACCAATTCGTCGATTCTCGCGTCGAGTTGTTCGTCAGTCATGTTTGCGAACGCCAGTGGTCCCGCGTCTGGCCCAGAAAGCTCTGTACGCTGCAAGGCCCGGCCCTCGACGCGATCAAGGACTAACTTGGCCGCATCCAAGTTGCCCCTAAGTGCCTTTTCCAGCAGCACCGCCGCAAGCTGCGTGGCCTTCTCCGAATCATTGGTGAGGAGTTGCACCTCCAGGGCTTTATCGACCAATCGCCGTTTCGGCCTCCCGGAAAGGTTACCACTCTGGCCCGGTAAAAAAGGTTTACCGATTATTTTTTTCTCATCGCACACGGCCTGCCCTCTCTCTTATAACGGCCTCGCAAACGCTACGCCCGCTATAACCCGCATAAATATTGACGATTTCCCATTATTTGCACCCCTACGGCTTTTTTTTCAGTAGCGACCTTTTTTGCTTCCAACCCGCTGAAAACATGGCTTTGTAGCGTCTGTAGCGGGTCAACTGTGAGCGACGATCACATAGGCGGCATCGGTGCGTGGGAGTTGGTGAGCGACAAATTCAAGCGACGCCCACGCCAATTCTTGCTTCTGGCCCGCCGTAATGCATTCGTCAGCCTTGCGGTGCAGCTTCCGCAACCAATCTAGTTCGTCAGCCAATTCCAGGAGGAGTTTGCGCTCGGCGTGACAGTAGGCTTCAGCTCGCCGACGTTCGAGCTGGTTCTCCTCGCGCAGCCGTTCGGCCTCGGGTGCCGGAAGATTGTCCAGCGCGATTCCGGTTAGCGCCGCGACTTTGCGGACGGCTTCGGGGAAGCTTAGTTTCTCGGCTGCTTGAAGGTATGCAAACACGTCGCCGTCCCACTGGCAGCCGAAGCAGTGTGCGCGGCCCGTGCCGGGAGTGACGTGGAAACTCGGCGTATGCTCATCGTGGAAAGGGCACAGGCCGACGAAACTTGCTCCAGACTTCCGCAGTGAGACGCGCTCAGCGATCACGCGCACGATGTTCGTCTGCGCTTTTACGGCGTCGATTTGTTGCGCTGGCAGCATGGCGTTACTGGACCGAGCCAACTTTCTCCGTGGCCAAGCTCGGCAAACCTTCCCGAAGAATCCGCGCCACTTCCGCTCCTGGCACGATGACACGCCTCCCGCAATGAATAGCAGCGGCGCTTCCACGTTTGATGTGCAGACGCAATGTATTCTCGGAAATGCTGATTGCCCGTGCCGCTTCTTTCAGGGTGTAGCCTCGAAGAATCTCGGCGTTCGTGTCGCTCATGTTTTTGCCTCTTGACTGCTCTTGCGTTAAGGAGCATTATCAGGTAATGGAGTGCTAGAAAGCAAGCTGATAATGTACCCAGCATTGAGGAAAACGACTGATGACGAAATCCAATCTAGCAAGAAGCAATCCGGGGCTTGCCGCTCTGGCGGACTTTGCAAATACACGTGACGATAAGCAAGCCGTCGCCCGTTTCCTGAGAATTCATCCGGGATTCGTGGATGAAGCTCTCAAGGCTGGCTGGCCTGCGATGGCTCAAAGAAAAATCGTGGACCCTCTGAACCTCGCGTCTGGCGCTCCGCTCCCAGATGCGCCCCCGCCCGATCGTTTTGCTGCGATCGAACAGCTGCCCGAAGATGAAACGTTTCGCCTTTTCCGTGATCTTACCCGGGCTGCGTGGAGTGGTTCCTGCAAGGACTTGGATCTTCTGCTTTTTACCTCCTTCGATGAAAGCAAGGGGCCTGCTTTTTCCAGGGCGGACTGGCAGCGTGGCGGTCTAACGTATGCACCGAGGAACGATTTCCAGGCCGCATTGTATGAACTACTGAAGTCGGCTCGGTTCGCGAAGGTTTGTATCAATCCCGACTGCCCGGCGCGTTTTTTCATCGCCGCCGATCCCCGTGCAAGATTCTGTTGCAAAGAGTGCGCGACGACTTTTCAGCGGCAAGCCAAGCTTGATTGGTGGAACAGGGTAGGCAAGAAAAAAAGAGCAGAGAAACTAAAAAAGAAGAAACCGACGAGGAGGGGGAAATAACATGGCAATCGTGAAGAGGGGCGAAATCTTTTGGTGCGATTTCTACCTCGACGGCAGGCGGTATCAATGCTCGACAAAGCTACGAAACCGCAAGGACGCAAAAGGCTTCGAGGACCAATTCAAGGCACGACTACAGGCTGAGAAATTCGGCTTTAAGGAACGGCCAGCAGCACCCACACTCGCGCAATTCATCAAGGTCCGCTTCGAGCCGTGGTGTAAAGCTCGCTTCGAGCGGACTTCCCCGGCAACGTGGCTGCGCTGGTACAAGCCAAACCTGAAAGTGCTGGCGGACTATGCTCAGCTTTCTTCTAAGCCTATGGATGAGATCACCGGGGAAGACATTGCGGGCTTCGCTGCGCATCGCCAGAGCGAGGGGTTGCAGGTTTCGAGCGTGAATAGCTGTCTGCGAGTCCTGAGACGGCTCTTGCGGTTAGCGGCGGAATGGGGCGCAATCACTTCCCCGCCCCGGATTAGCTTGCTGCGCGGTGAGAAGCACCGGGACCGCGTTGTCTCGCCCATTGAGGAAGCGAAGTTTTTGTCAGCAGCATCGGAACCGCTGGCTTCCGTGGGGGCGATACTGTTCGACACCGGCCTGCGAGTGTCGGAATGTCTCTCACTGGACTGGCACAACATTACTTGGCTCAGCGGCAGAAACGGCTTCTTGGAAGTGCGGCAGGGCAAATCGGCGGCAGCACGCCGAAAACTTCCGATGAGTCTCCGGGTGCGCGAAACACTGGAAGCTCGCTGGAAGGCGGCGGGGATGCCCGAAGAAGGACCGATCTGGCCCGCGCCGACACGCTCGGGCCACCTGGAGCCGAACAGCCTCAAACGGCAACTCCGCACAACGTTTCAGGTGCTCAAGGGACAAGCGGAAGAGCATAACCAAGAGCCGGTGAGGAGATTCTGCCTTCATAGCATCCGACATAGCTTCCTTACGCGCTTGGGCTTGAGCGGGATAGACACTTGGACCTTCATGCGGGTTGCTGGACATGGCAGCGTCGGCGTTTCAGCCCGCTATGTCCATTCGAGCGATGTCGCAGTGGATTCCGCATTCTCGCGCCTCGAAACGGCGATGGCTCCAAAGATGCTTCCGCAGTAGACGAACCACAACACAGGGCTGCGCTCACACAGGCAGCCCTTTTCATTTTCACGAACACCGCTAGGATGCCATTTCTTCGCCCGACGCGCATCAAACCGTACGGAGATGGGGATTCACGTTCCTCATGCTGGCTTTGGGTAGTCCTTGGGCTCCAGAGGCCAAAGTTGTTGACGGTGATCGGAAGTGAGGGAATCAACAGGAGCCACCAAGGAAACAACCAGAAACCCCGGCGGATTCTGAATCACGTTAAATGCAACGCTTCCGCAGTTCCTCTCATACCCGATCCAGTAGCCGCCGCGCAGGCTAGTCTTGCCATTGCCAAACACGTCCCGGGCAAATCCGAGACGCGGAGCAAAGTTGTTCCAATCCTTCGCGCAAAGCCCGCCGACGTTGCTTAAGCGACCAATTTACCAGCGCAGCGTAATCCCGAAACGGATGCTGCGTCCCGGACTGCCAACGGCGGTCAGGAGGCAGCCGCTCGTCAACGACGGATTAGCAAATCCGTTCCCCTGCGGAGTTAAAGTTCGGGTGGTTGAGGCTTGATGTCCCGATGGATGATCCCTTGCCGGTGGGCCTTATCCAAAGCGTCCGCGAGCTCGATGGCATATTTCAGAACTTCGGGAGTGGGCAGTGAACCCTTTTCCAGTTTCTTCTCCAGCGTTTCGCCTTCCAGATATTCCAATACCAGGTAGTCCACTCCATCCTGTTGTCCAATGTCGTGCAATGTGCAGATGTGAGGATGGGAAAGCGTTGAGATAGATCGTGCTTCTCGTTCAAACCGCTGCCGCTTCTCTGGATCATTGGCAAGCTCGGAGGGCAATACCTTCACCGCTACGATGCGGTCTAAGCGGGTGTCTTTGGCGCGATAAACTTCGCCCATGCCGCCAACACCGGCAGCGGATATTATTTCGTAGGGCCCGAAGCGAGTTCCTGCGGCGATGGGCATGAGGAATGCCCGAATCACAGCCCGACACGAAGAAGATGGTGTGGTTATCTCCTGCGAAAGTCATTAGCCGGACGCCTCGTCAATCACCCAGAACCGTTGGCGACCGTTTATGGAACCGCTCGTTTGTGCCGTTACCCGGATTTCTGCAATCGCGAGTGCGAAGGCGAAGTTATGCGAAGAGCGCAGTCACTGTGACGATTGCGGGAAACCGATTTTGCGCACTAGTTCCGCATAGCGCGGATCGGAGCGCAGCGAATCCATTGTGAAGTCGGTCCGAAGGCTGATCACCAAGGGCTCGTGTTCCTGGTAGGCGGTGTTGAGCCACTCGAACGCATGATTCTTGTCACCCAGATCGGCATACAACCGTGCGATTTTGTAAGGAGAAACGAAAGCAGCGTTAGTCTTACGTTGCGCGAGTGAGACGTCTATTGCCTTGCGCAGCGCACCCGGCCATCCGCCAGAGCGAAAGCCCGAGTCCAGGGCGGCGGCGAACTCAGTGCCATTCTTGTCGGCCCCTAATTGAGCGGCGATTTTATACTCTTGAATGGTCTGGGGATATTCATGCTTGCTCCGATATGCCTGTGCGAGGCCGAGGTGCGCGTTGCCAAAGGTTGGATTGTCGGCGACAACTTTCTTGCAGATTTCTATAGCCCTGTCAAATTGGCGGGCGGACGCGTAAACCCACGCTTGGTTCATTCCAATGATGGGCGACAGCGGATCGAGTTGCTGGGCCCGGTTAGCCTCAGCGATCGACTCCTGCACCCGACCACCGATGTAGGCGATACTCTCGGCAAACCATTGATGAGCGGTGGCGTCGCTGGGATCCAACTCAAAAGCTTTTCTGAACTCGGCTTCGCCGCCGGAAAAATCCCGGCCATATGCCATCTTGTTGGCAGCCAGGTCCGCATATGCGCGTGCGAGTGTGGGATCGAGTTCCAGAGCTTTTTCCGCCGCAGCATTCGACTTGGGGTAAGTGTCATTAGGGTCGCCGCCAAAAACGCCCATCACGCTATAGGCATCCGCCAGTCCTGAGTATGCCAGCGCGTAACCGGGATCTTTGTCGATGGCCTGGTTGAAGTACGAAATGGCCGTCTTAAGATCGGCGTTGGTACGTTTATTCCAATAGTAACGACCCTTTACGTACAGCTGGTAGGCTTCCGGGTTCTGTGTGCCCTGCCTGGTGACCTGCTGTTTTTCCGCCCCGCTCAACTTGGAGCGAAGCTTTCCGACAATATCGCCCGCGATTTGCTGCTGCAAGGAGATGATGTCGGAAGCTTTGCGCTCATAATGCTCGCCCCAGATTTCGGTATTGTCCCGGACGTTGGTGAGTTCAGCGCTAACCTGGATGGTGTCCCCGCGCTGCACCACTCTGCCGGTGAGCAAGGCATCGACGGTCAAATCATTGCCGACCTTCTGAAGGTCAAGCTCTTTGCCCTTGTAGCGGAAGACGGAGTTGCGGGACTTCACCTTCAAAAGGGGAACGTGGGCGAGGCTGGAGATCAAGGATTCGCTGAGGCCATCGCTGAGGAAATCGGTGTCGGAATTGCCGCCCACGTTGGCGAATGGAATCACGGCAATGGAGTCGATTTGCGATGCGCCGGCTCTGGCGCGGGAATACCAGATCCCGGCGGCTGACATCGTGATTAACACGACGACCACTGCCGCCAACCAATATTTTCGGGCGGAAGTTCCCGGCGTTGCCACCGGCAGGGAGGCAGCTGATTTCCCGGATTCGCTGTCCCGTTTCAGCCGCTGCAAATCGGTTCGCATATCGGCCGCGTGCTGGTAACGTAGATTGCGATCTTTCTCCAGAGCCTTGGTGATGATCTCGTCCAGCTTGGGCGGCACTTCAGGATTCAGGCGCACGGCTGGAGCAGGTGGCCGGTTCAGGATGGATTCAAAAATCGTTGCTGTACTGTCGCCGCGGAATGGCAACTGGCCTGTAGCCATCTCATAGAGGACGGTTCCGAACGAAAACAAGTCGCTCCGTGCATCCAATTCCTTCGCCCGCGCCTGCTCGGGCGACATGTAGGCAACGGTGCCCACCGCAGTGCCGGGACTGGTCAGGTGTTCCTCGCTAACCCCGCGAGTTGCGTTTGTGGGTAGCGTGGCGTCATCCAACGTATCGTTCATGACCGCGGTTTTCGCCAGGCCGAAGTCGAGTATCTTGGCGTGACCTCGCCGGGTCACGAAAATGTTGGCGGGCTTGATATCCCGGTGAACGATTCCTTGCGCGTGGGCGGCATCCAGTGCATCCGCCACTTCAATGGCCACGTCCTGCAAGTTTTCGAGTTCCATAGGCCGGCCCGCGATGGCGTGCTTTAAAGTCATGCCTTCCAGATACTCCATGGCGATGAAGGCTTTGCCGGCATCCTCTCCAATGTCATAGATCGTGCAGATGTTCGGATGGTTCAGCGCGGAGGCAGCCTTTGCTTCGCGGCGAAATCGCTCCAGGGCTTGGCCGTCTCGGGCTACGTCGTCGGGCAGGAATTTGAGAGCGACAAAGCGGTCGAGGCGCGTGTCCTCGGCTTTATAAACCACACCCATCCCACCGCCGCCGAGCTTCTCCACGATGCGGTAGTGCGAGACGGTGTGGCCAATCAGGGATGGGGTTTCCGCCACGGTGCGGACATCTTAGGTGGCAGCCGAAATCAAGTCAATCAAGCCAGTTCTTTAAGAGAAGTTGTCGGAGAAACGAGGTTTTGGACAAGTGGTCGGCTATACGGAAGTTATGACCCGTCCGGCGATAAGTTCCGATTGCCCCGTCACCCGAAATCGGTGGGAAGCGACCTTAAAAGAACTTCTCAGATCGGGACGGGAGTTGGCTGCGGGACCCAAGGAGCCCCTTCATTTTGGTACCAGTCTGCGACTCCCCCTTGCGAGGCCATGCCCAGCCAGGCACGGGTGCAGTGAACGATCACGCCCAAGGAAATTCTTGTGGGTGGTGACCTATCCGAAAGGCCAAACCAATGATCCATTGCAAGATGCAGAATAACCCGTGAAACTTATGCGACTGCGAATCAGTGCCTCGTCTGGGTGTACTTCGGAAAAAAATCTGGCCCACAGCGTTGGCAAGGGGAAATCAAGCGTGAGTACATCGTGTGATGCGGTGCCTACAGAATTCATTGTCTCGCGGATGCTACTGGCGTCGAAGCAGGTGAATGATTTATTCCTATCGCCGGGATGCCAGCCCTACGTCAAGATAAATGGCGAGCTCGTCCCGATTCGAGTACCAGGCATTGAGACGCTTAGTGCGGAAGATACGGCGCGGATTGCGGGAGACTTGATCGGGTCAAACCAATTTGCAGTGCAGAAGCTGAAGGAAGTCGGTTCCTGCGATCTGTCCTACAGTGTACCGAAACTGGCCAGGCTGCGAGTGAATGTGTTCACCCAACGAGGGACTTGCGCCATCGTTATGCGGGTTATCGCAACGGTTATCCCGGATTTGGCGTCGCTAAATCTACCGGGTGAGATCGCTAACATTGCGGACACAAAGAACGGCATGGTATTGGTAACTGGGCCGACTGGATCAGGAAAGTCTTCTACGCTGGCGGCGATCGTCAATCTGATAAATGAAACGAAGTCCCACCACATCTTGACGATTGAGGACCCGATTGAATTTACGCATAAACACAAAAAATCAATCGTCCATCAACGGGAACTTCATAGCGATACGCCGCGATTCGATCTTGCACTGCGTGCAGCCCTACGACAATCGCCGGACGTCATCCTTGTCGGGGAAATGCGGGACAAAGAGACCATAGAGATCGCCCTGGAGGCGGCGGAGACAGGCCACCTGGTGCTTTCCACGTTGCACACGATTGATGCATCTTCCACCCTGGACCGGATCATCGGCGTGTTTCCCTTGAGTGACCAGCAATCCATTCGCAACCGATTCGCAAAATCATTTCGGTATATTATTTCTCAGCGCCTGCTCCCTCGAAAGGACGACTCCGGACGAGTGGCTGTCGTCGAGATATTAAAAGCCACCTTACGGACTCGGGAATATGTGTTGAAGGGTGAGTCCCAGGGCAAATCACTGACCGATGCGATGCACGATGGATCAAACGAAGGCATGCAGCATTTTGATGGCGAGATCCAGAAACTGATTCGCAGTGGAGTACTTGATATCGAAACGGGTTTGGCTTTTGCCACGAACTCGGGAAACCTTCGTTTAGAAATATCGGATTTAATAGAACAGGTAGGGAACATCCAAGACGCTCAACCATCAAAGGGCGACGTATTAACCGGGACGGAGCTAGAAATCGAACGCTAAGACCGAGCATTTTCAATATGAGCGTGCCAACCTGTACGACGGTCGCCCTCCAGGCGCCGCATACGATCCGCAACAACAACCCATTCACTTCTACTGGCAGCGCATGGTGCGCCCCGCGAGCAACGCCCATTGGGCATGGGATCGACGCTTGATCTACCGGTGATCACTGGATCGGGCAGTCGGACATCATTTAGGGAGCGTCGAAATCCAACGCGTAAACTTCCTGTGTGCCGCTATCCCTCATGAACAAAGGAGAACCATCAGGTATTAGGCCCATCCACTATACCCAGGCTTCCACGGTGCGCCGCAGACCGGCGCACGTTCTCGAAGCGTCCGCTGCTTACAGCGCCCAAACAGCGCCTAAAGCTCACTGCAAGCTCCGTCCGTTGCAAATTCGCACTGTAGGGACTTTCACACCGTCAAGGGCCACCACCGACCGACACTGCGGATTCTCTCAGGCAACAAGTTGCCGTATTCTCATAATCGGGTATCACCGACCGACAAGGGGTATCGGCCTGCGACTTCCTTCTAAGCAGAGGGTCGGGGGTTCGAATCCCTCCGGGCGCGCCATTCTTTCAAGCACCTCCAGGAACCGCCGGAACGCAGTTCGAGGCTTGAGCAAAGGCGACTCCCGGAGTCCCATCTAGTTGATAAAAATTCCCAATCTGTTCGACTGGCAGATTGTGCTGCCTCACTCAGCGTGGCTGGCGCCGATAAGGCAGTTGATCAATCGCCTAAATCCCTCACGGTGAGGTTGAGGTTCTCTTGGAGCACTTCGAGCACGGCACCGACGTCGTCCAGCGTGTTGTAAAGGTGAAAAGAGACGCGCAATCCGTCCATGCGATTGGAGACGACAATATTGTGAGAGGCGAGTTTTTTCACGGCTGCTTCGGAATTTTTCATTTGGAGCACAACGAGCGGCCCGCGGGTATCTGCCGGGGTCTTAATCTTAATCTTCAATTCCCGCGCCCCTGCCAGGAGAGCTTGCGCCAGGGTGGCGACGTGCTCCGCGATGCGATCAAAACCAACGCTGCCGAGCAGCTCGAGCGCCGCTGGCACCGCGTAGACGTGCGGGATCGGCGGAGAGCCCGATTCGAAGCGGCGCGCCGTCACGGCCGGGTCGAAATGCTTCACGTCGAAAGCAAATGGGTTCCGCTGGCCGAACCAGCCTGTGATCGTCGGAGTGAGCGAGCGAATTAATTCCGGGCGAACATACAGAAAAGCTACTCCCGATGGACAGAGCATGTATTTGAGCGCGCCGCTGACGTAAAAATCCAGGTCGAGCGCTTTCACGTCAACGGGACGCGTTCCGCAATCCTGGTAATCGTCGAGCATGGTCAGGGCGCCGCGGTCGCGGGCGAGCTTCGTGATCGCCGGCACATCGGAGCGCGCCCCATTCATGAAGCAGACATGCGTCAGCGGAACCAGCAGCGTTCGCTCATCGATCGCCTCGGCGTATGCACTCGCTGGAATCCGGCCATCCTTCGCAGCGACAAATTGAATTTCGGCGCCGCGAGACTGTTGGGCAAGCCAGATTTGCCCCATGGTGGGGAATTCAAACTCGCCCATGACAACTTTCCGCCGCTGGCCGGAAAAATTCAACGCGCTCGCAATCGCGCTGATTCCTGTGGACGCGCACGGTACAATTGCCACTTCGTCGGGCTGGGCGCCGATGAACCGTGCAAACGAAGCGCGCGCGGACTCGTACTGCTCCACCCAGCGTTCCCACGGCGAGCCGTCTTCGTGCCAGCTGCGAATGTGCTGCAGCAGCGACGCCTCGACGGCGTCGCTGAGCGCCCCCTGCGAGCAGGAGTTCAAATAGATTTTGTTCTTGAAGACAGGAAAACGCGCGCGAACGGATGCAAACTCAGTACAGGTGGGCAAGTTATTGACCTCCGCAGAAAAATGGCTCGTCGAATGCAATGTCACACGCAAACCGAAAGCACGCGCTCACTGATCTCCCTGGGAGGCCAAAATGAAGATTCGCGGCCACGGCACGAGCACGCTCCGCAACAAGTCGCGTTCGAAATCCGCGGTCATCAAGACCGTGATTCGGCTCGAGCACCGGGTTTGGAGAGTCGCTCAGCAGCGAAGGGCGAAGGAATTCGAAAAGCTGGTTCCCCCGGATGCAGTGATGATCTTTCAAAGTGGAATCATCCTTCAACCGCAATATCTGGCAACGATGAATGAGCGCACCATCTCCGGCTACGAAATACGCAGCATGCGCGGCTTCATGCCTAACGCGACGACGGTGATTCTCTACTACGAAGCTCGGCGTCACGGCGAGCAAGGTGGGAAAGCATTTCCCTCAAGCCCAGTGATCGAATGCACCACATGGATTAAGCGGGGTAAGCGCTGGGTCGCCATCCTGAATCAGGAAACGCCTATTGGCGGCGAGTAAAATTCTTTCCGCTTCACTAATGCGCGCTTACCGGCGTCAATGGTTTCAAAATCTCATCGAGATAGTCAGGGGTGCCTTCGATTCGCTCCAAGTGGGGATAACGATTACCGCCCTCGTATCGGATTGCATGCGTCTCCAGCCTCCCCGTATTGGTGGTCACAAGCTCAATCGTGCCCGGCCGGGATTTTGAATCTCGAATCGCGCCTTTCATTTCATCCACGGAGAATTGCTTCCCGTTAACCGCAACGATTCGTAGGTAAGGACTGACTCCGCTATCGAATCCGGGCATCCCCGGAATCGCATCGATTACCGTTCCATCGCCTCTAACCCGCACTCCGATCGAGGACGTAAAGTCGCCCCCTTTGGATTCTGCGTCGCCCGCAGCAAGCAGCTCATTCGGATCATCCGTATATACGAGCTTCCAGCCGCCCCCCGTGATTCCGCCCAATGGCGCGGCGGCATCGGTCGAGTCTAGCCGTTCGCGAAAGAACGAACTCCAGTCATGGGCAGCAATTTGATTTAAGGTCGAGACGAGATCGGTGAAGTTGTAGGTCTTGACCACAGGCTCGCCGTCCGGCGGTCCGTAGAACGCGTGGCAAAAGTCATCCAGCGACTTGCGGTCGCTCGTGAGCTTCCGGATTGTCGCGTCCACGTCGAGCCAGATCAGCACGCTCTCGGCATAGAAATCCGTGCCTCTGCGCGAGGCCGCCCACTCCTGCGGAGCGAAATAGAGGATCTGCGCGGCATTCGCCGTGTTTTGCAGCGAGCGCCAGCGACGGCCGGCGCGATGCTCCATCGTCGAAGCAGTCAATGCAATCTGATCGCGAGTCTGCGCCGGCGTCAGCAGCCCGCTGCGCGCCGTCAGTACCGTGCCCAGATAATCCGTAAGTCCCTCATACACCCACAGGAGCTCGCCCTTCATGGGCTGTTGAAAATCCGGCGTCGCCAATCCCTCCGGCCGCCGGTACTGGCCATTCCAGGAATGCGTAAATTCGTGTGGGAATAAACCCGCCTCAAGTAAACGAGCATTCGGGTCAGCTAACGTATGTTCGGCCACGCGGTCGTCGCTGCTCTCATGGTGCTCCTGGCCGAGAAACAAAACGTTGTCACTCAATGTCAGCAGAAAGTGGTAATCGCGATAGTGATGGGATTGATAGAGTGTGCCGGCTTCCGCGACGAGCCGGGTGTAATTTGCGATCAATGCCGGCGGTACATCCAGCGCCCAAGCGTCATCCGCTACCACATCCACTTCATGCTTTGGTTTTGCGTCGGAGTTCAGCGGAAAGACCCGCACGAATTCGCCCGCCTGAACCGGGGAATCGATCAGCAGATCGAGCGCCACCGGCAAAAACGCAATTGTGTTAGCAACTTGGCTTTTGATGGGAAGGGATGTGTTGAATTTCCATCCCGGGGGCAAGCTCAGCGCTGGATCAAAAACCAATTCGGCAGCCGGCCAACCCTTCGGATAGAGCACGACCTGGTTCCACATCAAGATGAACAACTTTGCTGAGCCGGACGCGCTGAAATCAATGGTCGGCCCGGGGGCCGAGATCATAAAATCCAAAGAAACGTCGACCGATTTTACGCCTTCCGGAATGTCAAGGTTGAACGCATACATGTCCACCAAATCCTGACGCCAGGCAATTTCCTTCCCGCCAGCGGTGAAATGCAATCCTCCCAAATTCGAAATCGGGCCGTCGGGAGAGTGATCAGCAGGCATCCATTTCGGGTAATAGAGTGTCAGCGGACCAGGCCGCGTAGGAATTTCGAGTTTCGCGTGGAGAATTCTCTGGGGCGCGTGCGTGGCATCCACCGATATCTTGATCCGGCCAGGCGCAGCCTCAGCCGCCCGAGCGGGATTTCCAACCGTCAGGCCCAAACCAACGCCGAAGATTAATATGCCCGCGCATTTTCCAACTCGGTTGGCCATGCGTCCTCCTGCTCCTCGAAAGGTCCCGCTTGTCGCGGTGGCACGGAATCGTGGGGTCGCCGGCCTGGTCACCAGGAGAACTTGCCCATGAATTGAATGTTGCGTGGCCCGCCCACGCCGAAATGAGAATCGAAGCTGCCATCGTCGGCGGTTGCGCTGATCCTGGTGCTCAGATCAGGTGACGGCTCTCCGAAGTTCGGATGGTTGAAAGCGTTGAAGAAGCTGGTCCTCAGTTCAAATTTGAAGCGCTCGCCTATGCGAAAGGCTCTCTGTATCGAGATATCCCAGGAATACAAGCCCGGCGCGACCAGTGGATCGCGCGGGCAGTTTCCAAATGTACCGGGCTGCGGAGCCGCAAAAGAGCTCACCGAGGCATAGGGCTGAGTGAAATCCTTCAACTGGTAGTGAATCGGACCGATGCAATCAAATCGCGTGCTTTGATTGCCCACTCCGCTTTCGTCACCGAAGGTCAGCAGCGGAGTGGCTAAGCCATCGCGCATCGTTGTCGTCCCGGAAACCTGCCAGTCCCGTAGCAGGTATCCGAATGTGTTCTGCATTTTCGGCGATGGAATTTCATAGACGTAAGAGATAATCAACGCGCGGCGTTGATCGAATTCAGAATTACCGTATCCACCCCTTAGGTTCCTCGAATCCTGGGGGACGTATCCGCTCGTTCCGAAAAAATCCTCCACTTCGGAAGCGGTGTCCAGATTATGTGACCAGGTAAATGACACCTGCATGGTTAACCGGTGAAAGTTATTCGACCGCAGCACGGCCTGCAGGGAATGGTAGTTGGCCCAGCCGTTTGATGAAATGGTATTAATTTGCCGGAAGTTAGGAAACTGCGCGTTGAACGGCCGCCGGGCCTGTTCCGCGGCTTGGCTGTTGGGTCCGGGCGTTGGCTGGTTGATGTCCAGGAGTTGTAGCTGGTGAGTGCTATGGTTGCCGACATACCCAAGTTGAAATACGATCCTCTGGCTCAACTCTTGCTGAATATTAAGGTTCCACACTTGGGTATTCGGAGTCTTTAAATTCCGCTCGACGCTGGAGATGTTGAAGGGCGGCATCGGAGCGCCGGTGCCAAATATCGCCACGCCGACTCCAAAGGGTATCGGCGTCGAGGGTGTGATGGTGAACCCTGCGGTGGGGCCAATAGGATTCTGCGAGAGCCCTTCCGCAAAATTGTTCAGCGGCATCGTGTCGTAATAAATGCCGTAGCCGGCTCGAATGATCGTTTGGCGTCCAGGAATAATCGCGAATGGCGGCGTCCATGCAAAGGCGATACGCGGCCCCAGATTGCCTTTCGGCGCATTGTAAATATGGCCGCCCGGCAGTTGCGACGCGAAAACAAGTCCTTGAGCCGGATCGAAAACGGAAAACCGGCGGCGTGATTCGTTGACCGTAGTAAAGAAATCGTAGCGAAGCCCCGCAATCAGCGTGAGTTGGGGCGTGATCTTGTAGTTATCCATCGCAAAACCGCTGATGACGTTCTGATCGATGTTCGAACGGCCGCTGCCAACGCGCGTAATCTGCGTCAGCCCGTTACCCGCGGGTAGCCCCGCGATCAAGTCAACGAGACCGGCCAATCCGCCATCGGTGGTCAGGCTGCTTCCCAATTGTGACCCGTCGAATGAGAAGAGGCCGCGCCTGCCCGCATTCGTATAGTCCGAGTAGTCGTGTAGATAATTGAACCCGAACTTGAACGCGTGCGCGCCGCGAGTGAAGCTTAAATCATCGGCCACCTGGAAGCTGGTGGCGACGCGTCCCCCCGCTCCGTTTTGCAGACCCAGGTTTGAAAAACGGTCCGAAGCAGAACCGCCGATATCGATTTCAGGAATACCGAAGCTCTCCGGCCCGACTCCCGTATTGAAGCCGATCGTCGCGGGATTTACCGTGGCGTCCCGTCCTTTCTGGAACTGGTAGAAACGATTCCAGCCCAAGCGGAACGTGTTAAGTAGATTTGGATTGAAAATGTGAAATGCGCTGATCGCAAAGTTGTCGGCAACCGTGGGCGTCACACCGAACCACGGATCCAACTGCGAGCCGCCGCCCGGGCCTGGTCCGCCTCCCGGAAATTCATCCTCGCCCGACCCGTGAAAGTACCGCGCGGAGAGCGAATCGGATTCCGAGATCCTATGGTCGATCTTAAAAATCTCACTATTCGGCGTTTGCCGGCCTCGATTGTCCGCAACGAACGGCCCGGAGAGCTTTAGGGATGAGTATAAGCCAAGAATATTAAGACCGAGCTGATTCGGCATTCTGCCGCTGGCGATGACTAAGGCCGTGGCGGTGCTGATCTGTTGCGACGTGGGTGCGTTCCCGGTTAGCGTGGTTCCCAGCCGCAGCCGGCTGCCGTCATACCCCGCGAAAAAGAAGGTGCGGTTTTTGCCATCATAGAGATGCGGAATCGAGATTGGGCCGCCGACCGTTCCTCCAAATTCATTCCACACAAAGGGAGCTTTCCGCAAGCCGGCAAGATTCTCGAAGAAGTTTGCCGCATCCAGAGCGGCATCGCGGTGTATTTCGTACACCGAGCCGTGAAACCGATTCGTACCGCTCTTGACGATGACATTCATCACGCTTCCCGAATTTTGTCCCGAGTCCGCTCCGCCGGCGCTCACGATGCTTACTTCCTGAATCGCGTCCAGCGGCAGGCGCGTCGCGCCCGTTGCCGAGTTTCCTCCCTCGTTGATCGAGGGCAGGTACGTTGAGGGATCCGTGTCCGAGGCGCCATCGATGTTGAAACCGTTCGACCGGGAACGGGAGCCGTTGATCGTGTACTGCGCAAACGCAAAATTGCTGTTTTGGGTCACGCCGGGAAGAACCAAGGCCAATCGCGTGTAGTCGCTGTTGCCAATCGGAAGAGAAATAATCTGCTGTTCGGTGAGCTGGCCGCCGACCGAGTTGGTTTCGGTCTGCAGCAGAGGAGGAGCTGACGAGACCTCAACTACGGAGGTTACCGTCCCGACCGAAAGCGTTGGCGTGACCGTGTTCACCGCGCCTTGCGATGTCACGATGTCCGTCACCACCGTGGTTTGGAAGCCGCTCTTGCTGACCGTCAAGCGATACGTGCCGAGAGAGAGTTCCGGAAAGTTGAACTCGCCGTTCTCGTCGGCCGTTTCGGTTCGCTCGAGTCCTGTGGACGGATTTGAGAGCTGCACCGTCGCACCCGCCACAGCTCCGCCCTGTGTATCTCTGACCACGCCGGTGATGCGTCCCGGGGACAACTGAGCCGGGGAAGGCAGGGCGCAAACGAAAATTAGAAATATGACTGCGGAAAGCAATCCAAGAATACTCGCCTTTTTCATGTTCCCCTCCAGATCCGCCCCAATTTGACTGGGACGCTACACTCCACTTCCGTAGTATGTCAAGTACATTCCACCGGTATATCCTTCCAACACCCATACTGCAAGACCCAAGCCGTCCAAGCACCGCTGCGGCTAATATAAGAACGCGCCAACCTGGCGGCCACACGAATTTCAAGAGCTTTCTAATAAGCGCCCTATGGAGTGTGAACTGCTCTCGCATTCCTATGGCAGCGCGATTAGATTCTGGCATGTCAATAAAATGGTTCTTGTATGCTAATGGTATGCATTTGACAAGGTCTCGTTAATTGTGAAGAATGCTCTTTAATCGACGTTTACACGGGAGGCGTTTTGGCGAAGACTGCGTTCCGCCGGAAAACTTACCAGCAGCCCCTGGCTCCTGCTTCCCCGCTGCTGCCGCCCTGGCCGGGTAGCGCGGGCGCCGCCGCGACGCTTAGCGAAAAGGTTTATCGCGCCTTCCGGCGCGACATCATCCACGGGGTTTTCCAGCCCGGCGAATCCTTAAACGAAAAGGATTTAGCAAATCGATACAAGGCGAGCCGCACCCCCGTGCGAGAAGCCGCACTCCGCTTGCAGAATGAGCGCCTCCTTCGCATCGTGGCCAACAGGGGCTATTTCGTGTCGCAAATTACCTTGCAGGTGTTGAACGATATCTACGAATTCCGCTGCGCCGTTGAATGTGAGGCTGCTGAGCTCGCCGCGTTCAAGGGGGGCAGCGCCGAAGTGCTTCGCAAGCTCGCAGATCTTTCTGCCGTAACCTGCAGCTCGGAAGACCGGCAAAGCTGTGTGCGCTTCATCGAGGCGGATACCGACTTCCACACAACCATCGCGCGTCTCTCCCGCAACCAGATGCTTGTCCAGGCAGTCAGCGAGTCGCGTAGTCAAATGGAACGCATCATGTTTGCGGCTATTGATATCGACTACTTCGGCGAGGCTCCGGCACGCGAACATCGCGAAATCCTGAAAACCATTCACGATCGCGATCCCAAAGGTGCGCGACTGCGCATGTACGAGCACATCGTGCAGTCGAAGGACAAAGTCCTCGGCTTGACCGGTTTCTCAAACCCTCGCCGCTAACTTCGTAGATCTCGACATTCCTCAAAGCTCACTTTGCAGCTCGAGCGCTTTCTTTCCGCAGGAAATTAAAGTCGCAACCAAACTCCGGTCCGAGAACGGAATCCGCATAAAGTTTGGCGTAGCCTCGCGTCGGCCTTACCCGGGTTGCCGGCATTTCTCGCCGCCGGGCTTGAAGGTCCTGTTCGGAGACCAGCACGTCGATGCTCCGCTCTCGCACGCTCAGCTTCATCTCATCACCGGTGCGAACCAGGCCCAGGGGACCTCCCATCGCCGATTCCGGAGAGACATGCAGAATAATCGTTCCAAAAGCGGTGCCGCTCATGCGGGCATCGGAAATGCGCACCATATCTTTAATTCCGGCGCGCGCCAGCTTCGCGGGAATGGGCAGATACCCAGCTTCGGGCATGCCCGCCGCCACGCATCCGGCGTTTTGTAAAACCAGCACGCTATCAGCCGACACCTCCAACTGCGGATCATCAATGCGCGCCGCAAGATCATTCAAATCCTTGAAGACCACAGCGCGTCCCCCATGTTCGAAAAGCCGGTCATCGGCCGCGGCACACTTGAGTATTGCGCCATTCGGCGCAACATTACCGAAAAGCGCCAGCAATCCTCCGTTGCGTCGGATGGGATCCTCCATCGAATGAATCACACGGCGATCGACGAATTCCGGACAGCGCGCCAGTTGCTCTTCCAGCGTCTCGCCCGTTACGGTAAGACAGTTCAAGTTCAGCAGCGGTTTCAGTCCGCGCAGCACCGCCGGCATCCCTCCGGCCGCGTGAAAATCTTCCATGTAATATTCGCCCACTGGCTTTAAGTTCACCAGCACCGGCGTCGACTCGCTCAGCCTGTTCACATCGCGCAGGCTAATGTCGATGCCCACTCTTCCCGCGATGGCCGCGAGATGAATCACTCCATTCGTCGATCCTCCGATGGCGAGCAGCACGCGTATGGCATTTTCCAGCGATTCTCGCGTGACGATCTGCGTGGGCCGTATTCCAGATTGCGCCAGACCCACCGCGCGCATACCTGTAGCTTCGCCTTGCCGAAGCCGGTCTGCATGAACCGCGGGAATCGCCGCGCCGCCCGGCAGACTTAGCCCCAGAGTTTCCACCAGACAAGCCATCGTGCTCGCCGTTCCCATCACCGCGCAAGTGCCTGCAGTCACCGCCAGATTGTGTTCAATCTCCCCAATTTCGCATTCGCTGATTTCCTCTGCGCGGTACCGCCCCCAATATTTCCGGCAGTCGGTGCAAGCGCCGAGGCGCTCTGCGTGATAGCGCCCGGTCATCATCGGCCCGGCGACCAGTTGAATCGCAGGAACATCAGCCGAGAGCGCGCCCATGACCTGCGCGGGCACGGTTTTGTCGCAGCCGCCGATCAATACGACGGCGCTCATGGGCTGCGCCCGGATCATCTCTTCCACATCCATGGACATCAAATTCCGGAACATCATGCTCGTGGGATGCAGGAAAACTTCTCCCAGAGAAATGGTTGGAAATTCCAGGGGCAATCCGCCAGCTGCGATGACTCCGCGCTTCACCGCCTCCACTAATTGCGGCGTCATGCGATGGCAATTATTGAATCCGCTGGCGGAAGTCGCGATGCCGATAATTGGCCGGCCAAGCATCGCGCTCGAGTACCCCATCGACTTGGCAAAGGATCTGCGCAGGTAACTCGCAAAATCCGCGTCTCCGTAGCCGGTTAGTCCTTTATCGAGGTCATTTTTGCTGCGCATTCACGCTCCACAAATCAGGTACCGCCAGTACACTCGGTCGCGCGTTGCTGGATGCAAAAACCATTCGCTGAGGCGGCGACGGTGCATGTTAACCCGAAACTCTTCAGAGTTGTACGGGCCGGCCGCTTCGTCGTGACCCCTTGGTAGCGATGCCCTCACCACGCCGTCAAGGTTTCCGTGCTGAATATTTTTTAAGCAAAACTTCAGCCCGTCGGACCCGCCGTTACCTCAACATTGCCCTATCACGGGAATGGATTTAGAGACACAATTGCCTTCGCATTCTCAAAAGGATGAAAAGTTAGACGCACATGAATCGTACGGTCCTGGTAACCGCTATCTTTTTTGATGAGGCGGCAAACGCTTTCTTGAAATCCCACAACTGCAAAGTTGTTCTTCCAGGACTGGGTCCCGGCGTCCCTGACACCACCCTGAGCAAGGAGCGCATGTTTGAACTGCTTCGCGATGCCGATGCTTGGATCGTGGGCACCGCTCCGGTCACCCGCGAAATGCTCACGAGCTTTCCGCAACTCCTCGTTCTTGCAAAGCGAGGGGTGGGCTACGATCAGGTGGACGTAGCCGCAGCAAAGGAGCTGGGACGCGTAGTGACCATAGCTCCCGGCGGCAACGGCCCTTCCGTCGCGGACCACACCATTGCGTTAATGCTGGCTGTGGCAAGACGCATTTCTGAATTTCGGGAGCGTATGCGCTCGGGCAACTGGTCAGTACAACCGGTCACCGAGTTATACCGGAAAACTGTGGGATTGGTCGGACTAGGCCGCATCGGACGAGCTGTGGCACAAAGACTAAAAGGATTTGAAGCGACGATCTTGGCCTTCGACGTGATCCCTGACCAGTCCTACGCCGCTGCAAACGGCGTCCGCTTGGTCGATCTGCCGTTCCTCCTGAGGGAAAGCGACTACATCAGTCTTCATTTGCCGCTGACGCCAGCTTCGCGAAATCTAATCGACCAGGCCGCGCTTGCTTGCATGAAGGAGACGGCGATTCTGGTCAATACGGCGCGCGGCGGACTCATCGATGAGGCGGCCTTATTGCAGGCGTTGCGCGCAGGAAAAATTGGCGGTGCTGCTCTCGACGTATTTTTGGGAGAGCAAGATGCTGCCTGGCGTTCCGTCGCCGATGAACTGATGTCGCTGCCTAACGTGGTCGTCACGCCGCATGTCGCCGGGGCCAGCCGCGAAGGATTGGCCCGCGGCAACATGCTGGCCGCACAGGCCATCGTCGCAGTCTTCGACGGTGGCACGCCTGCGGCTGCGTGTCTGGTAGCGGATGGCAGACTCCGCGCCGAGTAGGGATTTGCCTGGCTGATTTTTCTCATAGCGAACATGCCGATTGAACTTGTTTGGATTTCTCTTTGTGAAAGTTACGTCCGCCCTCCGTGTCGGCCAAGGCGTTTAACCTGAATATTGTTTAACAAAAAATTAAGTACATGAGCGTAGCTATCGCGATACTATTCGCGACTTACTGGCATTGAACGACTCCTTGTGGGGTATCCGCCTGGCGGCCAGCTTTGCGTCGCACCGCTCCGGGTGCGACCGATGGCCGGAATGGCCGGCCCTGAGTCCGTCGCCAGCAAAGTCTAAGCGCGCAATTAATTCAGTAATGGAGGATAAGGTGAATAGAATTAAGATTTTGTTCGTCGCAGGACTGTTCGCGGGAGCTCCGCTAGTTGCCAAGGCTCAGAAAGAAGCGCCTGCCAAGCCTGCCAAGTCTCACAAAATGGCTCCTGCCAAGAGTGCCAAGTCTATGGAAAAGGCGCCTGTAAAGTTGGTGGCCACCATTCCATTGCCCGATCTAAAAGACGGCGATTTCGATCATTTTGCCATCGACCTGGAAGGCAAGCGGCTTTTCTCTACCGCCGAAGAAAACTCGAAAGTGCTGGTTTTCGATACCGCCTCCAACAAACTGATTCACACCATTACCGACGTCAAGGCCCCCCATTCACTCCTCTATCGGGGCGATCTGAAAAAGCTTTTCGTGGTAGATAGCGACCTGGGCGAGGTCAAGATGTACGACACGACCACCTACAAGACGAACGGCACGATAAAAGTCCGGGAAGGCGCGGACTCCAGCGGTTACGATCCAGCAACCAAGTATCTCTATGTCGTCGATGGCGGCAAGGACGCCAAACTTCCTGAGGCGTATCTGGATATCATCGACACCACGTCATCCGCCAAGGTCGGCGAAATCAAAATGGATTCCGACGACGTGGAAGCGATGGCTTTCGATCCCTCGAGCAACCGCATCTTCGTTGACGTCCGCGGGAAGAGCACCGTCGAAGTGATCGACCGCCAGAAGCGCACCGTAGTCGCCACATGGCCCGTTCCAGGCGCCAAAGGCCTCACCACCATCTCCTACGATGCGGCCAATCATCGCCTGTACGTTGGTGGTCGCACGCCCCCTAAGCTTTACGTTCTGGATTCGGATACCGGGAAACTGGTCACCAGCGTAGCCGCTGCGGCGATGGTGGATGACGCTTCCTTCAGCTCCGCTCAGAAGCGCATCTATTTTGCCGGCAGCGGTTTCACGGACATCTTTGAAATCAGGGATGCCAACCACTTGGAGCGCGTCGGACATGTGCCCACGTCTTTCCGCGCCAAGACCGCAATTCTGGTCCCGGAAACCAACCGGTTCTACGTCGGTGTACCACATCACGGAACCAAGTCCGCATCCGTTCAGGTTTACGAAACACTGCAGTAAATTTTTTCAGCGTCACCGCAGAGGCGGCGCGGCTCGCGCCGCCCCTGCATCTTCTAACTTACTTCCCGTAATTCAGAATTTGCCCCAACCCCTTCGCCTACACGGCAGCTCGCAGGCATTTGCTTTTGCTCTTGTGGCTCTCTAAGCTGTCGCAGGGCTTCCGCTTCTCTGGTGTTCGTCGGAAAAACGGAGGAATACCAACGTTGAAATTCTCTGCCGTCAAACTGCTGCCTGGAAATCTATTACCGCTAGACCTGCTTCCCTATGGCCGTTGAAACCCCGGCTACCGATGTGGGGCAGCGCGCCCGCCGCCATATAGCGCGGCGCTTGATGCCCTACCTGTTCGTTCTTTACGTTATCAATTTCCTTGATCGTATGAACGTGGGCGCTGCCGCTCTGCAGATGCCCAAGGACCTGGGTTTTGACGACCGCGTGGTTGGCCTTGGCGCCGGCATTTTTTTTCTGGGATATTTCGTGCTGGAAATACCCGGAGCTTTAATTGCCGAGCGCTGGAGCGCTCGCCGGTGGATCGCCCGCATCATGATTTCCTGGGGAATCGCCACTGTTCTGATGAGTTTCATCCACACCGCTCACGGATTTTATACCGTGCGTTTCTTTGTGGGCGCCGCGGAAGCCGGTTTTTTCCCCGCCGTCGTCGTCTACCTCACTCACTGGTTCCGGTATGAAGACCGCGCCAAGGTAATTGCCTTTTTCTATGCCGCCTATCCGGTCTCTTTTATCATTGGCTCGCCTTTGGCGGGCTGGATGCTAGGACTTAGCTGGCTGGGTATGCGGGGCTGGCGATGGCTGTTTATTCTGGAAGGCATTCCCGCAATCGTCTTCGGCATTGTCACCATCTTCTATCTCACCGATTGGCCCACCCAAGCGAAATGGCTGGCCCCCGACGAGCGCGAGTGGATCACCGAAGAATTGCTCAAAGAGAAACAAGCCAAGCAAGAGGTGCGTAAGTTCAGCGTTTGGGAGGCATTCCGTCACCGCGACGTCATGCTCCTGACAGTAGCCTATTTCTTCGCGCTCACCGGCGGCTACGGCATTTCCTTCTGGCTGCCGACAATTCTGAAACGCCTTTCCGGCCTCACCGATTTCAAAGTTACCCTCCTGGCCGGTTTGCCGTACTTGGCGGGACTCCTGAGCCAGCAAATAAACGGCTGGCACTCCGACCGAACGCGCGAACGCCGCTGGCATGCATCGATCGCCATCTTCTGTTGCGGAGCCGCGCTTCTGCTGGCGGTGCTTTTTCGCGCAAACGTCGCCTTGTCCGTCACCATGTTCACTTTCGTAGGCATGGGCTACTTCGCCTTTCATCCCGCTTTCTGGCCGATCCCTACACAGTTCCTGAGCGAGTCAGCAGCCGCCGCCAGCTTCGGGCTAATCAACTCAGTAGGGAATCTGGGAGGGTTCGTCGGACCCATGATGATGGGACTCCTTGTGACGCGCACACACTCCTTTGCTGCCGGGATGTTATATCTCGTGGGCAGCCTCTTTCTGTCCTCGATCCTCATGCTATTCATCAGACAAGGGCGTGAAAGCCCGGCAGCGCCGGTTTAGTGTTTCGAGTGCCTTTCGTTTAAATTAAAGCCAACTTCAGTGAATCTTCAGAACTCCTGCGTTGACTGCCACGGATACCCATAGGTATGCTGGAAATCAGATCGAGCGCTGGAAGTTCGATTGGGCGCTTCGGGTTAAATTTACAAACACCGGAAAAAGGCGGTCCGGGTCATGCGCTGCAAACTTGCCAACCTTGTCCTCAGCATTTCATTTTCTTTAGTCTTGAGCTTGCCCGCGATCTCCGCTACGGACAATTGGCTTCTCTACGTTGGCAATAGCAAGGGTAACGCCGTATCCGTCATCGATCTGGCTACGTTAAAGGTTATTCGCGATATTCCCGTCGGTAAAGACGTCCACTGCGTCGCACTCACGCCCGATGGCCGGCGCCTCTTTACCACGAGTGAGGTCGATCACACGCTGATCATTTCGGACACCACGACTGACAAGATTCTTGGTACCGTGAAGCTTCCGGGCAAGCCTAACCAGTGCGCAGTCACTCCGGATGGCCACTATGTCACCGTGCCCATCCGCGATGGTGACAGTGTCGCGATCATCGATGTGCCCCAACAAAAAATTGTCAAGGTTCTCCCCATTAAGGAACCCCACAATTCCGTGAACATGGGAAGCAATCGCTACACGTTTGTCAGCTCCATGGGCGGGCACGAGATTGATGTGGTCGATTTCGAAAAAATGGACTATTCCGCTCACATTCCCTTGGGCGGCCGCACCCGGCCGTTCATTCTTTCCAGGGATGGCCGCACCATGTATGTGGCCGTCAGCGATCTTCACGGCTTTGAGGTGGTGGACATTGCCGGCAAGAAAGTGATCGAGCGCGTGGAAATGCCGTCCGTAAATCCCGGGCCGGCACGTCCTCGCCGGTTTGAAACGCCCGACACGCTCACGCACGGCTTGGCGCTTACACCCGACGAAAGCGAGCTGTGGGTCACCAGCATGCTCGACGACGGTATTTATTTCTATGATTTAAAGTCGAAGACATTTACCGGGCATTTACCCACTGGCGACGGCCCTAACTGGGTGGTCTTCTCCCCCGACGGAAAACTTGCAGCGGTAAGCAATACCGACAGCGACGACGTTTCAATCTTCGATGTAAAAGGCCGCCGCGAACTAAGCCGCGTGAAAGTAGGTCGCGTTCCTAAGCGCATCGCCATCGCTATCGCGCCCACTGGTTCGACGGCTCAAGCGCTGAGCCCGTCAACGCCCAAGTGACAGGGATGTGCGAAGCTCTTTAAGCGCACCACACTTCTCGTAGAGAAGATACTTCGCGGCGTGATCCGTGTGCCGCCTCCTGCTGCGACCCTCCGGCATGATGGAACCTGTTGACCGTGCTTGTCGTAGAACGTTATGACAGAGTGGATTCGTTCGTTCGCCGATCCACGTGATCCAGGCGTCCATCGCGAAGTACCGGAGTAACCATGGCCATAATCTGGCGTATCGCTAAGTGGATCGGAATTTTCGCGCTGGTTTGCATTCTGGCTGGCGCCATCTACCAGCAAATCGGCTCGCTCATCGATCGCCGCAACCTGCCTCTGCCTGGGCGAATGGTCGTAGTTGATAACCGCCAGATTCACGTTCTCTGCGCCGGTAGCGGGGCGACCACTATTGTCCTGGATTCCGGACTTGGTGGCTGGTCTACACACTGGTACCGAATTCAGCCGGCTCTGGCAAAATTCGCCCGCGTCTGCTCGTTCGATAGACCAGGGCTCGGGTGGAGCGATGGCGGCGGAAAATCTTTCGACGGTCTGGCCGCTGCGTCTGAACTTTCCGAGATTGTCGCCGCTGCACAGATAAAAACTCCCTTCGTCTACGTAGGCCATTCCTTGGGCGCGAACTTTGCGCAAATTTACGCTTCGCAGCATCCACAAGACGTCGCCGCCCTGGTTCTACTCGAGCCGGGTAACCCAAAGGATATGCTCGAGGACTTCCACGGCTCCCGCGAACAAGCCATGGCCCTGCCGGCCTGCAACCGATTTTGCGTTGCCGCATGGGTTGCCGGAGGCCTGGGCGTGGCACGACTCGGATCCCATTTGACCGGCAAGAGCTTCGAGGGTGGTGCACTGGCGCAATACCGTGCCGGCCTGGCTCGCACTTCTTCCCCCGGCACAGCCGTCGCCTATTACGGCGCGCTGCCGAAGACCGCATGGCAAACCATGGACGTGCAGAAATTCGGCGATCTGCCGGTGCTAATGCTGGCCAGCTCAGAGTTGCGTGGACCCGAAGGTAAGGAGACAATCCAGGATGTGATTGCATGGCGCAAAGGCTATCTCGAGTACCTTGCGTCGATCGCCGCGAAGTCGAGCCGCGGTCAAGGACCCATCGTCATTGCCAATTCAACGCACGCCTCCATGGTCTTGCGCGAGAAACCGGCCGCGCAGGTTGTATCCGCTATCGGAAAATTTATCGCGGACGTGCAGCACGATGCGCCCTCCAGCCAAGCTATCTCCGGCCAAGCTATCTCCAGACAACCCATGATGTAGTGCGCATAAACCTGGGAGCGACAATGTCTAGCCACGAAATGGGGGAGAGCCATGAGTGACACAAGTCTTTTAGCGCGCTGGAAATCCTGGGCGCCATATTTCCTTAGCATCCTGCGCATCGTTGCCGCATTCCTCTTCGCGCAGTTCGGCTCAGCGAAGCTGCTCGCGTTTCCTGCGGCCGTCATGCCCGGCGGCGGCACCGCGCCACTCAACTCGCTTCCGGGTTTCGGCGGCGCCCTGGAGTTGGTGGGCGGCGTGCTCCTGCTGGTGGGTTTGTTCACGCGCCCTGTTGCTTTCCTGCTGTCGGGCGAAATGGCTGTGGCCTATTTCATGGGGCACGCAGGTAAAGGGTTCTGGCCGGTTCTCAACGGCGGCACTCCGGCCGTCCTTTTCAGCTTTGTGTGGCTTTACTTTTCCGCGGCTGGCCCCGGCCCGTGGAGCATCGACGCGCTTCGCCGCCGCTGAGCCGGCGCGATCGAATTAGCAATCACAAACGCCACGGAACAGCTGGACTCTAACTCGACTTGAACTCGATCGCGCGCGGCATCCTTCGTTCAGAAACTTCTTTCAGAAACATCTTTCATGTACCATGCCTCCCGATGGCTCGCGCAAATCTTGAATCCGCGCCGATTCACTCCGCTCGCACGCCGCTGACCCGCAACCAAATCCGCGGTTTCTGGGCGGCATGGGGCGGATGGGCTCTCGACGGCATGGATTCTTTCATCTACGCCATGGTTCTGGTCCCCGCCTTGCAAGATCTGCTGCCCCGTTCAGGCATTGCGCCCACCACCGCCAATGTTGGCTACTACGGCGGCCTGCTGTTCGCCCTCTTCCTGGTCGGCTGGGGCTTGTCGCTCGTATGGGGTCCCATCGCCGACCGTTTCGGCCGGGTGCGCACGCTGGCCATCACCATACTTTTCTTTTCCGTGTTCACTCTTTTGAGTGCAGTGGCGACCACCGTCTGGACTCTCGCCGTCTTCCGGCTCTTGGCGGGGATCGGCATTGGCGGTGAGTGGTCCATGGGCGGCACCTTCATCGCCGAGGAGTGGCCGGAAGATCGCCGAAAAATGGGCGCGGGATTGATGCATACCGGCTACTATTTCGGCTTTTTTCTTGCCGCGCTGGCCAACTACTTCATCGGCAATCGTTATGGATGGCGGGCCATGTTCCTGGTAGGCGGGCTCCCGGCGCTTTTCGTCGTGCTCATCTATTACGGGGTCAGCGAACCCAGCCGCTGGTCGCAGAAGCGCGGCCAACTACAAAAGGAATGGGGCGCGCGGCGTTCCTTCTTCTACCTTTTTTCTCCGGAATACCGGCGCCGCACAGTTCTAAATTCTGCTTACATGCTGGTCTCCATTATTGGACTGTGGGCTGGCTCGGTTTATGTTCCCGCGTCTGTAACCTTCCTCGCGGCGGGTGCCGGTTACAGCGTCCCGCAGCGGGCCCAATTGGCTTCCTACGCCACGATGATTCTCTCCGTGGGAACGATTCTGGGATGCCTCATCGCGCCAATTCTGGCGGAGCGCATCGGCCGGCGAGCGGCGCTGGCGGTGTTTTTTTCGCTGATGCTGGTTTTCATTTCCGTGGGCTTCGGCTACATCTTCTACCTGGAGCAGAACGCGCTTCCCTGGTTCATGGTGTGCCTGTTTTTTCTCGGCGTGGGTGGCGCGAACTTTGCGCTGTACACGCTGTGGGTGCCCGAGCAATATCGCACCGAATGCCGCGCCAGCGCTTTCGCTTTTTCCACTTCGGTAGGCCGCTTCGCAGGCGCCGGTATCACGTTTCTAGTCGGCGCCGGAGTTCGGCATTTCCAAACCATCGGCATCCCCGTGGCCTTGACCTCTATCGCATTCCTCTTCGGACTCGCGCTGATTCCCTTCGGCGAAGAGACCCGGGGCAAGTCCCTGCCCGCCTGAGTTTTCCTCTCCATTTGGGGATAAACGGTTTTTAATAAATTACTCCTCGCCCGCCCGCACAAACTCATCCACAATTGCCAGCGGACTGTTGGCATTCAGAAAATCACAATCGAGTTGAACCGTTTATGAAAACCCACAAGATCGCCGTTATCGCAGGGGATGGAATCGGGCGAGAAGTGGTGCCCGAGGGCGTGCGTGCCGTCGATGCCGCCGGCCGCCGCTTCGGAGCCACATTCTCCTGGCATTACTTCGACTGGAGCTGCGAAACTTACGCCAAAACCGGCCGCATGATGCCAGCGGATGGCATCGAGCAGCTCGGCAAGTTCGACGCTATCTTCCTCGGCGCCGTCGGGCATCCCGGGGTTCCCGATCACGTTTCTCTGTGGGGATTGCTGATTCCTATCCGCCGCAACTTCCGCCAGTACGTCAATCTGCGCCCGGTCCGCTTATTCAAAGGCATCGACCCGCCCATCAAGAATTTCGAGCCCGGGCAGATTGATTTCTGCATCGTTCGCGAGAATAACGAAGGCGAGTATTCCGATATCGGCGGCCGGCTCTACCAGAACACGGAAGACGAGCTGGCCGTCCAGCAGACTGTGTTCACTCGCCGCGGATGCGACAGGATTATGCGTTACGCTTTCGCGCTGGCCCGCAAGCGCCGCAGCCACCTGACTTCCGCCACCAAGTCCAACGGCATTATTTTTACCATGCCCTTCTGGGACGAACGCTTTGCCGCCATCGCCAAGGAATTTCCTGACGTTCGCACCGACCAATATCACATCGATATCCTCACGGCGCATTTCGTGCGCCATCCGGATTGGTTCGATGTGGTGGTCGGCTCCAACCTGTTCGGCGACATTTTGTCCGACCTCGGCCCGGCCGTCGTCGGCTCCATAGGCATCGCTCCATCGGCCAATCTGAATCCCGAGCGAGAGTACCCTTCCATGTTTGAGCCGGTTCACGGATCGGCGCCAGACATCGCCGGCAAAGGCATCGCCAATCCGATTGGGCAGATCTGGTCGGGCGCGCTCATGCTGCGGCATCTTGGTGAAACAGCTGCGGCGGACTCTATCGAAGCCGCCATTCAAGCCGTCCTCGCAAATCCCGCGGCGCGGACGCCGGATATCGGGGGTAAGGCGAAAACGAAAGACGTAGGCGATGCCATCGCTGAACACCTTGCAAGCCAGCGCTAGCATCAGCGGCGGCTATCAGCAGCATGTCGCAATCAGCCGCCCCAGCTTACATCTCTGCTGTAACCGCGCCCGGGTCGGCCTATAATGTGTTCCATGCGGATATTGTTGGTTGAAGACGAGCGCAAGGTGGCCAGTTTCATTGCCCGCGCCCTCCGCGAGAATGCCTACGCGGTGGATGTGGCGGAAACCGGGGAGCATGGACTGGAGTTGGGCACTGATACCCTCTATGACGCTATTCTGCTGGACGTCCGTCTGCCGGGTCTCAGCGGCATCGAAGTCTGCCGGGAACTCCGTCAGGCCGGCGTCGAATCGCCAATCCTGATGTTAACCGCGCGCAGCCTGGTCGAGCAACGCGTCGAAGGCCTGGATGCCGGCGCTGACGACTACCTGATCAAGCCATTCGCCCTGGCCGAGCTCAAAGCTCGAGTGCGCGCGCTAATCCGCCGCGGATTCCACAAGACCTCCGCCAATCTGCATTACGCTGATCTGGAGCTGGATCGTCATCGCCGCCGTGCCAAGCGCGGAAGCAGCGCCATCCCGCTAACCACCAAGGAATTTGCCTTCCTGGAGTTTCTGTTGCTGCGCGCCCCGGAAATGGTCAGCCGCACAGAGATCATCGAGCACGTCTGGGATAGCCACTTTGACAGCGAGACCAACCTGGTCGAGGTCTACGTCAACCGCTTGCGCCAGAAAATCGACCACAACCACCGCACCAAGCTCATTCACACCGTTCGCGGCGTGGGCTACCGTCTCGGTTCCATTGCATGAAGCGGCCGCGCTCTCTTCGTTTTCGCATGATGGTGCTGTTCTCCGCCGTGGTCGGTGTCTTGCTGGCCTGCTCGTACCTGGGCTTTTATCTCCTTCTCAAAGGCGAAGTCCGCGTTCAATTGGATCGCCAGCTTCTGGAGACGTCAAAACCGCTGGTAGCGGATCTCATGAGAAATGATGTAGAGCAAGACGTCAATAAACTCGATCTTCCCGATAGATATTTTGAGCTGCTTGATTCGTCAGGCAACGTCCTGCAGCAATCGATTAACCTCCAGAATCGCCCGCTTGAATTCCGCACGCAGGGCTGGGACCTATCGAAAGCGACCTTCCGGACCATTCAAGACCCATCGCGCGGCCGGCTGCGCCTGGGCCTGATTCCCTTCCAGAGAGGCGATCAAACGTTCGTGCAGGCCGTCGCTATTCCCACCGCCGGCACCAACGCCGTGCTGGAAAGTTTTGGCAGGATTATTCTTTTTCTGCTGCCTCTCAGCCTGTTAGTCACCGCGGCGATCTCCGCATGGTACACCGGCCGGAGCCTCGCGCCCGTTTCCGCACTTACCCTTCACGCGGCGCAAATGTCCGAGCGCGCCACAAAGTCCGGCCAACCGGAATTCTGGACGCCCCTGCTGGTGGCTCACCCGCAGGATGAGCTCGGCCGCCTGGCGGAGACTTTCAATCGTCTGTTTGCCCAAATCGATTCTGCTCTGCGCCAGATGCGTCAATTCGTCTCCGATGCTTCCCACGAACTTCGCACTCCACTCTCCGTGCTGCAAGGTGAGACCGAGTTGGTGCTGTCCGCCCCGCGCAGCGTGGATGAATACCAAAAAACCCTGCGCATCATGGATGGCGAACTGAAGAAGCTGACGCTGATTATTGAAGGTCTCTTCACCCTCTCCATGGCGGATGCCGGACAATTGCGCATCACCAAGGAGCCTGTTTACTTGAACGAAGTGGTCGAAGAAGCCTGCGTCCTGGTGGCCCCGCGCGCGCGCGCCAAGGACATCGCCATTGATCGCGCGCTCAAGGACGAGGTCGATTACTGGGGCGATGAAACCCTGCTCCGCCAGCTCTTTCTTATCTTTTTGGAAAACGCTGTGAAATATTCTCCTCCGCATACCCGTGTGCGAGTGGATATGATGAGGGAGAACGGCGTCGTCAAAACGCTGTTCCAGGACCAGGGTCGCGGGATTTCCAGCGAGCATCAGTCGCGCATCTTTGAGCGGTTCTATCGCGTGCTCCAGCCGGAAGCGGGGGAAGCGCAGAGTGGCGGTCTTGGCCTGGCCATCGCGCAGGCCATTGCCCGGTCGCAGGGTGGTTCCATCCAGTGCCAGAGCGCTCCGGGCCGCGGCTCTACCTTCACGGTAACTCTTCCGCTGGTACAGCCCGTGGGAAACGGCTCTGGTGGCTTGCACAGCGCATAAATAACTATTAATCTTGGTTCAATCTTTTGGGCCGGATAGGGGACTAACGTCGGCAGCAACACCGGGGAGGTGTTTGATGCGGTCGGAATTACGCTCTAAGCATTGGTTTGCCTGCTTTGCCATTTTCAGCGTATTGCTCTGTGCGCTACTGTTGCCCGCTTACGTCAGCGCGCAAGTTGCCGGCGCCGCGCTCTCGGGCACGGTCAGCGATAAAAGCGGTGCGGTAATCCCCAAGGCCCAGGTGGCCATTAAGCACTCTGCGACGGGGATCACTCGCGAGCTTCCCACCAACGCCGATGGTTATTACACGGCGCCGAATCTCCAGCCGGGCACCTATGAAGTTACCGTTTCCGCCACGGGATTTAACACCGAAGTGCGGCCTGGCGTCCTTTTGAATGTCGGTACCGAGCAGACCTTGAATTTCTCCATGCAGGTCGGCAACGTCTCCGAAACCGTCCAGGTGAACACGGAAGCCCCGGCCATCCAAGTGACCAGCTCGGACATCAGCGCCACCGTCAACTCCACCACCGTCCGCGAACTGCCGCTTAATGGCCGCAGTTGGACGGATTTGGCCACCCTGCAGCCCGGCGTCGACGCCATTCATACTCAGCCCGACTTTGCCGTAGGCGCCGATCGAGGCAATCGCGGTTTCGGACAGCAGTTGACCATCTCCGGCGCCCGCCCGCAGCAAAACAACTATCGCATCGATGGCGTCAGCGTCAACGACTACGCTAACGGAGGACCTGGCAGCGTGCTGGGCGGAAACATGGGCGTGGATGCCATTCAGGAATTCTCCGTCCTCACCAGCAACTACTCGGCCGAATACGGCAAGACTTCGGGAGGCGTGGTCAACGCCATCACCCGTTCGGGAACCAATGGCTTTCACGGCAGCGCTTACGAGTTCCTGCGCAATAGCGCGCTGGATGCAAGAAATTTCTTCGAAGATCCCGCCCTGCCCAAAGCGCCATTCCGGCAGAACCAGTTTGGAGCTTCACTCGGTGGTCCCATTCTGAAGAACCGCACATTTTTCTTTGCCAACTACGAAGGTCTCCGGCAGACCAAGGGCATTCCGGTACTCGATAACGTGCCTTCGAACGCGGCTCGAATGGGAATGATCCATGACAGCACCACCGGCCTGCCAATTACCGTTATGGTGGATTCCAACGTTCAAAAGTATCTCCCGCTGTTCCCGACGTCCACCAACGTGATCGGCAACGGCGATGTGGCGCAGTTCACTTTTACCGCTAAACGAGCGGTCACCGAGAACTTCTTGACCACCCGCATCGACCACAAATTCTCCGACAAGGATAGCGTCTTCGGCACCTACATCTACGACAAGGCGCCCTACACCTCTCCTGACAGTTTTAACAATTCTTTGCTCACTTCGGTGACTTCAAGGCAGATTGTCGCAGTAGAAGAGACGCACGGATTCACTCCCAGCTTCCTAAATTCTGTCCGCTTTGGCTACAACCATCAAGCCGTCAACAACAACCAGGGCTTGTCGGCAATTAATCCGGTGGCAGGCGATACCTCTCTGGCGGCTGGCCCCAATTTTGCCGGCCAGCATGCGAGCTTTGTATCCATCGCCGGACTTGATCCCATGCCCGGCGGGGTGGGTGCGCTCCCAACTTATATCTACCACTGGAACACCTTCGCGGGATACGACGATGCCTTCTGGAGCAGAGGCGCTCATTCCATTAAGTTCGGCGTTGCGGCTGAGCGCATGCAGCTTCAGGTAATCGCTAAATCCGATCCAGCCGGGATTTGGCAGTTCAACAGTTTGCAGGATTTCCTGACGAATAATCCCAAGCGGTTCCAGGGGGGCATCCCCAGCACCGTGTCCCCACGCGATCTCCGCCAGACCCTAGCGGGCCTCTATGTGCAGGACGACTGGCGCTGGAAATCGAATGTGACCCTGAACCTGGGTTTGCGGTACGAAATGGTCACCGTGCCGACCGAAATCCACGGCAAACTCGCCAACCTAAGGAATATTACTGACGCCGCGCCTCACCTCGGCAGCCCATTTTTCGACAACCCCACACTGAAGAATTTTGAGCCTCGCATCGGCTTTGCCTGGGACCCCTTCCGCAACGGAAAAATGGCTGTCCGCGGCGGCTTTGGTCTGTTCGATGTTTTGCCGCTGCCTTATCAGTTCCCTCTCCTGACCACCCTGGCGACTCCCTTCTTTGGGTATACCGTGATTGGCAGATCAAGCTTCACCAGGCCAAACGCTTTTTTTGACGGGCTCCCGGCCACACTCCCCGCAAATAAATTGCGCCAAACATTTATCGAGCCGCACCCCAAGCGCAATTACGTCATGCAGTGGAATCTCAACGTGCAGTACCAACTCATGACGAACCTCACGGCCATGGTCGCCTATGTAGGCTCACGCGGCGTGCATCAACCCTTCCGCGTTGACGATGCTGACCTAGTGCTCCCGAGGCTGACTTCTGCCGGGTACCTCTGGCCACAGGTGGACGTCGACGGAAACGAAATTACAGGCCCTAACGCAGGGAATCCCCCCTCGCGCATCAATGAGAACTTCGGCTCCGTTCGCGGAATGTTCTATGAAGGACGCTCCTATTACGATGCCTTGGAGCTACAGTTGTCCAAGCGCATGAGCCACGGCTTTCAGGTGCAAGGCGTTTACACCTGGGGCAAGAGCATTGACACTAGTTCGGCCACGGTCGCTGGCGATGCATTCGCGAATTCCATAGCCAGCCTGCATTATTTCGACCCGAAATTGAGCCGTGCGCTGTCGGATTTTAACGTTGCGCGTACCTTGGTCCTAAATGGAACCTGGGAACTTCCCTACGCTAAATCCGTTTCCGGTCCGCTCTCCTTCGTGTTGAATGGATGGCAATTGGGTCTGATCTTCACCGCTGCCGACGGCACGCCGTTCACCGCCAGTTGGGGTACCGGTGCGGACCCCCTCGGCACACTCAGCAGCGACGATTGGGACTTCCCTCAACTTACCGGCGCCCCCGGATGCAAGACGCTGACCAATCCCGGCAACGTCAACAACTACATCAAGACTTCCTGCTTCCAGGTACCGCTGGCGCCTGACGCCGGCTTTTTTGCTGCGAATTGCGATCCCGCGCCTCCGAGTTTCGGGGGCCCGCTCCCTCCAGGCGATCTGCGATGCTTCAACCTCCGTGGTAACGCCGGGCGCAACATATTGATCTCGCCGGGCGTAAAAAACCTGGACTTCTCCGTGTTCAAGAACAATTACATCAGGAAGATTTCTGAGAAATTCAATGTGCAGTTCCGTGCCGAGGTTTTCAACATACTGAATCACCCCATGTTTGCTTCCCCTATCACTCCCGACAGCACGGACATCTTCAACGGAGACGGATCGCTAAACTCCAACGTAGGCAGGTTGAAGAAGACCAGCATTCCCGAGCGGCAGATCCAGTTCGCGCTGAAAATTATCTTCTGACGAAAGACCTGTAACAACTGGGGGGCGTGTCGCTTCTCGCGCGGCACGCCTTTTCCAGCAACTTGAACTCGCTGCCACGTTGAACGTATTTTAATCTTGGCTTCACGTCCCGCCCATCCTTCTCCATTAAGCTCGGCTGGACCGTACCCACCAGTCATTGATTCACGTACGGCGTTTCGTGGACGACGATTACGAAGTTCAATAATGGAAGTCTGATCTGCCCGGAGGATTTAGCATGAGCCGCCGTTCTCTACTCGGGATCTTGCTCTTCGTCCTGGTCTACTCGCCCAATCTGCCCGCGCAGACGCCCCAAGTGACCGCTATCCGCGCGGGAAAACTTTTCGATCCAAAGCTGGATCATCTGCTCACCAAGCAGGTTGTGCTCATCGAGGGCGAACGCATCACCCAAACTGGCTCCGCCGATAGCGTGCAGATTCCTTCCGGCGCGCAGGTGATTGACCTCAGTCAGGCCACCGTGCTGCCGGGATTGATCGATGCCCACACTCACATCTTCGTCGCCGGGCAGGACACCCTGGAATTCATCACCCCGCACAGCGATGAATTTTCCCGCACCACACGCGAGTACCGCACGCTCGTGGCCGCAGCCAATATCCGCGCCGACCTTCTGGCGGGCTTCACCACGCTGCGCGACCTGGGCAATCACGGGAACATGTACGCCGACGTCGACCTGCGCAATGCCGTCAACGAGGGCCTGATCGTGGGGCCGCGAATGCAGGTAGCCACCAGAGGCATCGCCTCCACCGACGAAGCCATGCGCGGCTCGCCCGAATTGACGCTCCCTGCCGACTACCAGCCTGTGGATACCCCTGAGGAAGCGCGCCGCGCGGTCAGGGAGCAGTTTCATTTCGGCGCCAACGTCATCAAGATTCGCGCGACTGCAAGCAGATATCACTTCGATCAGGACGGCCATTTTTCTGACACTCCGCTTCTGAGTCTCGAAACGATCAAAGCCATCGTCGAAGAAGCTCACGCGCGCCGGCTCAAAGTTTCCTGCCACGCTTTCGGCGGCGAAGGTCTCACGCGCTGCGTCGAAGCCGGCGTAGACACCATCGAGCACGCTATCGAGCTGCCCGACGCCACTTTGCAGAAGATGATTGAAAAAGGCATCTACATGGTTCCCACGATTTACCACTACCACCTGGCTTTCTATACCGTGCCCGATCGCAAAGCCACGGGGGGCAAAAACAGCCTGGCGGTCATGCGCGACGAAAGCTTCCGGCGCGCAATCTCGCGCGGGTTGAAGATTGGCTTCGGAACCGGCGTGGGGCCGTTCCCGCACGGGACACAGACGAAGGAATTCGAATACATGGTCAAGGATGGCATGACTCCCCTGCAGGCTTTGCGCTCCGCCACCTCCGTAAATGCCGAAATGATGGGCTGGCAGGATCGCATCGGTTCCATCGAAAAAGGCAAGTTTGCGGATATTGTCGCCGTTGCGGGCGATCCTTTGGCCGACGTCACCGAGCTCGGGCGCGTAAAGTTCGTCATGAAAGGCGGCCAGGTAGTAAAGAACGAATTCAAGTAACCAATGGCTGAGCCTGAGGGCGGGCATCTCGCGTCCCCAAAAGGGTTTTGAAGTTACACCCGCGTCCGCCCCCCCGCGGTGTTTCGCCGAACGCCGGGTTGCAGGGCAACTCGCGGTCAATTCCTTTCGCAATTCCCGCTTCGTCCTTGCACGCCCAGAATAAGCCGCCGTCGCGGTATACTGGCAAATTGCCGGTGTGCCCGGACAAGGCATCACACAAATGTCTTCGACGCAGTGGAGGTAAACTGGTGCGAGTGGTCACAGGCTGCGATCATGCCGGATTCGATTTAAAGCGATCTTTAATCCCCTTTCTCGAAGAGCTGGGCCACTCGGTCATCGACGTGGGCACCAACAGCACCGCCCCGGTCGATTATCCCGATTTTGCCGACGCGCTCGGCTTCTGCATCCTCGAGGGGAAAGCCCGCCGCGGCGTGCTGATTTGCGGCAGCGGAGTAGGCGCCTCCGTGGCGGCCAATAAACTTCCCGGGATTCGCGCCGGGCTTTGCCACGACACCTACTCGGCGCATCAAGGCGTGGAACACGACGATGTGAACGTCCTGGTGCTGGGAGCCCGCGTAATTGGTTCCGAGCTGGCCCGCGAACTGGTCCGTGCTTTCCTCGCCGCGGAATTCACGGGAGAAGAGCGCCACCTCCGCCGCGTGGCCAAGATTCGGGCGCTTGAGCAGCGCTATGCCCCCATTGAGAACCCGCGGAAGGAGCGCAAGTCATGAGCACGTCGCCGAAGTTGAATTCGGGCGCGGGAGATACAGCGAACGTAACTGGCAAAACCGCGAACCCGCTGAGAAAACTGAACGACTATGGCCAGTCCGTATGGCTCGACTATATCCGGCGCAGGCTGATTTCGAGCGGGGAGCTGAAACGCCTGATTGACGACGACGGCCTGCGCGGAGTCACCTCGAATCCCGCCATATTCGAAAAGGCTATCACCGGCAGTACGGATTATTCCGCGGCTCTGGAAGCCCTGCGGAAAAATAGAACTCTGGCCAGTAAGGACATGTTCGAATCCTTGGCGGTGCAGGATATTCAGGACGCTGCCGGCGTCCTGAGCTCAGTCTACAAGTCCACGGCGCGTCGTGACGGATACGTGAGCCTGGAAGTTTCTCCGGATCTTGCTCACGACACCACCCGCACGGTGGAAGAAGCGCGGCGCCTGTGGAAGACGGTGAGTCGCGAAAATGTGATGATTAAAGTGCCGGCCACACCGGAAGGCATTCCCGCTATCGAGCAGCTCATCAGCGAAGGCATCAATATCAATGTCACGCTGCTTTTCTCTCTCGAGTCCTATGAACGCGTTGCCCAAGCCTACATCGCCGGACTCACCACGCTCGCGAAACAGGGCGGCGACCTCCGCCGCGTGGCCAGCGTCGCCAGTTTTTTTGTCAGCCGCATCGACACCCTGGTGGATAGCCTCATCGCAGAAAAGTTAAAAGCGGTTGTTACCGACGCGGACCGTACGCTTCTTACCAGCCTGCTCGGCAAAGTCGCCATCGCCAGTGCAAAACTTGCCTACCAGCGTTACAAGGCGATTTTTAGCGGTCCCGCCTGGGAAGCTTTGGCCGCCCAGGGCGCGCAAACCCAGCGGCTGCTGTGGGCCAGCACCGGCACAAAAAATGCGCAATATCGCGACGTGCTCTACGTCGAAGAGCTGGTTGGCCCCGACACGGTGGACACGATTCCGCCGGCTACCCTGGACGCGTTCCGCGAACATGGCCGCGTGCGTGCCAGCCTCGAGGAAGATGCTGCGGGCGCGGCCCGCACGATGGAATCTCTGCAGCGCGCCGGCATTTCCATGAAAGACGTCACCGCCAGGCTGGTGGATGAGGGTGTTAAATTATTTGCCGATGCGTTCGCCAAACTGCTGTCCGCCGTGGATCAGCGAGGCGTGGCAGCGATTCCCCCGGTGGTCAGCCGTCAAACCTTCAGCTTGCCGGGCGATCTCAATTCCCAAGTGCAGGCCTCGCTCGAGGAGTGGCAGGCCAAACGAAATGTGCGCCGCCTCTGGGAGCGGGATGCTTCGTTGTGGACCGGCACCGACGAGAACAACTGGCTGGGCTGGCTCGGGGTCACCGAAGATGAACGCGCCCATTCGGATCACCTGAAAACAGTTGCTGACGACGCGCGAAAATCAGGATTCACGCATGCACTCCTGCTGGGCATGGGCGGCTCAAGCCTCTGCCCGGACGTAATTCAGCGTACCTTTGGAAAGGCTGAAGGCTTTCCGCAGCTTCTGGTGCTCGATTCCACCGATCCCGCGCAGATTCGTACGATAGAAAGCAAGATTGACCTGGCCAGGACGCTATTCATTGTGTCCAGCAAGTCCGGCAGCACGCTCGAGCCCAATATTTTCAAACAGTATTTTTTTGAGCGAGCTAAACAAACCGTCGGTGCCGCGGAAGCGAGCAAACATTTTATTGCCATCACTGATCCCGGCTCGAAGCTGCAGCAAACCGCCGAGGCCGATCGCTTCCGGAATATCTTTTTTGGCCTTCCCAGCATCGGCGGACGCTATTCCGCCCTGTCTGACTTTGGCATGGTTCCCGCTGCCATTGCCGGCGTGGACGCCGCCCGCTTCCTGGAGCGCACCGACGAAATGGTCCATGCCTGCGCTACAACCGTAGACGCGAAGGAGAATCCCGGCGTATTACTGGGAACGGTGCTGGGCGTGCTGGGACGCAATGGCCGCGATAAAGTTACCATCATCGCGTCGCCCGCAATCTCCAGCCTGGGCGGTTGGCTCGAGCAGCTTTTGGCTGAGTCGACCGGCAAGGAAGGCAAAGGACTCGTGCCCGTCGATGGCGAAGAGATTGGCACGGCTGAAGTGTATGGACAGGATCGCCTGTTCGCCTACCTGCGCCTGGAATCCGCTCCCGACGTAAAACAAGATTCCGCCGTGGCCGCGCTCGAAAAAGCCGGCCAACCGGTGGCGCGCATTAACGTCGCTCAGGTGTATGACCTCGGGCAGGAATTCTTCCGGTGGGAAATCGCCACCGCCGTTGCCGGCTCGATACTAGGCATCAACGCCTTCAACCAACCCGACGTCGAGGCCAGCAAGCTGGCCACAAAAAAGCTCACCACGGAGTACGAACAATCCGGCGCGTTGCCTCCCGAGACGGCAATATACGTCGAAGACGGCATGCAGCTATTTACCGACCCGCGCAATACCGCAGCGCTGGACCAGGCTTCCGGCGAAAAGAAGTCTGTTGTCAGTTACCTGCGCGCCCATTTAAACCGCCTGACGCCCGGCGACTACTTTGCCGCACTGGCTTACGTGGAGATGAATGATCTGCACGCCTCTCTTCTGCAATCTCTGCGCCACTTGGTGCGTGATAAGAAACACGTCGCTACATGTGTCGGCTTCGGTCCGCGCTTTCTGCATTCCACCGGCCAGGCCTACAAGGGCGGCCCCAATACCGGCGTCTTTCTGCAGATCACTTGCCAGGACGCTGTCGATCTCCCCGTTCCCGGACAGAAGTACACTTTCGGTGCGGTCAAAGCTGCCCAGGCACGAGGCGATTTCGAAGTCCTGATCGAGCGGCAACGCCGCGCACTGCGTGTCCATCTGGGCGCTGACGTAAAGACCGGACTCGAGAAGCTTGTGGCTGCCGTTCGCGAGTCGCTTCTCTAACAGTAATAGCAGCGTTGGCGAGAAGCAAGAAAAGGAGCGCATATGCAGTTGGGAATGATCGGGCTGGGCAGGATGGGCGGCAACATGGTGCGTCGTCTTTTGCGCGGCGGCCACACCTGCGTGGTTTTCGACAGAAACGCGGAAAGCGTAAAACAGTCCGTGCAGGAAAGCGCCACCGGAGCAGCCTCGCTGGAGGAATTTGTTGGGAAGCTCACTGCGCCCCGCGCCGTCTGGTTGATGGTGCCTGCTGCCGCTGTGGACACCACACTCAAAGATCTCTCCGCTCAACTGCGGCGCGACGACATCGTCATCGACGGCGGAAACTCCTACTACATCGACGACATCCGGCGCGCCAACGAGCTCCAAGCATTGGGTATTCATTATGTGGATGTCGGCACTAGTGGCGGCGTCTGGGGACTCGACCGCGGATATTGCCAGATGATCGGCGGCGAGCCCGGCGTGGTTCAGCATCTCGACTCCATCTTCAAGACTCTTGCGCCGGGACGCGGAAGCATCTCGCCAACTCCTGGCCGTGATAAGGCTGCCGGAACCGCCGAGGAAGGTTACCTCCACTGCGGCCCTCCAGGCGCCGGACACTTCGTAAAAATGGTGCACAATGGAATTGAGTACGGCCTGATGGCCGCGTACGCCGAAGGATTTAATATTCTGAAGCACGCCAACGCGGGAAAAGGAAAGCAGACCGTCGACGCCGAAACCACGCCCTTGCGCCATCCCGAGCACTATCAGTACGACTTCAATCTCGCCGATATCAGCGAAGTCTGGCGGCGTGGCAGTGTGGTGGCATCATGGCTCCTGGATTTAACCGCGGGCGCGCTATTCGAACAGCCCGATCTGGCAAAGTTTTCCGGTCGCGTGTCCGACTCCGGCGAAGGACGCTGGACGTTGCAAGCCGCCATCGACGAGTCCTCTCCTGCTCCCGTTTTAAGCGCTGCGCTTTATCAACGCTTCAGCTCGCGTGGCGAGGGCGAATTTGCCGCCAAGCTCTTGTCCGCGATGCGCTTCCAGTTCGGCGGGCATATCGAGCGCGCCCCCGAGAAGTAAATCCCTGCAGAGATAAGGTAAGGGCACGAATGACCAAACGCTCAGAACCCGCCGATCCATGCTTCGCGAGTGAAAACACCGCCTCGCCCGCCAGCAGCGCGAGCTCCGACGTTTCCGCTCAGCGCGCCGGCCCCTGCGCAATTATTATTTTCGGCGCAAACGGCGACCTGACCAAACGCAAGCTGTTGCCGGCGCTTTACAACCTGGCCACGGAGAAACTACTTCCCAGCGAGTTCGCCATTATCGGCATCAGCCGCACCGCCATCAACAGAGAGGTTTACCAGAATAAAGTTGTCCAGGACCTCACGGAATTCTCCACCGGTAAAGTTGATGCCAGGCTGCTTGACTGGTTTCGCGAGCGCTCCTATTATCTCGCCGGGGACGTTCAAAACACTGCGCTGTATCAACAGCTCGCTACACTCCTCAACACCGTAGATAAGGCGCACGGTACTGCTGGAAATTATCTGCATTACCTGGCCACCGCGCCCGGGCATTTCGGCGATATCACCCAGCAGCTTGCGAACGCAGGATTGACGCAGGAGAACGCCAAGTGGCGCCGCGTGATTTATGAGAAGCCCTTCGGCCACGACCTCGATTCCGCGCGCGCGCTCAACCGCGACGTCAAAAAGGTGCTTGGCGAAAACCAGATCTATCGCATCGACCACTATCTGGGCAAAGAAACCGTGCAAAATATTTTAGCTTTCCGTTTTGCGAACGGCATATTCGAGCCCGTCTGGAATCGCCAGTATATCGACCACGTGCAGATCACCGTGGCCGAGACACTCGGCGTGGAACAGCGCGGCGAGTATTACGAACAATCCGGCGCTCTGCGGGACATGGTGCCCAACCACATTCTTCAGCTGATTACTCTTACCGCCATGGAGCCGCCCATCTCTTTCGAGCCCGATGCCGTGCACAACGAACAGGCGAAAATCCTTCAAGCCATTCAATCGTTTACTCCGGAAACCATCGCCACCCGCGCCGTCCGCGGACAATACGGAAAGGGCTGCATCGAAGGGCGCGCTGTCGATGACTATCGCGCGGAACCTAAGGTGGCGTCGAAATCCAGCACTGAAACATTTGTGGCGCTGTCCCTCTCGATCGACGACTGGCGCTGGGCCGGCGTCCCTTTTTATTTAAGGACCGGGAAGCGCCTGCCCAAACGCGTCAGCGAAATCGCTATCCAGTTTAAATGCGCGCCTTTTGTGCCTTTTCGCAAGACGCAGATCGCTTCCCTGCGTTCAAACGAACTGGTCTTGCGCATTCAACCGGACGAAGGAATTTCTCTGCGTTTCGAAGCCAAGGTGCCTGGCTCGATCATGCGGCTCGGTCCCGTCAACATGGATTTCAAATACCAAGATTACTTCGGAAGCACGCCGAGCACAGGTTACGAACGATTGCTGTACGACTGCATGATCGGCGACGCCACGCTGTTCCAGCGTGCCGACATGGTCGAGGCCAGTTGGGCCGTCGTGCAACCGGTGCTCGACGCGTGGAAGGCCCAGTCTGCCGGTGACTTCCCCAACTATCCCGCCGGCACCTGGGGACCTGAAGAGGCCCAAAAGCTTCTCGCGCGCGACCACCGCGCCTGGCGGGACTCAGCCTAAGCCGTCCGTCCCCATCACCGATTCCACCAAAGAATGATCCTCGCAGGCGACATCGGAGGGACCCACACACGGCTGGCCATCTTCACCGGCGAGGGCGGCGCGCTGCGCCTGATGGCGGAAGCCGATTACCCGAGCACCGCATACGCCAGCCTGGAAGAAATCGTTGCCGCGTTTTTGAACGCCAAGAATCTGCCGGTCACCCACGCCGGATTCGGTATCGCCGGACCGGTTCGCGACGGCCGCTCGCAGGCCGTTAACCTTCCCTGGACGGCCGATGTAGCCAATCTGACGGAGCGCCTTGGCATTTCCGCAGTTGTATTGGTGAACGACGTCGAAGCGTTGGAGCACGGCCTGGCAACGCTTGCGGCCGCGGATTTTGCCGTGCTCCAGGCCGGCGACCCGCGGGTCACCGGTAACGCTGCAATCATCGCTCCTGGAACAGGCCTCGGCCAAGGCGGACTTTACTGGGACGGCCATCGGCATCAGCCCTTCGCCACCGAAGGCGGTCACTCCAGCTTTGCTCCCAGTGACGAGCTCGAAGATGAACTGCTGCGCTATCTACGTCCGCAGTTCCATCACGTAAGCTGGGAGCGCGTACTCTCCGGCCCCGGACTCTTCCAACTCTATAAGTTTCTTCGCGACAAAAAAGGCGGCTTGGAGCCGCACTGGCTGGCCGAGGAAATGAAACAGGGCGACCCACCCGCACTGATTGCCGTAGCCGCGCTCGCCGGAAAAAGTGAGCTCTGCGAACGCGCCCTCGATCTCTTTGTGCGCCTCCTGGGCGCCGAAGCAGGAAATCTGGCGCTCAAAATCATGGCCCGCGGAGGCGTCTATCTCGGCGGCGGGATTCCACCCAAGATTTTGCCGAGGTTACAGAGGACAGAATTCCTTGCTGCATTTTTATCCAAGGGCCGGATGCAGCAGGTTTTAGAATCCATGCCGGTGCGCGTGGTTCTCAACGGCAAGACGGCGTTGCGTGGCGCCGCGCACTGCGCGATGCTGCGAGATCGAATTGGCTCCTGAACCGGAACCGAAGAGACTCCTGCGCAAAGCCCCGGCAAGGACTCAGGTGCGAACGACGCGGTTTGAATGGCACACAAATGAACAACACGAACGCATTTCCCGGCCCGCGTGAAGTGCGGCCCGGAGTCCTGGTCTATCCTGATCTGCCCGGCGTGGCGCGGGCCGCGGCGCAAGAGTTCGTGAAATTGGCGGGCCGCTTCATCGCCACCCACGGTATGTTCCATGCCGCACTCTCCGGCGGCAACACGCCTGCCCAGCTCTTTCGCCTGCTGGCTTCGGATGAATTTCGCCAGTCGATTAATTGGGCCAGCACGCATCTCTACTGGAGCGACGAGCGGTGCGTTCCCCCGGACCATCCCGATAGCAATTTCGGCATGGCGCAGCGCGAGCTGCTTCAGCATATTTCCATTCTGCCAGGAAATATTCACCGCATGAAAGCTGAGCTGCCCGATCTCGATCGCGCCGCGAAAGACTACGAAGACACTCTTCGACAAAACCTTCCGCTGAATTTTGAGGGCTTCCCTTGCTTCGATCTCATCTTTCTGGGCATGGGCCCCGATGGCCACACAGCATCGCTATTTCCCGGAGCCCTGTTTCCCGGTTGCGGGGACCCGCGCCAGACCTCTGACTGGGTGATCACGCCGTACGTCGAAAAGTTCCAAGCTCATCGCATGAGCTTAACGCTGCCAATACTGAATGCCGCGCGCGAGGTAATTTTTCTTGTGACCGGGGCGGACAAAGCGGAATCTCTCCGCAGCGTCATCGAGGGAACCCGCAACCCTCCCCTCCCCGCGCAACTGGTCACCGTACCCAACGGCCGCCGTGTCTTTCTCGTCGACGAATCCGCAGCCAGCCTATTGATCTCCTGAGCTTCTCAGCCGAGCTCCCGAAATTCCGGACGACCCCGCAAAAAGAAGGAAGCCTTGCGGCGTCCCGGCCCGGTGATTCGCGGCAACGATCAGTTAGAACACAAACTTAAATACTAACTGGAGTATCCGCGAATTGCTGGAGAACACGTCCTGGAATTTTCCGAAACTCCCGTTGGATGGCACCAGGGCGTTGCGTTGCGCCGACCCGGTGAACCCAATGGAATCTACCCGGTTTAGGAACCCAGGAAGCGACTGCGGGTGGTTGAGGACGTTTTGGGCTTGGGCTTGGAATTCGAATCGGATTCCCTCGGTGATGTTGAACTTCTTTGCCACCGCGAGATCGAAGTTATTTGTGCGACGTGTGGCAATGGTATTCCGCCCAGCGACGGGAAGAATTCCATTCGCGACGTTAATGGGAGCAGTCGGAAAGGCCAAAGAACCCGACCCGGCCGTAATGTATTGCGCCTTGGGATCGACTGCCTGGTAAGCCACCACTAAGTTAGCGCTGTTTTTCAAAGCCGTGACGCCCGTGCCGGTGCCCGGAACGCCTGCCCCGTTGACGAATGCGCGATCGCCCGCCGAGTCGCCGTTAAGGTTGGCGTCGGCACCGCTCTGCACGTCCGCAAATTCCGGGGACTGGAAAGTATATGCAGGCAAAATCGACCAGTTACCGATCAGATTGCGCGCAAACCAGTTACCGTTCTTGAAGAACGGCACGTCGTAGATGGCCGAAACGGACAACCGGTGACGCCGGTCCAGGGCCGACGTGCTGCGATCCGCATGCAGGTTCTGAAAATCCTGCGGACGGCGTGGAGTCAACACGGTGGTAAAGAAATCCGCCGTGCTGTCGTCGATCAGGTGGCTCCAGGTATAGGCCGTGTTGAATGTCAGGCCGTTCGAGAACCGCCGTTTAAACTCAACCGCGAGCCCGTGGTAGATCGAATTACCGTTCGGCGTGAACTGTACGACATTGTTTACAAAGTCGTTAGCCGAAAAAGCCGGGATAATCCTTGGCTGTGCGGTGATGCTGGTGATTCCAGCAGGGCACCCAGCCACCGGGCACTTTAGTGCATTCGGGAGAGCGTCGAGCGTAGCCTGCCCCGGAAACGTCAGGAATGTCGGCAGGAAGTGCGTGGCGTCGGTGCGCGGCTGCACGTTAATGCGCGACTGCGTATTAAGGTGATAGCCGTGAGTCCCCAGGTATCGAACCTCGAGAGTGTATTTCGAACCGAACGTATGCTGAACGCCGAGTGTCCATTGCACTGCCGCCGGGCTCTTTTGATCAACGACCACGTGGTTGGCGGTGTTGTTACGCTGGTCAGTTAGGGTCGCGAACGTCTGAATGCCGCCAGCAACGGGCAAGATGCCGCCGTTGGCGAGGAAATTGTTGATTACAGGAGGCTGCGGATTATCGATCGTTCCACTGAGCTGCGGGGGAAGCGAAAGAATACCAATGTTGTCATAGAGAACGTCGTAGCCCAGGCCGAACCCTCCGCGAATCGAAGTCGTCTGGCTCGAGCCTGGCGACCAGGCGAATCCAACGCGCGGGGCGAAATTCGCCTTGGGCGCGCGGGGCTCGCTGAAGTCGATCAAGCCGGGCACAGTGGCGGCGCTGTTCAGTTGCTGCAGCCGCTCGCCGGTCGGAATGGTCGTGTATTCATGCCGCAGACCCAAGTTGATGGTCAGGTTGGGACGAATCTTCCAGTTGTCGTTGATGTACGAGTAGATTGCAATCTGGTCGCCGTAGTAAACCGGATTGCCCAAGCTGCGCTCGGAAAGGTTGTCCGGATTCAGGTCATGGAGGAAAAGGTCCGTGGTGTTGTAGTTATAATCGCCACGCGAACGCTGCGTAAATGACTGCGGCGAGATGTACTTACGGCCTTCCAGCCCAAACTTGAAGGTGTGGTTCCCGCGAACCCAACTCACGTTGTCGATTGCCTGATACAGGTTCTGAATTGTGAACTGGGGTCCGTTTGGATCCGGCCCTAGCTGCAGGTTGAGATCGAAGAAAATCAGGTCGGGATAGCTGTCCAGTCCGGGATAAGCAAAATTTCCAGAGCTGGTTATATTGGTGAACCGGTTGTAGCCAAGCCTCAGCTCGTTTTGGACGCTCGAGTTAAAAGTGTGGTACTCGGCGAGAGTTACGAGATGGTACTTGGTCGGCGAAGGCGTGAAGAACGCGGGCAGGTTCGAGGCGATGTCAACGCCCACCGCGCTGTTATAGATGTACCGCCCACGCAGCTGGTCTTTTGACGTGAAGTCATAGTCCATCGAAGTGGTCAGATACTTGTAGTTGATGAAGTTTGGCGCAGCGATGGGTAGGGTGCCCACATCAACGGCGGTAAATCCCGGTACAGTTCCGCAGCTTCCCGGCGCGGCTGGGGGAGTGCAAAAGTTTAAAGCTGGCGGCAGCGAAGGGTTGGTAACAAATATGCTGCTTGTTGCATTGGGAAAGCCCGCAGGATCGGTGGCGTTTACGTTGCCGCAATTGCCACCGCTCGGAGCAGCAGTCCCGTACTTTGCCAACTGCGCGACGTTGGTGGCCGAAAGCATGGCAGGTCCTGTAATGGCTGCGAGAGTCGCATAACCTGCCGCTGTGGGAGTGCAAGTTCCGCCGGCCACCGTGCTGGCCTGACCTAGCGGGTCATATTCGTAATTGCCGAAGAAGAACAGTTTGTTCTTGAGAATCGGCCCGCCCAACTGGCCGCCCATACGGTTGAAGTCGTATCGCGGATTGGATGTCAGGCCGCTCTGAATCGTCTGCTCGTCGATGGCATTCAAATTCCGGTTATTGAAATATTCATAAGCCTTGCCATGGAATTTATTGGTGCCCGACACCACGACTTGGTTGAACTGGCCGCCCGTGGAGTGACCGAACTCAGGACTGTACAGGTTCGAGAGCATGGAGAACTCTTCCACCGCGTCGTTCGGCACTTGCACCAGAGGGCCGGTCACACCCTTGTTGTTATTGTCCACACCTTCGATGGTGAAGTTGTTGTTACGCGGACGCTGTCCGCCCACTGAGGGGCCCGTTCCGGCGCCCACGCCGCCGCTCGATGCCACGCCGGCCTGCAAAAGCGAGAGGTTGAGCACGCCCAGACCAATCGAAGCGCTCGGCAAATCAGCGGTCTGCCTGGCGTTAAAAGTGTTCTCAATTTGTGAAGAGGTCGTATTGATCGGCGGCGGCGCACCGGTTACTTCGATGGTGGTGACCTGCTGGCCGACCTGCATCAGGATAGGGGTGGTAACGGTCTTATTCAATTCCACGACAACGTTAGAAACCGTAGCGTCGGCAAAGTTGGCTGAGCTGGCGCGAACGTTGTACGTCCCGATGGGGAGGTTGCCGAAATGGTAGTCGCCGTGATCGTTCGCGGCGGTGGTAGCCTTGACGCCGGTGGCCACGTTTTCCGCGGTTACCGTGGCGTTGGGGATTGCTCCTCCGGACTTATCCGTTACTGTTCCCACGATGTCGCCGCTGATTGCTTGCGCACGGGCCACCGTCGGAAGGATGCTCAGGGTGGCCAGCAACGCTGCAACCACTAGAGTGTATAGACGCTTTGAGTTCACTGTTTTGCCTCCAAGTTGATTGAAATTCGGTGAAGAGAAAAACGCGCGCGATGAGGTCTGAGCAGGTGCTCCACAGTCAGGCGACATAAGAACCATGTCAGAAATCAAGGAACTCCCCCGCAACGCAAAAAGTCTTAGACTCGCACTAGAAGTGCAATCACATCTCCACAATCTAACCACAATATAACTTTTATAAGCCTCGCTGTTTCAAGTAGTTACGACGAAATATTGAGTCGAAGGTAAGATATATTGACCAACGGTTGGCCAGTATATGGAATGCTCGTATGATATTTCATATATCTAAACCGGCGCTTTAGGCACGGTTACAGCCACCAGCGGTTCCATCGTGTTCTCAGACTGTCGATCTTACCGTGCAGATCCGAGGGGAAAGACAAGAGCCAGGTATGAAGCTTCTGCGGCTTCTGATGTTTTGCCGGCACAAATATGGCTCAGGGGGAAAGAACAGCGCCTGAGCGGGCCAGGATACGCTTCGCGAAATTCCACGACAACAGAATTTTGGCCGTAAGCCGGCGAACTGGACACTCGATGTTCAGTTCCGGTGAGGGTGGCATTACCGTTTTGAAACGAAGCCGTCGTGCTCGATCAGGTTGAGAATTTGGTTGTTGCTGGCGGTGAGGGAGACTTCGAGGGTGGGGCCGTTGGGGGAGATGCGGACGGAATCGAGGAGGGGGGCGAGGGCG
>JAAFGT010000066.1 GCA_010365215.1 Acidipila sp. | reverse complement strand
CGCGGCCCACCTGGTCCATATGGGGGCTGGTCTGACGCGCGTAACCATAACCCGACAGTTTGTCCGCGCGAAGCGTATCCACCACCAGCAGCAGGACGTTCGGCGCGCCCGGCCTGGCAGGCGGCAGCGCAGCCAGCGCCCGCCTCTCGGCAATTCGAATTCCTCCTTCGATGCCCAAAGACGCAAGTAGTATTGCCGCCGCCAACCACGGCAGCGAACGGCGACAAAACGCATTGAACATGGCCTCGTGCTTCTGGTAGTAGCGCAGGAATACGCTGGAAAATCCTGCGGATAGTCCCAGGATGCCGAGGGGACTGAGCCGGCCGGCCACGGAGAGCAGTGCCACGAACAGGCCAATGGAAAACAGAAACACAGTGATCTTCGTCCACGGGAAGCGCGTCAGCAGTCTTTGCAGGCCGAACAAAAGCAGTCCGGCAAAACCGAATAGAATTGCGTAACAGATCGGGGCCGCCCATACCATCTGCACCGGCATGGGGATCTGCCGCATCTTCCACGTTGCTACTTGGAAGACTTGCATCAGCCACAGTCCCAGCCCCTCGCAAAAACCCGCCGCCAATCCGAACCATAAAGCGAGAACCAAGGTTAGCGATACGGAGTTTGGGGCCGAAGTCTTCATCGAGGTTGCCATGATATCAATATTCTAGGCGGCGGGGGGGCCAGCGTTTCCGAACGAAGTCTGACCCGAACCACGAGTCACTTGCCCCGCCGGTTACCGGCACGCACCTTGCCACGCTTGCCAAAGCGCCCGGGAGTTCGGTTTGGCTGCCTCAATACTGCATTCGGTAATGTATTTGACAAAAAGAGGGGAAATACAGGAGCGGCTCCTTGCGAAGTGCAGTTGGCCAAATGGAAACGTGCACCTCAGAAGTCTTCGAGGAGGCGGGCGTAAGCTATCGGGTGCTATTCAGTCTTAAAGACGGGCTTCAAGACGCTGAGTGGGAACCAACCCGTTTATTGCTCAGTCGTTTCTTTGGGGGATCTCATGCGCGATAACTTGCGGAATCCTTCCAGCAATTTGCCCCAGAACATCAGGGCGAGGCCGGCGATAGTTCCGATAAAACCAGAAAGAGGTATAATCTGATCCGGACCGACGTACAACAGCATGGTGCCTCCTGGGCAAGAGACATAGGAAACAATTTAACAAAAGCAATTCAACTGCCGAGTTCGAGACCCAGGCAGTCACGCGCCAACTGCTGAAAGTATTGGAGTTCCGGACTTAATTCCATATGCGTTCGGGCGAACAGCGCCTCTGAATTTGCGCCGCGCGCAACTTATCTGCACATTAGTGGCAATGAGGTCGCCCAGCGCGGCGTACCGAGTCGCGGTACACAGCAACACTAACACCCGGCTGTTGAAAGAGTTGGGCGTCGGACAATTCTTCTCCCTCTGGCAGCCCGATTGCCTCTTACGGCGTGGAATACTCCGGAATAAGGGTGAGACTTAATGGCTTCTAAGGACAACAACTCGCGACGCACCATCGCCGTGGATTTTGACGGCGTTATTGCCGATTATGACGGCTACAAAGGCGTTGGCGTTCTAGGCGCTCCGCGTGGGGACGTTCGCGACGCCCTCGCGCTGCTGCGTGCCGAGGGTTGGAAGATCGTCATTCATACCACCCGCGGCCATGAAGAGGTTGGCGAATATCTCCGCTCCAACCTCATCCCGCATGATGAGATCAATTCCAACTCCGATTATCGTACGCAGGGCCCCAAGCCGGTTGCCGACGTCTATTGGGACGACCGGGCCGTCTGCTATTCAGGGGATGCACGTTCAGACATCGACCGTATTCGCGCCTTTCGCACTTGGAGCGGCCGCGAGTAAACTCTCTGCTTGTAGGGCACGGCCGGCGTGCCCGTTTCATATACGGCTCCCAGCCTCGAGCACACCAGCTCAAATGGACTTTAGGAAAGGACAAACACGCGCATGATGGCAATTCCACCGCACGGCGGAAAACTGATTAATCGGGTCTTGGAAGGCGACGAGCGCGAGACTTGGCTGGAACGGGCGGAATCGCTGCCCCGAGTGGTCCTGAATTCACGACACCAGTGCGACGTGGAACAGATTTCCGTCGGCGCATTTTCTCCCCTCGAAGGCTTTATGGGCCGCCGCGACTACGATAGCGTGCTGGCCAATCAGCGCCTGGCAAATGGCCTTCCCTGGACCATCCCGGTCACTCTGACGGTCAGCGCGGATCAGGCTGCTGCGCTCAAAGGCGCTGAAAATATCGCCCTCGAAGGCGATGGCGGCCGCATCGTTGCGGTCCTCCATCTCCAGGAGATTTTTCCATTCGACCGCAACCACGAAGCGCAGCAAGTTTTGCGCACCACCAGCGATACGCATCCCGGCGTGAAATATCTTGAAACGGCCGGCGACCATTGCCTGGCGGGCGCCATCAGCCTGCTGCGCCGCCGCGAATCGGCGGAGTTTGCCAACTACCTGCTCGATCCCAAAGAGACGCGTTTCCTGTTCGAGCATCGCGGCTGGCGAACCGTTGTGGGGTTTCAGACCCGCAACCCTGTCCATCGTGCCCACGAATATATTTTGAAGTGCGCTCTCGAGACCGTGGACGGCCTCTTGCTCCACCCGCTGGTTGGCGCCACGCGGGACGAAGACGTTCCCGCCGAGGTTCGCCTGCGCTGCTACCTGGCGCTGATGCAGACGGCCTACCCGGCCAGCCGCACCGTGCTCAGCGTCTACCCGGCGGCGATGCGCTACGCGGGCCCACGCGAGGCTATCTTCCACGCCATCGCCCGGAAAAATTATGGTTGCACGCACTTTGTTGTTGGCCGCGACCATGCTGGCGTCGGCAAGTTCTACGGCACGTACGACGCCCAGCGAAAATTTTTCGAGTTCGAGCCCGGCGAGCTGGGCATCACGCCCATCTGTTTTGACAATACGTTTTATTGCCGCAAGTGCGGCGAAATGGCCTCGGAGAAGACCTGTCGTCACTCCGCGGACGATCACCTGATCCTCAGCGGCACAAAGGTCCGGGATATGCTGCGCGCGGGCGAGGACTTGCCGCGCGAGTTCACCCGCCCGGAGATCGCCGCGATTTTGCGAGAAGCCTATCAGGAAAAGTAGTCGCAAAACTAGTTTCAAAAGCAGTTTCAAAAGCACTTGCAAAAGCAGTTTTAAAAATAGTTGCAGCACTCACTTCAATCGGCTGCCCCTGCAGCTCACGGAGAACGGTAAACGCGATGACTACGAAACAGGAAAAAGGCTGCACCCTCTGGTTCACCGGCTTGCCTTGCTCGGGCAAGTCCACCCTCGCCGAGCTACTGGCCGCGGAGCTCAAGCGCCGCGGGCGTGGCGTCGAAATCATGGACGGCGATGAAGTGCGCAAGCACCTCACCAAAGGCCTGGGTTTCAGCCGCGAAGATCGCGACGAGAATATCCGCCGCATCGGCTACGTCTGCCGGCTGCTCAGCCGCAACGGAGCCATTGCCATTGCCGCGGCTATTTCTCCTTTTCGCGCCATTCGCGACGAAGTCCGCGCCGCTCACGAAGCCGCTTTCATCGAAATTTTCGTGGATACTCCGCTGGAGGTCTGCATTCAACGCGACGTTAAGGGCATGTACAAAAAGGCCATCGCCGGCGAGATGAAAAATTTTACCGGCATCAGCGATCCCTACGAGCCGCCGGAGAATCCTGAGATTGTCGTGCACACCGCCAAGGAAAATGCTCGCCAGTCCGCCGCGCAGATTCTCACCGCGCTCGAACATCGCGGCCTTCTCGCGGCCGCGGTCACTCCCTCCTACACCGAGGAAGAAGCTGAAAAGATCCGCCGGCGCTTGACTGACCTGGGTTACATTGAAAAATAGCCACATCGAAAAATAAAGGATCGAATGGACTTCGCGGTCATCATCCAGATTGCCATCGGTGCGCTGGTCGGTTTTATGATCGGTCTCACCGGACTCGGCAGCGGCTCCATGCTCACGCCGCTGCTGATTCTCTTCGGCAGAATGGCTCCGGCAACGGCCGTCGGCACCAGCTTGATTTTTTCGGTGGTCACCAAGGGCTGGGGTGGCTGGAATTTTTATCGCCGCGGCATGGTCAATATGGAAATCGTTCGCGACCTGTGCATCGGCGGCATCCCCGGCACCGTGCTCGGCGCCTTCATCGTGCGTTACCTGGGCATCCGCCGCCCCGACGTCATGGACGCTTATCTCATGCGCTCCATCGGCCTGGCCTTAATGTTAGTCTCCATCATCATGATGCTCCGCCTGCTGCCGGAAAAATTCCGTCCGCGAGTGGTCGACCGCGAATTTCAGTTGCACCCTGGATTGCGTCGCGGCCTGGTAATCGTTTCGGGCTTCATCGTCGCCGCTTGCGTCACCGTTACCTCCATCGGCGCCGGCGCCGCCATGGTGCCCATCATGGTGCTGTGCTACCGCCTCGAAGCAGGGACGCTGGTGGGCTCCAACGTTTTCACCAGTGCAGTGCTGGCCTTTATCGCCGCCATTCCGCATGCCGGCCTTGGCCACGTGGCCTGGTCCGCGGTAGGTTTTCTTCTGATAGGCTCCATCCCCGCGCTCTGGTGCGCCAGCCAGCTCCATGGCCGCGTACCGCGTTACATCCCCGAAGGAATCATCGCCGTAGCGCTACTGGGTATGGGTCTCCGCATTTTCGCTTTTTGACGCGCCTCGTCCCGAGCTTGCCGCTGGCCCAGGAGAAGTCCCGCTCCCGAACGTATCGCGGGTTACTTGTAGGGGCGCGGCTTGCCTCGCCCGCGATCCGGGAAGCACCTAAGGTCAGGCGTGACAATTTAGGACTGGTAAAAGGGACACGACCGGAGTTTCAGATGCAGGAGTGTGGGAGGATCCTAACTACTGGCCGCCCGGCCGCTCGACGATGCGATACTCCGCGCCGGTTTCGGACGGCCCGACCACAATCCACACCGGGCGCCCGGCGTAGTAGGCCTGCAGCCGTGCGCGCGACTCAGGGCCCAGGTCTCTCGCAAATATCGGCCCCTTCGCATCTCGACTGAGGTCAGGCGGATTCCCCATAAACGCAGCCGCATAATCCGGAAAAGCTTCGCCGCGCACAAATACCAGGCCGCGCCCGAACCGCGGCTTGAGCCCGCGCATGTCGGCGCGCATCCCTCGGTAGTGGTAATACTTGTCCAGGCTGCGCCATGTCAGCATATTTACCGCCCCGATTAGCGTCGCCAGCGCCACAAAAGCCCAAACCTTGCCGGCGCCCGCACTCGCTCGAACTGCCGATGGTGCAACCGCTGCCGCATCCGCCTCATGCGTTCGGATATCTTTCGCGCATGAAATCCACCGCGAGGCAAACATCTGCGTCCCGCGAATCGTCAGCACCGCGCACGGCAGAATCATCTGGTACCAGTAGCGCGGCCCGAAATCGGGGCCGCCGTGAAACCAGTAGAGGCTCAGCCCGGCCCATAGCGCCGCCAGGAATCCCCACATCAGTGCGTCATCGCGCCAGTGTCTCCACGCCGCCAGCAAAAATACAAATACCAGCGAGCCGCATGGCCAGCCGAACAGCTCAAAATTCAGCAAGTAAAGGTTGATATTCGTATTCACCAGCACGTCGCGCGCGCCGTGCCCGGGCAAGGGGTCGAGCTCCGACCAGCCAAAATTCCCCACGTCTTTACCGAACCCCAGGCGGTTCCCACCCGGGTAGTAGTGCGTGTCGGTAAATTTATTTATCGGCGGGTAGAAGGGGTCACCCGTCATGGCGCGGTTATACACCAGGAAAAGCAGCGTCATCGCAACCCCGGCAACCACGGTCGCGACCAGCGGCGCAAGTCGCAACTTTTTCCGCCCCGTCTCAGTTCCCGGCAACCCAGTCCCCACAAATCCAGTCCACGCCACGCTGACCCACCACACTCCGCAAACTACGCCCAGGACAACCGCGTCGAGCGGTCTTACGTGCAGCATCGCGCCGATCGCCAGCCCCGCGACGCCGCCCCAGATTATGCTGCCCTCATTTCTCGCACGCACCACGCCCAGCAGCCCGGCCAGCGAGAGCGCCAGCGTCAACGCATGTGGCATCAAGCTTGCCGAAAGATACAGCAGCCATGGCGATGCCGCCAACAACAGCACCACACCATCGGCCACATCCGCGTCATACAATCGCTTGACCAGCGCGTGCGCCAGCAGGATGGCGATTCCTCCCAGCAGCGGATTCACCAGCCAGGGAAGTCCCGCAAGATACCCCACCGCCAGAACCGCCGGCCAACCCGCAGTCGTTGCGACGTACCACTTGTTGCCGTCGAGCAATCCGAATTCGCTTTCGAACGCCTTCGGCTCGGGCGGTGGTTCCAGATAAATCTTTCCCGTCGCCAGATATTTCGCCTGGTAGGCATAAGCCACTTCGTCGTGCAAATGCGGAATGCGCTCCAGAACGAACCAAGCCAGAAGGGAAGAGACCACCACCACCCACGCCGCCGCAGCCAAAGGCAGGGCACGACGATTTCGCCGCTCCCACCGGCCGCGCAAGCGCTCCCAAGTTTCCTCGGGAACTTCCGCGGCGGCGAGCCACAATGCTGCCCCGCACGTAAGAAGAATCACCAAACCCTGCGCGCTCTTCATTATCTGCAATGCGCCGGTCCTGACGTGCGCCCCGGCAATAAAAAACGCACGAACATCCGCGGGCGCGAAGTCGATGGCCGCAAAAAATTGCAGCGCGAACAAAATCAGCCACGCCAGCCCGGGAATAACGCAAACGATGCGCCGAAGATCCGCGCTCGTACCCTGCCGCCTCTCTAGCCGCCAGCGGTTGGCCACGCCCGCTGCCACCACCAGCGCGGAAAATCCAATCCCGCCGAAAAAGAGCGCCCGATAGCCGTGAAGCAGCCCCGACCATCCGACAAAAAGCTGCGCGCGGATCAGGTGGCCTGCAAGAAGGATTTGGAACGACCAGGCCTGGGTCACTAGCGCCAGCACCGCCCAGGCGGCCGTCTTACTCCACGGCGTTCTCGCCAGCAGCAGCCAACCCGTCAACCCGGCGCCCGTGATCAACAGCGTTCCCCACAACGCCGGTGAAATCGACTGTGGGAAAAAAGCCGTCGCCGCACAAAAGTTGTCGAAATGCGCGAACATGTTCGAGCATCCTGTCATGCTCGCGTTCGACTTTCAACGGCCACGCGCTGCAAGTTTCGCAATTCACCACGCCAGGTTTAGTAAAAGGACGCGGATGCTACTCTCGCTATCGCTCAGGAGACACCCCCGCATCGTTGCGCTTTTGCTCTGAGCCGGGGGCGCATACAATCATGAGCGGTTGCAATGGGTGCCATTCCGGGAGGTACGGTTCATCGTGCGCATACTCATCACTGGTGGTGCGGGCTTCATCGCGTCGCATCTGGCCGAGCACCTTCTGGCGGCGGGCGACGAAGTCTGGGCGCTCGACGACCTTTCCACCGGCTCCATCGAAAACATCGAGCACTTGAAGCCGCACCCCAAGTACCACTACCAGATTGGCAGCATCATGGACACGGCAACGCTGGCCGAAATGGTGGACCGTTGCGATGTCATCTATCATCTCGCCGCCGCCGTCGGCGTCCGCTTGATTGTCGAGAGCCCGGTGCGCACCATCGAAACCAACATACGCGGCACGGAGCTGGTGCTCGAGGCCGCGGCCAAGAAAAAGAAGCTGGTGGTTATCGCCTCCACCTCCGAGGTTTACGGCAAGTCCACCAAGATTCCTTTTTGCGAAGAAGACGATCTGGTCATCGGTCCACCCACCCGCGGCCGCTGGAGCTATGCCTGCTCAAAAGCCATCGATGAGTTTCTTGCGCTGGCCTACTGGAAAGAGCGGCGCCAGCCGGTGATCGTCATGCGATTCTTCAACACCGTCGGCCCGCGCCAGACCGGACGCTACGGCATGGTGCTTCCCAATTTCGTGCGCCAGGCGCTGGCCGGCGAGCCGGTCACCGTATTCGGCCCCGGCACGCAGTCGCGCTGCTTCGGCTACGTTGGCGATGTCGTCGAAGCGCTCGGTAAACTGATTCGCGTCCCGGAAGCCATCGGTCACGTGTTCAACGTCGGTAGCGACGAAGAGGTGACCATCGACGAGCTGGCCCGCCGGGTCTGCCGCATCGTTGGAGGAAAATCTCAAATCGCGCACATTCCCTACGAGCAGGCCTACGAAGAAGGCTTCGAAGACATGCACCGTCGCGTCCCTTCGCTGGAAAAAATCGGCCGCCTCATCGGCTACAAGCCGAAGACCACTCTCGACCAGATCATTGAAAAAGTTGTGGAATACGAACGCGCGCACAGCCCGCGCTCCCTGCACAGTGTGTAGCGCCCCCATCGCGACGATCGAGGAACGGCATTCATGACGCCGGAAGTCCGCCTCGATCGTCCCCCCGATTGTCGTTTCGACTGGAGAGCTGACTGGCGCGTGCCGTTACTCCTCGCCTTGATCGCCATGCTGCTCTACCTTCCGGGCATCACTTGGGGAACGCCGCAGGCGGACGGGCTGGGCCGCTCCGCGACGTGGGCGCCCGACGAACTGGGTCCCACCGGGCCGCTGGTATTAGTCAGAAACGCGTTGCACAACGATAGCAGCGCCAGTCCTCAATACCCGCTATTCCATTACATTTTCCTGTGCATCTTTTACGCGCCTTACCTGCTATTCGAAATCTTGCGTGGCGGGTTAAGAAACCCGCAAGGTTTATACCCCTACGGCTTCGCCAACCCGGTGCGGGCCATCCATATCCTTTTCTTGATCGCTCGCGGAGTTTCGATTCTGATGGGCGCGGGAATCGTAGTGGTCGCCTACTTCACGGCCAGCGCGCTGTGGGATCGCTTTACCGCTGTGCTCGCCGCCACATTCGTCATGCTGCTCTTCCCCATGTTTTATTACTCTCGCATCAGCAACGTCGATGTGCCCGCGGTCTTCTGGGCCTCCATTGTCCTATTCCTTTTCGTGCGCATCCTGCAAGACGGCCTGTCCCTGCGCCGCGCGATTTTTCTTGGTCTGTTTTCCGCGCTGGCTGTGGCCACCAAGGATCAGTACTACGCCGTGATTGTTGTTCTGCCGTTGATATTTCTCCCACTGCACATTCAACGCATGCGCGAAGCAGGCGCTACCCTTTGGCAGAGCAGTAAAGCACCACTCGCGGGATTGTTTGTAGCGGGTGCCGCTTACGGGCTAGCCAGCGGACTATTCATCAGGCCGGCGCGCTACTTTCGTCATATCAATTTCATTCGCTTCGGTGCGGGCACAGGCTGGTATTACAAATATCCCGCTACCCTGGCGGGTTACGCCGGCCTGGCGCGTGAAAGCCTGGGCTATCTGGCAAGCGCTTTGAGCTGGCCGCTGCTGCTTGCCGCCACAGCCGGCGCGCTGCTGTGTCTTCGTCGCAATCGCTTGAATCTCAGCCTGCTGGTGGTAGTTCCAGCGATCTTTTTCCTTGTGCTTGTACCCGTGCGCCTTGTTCTGCTTCGTTTTTTGATTTTGCCGTCCTATGTGCTGGCGCTGTATGCAGCGTTTGCGCTTGCCGCGGCTCTGCGCTCCTCTCGCACACCGCTGCGCTGGACCGCTGGCCTCGCCGCGGCGGCGGCCTGCGCCTTCATGCTGCTGCACGGCGCTGATCTTACGTACAGCATGATGCGCGACCCTCGCGATCAGGCATCCGCATGGCTCAATGCGCACACCCGTGATGGAGATCAAGTGGAAATCTTTGCGCCCGCTTCGCGTGCGGGTGTCTATCCGCAGTTGAACCCCGGGCGACGATATATCTCGTCCCGGTTGGGCGATACTCCCAATGGTGCATGGCTGCAAGGCGACTTTGTGATTGTTCTGGTTCAGACTGCCAGTCTGCGCACTCCCTTTTATCCCGATTGGGTTGACCATGAATTGAGAAGCGGAGCGCGAGATTATCTTCCCGTCGCCACTTTTCAAAACCGCTCGTATTTTGATTTCCAGGAACTACCCGTCAATCAGCGGTTGGATATTTTCGCCAGGCGCGATCGCGCCCTGGAACTTGTCGCCGCCGGCGAAGGCCCAGTTAGCGGAGTGCCTGCCAGCAGAGGGCCAACGCAGTGAGTATGGCGCCAGCTCAAAACCCTGCCGGCGAATCTTTTTGCAGGACCTTCGCGTCAGGTGCGACCGGCTCTCCGGCGCAGAATCCACGCCTGAGCGTCATCGTCCCTGTCTTCAACGGGCGGTTGCAACTTCCTCGCTGCCTCGAGGCCATCTCGCGCTCGGAGTTCCGCGACTTCGAAGTGATCATCATGGACGACTGCTCCACCGACAACACGCGCGACATCGTCGAACGCTGGGGCGCGCGTTACATGCGAACTCCACGGAAGATGGGTCCGGGCGGCGCTCGCAATCTTGGCGTGCGTCACGCGCGTGGCTCCGTCATGGTCTTCGTCGATGCCGACGTCGTGGTGCCGCCCGAAGCGCTGGGCCTGATCTCCGAGGACTTCGCGCTCGACGCCGACCTCGCCGCGCTCTTTGGTTCCTACGACGAAGCTCCCGCATGGAGCGACTTTCTTTCCCAGTATAAAAATCTCATGCACCACTATGTCCACCAAACCGCCAGCGAGCGCGCCGTCACTTTTTGGGCGGGATGTGGCGCCGTACGCCGCGAAGTGTTCGTCGAGTTCTGCGGCTTCGATCACGAAAAATATCCCATGCCGTCGATTGAAGACATCGAATTTGGTTTTCGCCTCTCGCGCGCGGGCCGTCGCATCTTTCTCGAAAAGCGCCTGCAGGTAAAACATCTCAAAAAGTGGACCGTCTCCGTGCTCTGGCGCGCCGACATCTTCGGGCGCGCGATTCCTTGGACCGAGCTCATCCTCGAATCGCGGAATCTTCCTTCGGACCTCAACCTCGGTTGGGGCGCGCGCATCAGCGCGCTTCTCACCGTGGCACTCACCGGCGCTTTGATCTTCTTTCCCTTGTCGTTCGCCGGAGTTCTCCCCTTCGTGACTCCTGGCGCGTTGGCGCCGGCCATTGCCGCGCTGGCTATCGCCCTTCTCGCGCTGAATTTTCGCGTCTACCGGTGGTTTTTCCAGAGGCGCGGCCTGGCCTTCACGGCCGCCGCGGTTTTGGCGCATTGGGTCTATTTCTTTTATAGCTTCGCGGTATTTGCACTTCTTTCTATCCGCCACGTCCTGCAAGGCCGCGAAAAAAATGACGAAAATGCGGCGCAGGCCTGACTGCGATGCGCATCGGTATCGACGCCACCTGCTGGTCCAACCGCCGCGGCTACGGCCGTTTCGTCCGTGCTCTTCTAACCGCCGCGCTCGAGATTGACCGTGTGAACCAATACGTCTTCTTCCTGGATGACGCCTCCGCGGAATTTCCGCCGCCCGCCGGCGTCGAAGTTATTCGCGTCAAGGCCAGCGTCCCTACCATCCAGGCCGCCGCGGCCGATGGCAGCCGTTCCGTTCTCGATATGTGGGCTATGAGCCGCGCGATCAGCGCCTGTCCGCTCGACATTTTCTTTTTCCCCTCCGTCTACAGCTTCGTTCCGCTATTCAGCCGCGTGCCGCGGTTGGTGGCGATCCACGATGTCATCCCTGAGCTTTTTCCCGAGCTGGTCTTCCCCTCCGTGCGCGCCAAACTTTTCTGGCGCGCCAAGGTGAAGCTGGCCTGCACGCAAGCTACGCGCGTGCTCACCGTTTCCGAATACTCGCGCCAGCGCCTGGCGGAAGTTCTTAAGCTCGACCCTGCCGAGATCCGCGTGGTGCCTGAGGCTGGCGCCCCCCAGTTCCGACGCATGGACTCTATAGACGATGCCGCCCTCGCGCTCCGCTTGAAAATTCCCGCCGGCTCGCGCATGTTGGTTTATGTCGGTGGCTTCAGCCCGCACAAAAATCTTCCTATGCTGGTGGACGTATTCTCCGCGCTCGCCGCCCAGCCGCAATTCAGTGACGTACGCTTGATTTTGGTGGGTGATTTCGAAGGCGACGTCTTCCATTCCGGCTACGCGGAACTAAAATCTCAGGTATCGCGCCTGGGCCTCGAAGAGCGTGTAATCTTTTCCGGCTACCTGGGCGATGAACATCTGGTTCCACTGTTGAACCGCGCGACCGCGCTTGTGCTTCCGTCGTTTTGCGAAGGCTTTGGTCTTCCGGCCATGGAAGCGGCCGCGTGCGGCACCCCTTCGGTAATTACCACGCGCAGCCCTTTGCCCGAGTTGCTGGGTGAAGGCGCTATCGCCTTGGAACCGGACGACCGCGCCGGTTGGCAGGCGGCGCTCGCGCGGATCCTTAGCGACCCCGCGTTGCGCGAACGCATGTCCGTCGCAGCTCTGGCCGCGGCGCATGCGCTTTCCTGGCAGGCCAGTGCGCGGCAGTTGCTGGCAATTTTCGACGAAGTGAGGCGTTGAGGTGACGCGCCCGCTGCGATTCTGTCATCTCTCGATTTTCTATCCGCCGTATAGTTTCGGCGGCGACGCCATGTATCTCTATCGCCTGGTCAACGCGCTGGCGGAGCGCGGCCATGAAGTGGACGTGATCCACTGCGCCGACTCCTATCACGTGCTCGAGCCCCGCGAGCCTGCCGCGCACTTTCCCAATCATCCCAACGTCACCGTGCACACACTGCGCAGCGGCTGGGGACGCCTTTCGCCCTTGCTCTCGCAGCAGACCGGCGGAACCTGGCTCAAAAAGCGGCGAATCCTGGAAGTTTTTCTCGGCAAGAAATTCGACGTCATCCATTACCACAATATTTCGCTCTTCGGGCCCAAAGTGCTCACGCTGGCGCCGGACTATAGCGATTTCATCAAGCTGTACACCACTCACGAGCACTGGTTGGTCTGTCCGATGCACGTGCTCTGGAAAAATAACGAACGCCTCTGCGAGAAGCCCGATTGCCTCACGTGCACGCTGGCCTTCCGGCGCCCGCCGCAGTGGTGGAGGTATACCCGCCTGCTGGAACGTTCCGCGGCGGCCGTCGACACTTTCCTTTCGCCCAGCCGCTTCACGCGCCAGATGCTCCACGACCGCGGCTTCGTGCGTGAGATCGCGCACCTCCCGTACTTCGTGCCCGGCGCCGAAAATACCGATGCTACCCACGCTGCTGCTCTCGCGATTCCAGTAACTCCCGGCCCTTCGTCGCCCGGCCCTTCCTCGCCAGACGCCTCGCCGCACCCGCGCCCCTTCTTTCTCTTTGTCGGCCGCCTGGAGAAAATCAAAGGCCTGCAAAACGTGATTCCGCTTTTCCGCAACTATGCGCGCGCCGATCTGCTGGTGGCCGGCACGGGCAATTTCGAGGAGGAGCTCCGCCGCCAAGCGCAGGGCATGAGCAACGTCATTTTTCTCGGATCGCTCCAGCAGCACCGTCTGCGCGCGCTCTACCGTCACGCCATCGCCGCGCTGGTGCCGTCGATCTGCTACGAGGTTTTCGGCATCATCATTCTCGAGGCCTACATGCAGCGCACCCCCGTCATCGTCCACCGCCTGGGCGGCCTGGAAGAGGTGGTCGAGGAGAGCCGCGGCGGTTTCTGCTACCGCACCGAAGACGAGCTGCGCGCCGCCATGGAACAGCTTCGCACCAACCCTGCGCTGCGAGCGGAGATGGGCGAGCGCGGCTTCCTCAAGTACCAGGAACGCTGGAATACCGAGGCGCATCTCGCCATGTACTTCGCCGAGCTTGAGGCCACCGCGCAACGCAAGCTGGGCCGCGTTCCCTGGCTGGAGCCGGCGCGCTCCACCCTGGCCTGGCACCCTGCCGCAAAAGATTCCTAAGGTCTTCCTGCGGTTGATTACTACCTCGCGCGTCTAAGCGCCTCGAGCGTAGTACTTGTTTACCAATCAAGGTTAGAATTGCTCTACGCGCTCACGCCCACCCGCGCGCAAGGAAGGGAAATGGTCGAAGCGGAATCTCCGGAACTTGAGGCCGGGCTGCTGCTGGCATTTGCTCCGCTGCACCGTATGGCGCTGGGCGTGGCCAGTGGAATTGTGATGGGTGGCCTCATTTTCGCCGCCACTCTATTCCTGGTCGTCAAGGGCGGCTATCCGGTCGGCCCCAATCTCGCGCTGCTGGGTGAGTTCATGTACGGCTATACGGTCACGCTCGCCGGCGCTCTCATTGGATTTATCTGGGGATTCGGCATCGGTTTTTTCATCGGGTGGATGTTTGCCGTCGCGCACAATGTGGCCATCTGGCTCTGGCTGATTGTGATCCGGTCGCAGGCGGAAATGGATCAGTACGGCGATTTTCTGGACCACATGTAGCGTTCGCGCGGGCGGACACCAGGGGCGGACCCCTGGGGCAGACAAGGAGCGGCAATGGAACGCGAAACACTTCGTGAGGAGCAGTTGATCGAAAAAGCGGTCGTCCGGCTGAACGCCCGGCTGCTTGGCATCGTGATGGGCGTGCTCATCGGCACGGGGCTGTTCCTCGCCACTTTCTTCCTCACGTTAAAGGGTGGCGCCGATCCCGGCGCGCATCTCGGCCTGCTCTCCCAGTTTTTTCCCGGCTACCGCGTGTCCTATATGGGCAGCCTGATCGGTCTACTGTACGGCTTTTTCCTCGGGTTCGTAGTCGGATCGGTCATGGGCACGGTCTATAACAAAGTCGCGCGAGTCTGATTTTTCCGGGCGGGATCCGCTGGCGCCCGATTCCAGTACAACGCGCGGATTCGTAATCTTTTTTTTCCTGATAAGTTCGGGCGACGACCTCGGGAGCAATTCGCTCGCTAACGAGTCAGAGTAGTTCTTAGGGAAGAATCAGCAGAAAACTATCATGACCGCCGCATCCAGCCCGGTTATCATCACCTATCACTCTATCTCCGCGGGGGATTCGCCGCTGCGCATCCCGTCGGCGCTGTTCGCCGAGCAGATGGAGTGGTTGAAAGCGCATGCTTTAGTTGTCCCTCTCGCCCGACTTCTTCAAGCGCTTGTCGCCGGGGCCACGTTCCCGCAGCGCGCCGTGGCCTTAACCTTCGATGATGGCTTCCGCGACTTCGCCTCCGACGCTGCGCCCGTCTTGCGCAAGCTCGGTCTGCCTGCTACCGTGTTTCTCCCCACCGATTATTGCGGCCGCGCGAATGACTGGCCCGGTCAACCCGCGTGGGTGAAACCTCAGCCACTCATGGACTGGCCTCAGATTCGCGAGCTCGCCGCGCAAGGTATTTCCTTCGGAGCGCATTCTCGCACTCATCGCGCGCTCAGTGGCCTGGACCCTGCGGAGGCCGATGAGGAGATCCGCTCCAGCCGCATCGAGATCGAGAAGCAGACTAATTCCCCGGTCACGCATTTTTGCTATCCCTACGGTTTGTGGAACTCCGCCGTCCGCGAGAGCGTGGCACGCCACTACCAGGGCGCTTGTTCGACCGCCGCCGGCGTCCTCGAACCCAATTCAGATCCTTACGCGCTGCCGCGTGTGGATGCGCATTACCTCCGCCGGCCATCGGTGCTGCAAAGCATGTTTACCCGCCGGTTTTCCGCGTATATCACTGGACGACGTTGGATTCGCCGGGTGCGTGGCCAGCCCGAAGGCAACTATGCACGGCTATAGCTATGCGCCCCGCGGAAAATAGAAGCAAAACATTGCACACTCACTGCTCGCAGGTGAGACAACGCATTCGACGTAAGATTTGTAAGTACCAGAAACAGCTTGATTTAGCTAACGGTCCAGAATGGGCAATTAGTTGCACTGTACTGAGCGCTACCAAATAAATGGATTCGGACTCTATGCAAGGAAAAAAAGCCGTAATCATTGGCGCGGGACCCGCCGGCCTTACCGCCGCCTACGAACTCAATGAGCATGGTGTGCCTTGCGTAGTCCTCGAAGCCGATAAAATTGTCGGCGGGATCGCCCGGACCGTAAACTACAAAGGCTACCTGTTCGATATCGGCGGCCACCGCTTCTTCACCAAGTGGCCCGAAGTCAACGCGCTCTGGAAAAAGATCATGGGCGATCAGTTCCTCGAACGCCCGCGCCTCTCGCGCATTTTCTATCGCAATAAATTTTTCTATTACCCGCTGCGCCCGGTGAACGCGCTGTTCGGTCTGGGCCTGGCCGAGGCCGTGCGCATCGTTTCCAGTTACGCGTACTCGCGGTTTTTTCCGTACCAGGAAGAAGAAAACCTCGAACAGTGGGTTTCTAACCGCTTCGGCAAGCGGCTCTACACGATTTTCTTCAAGACCTACACCGAAAAAGTCTGGGGCGTTCCCTGCACGGAGATTCGCGCCGAGTGGGCGGCCCAGCGCATCAAGGGACTCTCCCTCTCCACTGCCGTGCGCAACGCGCTGTTCCCGCAGAACAAGCCTAAAGTCAAAACGCTTATCGACAAGTTCCATTATCCCGAGCGTGGCCCGGGCCAGATGTGGGAACGGCTGAGCGACCAGCTCGAGGCTGGCGGCTGTCCGGTAAAGATGGAGCGGCCGGTAGTGAAAATTCGCCACAACGGCGCCAAGGTCACTGAAGTGGTTACGCGCGGCGCGCAGGGCGACGAAACTTTTTCCGGCACCGACTTCATCAGCTCCATGCCGATCCGCGAGCTGGTCCGCACGCTCGATCCGCCCGCGCCGCAGTCCGTGCGCGACGCCGCCGAGCGCCTGCGCTATCGCGATTTCCTGATTGTCAGCCTGGTGGTCGACCGCAAAGACGTCGCCCCTGACAACTGGATCTACGTTCATGAGGCTAGCGTAAAAGTCGGGCGCATTCAGAATTTCAAGAACTGGTCGCCGCACATGGTGCCCGACCAGAGCAAGACCTGCTTGGGCATGGAATATTTCGTGTTCGAGAACGACGATCTGTGGGCCAGCGCCGACGACAAGCTGGTGGAAATGGCCAAGCGCGAGCTGGCGCAGCTAGGCCTGGCACGCCTTGAGGAAATCATCGACGGCACCGTGGTCCGCATGCCCAAGGCTTATCCCATGTACGACGCTGGCTGGACCGACCAGGTGGAAATCATCCGCCGCTGGCTGGAGTCCACTCTCCCCAATCTTCAGCTCGTCGGCCGCAACGGCATGCACAAGTACAACAATCAGGACCACTCCATGATGACCGCCCTCTACGCCGCGCGAAACATTCTCGGCGAGCAGCACGATTTGTGGGCCGTAAATACCGACGTGGACTACCACGAAGAAGAACAGGAAAAAAAGCCCGCCGAACAGCGCCGCCCTGCCTACGCCGAGCCGCCGCGCGTTACCCCCGCCACTGTCGGCTCATCGGTTGCTTCTACTCTCAAGCCAAAATAGCTCTCACTCGCTACGACGGCTTCTCCACCATCCCGCCCACTTCCATTCGCGTCTGAATAATCCGCAAAATATCCTCTCGCGCCACCATGCCCACCACCGCTTCGCCGGCCACCACCGGCATCTGATTTATATCTTTGCTCTGCATGTGCTCCAGGATCGCCAGCACCGGCTCCTCCGGGGTGGTCCACAAAATCTTGCTGCGCGGCAGCATGGCCGCCTGCACCGAAGTGTTTGCCCACTCTTCGCGCGGATATTCGTTGAGCGATTGCACCGTAATCATTCCCACCAGTTGGCCGTCGCCCGTCACCAGGTGGCATCTCCGCCCGGTGCGCAGCAGTTCCCGCAGGTAATCCTCCAGCGAATCCGAACGCGAGATCAGCGGCAGGTCCGTGCTCATCACGTTTGACGCGCGCAGCCCCGCCAGTTGATCGTGCATGGCCACCTGCGCATAATTTTCCGCCGAGGCGGTCAGCAAGAACCA
>JAAFGT010000065.1 GCA_010365215.1 Acidipila sp. | reverse complement strand
GGCACGGTGCTGGGATAGAGCGCCAGGCCCGGCGCCAGCGAGCCGAAAAATTTGATGGCCGGCATCATCACCAGCCACGAAAAAACGCCGCCGGCAAAAATCACTCCAGCGACTTTTGGCCCGATCACGTAGCCCACGCCGAGATATTCCGACGTAATGTCCGCGCGGAACGACGCGCCCGGCAGCCATCGCGGTTGATACTCAGGCCGGCCCCGCCACAACCCTACCGAATTCATCAAAAACGTGTACACGCCCCCAATCCCCAGGCCCCAGAAGACGCGGCTGGCAAACGATCCTCCGCGATCTCCCGCCACCAGCACATCGGCGCACGCCGTGCCTTCTGGAAACAGCAGGTTGCCGTGTTCCTTCACGATCAATTGCCGCCGCAGCGGAATCATGAATAGCACGCCCAGCCAGCCGCCCAGCAACGCCAGCATGAAGACGCGCGAATACTCCAGCGGGAAACCGAGAAAAATGACCGCCGGCAAAGTGAAGATCACTCCCGAGGCTACCGACTCGCCGGCCGAGCCGATGGTCTGCACCATGTTGTTTTCCAGGATGCTGGCCTTGCCGAAGGCGCGCAACACGGTGATGGAAAGCACGGCGATGGGAATCGACGCGGAAACCGTGAGCCCGGCGCGCAGCCCCACATACACCGTCACCGCACCGAAGAGCACTCCAAACAGCGCCCCGAAGATCACTGCGCGCGCGGTAAATTCCAGCAGCGATTCTTCCGGCGCCACGTACGGCCGAAAATCAGCCGGCGCGGCCGTCGAACTCCATCCTTTTATGCTCACCGCTCACCTCCGCAAAGGTCCACCGTGGTGCTGCCCGGAGCGTTTGAAGATAGCGCGGCTGAAAGTAGCATTCCCGCCGCACCCGCGCAAGTTCAACTGCGGTCCCCGGTCACGCCGCGCGGCAAGTGCGGTGCGCAGCCAGCCCGAGAACTATTATTCTTAATTGATACAAAGTAACTTCATGTACAATGGCTTACCGCCGAGTCCGGAAACCCTGGTTTCTGGACTACCGGCTCCTTTCTTTTGCGGAGGTTGCCTATGTTTGTGCGCCGTCTATTTCCGCTCGCCCTCGTCTTGCTGCTCTGCGCCGCAGCAAGTCGCGTAAGGCCGGTGAGCGCCTCCGACGAAGGCTTCCGGCCCATCTCCCCCGAAGAACTGAAAATGACCAGCGAGCCGCAGGCCCCCGGCGCGCCGGCCATCATCCTTTTGCACCAAGTGGATCGCGACGATAACGGCAACAACGAATACAAGTATTTGCGTATAAAGATTCTCACCGAAGAAGGTCGCAAGTATGCCGACATCGAAATTCCATTCGTTAAGGGAATCGACTCCATTCACAACATCAAGGCACGAACCATCCGGCCGGACGGCGCTATCTCCCTTTTCGACGGCAAGATTTACGAAAAGACCGTGGTCAAGGCGCGCGGCTGGAAATATCTCGCGAAAACTTTTACCTTGCCGGACGTGCAGGTAGGCAGCGTCATTGAGTATTACTACGCCGATCAGTGGGATGCTTATTTGCTATACGACTCGGCATGGATCCTTAGCGATGAGTTATTTACCAAACAGGCCAAGTTTTCTCTCCAACCCTACAGCCAACGCGCAGTCCGGTGGTCGTGGCAGGGGTTACCCTCCGGCGCCCAAATTCCGAAAGAAGCCCAGGATCACCATATCCGTTTGGACGCCAGTAACATTCCCGCTTTCCTGGCCGAGGACTTCATGCCCCCGGCCGATCAGCTTAAAGCTCGAGTCGATTTTGTTTATAGCGAAGACACCCCTGAGCTCGACCCTGTTAAATTTTGGAAAAGAGAAGGGAAGAAATTCTACGAGCGGGTCGAAAATTTCGTCGGAAAACGCAAAGCTATGGAACAGGCAGTGGCGCAAATTGTCTCGCCGGGCGATGCACCCGATACTAAACTCCAGAAGATCTACGCGCGTGTCCAACAGTTACGGAATACTTCTTTCGAAGTACAGAAAACTGAACAGGAAGCAAAACGTGCCAAGGAGAAGGAAATCAATAATGTGGAGGATCTGTGGAAACACGGTATGGGAAGCGGTGGACAAATCACCTGGCTTTATCTGGCGCTGGTGCGCGCCGCGGGATTTGAGGCTTATCCCGTCCTGGTTTCCTCGCGCAACAAATATTTCTTCAAGCCCAATCTCTTAAATCCTTCGCAGTTGAATTCCAACGTCATGGTTATCAAGCTCAACGGTAAGGACATTTTTTGCGATCCGGGGACGAGCTTTGTTCCCTATGGGTTGCTCCCCTGGGCGGAAGCCGGAGTCGCCGGGCTTCAGCTTGATAAGGACGGGGGATCTTGGGTCACCACCACGTTCCCACCGAGCGCCGCCTCTCGTATCGAGCGTAAAGCGAACTTCAAGTTAACCGAAGTGGGCGATCTGGAAGGGGCGCTCACCGTTACTTTCACGGGTCTGGAAGCCCTGGGACGCCGCATCGAAGAGCGCAACCAGGACGAGACCACCCGGAAAACCTTTCTTGAAGATCTCGTTAAGGAATCCATTCCCGCTGGCATAAATGTCGAGCTCATTAATAAGCCGGATTGGGGCAGTTCCGCGGCCCCTCTAATTGCCGAGTTCAACTTGAAAATTCCCGGTTGGGCGTCCGGCGCCGGACGCCGCGCTCTCCTCCCGGTGGGATTCTTCAGCAGCACGGAAAAGCATCTTTTCGAACACGCCAGCAGAGTTTATCCCGTCTATTTTGAATTCCCCTTTCAAAAGCTCGATGAGGTCACGATCCAGCCGCCCCTGGGCTGGCGCGTGGCCAACCTTCCCCCCGTGCTGGATGTGAACGCTCGCGTCGTCACCTACAAGCTTAAGGTTGAAAATAAAGAAGGCAATTTGCACGTGGAGCGCGCGCTGTCTATCGATTTTCTTCAGCTTGACGTCAAGGCCTACCCGGCGCTGCGTGATTTCTTCCAGGGGGTGAAAACCGGCGATGATCAGCAAATTATCCTGCAGCCAGATGGAGCCGCATCGAAGAACTGATTGGCGTGGCGCCGGAACCGTATTTCTCCTTGCGGCATTGTGCTGTGTCGCCGCGCCGCGTCCGGCCGCAGCTGACGCTCCTTCGTGGATGCGCGTGCTGGTTAACGCCTCCCTCCCCGAGCACGACGAAAAGACCGAGGCTATCCTGCTCTATTCCGAAGATATTTTAAGTGTTCAGGCCGACGGTAAGATCAAGAGTACCGAGAGACGGGCTTATAAAATTCTGCGCCCTGGTGGCAGGGATTACGGAATCGTCCACGCCAACTTCGATTCGGAAACAAAAATTATCAGTTTCCACGGCTGGTGCATCCCCACCCACGGCAAAGACTACGAAGTAAAGGACAAGGACGCCATCGAGACTTCGCTCTTCGGCGTCGCCAACGGCGAGTTGGTCAGCGACGTGCGCACCAAGCTGCTCACTATTCCTGCTGCGGATCCCGGCAGCATCGTAGGCTATCAGACCGAGCATGAGGACCGGCCCTACGTCCTTCAGGACGATTGGATGGTTCAGCGGAGCGTGCCCACTCGCGAAGCCCGGTATATTCTTCAGCTACCAGCGAACTGGACTTACAAAGCGGTCTGGCTCAACCATCCCGAGGTATCTCCCACCGACGCCGGTAACAATCAGTGGCAATGGGTGGTCAGCGATATCAAGGCGATCCGAGCGGAAGACGACATGCCCCCTTTCCGGGGAATCGCCGGCCAGATGCTCCTCTCCCTTCTTCCCCCCGATGGTGGCGTGCGGAATAAAGGATTCGAAAACTGGCGCGAGATGGGCAAATGGCAAATGGGTCTCGCCCTCGGGCGCCGCGATGCTTCGCAGGAGATCAAGCAAAAAGTAGCCATGCTCACCTCTCCGCTTTCCAGCACTCTCGATAAAATGCGCGCGCTCGCGCTGTTTATCCAGCGTGACATCCGCTATGTTGCGATTGAACTGGGCATTGGCGGTTGGCAACCCCATACCGCCACGGAAATCTTCATGCACCATTTCGGCGATTGCAAAGATAAGGTCACCTTGCTCAGCTCCATGCTTCACGAGATTGGAGTCGAATCCTACTATGTGGCCATCAACACCGAACGCGGATTAGTCACTCCTCGTATGCCCGCGCACATGGGGAGATTTGATCACATGATCCTGGGCATCCGCTTGCCCGACAATGTCCAGGATGCCTCGCTCGTCGCCGTCTTGAATCAACCGGGCGCGGGGCGTGTCCTGTTTTTTGATCCCACCGACGAGTTGACCCCCTTTGGCTATATTCGTGGTGAGCTCCAATCCAACTACGGGCTACTGGTGATGCCCGACGGAGGAGACCTTCTCGAATTGCCCCGGCTTCCTGCCGGAATTAACGGCATTCAACGGACGGCAAAACTGAAGCTGGAAACCAATGGAACTCTCAGCGGCGAAATCGAAGAAGTGCGACTCGGAGATCGCGCCAGATCGCTGCGTTCTGCGTTGCGTAGCGTCGCCAAGGACAGCGACAGGATTAAACCCATCGAAACTCTTCTGGCTCATTCCTTGACCACCTTCCAGATCACGAAAGCGAGTGTCGGCAATTTCGAGCGGACCGACCTGCCCCTCCAGTTCCATTACTCTTTTACTGCCCAAAACTACGCCAAAGGCGCCGGCGATCTTCTTCTCGTTCGCCCGCGAGTTGTCGGTAGCAAATCCAGCGATTTTCTGGAAACCAAGGAGCCGCGCCGGTATTCCGTAGAGTTTGACGGGCCTTCCAGTGACACCGACATTTTCGAAATCGCACTTCCGGCAGGGTTCCAGATTGACGACCTTCCACCCCCGGTGTCGGCGGACTATAGCTTCGCCAGCTACCATAGCAAGGCCGAGGCCGAGGCCGGCGGCCGCGTGCTCCGCTACACGCGTACTTTCGAAGTGAAGGAACTTAGCATTCCGCTGGCCAAGGTCGAGGAGCTAAAAAAGCTTTACCGCATCATCGCCAGTGACGAACGTAACACCGCAGTCTTGAAGCCCACCTCACACTGAGTTGGCTGCATCCTGCGTCAATCGGACCAACCTTAACGCGGCACGAAAAAGCGAAGACGGAGTGCCCCGGAGCTCTGCAATATTCTGCGTAGCGGCGCCCGCAGCTCGCGCGGCGCGAATCGCTCCACGGCTTTCTCCAACCGGCCGCGTACGTCAGGTAGAATCTCCCAGACATAGATGTCCGCGTGCCTTCCGTACGAGTAAGTCTTGTAGGCCGGGATATTTTCGTGCGCCAGCTGCATCAGGCACTCCCACAACGAGCGCGCACGCAGCAGCCGCTTCCGCGACGCGGCCTCTCGCGGAATTTCTACCTCCATTTTTTTTGCCGGGGCTTGGGTCTCGGCCTGTTCGATTGCCGCCGCGGTGCACTGCTCCGCACGGAATGCCTGAGAAGGGTCCGCATCAGGAAATTTCGCCAGCAGGACTTGCAGGTCTTCTGTGACAGCCTCGAACCCTTCCCACCAGTAACGATAATAGTGATAGACGACGGTGCCCGACCTGAGAATCTGCTGCAGCCGGGAAATTTCCTTGCCGGTTAAGGCCAGCAGCATATCCACCAACTGCTCGATGCGAAATAATTGACGCACCACAGGCCGCACGCTCACATAGTCGGCCTCTTCTTCAGTGCGTTTAACGGGGACGGTTTCCGGGAGTGCCACTCGCGGAGGATAACGAAGTTCGGGTCGTGCGTCGAGCCGGTGGTTCCTCGGTTGCGGATTTCTGGTAGGCGGGCACGCTATAGCGCAACGGAAGCAGCACGGCGGGGGATTGATACCGCAGCACGATCAACCGATCCAGTCCCCAGGTGAGCCCCGCTCCCATTCGTCCCAGCACAATTAATAGAACCGCTCCGCCCAGATACATCGTCAGCCGCGCCGGCGATCCATACGCCGTCGCAAACGCAACATTCACCAGCATCACTGCTCCCAGCAGCGCCGCCAGGCTCACCAATGCGCCGCCGAGAAAACTCAGTCCCACCAGCAACTGGCATATCGGTATCGCATACGTGAATATCGTCTGATGGGTTTCCACGTAACGCGTGAGAAATTCCTGGTAGAAAGGAAAAGAGCGCCCGGCCGCTTCGATCGAGTGCATCAGGCCGCCGTAAAGATAATCGGCGTCGATAAGCTTCAGCACACCCTTCGCGACGAACAGAATTCCGATCATCATCCTCAAAATGGCGACCGGGCGGCGTAGGGCCTGCATGACCTCCCTCTACTCTCAACTCATTCGTGACAACCGCTCGCGGACGCGGTCGCTCAGCGCTTTCCCGTCAATGGTCTTTCCCGGCAGATGCGTCCGCGCGGCCTTCACCACCGCGCCCATCTGCTTCGGCGAATTTGCGCCGGTCTCAGCGATGGCGGCTTCAATCGCCGAATCCATCTCCGCCTCGCCGGGTGCGGAAGGCAAGTAGGTCTCGAGAATGGCGATCTCTCGCGTTTCTTTCTCCGCCAGATCCACGCGGCCGCCCTTGGTAAATTGTTCAATCGACTCGCGCCGCTGCTTCACCAGGGTCTGCACGATTTGCAAAGCCTCAGCGTCATCCAGGGGGCGGATTTTCTCAATCTCTTTGTTCTTGAGCGCCGACTTCACCATGCGCAGCACGCTCAGGCGCAGTTCTTCGCGCGCTTTCATCGCCTCGGTCAGATCGTTCTGGATACGTTCTAGAAAAGTCATAGGTCTGGAATGGGACTCTACCACATCAGCGTATGCCTACAAGCACCGCAATTGACAGCATCACTCCACGCGGCTAGTCTGTTTTACCCATGAAAATCGTTGTCGCAGATAAAATCACTCCGCGTGGTCTTGAGCTCCTGCGCGAATCGAATTGGACCGTAATTTCCCAGCCCGGCCCGGCCCTCGCTGCCGAGCTAGCCGATGCTGACGCGCTCATCGTGCGCAGCGCCACGCGCGTCGATGCTGCTGTTCTCGCTGCCGCTCCGCGCCTGCAAGTCATCGGCCGCGCGGGCGTCGGCGTCGACAACATCGAGCTTGACGCCGCCACTCGCCGCGGCATCCTGGTGATGAATACTCCCGGTAGCAACTCGGTCAGCGTCGCGGAGCACGCCTTCGCGCTGCTGCTCTCGCTGGCGCGTTCCATCCCGCAGCTCAGCAACGGCATCCATGCCGGAAAATGGGAAAAGGGCGGCGCCGCCGGAAGCGAAGTCCGCGGCAAGCTTCTGGGACTCATCGGCCTCGGACGAGTGGGCTTCGAAGTTGCGCGCCGCGCCCGCGCTTTCGAAATGCGCGTGGCCGCTTGCGATCCCTTCATCAGTCCCGATGTAGCCCTGGAAAGTGGCGTGGAGCTTCTACCGCTCGATGATCTTCTCGCGCGCGCCGATTTCCTCTCGTTACACGCCTCGCTAGGTCCCGCCACCGAAAAAATGATCAATGCCGCTGCTCTCGGCAAAATGAAGCCGGGCGCGCGTCTCATCAACACCGCTCGCGGAGAGCTGGTGGACGAACAGGCTCTCGCCGACGCGCTGCGCTCCGGCCGGCTCGCTGGTGCCGCCATCGACGTGTTTACCGAGGAGCCGCCACGCAATTCGCCGCTGCTGGGCCTGCCTAACCTAATCGCCACTCCGCACATTGCCGGCTCCACTGCGGAGGCCCAGGAGGAGGTCGGCTTCCTAATCGCGCAGCAGGTTCGCGACTATCTTTCCAGCGGCGTCATGCGCAACGCAGTAAATCTTCCCAATCTTTCCGCCGAGCAGTACCGCCGCCTGCGTCCGTACCTCGAGCTTGCCGAGCGACTCGGCTCGCTCGCCGGACAAGCCGCGGCCTGCCGCATCGGGCGCGTGCGCATTCGTTACGCTGGCGAACCCGCCGAGCTGGGCTCCAGCGTTTTGCGCAATGCCGTCCTGGCTGGCCTGCTCAATGGCGTGCTCGCCGAAAAAGTGAATCTGGTCAACGCCGCCCCCGCCGCTGCCGCTCGCGGCTTGGTGGTGGAAGAAGAAATCCGCCGCCGCGAACACGGCTTCCCCGACACGCTCGAAGTTCAAGTGTCGCCCCGCGCCGGCGAAGAGGGCCCCGTGCTCTGCGCCGAAGGCACCGTTCTCTACGATACTTCGCCGCGCATCCTCAACATCGACGGCATAAAAGTGGAATGCGCTCTCGAAGGCACCATTTTATTTACGCGCAATCGCGACGTTCCCGGCGTCATTGGCGAAATGGGCCGGGTCCTCGGTGCGCAAAGCATCAACATCGCCACCTTCGCGCTTGGCCGCCGCTCCTCCGACCCCGGCTCTGAAGCGCTCGCCCTCGTGCGCCTCGACGGCAACGTCCCCAACTCCATCGTGGAGTCGATTCGCGCCATTCCCGCAGTCACGCAAGCCCGCCTCGTGCGGCTGACGCCGGCCCAATAGCATCGCGTTGGTACCAGTCAATAACACCGCACGACAACCCTTGAAGCTTGGCCAGCCGCTCATCTGCAGAGTCATGCTGCGAATAAATTTTCATTTCGGAGTTGAAATTTCTTGACTCTCGCCGGGTGCGCGGTCCATCATCCTATACCCTAGCCTGCCCAGCAGTTACCTTCTAATCTAAAATAGGCCTGAATCGAACGGCCAAAAAGGGCGTCTGAATGCAATCTTGTGTGAAAGTCTGTAATCGAATCTTACATTTTACCGCCATGGGTCTTACTTTACTCGTCTGTTCTGCAATCACACTCAATCTTCTGGGTTGCCTGACCACTGCTGCCGCTGCGCAGGATGTGCCGCCAGCCGGCGGCTCCGGTGTTACCGGGCAGTCACCAGCCGTCGTGCAAACTTCGCCTTCAATCACCACATCTGTGCACCACGATCTGTCCCTGCCACTCCTACTTCTGCAGCCTGCCCCACCCAAACTGACTCGAGAAGTACACTCGGTCATGCCGTTGCCGCTAACCTCGACCGTTGTGGCACCGGATCCGGTGGTACAGAGTACCGACCTGAGAGTCCTGGCACCGGTCCCCAACATGAGCTTCAGCGGTGTGGGAGAAGGGTTTGTCGGGCCGGCCGGTACATACAATGTGAATGCTGCCCCCCCTGACACCGACGGCGCAGTGGGCCCCAACCATTACCTTCAAATTGTGAACATCGACCTGGCCATTTTCAACAAAACCGGTACTCCGATCTACGGTCCTGTCCCTATCAACACTCTATGGAGTGGCTTTGGCGGCGGCTGCCAGAGCAATAATGACGGCGATCCGATAGTCCTCTACGACTCCATCGCCAACCGCTGGGTTATCTCTCAGTTTTCGGTTTCCACTTTGCCCTACCTGCAGTGTGTCGCCGTTTCGCAGACCTCTGATCCGACCGGTGCGTATTTTCGCTACTCCTTCAACTACGGCAATGTGGGATTCCCCGATTATCCAAAGATGGCGGTTTGGCCCGATGGCTACTACGAGACCTACAACATCTTCAACAACGGCTTAACCTTCGCTGGGGCCAAGATATGCGCCTTTGACCGCGCCAAGATGCTGATCGGCGCGGCCACTACGCAACAATGCTTCACCGCCTCCAGCGGAGGGCTGTTGGCCTCCGATCTCGATGGCCATACTCCTCCTCCCGCCGGCTCACCTAATTTCGTACTGGGGCTCGGTGGCTCTAATACAACGCTTTCAGCCTGGAAGTTCCACGTGGACTGGATCACACCGGCGTCGAGCACGTTTACCGGTCCCACGAATATTAACGTCGCGCTGTACTCCAACTCCTACTGCTCGCAATCGCGCGCCGCATGCATACCCCAAAGCGGATCCGGGTCGTCCCTACTGGAAACTCTGGCTGACCGGCTCATGCATCGCGTCGCCTACCGGAACTTCGGCACTCACGAAGCGTTGGTAGTTACCCACTCCGTGGTTCTCGGCTCCGGCGCCTCGCAGAGTGGCGGTGTGCGCTGGTACGAATTGCGCCCCAGCGCTGGCAACCTCACCGTTTTCCAGCAGGGCACTTACGCACCCGATTCGAATTACCGCTGGCTGAGCAGCGGCGCCATGGACAAGAATGGCAACATAGCGTTGGGCTTCAGCGTCTCCAGCAAAACCATCCACCCGCAGATCCATTACACCGGCCGCCTGGCCGCTGACCCGCTCGGCATAATGGGGCAGGGAGAAGGCATTTTCATCGACGGAAGCGGTTCGCAAACCGGTGGACTCGATCGCTGGGGAGACTACAGTAGTATGAGCGTTGACCCTGCCGATGATTGCACGTTCTGGTACACGAATGAATATTTGACCGCCAGCGGCTCGTTCAACTGGCACACACGCATCGGGTCGTTCAAGTTTCCTGGTTGCTCCTCGACGGTCAGCAACGACTTCTCGATCTCGGCCAATCCAACCAGCTTAAGTCTTGCGCCGGCCAAGTCCGGCACGGCGGCGATCTCCACCGCTTTAGTATCGGGAATTTCGCAAACGATTACTCTGTCGGTATCCGGCGCGCCTTCTGGTTCGACGGCCGCGCTCGCACCGGCTTCTATCACCACGGGTGGCGTTTCCACGCTCACTGTCAACGCAGGGACAGCGGCGCCTGGTAACTACACTCTTACGATTAAGGGCACCGCCCCCTCAGGGTCGCATTCCACAACGGTGGCGCTAAAGGTGACTGCTTCCGTCATTGTCAACGGAACCTTTGAAACCGGCAATATGACGGGTTGGGTTCATGACGGAACTGGCGCGGTTGTCGCGGGAGGCCACACCGGGTCATTTGCCTTAAGGCTCGGCGGCACAACGGCTACCCAGGGCGGCAGCGTGATTGGGCAGACGTTCACCGTACCGGCAAGCGGCGGCACGCTGTCGTTCTTTTATAACGTACATTGCCCGGATACGGTCACCCACGATTGGGCCACGGCGACGCTTACAAACAACACTTCCGGCGTCACCACCACCGTGCTTGCGAAGACCTGCACGAACACCAACACTTGGGTGAACAATTCGTTTAGCCTGACCGGGTTCGCAGGCAAGAACGTCACCTTGAAGCTGTTTAGTCACGACGACAACGTGGCGGCGAATCCCACCTACACCCTGTACGATGACGTGGTCGTGCAGTAGCCGGCCGCATATCGCTGAAATTACGGAGCCTCCGGGAAGTGGGAGCGCTGCTGAGTAGGGCGAGGCAAGCCTCGTCCTACAAAGTTGCACTCCCGCTTCCTGGCGTTCCGGCCAATCTTCAAAATTCCCAGCTCTGTCCACCACTACCTCTGCGTAGTTCCAAGTGTCGCCGTTTGTTCCACGCCTCAAATGGGTTATTCTTCTGGCCCGATGCATGACCTCGATTACTTCCGGCAGAATCTGCCCCGCTTCGAAGAGATGGCGCGTCTCCGCAACCTCACATTAAATTTCGCCGAATTCATCGAGCTCGACCGCCAGCGCCGCCAGCTCATCACCAACGTTGAGTCCCGCAAAGCTCAGCGCAACAAAGCCAGCGAGGAGATTGCCCGGCTGAAAAAATCCGGACAGGATGCCGCCGCCGTCATCACGGAAATGAAAGCTGTCTCCGACGGCATCCGTGAAGACGACCAGCGCATCGCCGAGTTCGACTTGCGCCTCAACGATTTTCTGCTGGTCATTCCCAATCTCCCGCACGTTTCAGTGCCGCCAGGCGGCCCGGACCAGAACCGCGAAGTTCGCCGCTGGGGCCAGCCGCCCAACTTCGACTTCGCGCCTCGTCCGCATTGGGAAATCGGCGAGCGCACGGGCATCCTCGACCTGCCGCGCGCCGCGAAGATCGCCGGTGCGCGTTTCGCCGTTTACAAAGGCCCGGGCGCCCGCTTGGAACGAGCTCTGGCCAACTTCATGCTCGACGTTCACACCCGCGAACATGGCTACACGGAAATTCTGCCGCCCTTCCTGGTCAATACCGCTTCGCTGCTGGGCGTCGGGCAGCTTCCCAAATTCGCCAGCGACATGTTTCACCTGGAAGGCACCGATCTATGGCTCACTCCCACCGCGGAGGTTGAGCTCACCGGCCTTTATCGCGACGAAACCATCGATGCCGAAACTCTGCCCATCAAAGTCTGCGCATGGACGGCCTGCTTCCGCTCAGAAGCCGGCGCCGCAGGCAAAGATACCCGGGGCATTTTGCGCCAGCACCAGTTCCAGAAAGTGGAAATGTTCAAGTTCACCCGCGCCGAAGACAGCTACGAGGAACTGGAAACTCTTGTTGCCAACGCCGAGACCATTCTTCAGCGTCTCGGCTTGCACTACCGCGTCATGCTTCTTGCCACCGGCGACATGGGTTTCGCTGCCGCCAAGACCTACGACCTGGAAGTGTGGCTGCCTTCTGCCGCAACTTTCCGCGAGATCTCTTCCTGCTCGAATTGCGAGGCGTTCCAGGCGCGCCGCGCCGGCATCCGCGCCAAGCCGAAAGCAGGCAAGAGCGCGTTCGTGCACACACTGAATGGTTCCGGGCTCGCTGTGGGCCGCACTTGGCTAGCTCTGGTTGAAAACTACCAGCAAGCGGATGGCTCCATCCTGATTCCTGAGGTCTTGCGCTCATTTATGGGCACAGACCGCATCGAGCCGTTAAAGCAGTCGGCAGGCTAACGCACTACACCACGTATCAAATAACTACTGTATTTTCATATGCTTGCAGTCCCAGCCGTGCTCTGCTCCTCTCACCTCGCGTGTCGTCATGGAACATCATCTTCGCCTTATTTGCGGGATTCGTTTGACTTGGATTTCCACACGCAGCTAAACTCCGCGTCCAGTAGAACTTGCAGGCGCTCACTTGGGAGCACAGCAGGCATGCGACGCGACTTTCATCCTGGTCGCCGAACGCGAATCTCGATGCCGCGCTCCCGGTTTTTCCCCGCCTGAACGGAGGCAGCACATACCATGGCCACGGTTTCAAAGACGCTCACCCGGTCCATGCCTTCCCTCGCCCCACGCGAGGATCTAAATCCATATCGCATCTCCCAGATGCAGTTCGACATCGCGGCGGAGTATCTGAAGCTGGATGCCGGGCTGCGCCAAGTGTTGCGCACGCCAAAGCGCATCATGGAAGTTGCCATTCCTATCAAGCTCGACAACGGACAGGTGAAAGTCTTCACTGGCTTTCGTGTGCAGCATAATGTCGCGCGCGGTCCTGCCAAGGGTGGCATGCGCTACCATCCCAGCGTCACGCTCGATGAGGTCAAAGCTCTCGCGGCGTGGATGGCCTGGAAGACGGCGACTGTCAACATTCCCTTCGGCGGCGGCAAAGGCGGGGTCATCTGCGATCCCAAACGCATGAGCAAGGGCGAGCTCGAGCGCATGACGCGGCGCTTCACCAGCGAAATTCTTCCTATTATCGGCCCTGACCGCGACATCCCCGCCCCGGACGTCTACACGGATTCGCAGACCATGGCTTGGATTATGGACACCTACTCCATGACCGTGGGCCACACCGCGCTCGGCGTGGTCACCGGCAAGCCCATTTCTCTCGGTGGCTCGCTCGGCCGCAATGAAGCCACGGCGCGGGGCTGCCTCAACGTCGTCGAAGAAGCGTGCAAGATCAAGCGCATCAATCTTCGCGGCGCCACCGTGGTGGTGCAAGGTTTCGGCAACGCCGGTTCCATCGCCGCGCGGCTCTTTCTCGAGAAGAAAGCAAAAATCATCGCGCTCAGCGATTCTCGCGGCGGCGTCCACAATCCGCGCGGCCTCGATCCGCTCAAGGCGCAACGCTTCAAGGAGCGCACCGGCTCGGTGGTGGGCATGCCCGGCGGCGCGCGCATCTCAAACGAAGACCTGCTCACGTTGAAATGCGACATCCTGATTCCCGCGGCGCTCGAAAATGCCGTCACGCTCGAAAACGCCGAGCAGATCCAGGCCAAGATCGTCGCCGAAGCCGCCAACGGCCCCACCACGCCGCGCGCGGATGAAGTCTTGGCGCGTAAAAATATTTTTCTATTGCCCGACATCCTCGCCAATGCCGGCGGCGTAACCGTCAGCTACTTCGAGTGGGTGCAGAATATGTACGGCTACAAGTGGAGCGAGGAAGAAGTGAACCAGAAACTGGAAGCTACCATGAAGCGCGCCTTCGCCGATGTCTACGAGACCTCGCGCAAATACCATGTGCACATGCGCACCGCCGCCTACATTCTCGCCGTCGGCCGCGTCGCCGACGCCACCATGGTTCGCGGCCTGTTCCCGTAAATTTGTAGTTCGGACCCGGTCAACCGCGCGAAAACGTCTCGCGGCTTTCTGCTCCCCAATCGTTCGCTGTATCGAACTTATTCCAGTAATCTCGAATTCATTGGCCTCAATACCTGATCTCCTTTAAATGCAAAGTGTTAGATCACCGAGATCGTCAAGAAATCAGCTCTCGATAACAGACCCAAAGCTCGGGCAATAGCCCGCGCGCTGTCTCAAACACTTTTTCGCATCGGAGTCTTTAGGAGCACTTCTCTGTCCGGAAACGGACAGACACCCGAGTTTCCGCCTCTTAAAATTTAACAGTAGTGTTATTTGTTAGAATTTTCGGGGGACCGGTGGCAGCAATAGCAATCAAATTTAGAGCGTTGCCTATGGCAATCGCCACGCTTGAACTTACCGGTCTTTTATTGACTGCGCATTTTATGCCCCGGGTAAAAAACTCCGTAGGGTCCTTCGATGCCGATGTACCCTCGATCAAACTGCAGCACTCGAGCGCAGCATCGACGGGTATTCCCAGTTTTTCCCAGCAAAGTGCGGTCGCAACGAAAAACATGGCGAGTCAGACCCGGGTAACGCCCGTGATTATCGCTCCCCAATTGACCCCCAAGTCTCGAGCAGGCGTCACTAGCGAACGAATTATTCGAGGGAAAGCGATATCCGGCCATCCGGCCGATTGCGCGCGATATCATGGGCCTCTGACTTTTACCGAACCAGCAGACACGCGGCACGCCCGCCGTGAAACCTGCGCATCCTACCAAAGCGACAGGTTTGCGGCTCCCGCACATCGCGCCGCGCCTGACTCATCAGAGCCTTCAGCCTGGCGGCACCTGCAATAATTGCGTGACCCGGGATGGCTTTGGGCCTGAACTAAATGACTACCCGGTCGCGGCCAGCCTCTTTCGCGCGGTAAAGTGCCTGGTCCGCAGCGCGCAGGATGTTCTCGCCGGTGGTGCCATGATCGGGGAAAGCCGCCAACCCGACCGAGACGGTGAGCGGTCCCAGCGTCGTGCCGCGATACTGCACGTCCAGCCGTTTAAAATCTTTCACCAGCTGTTCGGCGCGCTGCCGCGCGGAATCGAGACTGGCTTCCGGAAGAATAATCACAAACTCCTCGCCGCCGTAGCGGAACGCGAGGTCGTCGGCGCGGATATAAGACTGCAGGAAACTGCCCAGGTGACGCAGCAGAATATCGCCGGCCTCATGGCCAAACGTGTCGTTGAAGCGCTTGAAGTGGTCGATATCGAGCATCAGGATGGAGAGCGGTCGATTCTTACGCGAGGCGCGGCGCAGCTCGCGCTGCAGCGAATCGTCGAGAAAGCGGCGATTAAACAGACCGGTGAGCGGGTCGCGGATGGATTGATTGCGCAGCGCCTCGCGCAATCGCAGGTTGGCAAGCGAGAGGGAAACCTGCTCGGCAATCGTAGTAGCCAGGCGGACATGATCCGCCAGCGGCGGCCCTTTTGCCGACCGCTCCTGTCCCGGCAGCACCGATTCATCCTCCAGGTGCAGCACGCCCACGGTTTCCCCCTGAGCCACCATGGGTATGCACACGGTGAAACTGGATACGGCGGACTGCATATGCGCGCAGCGCGGAGACGTCGAGTTGTCGCCCATGACGTGTACGCGGCCGCGGCGCAGCGCCCAGCAATCTTCCGGTGTAAATGCGCGGTCCGTGGTAAGCGTGGAGCCCCACACGGCCACCGCTTCCACCAGGTTGCGCGAGGAGTTGATCACGCACAGCGCGCCCGACTGTCCGGGAAACAGCCGCATCATCACTTTGGCCACGATGTCATAAGCCTCTTCCGCCGTCTGGCAGGAGAGCAACAGCTCGCCGAGCTCGCTGAGCTGCGCGGCCTCGTGGGCGCGGCGTTCCGTTTCACTGAGCAGCAGAGCGAGGCGCTCGTTGGTATCCAGAAGTTCGACCTGATTTCTCTTGCGCTCGGTGATGTCCTGGCAAATGCCCAGCGTCCCCACCACCTTGCCGGCAATGCGCAGGGAGACGGCATGAATCTCCACGTCAATCTCTGTTCCGTCTTTGCGCCGCAGCCGCCGTATAAGCTGCAGCGTTTCGCCGGAGGTGATGCGCTCGCTGATGTCGTCCGTCTCGCCGGCAATTTCCGATGATTTTATCAGCGCATCGATAGGCGCCCCGGTGACCTCCGCGGCGTGAAACTGAAACAGGTTCACAAACGCTGGATTGCAAAGCCTGACGCGGCGTTCTGAATCCAGAACTACAAACGCCATTGGCGCATTTTCAATCAGCGCGTTGAGGTAAGCCGTCTTTTCCGCCAGGTCCGCTTCCGTCCGTTCGCGCTGCCGGAAATCGCGGCGGATAAAGAGATACGACAGAATGATGACCACGAGGAAGGCCGCCATGGCCAGCAGCAGCACGATACCCGCGGAAGTCATCTGCTCGAAGTGAGTACTCATGGGCGACCCATCGCAACGCGGCGCGCGAACGGACCGTCGAAGATTTCAGGGAGAGTATTCGGCAAGGAACTCTTCAAGTAATACGGCAAGAAACTCGGCAGGCCTTCAGCCTGGGGGCGGTGCTCGCACGGAAAAAGACTTTCAAGGCAATCGGCCACGGGAAAGATAACTCCCACTTGAGTGGTTCGAGCGCGGCGCGAGAAGCCGTTAGTTGGGCGCGGAACTTCGCGACTCCGACTGCCAATCCGGTGGCGGGAAGTCAATTCCCCAGAAGTGTGGAGCAGGCGAGACGAACTCAAGGCCCACGCGCTGGCCCCGCTCTGTCGCGCCGCCAATGTAAACCACGCGGCTTTCCTGCTCTTCTTCCGTGGCCGGGCTGCGCAGGTTTACCAGCGATCCCATTTCCAGCGACTCGTTCAGGTACATCAAGCCGCCATGAGCGTTGACCACGATGGTTTCCGCAACCTCGTGAAATTTCCTGCCGCGCAGATTCTTGCCATTGGCGCGGACGGACATCCGCGCAAATACTCGTGAACTGCGGCGTTTATTTTCGGGCTCGGGTGCCGCCATGATGCGGGTATCGTGCACCATTCCCCTGGTGGCGTCAATCACGCTTTTCGCGCGTGCATTACTGCTGGTTTCGCGAATTGCCAACCAGCGGTCAGGACTGCTGCGGATTGGCAATGCGCTGTTCGTGCGCCTCTTCCGCCGCTGCGGTGACGTAGGTCTGCGAGATGCGATCCTGCCAGGTCAGGTGGTCATCGTCCCACCACGCCCATAGGAAGCCCAGGCCCACGGCTGCTGCCGAGAGCAAGTACCCAAAGCTCCGCCAGATCAGGTGATTGGTAGAGGGAGCGCCGCCATCGAGGGTAAGCACCTCGATGCGCCGCAACATCATGCCGGGAGTGACCCCCGTGAAGATGGTGAAAAGCACGAAATACTGGGCATAAACCAGGTAGATGGAAGCCAGAACGGCGGCCAATCCGAACCGGTTGGCGGAAAATTCCCCTCCCAGCGCCCGAAACGCCAGAAAAAACCCGACGCAAGTGGCGCCCAGAATCGTGGCGTCGATCATTCCCGCCAAGCGGCGCTCGCGCAGGTCGGCCACCGGACGTTCGTCATCCTGCGGATGGAGAACAGGCGCCTCGTTAACCGAGAAGTCGAACCTGGGCTGCACCACGGTGATGTCGAAGCGGTCGGCGCGACGTGGACGCGCTGCCACGCGCAAGGCTGCGCGGCGGCGGACTTGCTCCTCGATAGTTTCGGGAGACTCTTCGGCGGGCGCGTCCGGAGCGAACTCGACC
>JAAFGT010000064.1 GCA_010365215.1 Acidipila sp. | reverse complement strand
CGCCGGCGGATTGCTTTTGAGTTCCGTTATCGCGGCTTCGCTTGGAAGATTGCAGCGGTCAGCGTGAGCGAGTAAAAGAATGCAGCGACCAAAAGAGAGAGGGGGCGACGGTGCCGGCAAAAACCCGTTTAAATAGTGTTATTGGGGCGCTCGAGAATGGGCGCCCCGCTTTTTTGAGCTTTGCGGAGCCGGAGCTTGGCGTCGCCCGGGCGCTCGGCGCCTCGCGGTATGACGGCGTGGTCTTTGACATGGAACATTACGGATACGATGCGGGCGTGCTGCGGGACTGCCTGCAGTACATGCTTGACCGCAAACAGATTCTTGCGCGCGGCAATCTCTCTCCGGGCGTCACTCCTCTTGTGCGCGTTCCTCCGAACGGAAGTGAAATGAATCAGTGGATAGCAAAGCAAGCGCTCGATAGCGGCGTCTATGGCGTTATCTTCCCTCACATCACTACGGTCAGCGAAGCCGCAAACGCGGTAGCCAGTTGCCGTTATCCCCGGCCGGAATCCGCGCCCCACCATTACCCGGCCGGCGTCCGCGGCGATGGCCCCAGGTGGGCTGCCGCGTACTGGGGAATCACGGAGCTGGAATACTACGCGAAAGCGGATGTCTGGCCGTTGAATCCAGAGGGAGAATTGAGCGTGATTATCATGTGCGAAGAGTTGCGCGCTATCAAAAATCTTCCGCGCATGCTGCAAGAGGTCTCGGGGATCGCCGCCGTGCTGATCGGTGAGGGCGACCTCTCCCAGGACATGGGATTTCCGCGCCAGTACGATCATCCGGAGGTAATCGCGCGCAAGAATGACATTCTGGCGATCTGCAAGGAGCACAAAGTGGCCTGCGGGCATCCGCACGTTACGCTGCAGAACGTCGATGAAATCATCGAGAAGGGTTATCGTCTATTGTTGCCGGCTCCACAACTGTCGTTTGCAGCTCTCGAGCGAGGATTATCCATAGTGGAACGATCGAAACACGGCGCATGAAGTAAGGATCGAATCCACCCGGCTGATGGCGCGCGGTTACGTTCAGGTGAGGTACTGCAGATGCTGAGGATGCGCACCAAGCTATTTGTTCCGGGATCGCGGCCTGAACTTTTCAGCAAAGCTATGTTATCGGCGGCGGATGCCGTGTCGTTCGACCTTGAGGATGCAGTCTCGTTGGATCGCAAGAGTGAGGCCAGGCAGGCCGTCGGCGCTTTCCTTCGCGAACATCGGGGCGGTTCCGAAAAGATCGTTATCGTCCGCGTCAATCCTGTTACCTCCGCGCTCTTTGCCGCCGATGTAGCCGCTGTAATGGGCGCCGGACTGGATGTGATTGCTCTTCCCAAAGTGGAATCGCGGGAAGACATTAAGAACGCCGTGGCGGCAATTCAGTCCGCCGAAAAAGTTGCCGGTGTGGGCCGCAGAATAGAAATCTTAGCCACCATCGAAACGCCAAAGGGTCTGCGTCTCGCTTCGGAAATTGCCTGTGCGGATCCTCGGGTCGTGGGCCTGCAGATTGGATTTGTAGATTTATTCCTGCCCTACAAGATCGATCACGAAGACGTTGTCGCGTCGCAGAGCGTTCGATTTGCGGTCCGCATGGCGGCAGCAGAGGCAGGGATTGCCGCATTCGACGGAGCTTTTCTTAACGTAAAAGACGAGCCTGTCCTCAGGGCCGAGGCGGAGCGGGCGCGGCGCATCGGATATTCCGGTAAGAGCTGCATCCATCCCGCGCAAATTTCAGTGCTCAACGAGATCTTCTCACCACGCGCTGAAGAGATTGCTTTTGCCGTCAAAGTGCTGGAAGCGGCAGCGCACGCGCAAGCGCGCTCTCTCGGCGCGTTTACCGTCGACGGCCGCATGGTGGATGCGCCGGTCATCGAGTCGGCTCGTGCCGTCATGGCCATGGTGGCCAAGGCTCCCGCTGCGAAGAAGCAATCAAAAGATTCAGAATAGCCCAAGGGTTCCTCGGTAACTTTCCGGTGACCGGGATCGCCTCTTTGACACGAAGGCACCTATCAGTTGAAAATGTACTTTGCCGCTACGCGGGGACAAAGGACACACTCAGCACACGAGACGCTCAGACAGCCTTGGTTACATAAGGCCGCTGCACAGGTTTGATACACCAGCATGACTCAGGTCTTTAAACGCAGCGCGAATACGCTCTCGCGGTTCAGCATCTACGGATTCGCGTTCTTTGTTATCGCCATGGGGGCGGTGATCTATGCGGTCAACAAGTCGCCGTACCTCACAGATGTCAACGTGATCCGCGACCAGCCCGTGCCCTTCAGCCACAAACATCACGCCGGCGAGCTGGGCATCGATTGCCGCTACTGCCACACCTCGGTGGAGGAGTCGTCGTTTGCCGGCCTGCCGCCCACGGCCACTTGCATGACGTGCCATTCGCGTATCTGGACCAATGCGCAGATGCTCGAGCCGGTGCGCGCCAGCTACCGCTCGGGAAAATCGATCGAGTGGACGCGCGTGAATGCTGTGCCCGATTTTGTGTACTTCAATCACAGCATTCATCTGAAGAAGGGAGTTGGATGCCCCACCTGCCACGGACCCGTTGCCGAGATGCCGTTGACCTGGCGCGCCAACACCATGCAGATGCAGTGGTGCATCGACTGCCACCGCGAGCCGGAGCGTTACGTGCGCCCGCGCGACCAGGTGTTTCGCAGCGACTATCACCCGCCGGCCGACCAGCTCGCTCTTGGCCGCCGCCTTGTGAAGGAATACAAAATTCAGAAGCTTACGAACTGTTCGACGTGTCATCGTTAGGGGTTATCGTGGCTGATTGTTATCGCGGTTCGTAGTTATCGCGTAACTACCAGCGCGAAAGAAAATTAAGAGGAAGGAATACGGCAGCGAAGGACACAAAATTGCCCGGGCACGACAACAAAAACGGTTTGCACGATATCGTCGCAGCCGGGGCGCGCCAGGATGGTAGCGCGGGCCGGCGATTCTGGCGCGGTCTGGGAGAACTTGCCGAAACTCCGGCCTTTACGGAATCCCTGCATCACGAATTTCCCAACGATCCCGAAAAAGAAAATTCCGGCGTAAATCGCCGCGACGTTTTGAAACTCATGGCTGCCTCCGCCGCGCTCGCCGGACTTTCCTCCTGCACCAAGCTGCCGACTCAAAAAATTGTCCCTTACGTGCGCGCTCCCGAAGAGATTATTCCCGGCAAGCCGCTGTTCTACGCAACGGCTATGACCCAGGGCGGTGTAGCCACGGGCCTGCTGGTGGAAAGCAACATGGGCCGGCCTACCAAAGTGGAGGGAAATCCTCTGCATCCCGGAAGCCTCGGGGCCACGGATATCTTTGCGCAGGCTTCCGTGCTCGCGCTTTACGATCCTGACCGTTCGCAGGTGGTCAACTATGAAGGCCGCATCAGCAACTGGGCGGCGTTTGTCGAAGCGATCAATCGCCTGCGCGATGAGCAAAAAGCTACGGGCGGCGCCGGCCTGCGCATTCTCACCGGCACGGTCACCTCCCCATCGCTGGCCGCGCAGCTTCGCGCGCTTCTCGCTGAATTTCCGGCGGCGAAGTGGCACCAGTATGAACCCTGCGCGCGCGACTCCGCCCGCGAAGGAGCGCGGCTGGCCTTCGGTCAACCGGTTAATACCGTCTATCGCATCGATCGTGCGGACGTAATTCTCTCGCTGGATTCTGATTTTCTCTGCTCCGGCCCCGGCAGCGTGCGCTATGCGCGTGATTTTTCAGCGCGCCGCGATCCGGATGCGTCCCCTAACGCATCGCCCCATGCCTCGCCTAACCGGATGAACCGGCTTTATGTTGTCGAGAGCACTCCCTCGAACACCGGAGCAATGGCCGATCACCGCATGCCTTTGAAACCTGGCGACGTGGAACGCTTCGCCATCGGAATCGCCGGGTCGGTCGGACTCGCCGGACTGCCGGAGAGCCGCTCCATCGGGCAGTTCGCGGGCAGCGCGTGGTTTGAGGCGCTTTCGAAGGATCTAGAGAATCATCGGGGCGCCAGCCTGGTTATCCCCGGCGAGCATCAGCCGGCCGCCATCCATGCGCTGGCGCATGCCATGAACCACGCGCTCGGCAACGCCGGCAAGACCGTGTTTTACACCGACGCGCTGGAAGCTGAACCAATCGACCAGTTGGCCTCGCTTCGAGAGCTAGTCGAGGAGATGAAGTCCGGCAAAGTGGATACGCTGGTCATTCTTGCCGGCAACCCTGTCTACGATGCGCCTGCCGATTTGGATTTCGCAAAAAACTGTCTGGGCGCCAAGCTGCGAATTCGCCTGGGAGAGTATGACGACGAGACCTCGGAGCTTTGCCACTGGCACGTCCCCGAGGCGCATTACCTCGAATCTTGGGGCGATGCGCGCGCCTACGATGGAACGGTGAGCCTCATCCAGCCGCTCATCGCTCCCCTTTATGACGGAAAATCCGCGCACGAACTTATCGCGGCGCTGGGTGGCCACAGCGACCAGAGCAACTACGACCTGGTGAAGGATTTCTGGAAAACGCAATCCGCCAAGGACGCAAAAAAGCCGGGCAAAGAATCACAGAAGCCGGACAAGGTATTCGAAACATTCTGGGAAACTTCGCTGCACGACGGGCTGATCGCCGGAACCGCGCTGCCGGAAAAACCGATAGCGATGCGAGGAGGCTTCAATATTTCCTCGCAGCAGCTTTCACCGTCTGCCGCGGCAGAGTCGCTGCACATTGTTTTCCGTCCTGATCCCGCCGTCGGCGACGGCCGTTTCGCCAACAACGGCTGGCTGCAAGAAGTTCCCAAACCGCTGACGCAGCTTACCTGGGACAACGCGGCCATGCTGAGTCCGGCCACGGCTGCACATCTCGAAGTGGTCAACGAGGCCGTGGTCGAACTGCAACTTGACGGCCGCACAGCGCGCGCGCCGATATGGATCGTGCCCGGACATGCAGACGGCACGGTCACGCTGCATCTGGGATACGGGCGCAGCCGCGCCGGCCGCGTAGGCACGGGCATCGGAGTAAACGCCTACGCGCTGCGAACTTCAGCCAAACCCTGGTCTGCCGATGGGCTGGTGATTAGGAAGACCGGTGAACGCTACTCGCTGGCCAGCACGCAGATGCACCACGCCATCGAACGGGAAGGGAAGCAGCTGGACGAACCGAGCATGGCCGCTTTCGATCGCGAGCTGGTGCGCATTGCTCCGCTCGAAGAGTTCAGAAAAAATCCCGAGTTTGCGAAAGATCCGGAAGAGCGCACCACCAAAGCTCTCTCGCTGTATCCGGCCATGCCGCAGTCCGCGGAGTATGCCTGGGGCATGGTCATCGACCTGAATAAATGCAACGGCTGCAATGCCTGCGTGGTGGCATGCCAGGCGGAGAACAATATTCCCGTGGTGGGTAAGCAGGAAGTGGCCATGGGCCGCGCCATGCATTGGATCCGCATCGATACTTATTTTCGCGGCGGGCTCGAGAATCCGGAAACGGTGCACGAGCCGGTGCTCTGTATGCACTGCGAGAACGCGCCCTGCGAGTTGGTGTGTCCCGTGGCCGCCACCACGCACAGTCCCGAAGGACTCAACGAGATGGTCTACAACCGCTGCGTGGGCACGCGCTACTGCTCCAACAACTGTCCTTACAAAGTGCGGCGATTTAATTTCAAGCTTTACTCCGATTGGACCACGCCGAGCCTGATGGGGCAGCGCAATCCCAACGTTTCCGTGCGCAGCCGCGGTGTGATGGAGAAGTGCACCTACTGCGTGCAGCGAATCAATGCCGCGAAAATTACTGCCGAGCTGGAAGATCGCGGGGTGCGCGACGGCGACATCGTCACCGCCTGCCAGGCGGCGTGTCCCGCGGAAGCGATTGTCTTCGGCAACATAAAAGACCCTTCGAGCCGCGTAGCAAAACTTAAGGCCCAATCGCGCAATTACGGTCTGCTCACCGAGCTCAACACACGGCCGCGCACCTCGTATCTGGCCAAGCTGACCAACCCCAACCCGGAGCTTTCTTCTCCGGCAACGCACCAGAGGAAGGAATAGCCGCAAAGATGGATCCCGTAATGCCCGAGCCCTCCGCGGAACTTGGCGTCAGCGCGCCGCTGATCGAGCCGGGGCACAGCTACGCCTCGGTGACCGACAAGATCAGCGCGATCGTTCTCACGCGGCGCACGCCACGGTGGTGGATGCTCGGTTTTGCCGCGGCGTTTTGTTTGATGATGCTGCTGTTTTTTGCTGTTGCGTATCTGTTCGCCGTCGGCGTTGGCATCTGGGGCATAAATATTCCCGTTGGCTGGGGATTCGCCATCGTCAATTTTGTGTGGTGGATTGGAATCGGCCATGCCGGCACGTTGATCTCCGCCATCCTGCTGCTGCTGCGCCAGCAGTGGCGCACCTCGATCAACCGTTTTGCCGAAGCCATGACGCTCTTCGCGGTGTCCTGCGCCGGCCTGTTTCCCGTGCTGCATATGGGCCGCCCCTGGCTGGCCTACTGGCTGTTCCCGTATCCCAACACGATGGGAATGTGGCCGCAGTTCCGCAGCCCGCTGGTGTGGGACGTATTCGCCGTGTCCACTTATGCCACCGTTTCGTTGCTGTTCTGGTTCGTGGGACTCATTCCCGACCTGGCAACTTTGCGCGACCGCTCGCGCAACCGCGTCGGTAAAATAATGTACGGAATACTGGCGATGGGCTGGCGGGGTTCGGCCGTGCACTGGTCGCGCTACGAGACCGCCTCGCTGCTTCTCGCCGGCCTGGCTACGCCGCTGGTGGTTTCCGTGCACACCGTGGTCAGCTTCGATTTCGCCGTGGCCATCATTCCCGGCTGGCACACCACGATTTTCCCGCCGTACTTCGTGGCCGGCGCAATTTATTCGGGATTTGCCATGGTGATGACGCTGGCCATCCCCATCCGCGCCATTTACAAACTGGAAGATTTCATCACCCTGCGGCATCTGGACAACATGGCCAAGATTATTCTGGCCACCGGACTGATCGTCGGATACGGCTACATGATGGAAACATTTGGCGCGTTCTACAGCGCCGACCAATATGAAAAGTTCATGATCCTGAATCGCATGACCGGCCCCTACGCGCCTTTCTATTGGGCCCTAATCGCGTGCAACATCGTCATGCCGCAACTGCTGTGGTTCCCCGCGGTGCGCCGCAGCGTGGTGGGCCTGTTCGTGATTTCGCTCGTCGTCAATGTGGGCATGTGGCTGGAGCGCTTCGTAATCGTGGTCACCAGCCTGCATCGCGACTTCCTGCCGTCGTCCTGGGGCATGTACTACCCCACGCGTTGGGATTGGGCCACCTACGTGGGATCCATCGGGCTGTTCCTGACGTTGCTGCTTTTGTTCCTGCGATACCTGCCCATGATCTCGATTTTCGAGATGCGGCAGCTTGTTTCGCAGACCAGTGGAAAGACGGAATCCCGGGTGAGCGGGAATCTCGATGACGTGTAATTCTCTGATGGGCTGGGATTTTCGGCTGAAGCGAAATTCTAAATGAAGCAGCATCCTTTATACGGCCTGATGGCCGAGTTTGCGAACGAAGAGCTGCTGCTCGCCGCGGCGCGCAAGTCCCACGCGGTGGGCTACCGCCGCATGGATGCATTCACTCCGCTGCCGGTTCACGGTTTAGCGGAGGCCGTGGGCTTTGAGAAGACGCGCCTTCCGCTGGTGGTTTTGATTGGCGGCACGCTGGGCGGCTTGGGCGGCTTCTTTCTGCAGTATTACGCCAACGTGCTCGGTTATCCGCTCAATATCGGCGGCCGCCCCTACAATAGCTGGCCGGCCTTTGTGCCCATCACTTTCGAGATGACCATTCTTTTCGCGGCGCTGGCGGCGGTCTTCGGGATGCTGGCGTTGAACGGGCTGCCCACTCCCTACCATCCCGTGTTCAACGTGCCGCGGTTCGAGCTGGCCAGTCGCGACAGATTTTTTCTCTGCATCAAGGCGCGCGATCCGCTGTTCGACCGCGAGAAAACTGGAAAGTTTCTGGAATCGCTCGAGGCTCGCGAGGTATCTGAAATTGTTGCGTAACGTTGCCGGGATCGTCTGCGTTGCAGCGCGGCCCTTGCGGCCTTTGCGCTCCTCGCGCCCATTGAGATTCTCCCGGCGGTTTCTCTCTCGCGCGCTTGCGCCCGGGGCGGCGGTGGTTTGCGCGCTGCTGCTTGGCGCTTGCCGCCAGGATATGCAGGTCCAGCCAAAAATTCTGCCGCTGGCAGAGAGCCAGTTTTTCGAGGATGGCCGGTCGGCCCGGCCGGTAGTCGCCGGAACCGTGGCGCGCGGACAGCTTCGAACCGATGAGCTGTTGTTCACCGGCAAAAGTAACGGCGCGGATGCTGTGCAGTTTCCCTTCGCGATCACCCGGCAGGATCTTGAGCGCGGACGCGAGCGCTACAACATTTACTGTTCGCTGTGTCACGGCGCCAGCGGCGACGGGCAAGGCATGATCGTGCAGCGTGGGTTTCCGCCTCCGCCGTCGTACCACATCGACCGTTTACGCCAAGCCCCGGCGGGCCACTTTTTTGACGTCATCACCAATGGCTACGGCACCATGTTCAGCTACGCCTCGCGCGTCAATCCGCAAGACCGCTGGAGAATCGTAGCCTACATTCGCGCCCTCCAACTCAGCCAGAACGGTGCGCTTGCCGACGTGCCCGTGGCTGAGCGCCAGACTCTCGCGGGAGGCGCGCAGTGACTTCCCCAGCCCTGCTTTACGAGCGCGTAGAAAAGTTTCAGCAGAAATTCCTGATCGCTGGCGCGATTGGGCTGGGACTCTGTGCTGCCGGCGGCTTTATAAACCCCACGCAGTTTTTTCGCTCTTATCTTCTCGCATTTATTTTCTGGACCGGCCTGGCGCTGGGCTGCACCGCGATCGTCATGCTGCACCATCTTACCGGCGGTGCCTGGGGATTCGGCATCCGGCGCCTGCTCGAAGCCGCGTCACGCACTTTCCCGCTGCTTGCTGTGCTATTTCTTCCGCTGCTGTTCGGTCTTCCTCGGCTCTACGCGTGGGCGCAGCCTGAGACCGTGGCCGCCGACCCGATTCTGCAGTACAAGCATTTCTTCCTGAATAAGCCGTTCTTCCTGATGCGCGCCGCGCTCTACTTTGCGCTGTGGAACCTTTTGGCTTACCTGCTGAGCAAATGGTCCGCGGAGCAGGACGCCGCCGGCAACGCCGCAGTCTCCCGCCGCTTCGAAGCATTGAGCGGTCCGGGGTTAATTATTTACGGATTCAGCGTCACCTTCGCCTCCATCGACTGGGTGATGTCGCTTGAGCCGCACTGGTTCTCGACGCTCTACGGCATGATGTTCATGGTCTCGCAAGTGCTGCTGGCCATGGCTTTCGCTATCGTCATAGCCATGCTTCTCTCCGACGCACCCCCGATTTCGGAAGCGATTTCCCCTGGGCAGTTTCACGATCTGGGCAACCTGCTGCTGGCCTTCACCATGCTGTGGGCTTACCTCTCGTTTTCGCAGTACCTGCTGGTCTGGGCCGGCAATCTGCAGAGCGAGATTCCCTGGTACATCAGCCGCGCCTCGGGCGGCTGGGCGGCGGTGGCCATATTTCTGATCGTGTTTCATTTCGCTGTGCCGTTTTTTCTGCTGCTTTCGCGCACGGTGAAACGGCAGATGCGCTCGCTCGCCTTCGTTGCCGGCGCATTAATTGTCATGAGCCTGGTGGATCTGTTCTGGCTGGTGACGCCCGCGTTCCATCCGCAAGGCCCTCGCGTTCACTGGATGGATATCGTGGCGCCCCTTGGCGTTGGCGGAATCTGGATGGCCGCATTCCTCTCGCAGTTGAAAAACAGGCCGCTGGTGCCGTTGCACGATCCCGATTTTGATCTCGCGTCGTTCGCTGCCGCGCGGTTGGAAGGAGCGTCAGGTCATGGACACTAAATCTCCGGCCGTGCACTCTTCCGCGGGTCATGAAACGCGCGACGCCAACCCTCGCAGCTTGTTGATCTTTGGCGGCGCGATTGTCGCGACGCTGGTGTTTCTGAGCTTCCTCATGCTTGGCGTGTTTCGTTTCTTCAGCAATACGCAGTCGCTCGGTCCGCCCGCTTCTCCGTTTGCGCAGCAGCGGCCGCTTCCGCCTGCGCCCCGCCTCCAGGTTGAGCCGCAACTCGATCTCGGGCAGCTTCACGCTCGGGAAGACGAAAAGCTCCATGGTTACGGGTGGGTGGATCGCAATGCCGGTGTGGTGCGCCTGCCCATCGAGCGCGCCATGGATATGGTGGTGGAAAAGGGTCTGCCCGTACGGGCCGAGGCCAAAGCGAAAAAATAATGCTGCCATTTAAATCGAATTCGCGGCGATGGACCTGCTCTCTACTCTGCGCGCTTTGCACGTGGGCGATGCTCACCAGCATTGCGGCACGCGCGCAATCTCCCGCACAGCTTTCGGACCCGCCGGCGGGAGGAGATTCGTCCTCAGCTTTGCCGTCGACCGCGCGTCCGAAGCTTCTTCTCGATGTAGGCATCGACCAGAAACTTGGCGGTCAGATTCCGCTCGATCTTACGTTCCGCGATGAAAGCGGCGAGACCGTGGCGTTGCGAAAATATTTCACTGGCAAACCCGTGGTCTTCGCGCTGGTCTACTACGAATGCCCCATGCTTTGCACCCAGGTTCTCAACGGCTTGGTGCGCAGCCTGAAGAATGTAAGCTTTGACGCCGGCAAGGATTTTCAAGTGGTGGTGGTGAGCATAAACCCGCGAGAGACGCCGCGGCTGGCCAAGGCCAAGCAGGAGCTTTATTCCGGCATCTATCTGCGGCCCGGCACCGAGCAGGGTTTTCACTTTCTCACGGGCGACGATTCCTCCATTGTGCCACTGGCGCGCGCTGCCGGTTTTCGTTACGCCTACGATGCGGAGTCCGGCCAGTATGCCCACGCCAGCACAATCCTCGTGCTGACGCCGCAGGGAATCATCTCGCGCTATTTTTACGGCATTCTCTATCCGTCGCGCGACATGCGGCTAGGCCTGGTGGAAGCCGCGGCAGGCAAGATCGGCACGCCCATCGATCAGCTCCTGCTGTTTTGCTATCACTACGATCCCACCACAGGGAAATACGGCGTGGCTATCTTGAATATCGTGCGTGCCGCAGGCCTGTTCACGGTTTTCGGCCTGGCGCTGTTCATCACGCTGATGCTGCGTCATGAGCGTACGGCCTGAAAAGTATTGCCAACGGCGGCTGGTGCGCCGCTGATTCCGCGGCGAATGTCGCGCAGCCCGGCGGGGAAAAGGAAATAGCCCGAAAAATGTGGTCCGGTTTTTCATTGCGGCCTGATCAAGCCTCCACCATCGCTAAGGGTGTGGATGAATTGCACTATTTTCTGACCGCCGTTACGCTTTTTTTCACGGCGCTGATTTTCTTCACTATTTTCTATTTCATGATCAAGTACCACCGCCGCTCGGAAGCCGACCGCCCGGCGGAGATTGAGGGATCACTGCCCCTGGAGATTCTCTGGACCGTCATTCCCACGCTGATCACCATGGTCATGTTTGCCTGGGGCTCGAGCCTGTACTTCCGCAACTCGCGTCCTCCCGTCGCTTCCGCGGAGATATTCGTGGTTGGAAAACAGTGGATGTGGCACCTCCAGCATCCCGAAGGCCCTCGAGAGATCAACGAGCTCCACATTCCCGTGGGTGTTCCGGTGAAGCTCACCATGACTTCCGAGGACGTCATCCACGATTTCTACATTCCCGCTTTCCGCGTGAAGAAAGACGTCATTCCCGGCAGGTATTCTTCCATCTGGTTCCAGGCCACCAGGACCGGCACGTATCATTTGTTCTGCGCGCAATACTGCGGCATGCAGCACGCCGGGATGACCGGCTGGGTTTACGTGATGTCGCCCACGGATTATGCGCAGTGGCTGTCGGGCGGAGTGAAAGGCGAATCCATGGTTGACGCCGGGGGGCGGCTCTTCTCCCAACTCGGCTGCATCACCTGCCACGTCGCGGATAAGTCCGGACGCTGTCCGCCGCTGCAGGGGCTTTACGGCAAGGCGCAAAAACTCGCCGACGGACGAAGCATGATCGCCGATGAAGCTTACATCCGCGAATCCATCGTCCATCCCAACTCGCACCATGTTGCTGGATATGCGCCAATCATGCCCACTTTCCAGGGGCAGATCAGCGAAGAGCAGCTGCTTCAGCTCATCGCTTATATCAAGAGTCTTCGCGGGGAAGAAGGGAAGGCGCCAAAGAAATGAGCGTCATACCGGCAGAACAACTGATGGACAAGCGCGTTCACTACCTGAATGAAAGCTACGGCGTGAAGTCCTGGCTCTTCACCAAGGATCACAAGCGCATCGGGCTGCTCTATCTGGCCTCGATCACATTTATGTTTTTCATCGGTGGCGCCGCCGCCGTGCTCATGCGCCTGCACCTCATTGAGCCGCAGGGCGCGCTGGTCGAGCCGGAGACCTACAACAAGCTTTTCACCATGCACGGCGTGATCATGGTGTTTTTCTTCCTGATCCCGTCGATTCCCGCGGTGCTCGGAAATTTCCTCGTTCCCATGATGATCGGCGCGCGCGACCTGGCATTCCCGAAACTCAACCTTCTGAGCTGGTATCTCTACATGGCCGGCGCGCTGCTCACGCTCTCCGCCATCATTGCCGGTGGCGTGGATACCGGTTGGACGTTCTACACGCCGTACAGCAGCGTCTACGCCAACACCCACGTGATGGCCGTGGCCATCGGAGTCTTCATCAACGGTTTTTCCTCGATTCTCACCGGCCTCAATTTCGTGGTCACCATCCACAAGATGCGCGCCCCGGGACTCACCTGGTTCCGGCTGCCGCTGTTTATCTGGGCCATGTACGCCACCAGCATCATCTTTCTGCTGGGGACGCCGGTGCTGGCCATCACTCTGGTGTTGCTGGGTCTCGAGCGCCTGTTGCACGTCGGCATTTTCGACCCCAAGCTGGGCGGCGACCCGCTCCTGTTTCAACACCTCTTCTGGTTTTATTCGCATCCCGCCGTGTACATCATGATCCTGCCCGGCATGGGCGTGGTCAGCGAGATCATTGCCTGCTTCTCCAGGAAGAGAATTTTCGGATATGGCCTGGTGGCTTTTTCCAGCATGTCCATCGCCGCCATCAGTTTTCTGGTATGGGGCCATCACATGTTTGTCACTGGGCAATCCATCTATGCCGGGCTGATTTTCTCCGCGCTCAGCTTCATGGTCGCTATCCCCTCGGCCATCAAGGTATTCAACTGGACGGCCACGCTCTACCGGGGCTCGATCTCCTATGACGCGCCAATGCTTTACGCGCTGGGCTTCATCGGCTTGTTCACCATGGGCGGCCTCACCGGGATGTTTCTTGCTTCGCTGGCCACCGACGTTCACCTGAACGGCACCTATTTTATCGTCGCGCATTTTCACTACATCATGGTGGGAGGCGCGGTGATGGCCTACCTGGGCGGAATCCATTTCTGGTGGCCAAAGATCAGCGGCCGGATGTATTCCGATGGATGGGCCAGGTTTGCCGCCTTCGTGATTTTTATCGGTTTCAATCTCACTTTTTTCCCGCAGTTCATGCTGGGATATCTGGGCATGCCGCGGCGGTATGCGTTCTATCCGGCGGAGTTTCAGGTGCTCAATGTGATGTCTACGGCCGGAGCGTCGATCCTGGGAATTGGCTACTTGATTCCGCTGGTCTACCTGGCCTACTCGTTGCGCTACGGGCCGGTGGCTCCCGCGAATCCATGGGGAGCGCGCGGGCTGGAGTGGCGCACATCCTCGCCGCCGGTAACCGAAAATTTTGAAGAGACGCCGATCGTCACCGCAGAGGCCTACGCCTACGACGAAGGGAGGGAGCCGCTTGCCTGAAGCTCCACTTCACGCGGCGGCACCTGCGACGGGTCACGCGCCCGCCTACGCGGCCGCCCACGGAATCGCTGCGCACGCCCATCAGTTCGACGATCCCGGGCAGCAGCACGAAGCGGGCAATCTGGGCATGTGGGTGTTCCTGGCCACCGAAGTTATGTTCTTCGGCGGCCTGTTCGCCGGCTATTCGGTTTATCGTTCGCTATATCTCACCGCGTTTGAAGCGGGCAGCCGCTTACTCGATGTGAGGCTCGGCGCCGCCAACACGGCGGTTCTTATCGGCAGCAGCCTGACCATGGCGCTCGCCGTGCGTAGTGCTCAACTTGGCCGGCGCAAAGCGCTGGTTCTGTTTTTGCTGCTCACTATGGTGCTGGGGTCGGTCTTTCTCGGCGTCAAGGGTTACGAGTATTACCACAAATTTGAAAACCACCTGGTCCCGGGCATCGATTTTATTTACGACCAGCCGAATGCGCCGCAGGTGGAACTCTTTCTCTGTTTTTATTTCTTTATGACCGCGCTTCACGCCGTGCACATGATCATCGGCATCGGTATCCTCGGTACGCTGGCGTTTATGGGTTGGCGCGGTAGATTTTCTCCCGGTTATTACTCGCCGGTGGAAGTGAGCGGCCTGTACTGGCATTTCGTGGATATTGTGTGGATTTTTCTTTTCCCGCTGCTGTATCTCATCGGGGGGCGTTACTGATGCCCGCGCAGCCACTCGCCTCCACGCCCGGGAATCCCGCATCCGGGCATGCCGCGTCCGGCCAAACCACTTCTGGTCACGTCACCTTCGGTCATGTCGTCCCGCTGGGACTTTATATTGCGATTTTCGTTGCGCTTCTCGCGCTCACTGGAATTACTACGGCAGTGGCGTTTGTCGATCTCGGGCGCTGGAATACCGTAGTGGCTCTGGCTATTGCCGTCTCGAAGATGGCGTTGGTGATTCTTTATTTCATGCATCTGCGTTATAGCGCCAATCTCACACGCATCGTTCTCCTGGCCAGCTTCCTGTGGCTGAGCATTCTGATTAGCTTAACCTTAAGCGATTTCCTCACCCGCCATTGGACTCCAAACGCGAATGGCTGGGGAAGCCCGTCCGCACCCGCATCGAATTCTCCCTCCAAGCCCTGATCGCCAGGGGCTCCGGCGAGGAATCCGCTTTGGCGTGGGATACCGGGACTACGAGGACGAGCCGAGTAAGCAAAACGCAAGAAAGCACAACGCCCTGAAGAAAATCCTAGCGGAGAACAGTAAGCCGGGCCGGCGCAGTGTGCGCCACGCCAGCGGCCTTTCGTGAATACTTTGTGGAGATGTAATTATCCACCAGCGCTTGGAACGCGGTGGAGAGCTCGTCGTAATTTCCCTTGAGCGTGGTAAATTTCTGCCCGTCGATGAATACCGGGCACACCGGCTCTTCGCCGGTGCCCGGCAAGCTGATGCCGATGTTCGCCGCCTTCGATTCGCCGGGGCCGTTGACCACGCAGCCCATCACCGCCATGGTCATGTTCTCTACGCCTTCGTACTGCGTCTTCCATTCCGGCATTTTGTCGCGAATGTAGCCCTGAATGCGCTCCGCCAATTCCTGAAACGTGGTGCTGGTGGTGCGCCCGCAACCCGGGCAGGCGGTGACGCTCGGCGCAAAGCTGCGCAGCCCCAGCGCCTGCAGAAGTTCGCACGCGGCATAGACCTCGTCGCGGCGATCGCCGCCGGGCCGCGGCGTCAGTGAGATGCGGATCGTATCTCCGATGCCTTCGCCTAAAAGAATGCCCATCGACGCCGCGGACCACACATAGCCCTTCGCGCCCATGCCCGCTTCGGTCAGCCCCAAATGCAGCGGCTGCTCGGTTTTCGTGGCCAGCTCGCGGTAAAGCGCCACCAGCTCGCGCGGCCGCGATACTTTGCAGGAAATAATAATCTGGTCTTTGCGCAGGCCGCACTCCAGCGCCAGCTCGGTGGACTGCAGCGCCGAGAGAATCATGCACTCGTTGATAATCTCTTCCGAGGTGAGGCCCAGGTCGCGGTCGGTGTTGTCCTGCATTTTGGCCATCACCAGTTCCTGGTTGAGCGAGCCGCCATTCACGCCGATGCGCACCGGCTTGTTGTGCTCGCGCGCCACTTTGCAGATGGTGGCGAACTGCTCGTCGCGGTGGGTGCCTTTGCCCACATTGCCCGGATTGATGCGGTACTTGTCGAGCGCCGCGGCGCAGCGTGGGTATTTCGTCAGCAGGGCATGGCCGTTGTAATGGAAGTCGCCGATCAGCGGAACGTCGCACCCGGCATCGGCCAGCCGCTGCTTGATCTCCGGTACCGCCGCCGCCGCGTCCGGCACGTTCACGGTGATGCGCACCAGCTCGGAGCCCGCCTTGGCCAGCTCCAGACACTGCTGAGTGGTGGAGGCGATGTCCGCCGTGTCGGTGTTGGTCATCGACTGCACCACGATAGGCGCGCCTCCGCCCACCTGGAAGCGACCTACTTTTACTCCGACTGTTTTTCGACGCTGCTGAAAAGACATAAGGATGTTTGAACTATGGATGTTTGGATGCCGGCGGCCGCCAGAAACACTTGCCCACCAATCTCTATGTTAACAGTTCGCGGGGGGTTGACCAAATTCGGGGGTGCTGTTCGCGGCACTATTCGGGCTGCTACTGAGCTGCTATTCCAGGCGTAATTCGGGGTGCTGCCGCCTTCCTTGCGCTACCAGGCTGTACTGACCGGGATCTACTGAACGTCGAGCGGCGCATTGACCGTCCCGACCCATCCCGTACGCTCGTCGCGTACGCCCATGTGCAGTTGGTAGTGGCCGGGTGGCACCTGGAGTTTCATATGGAACGGAATTCCCTCTAGCTGCACGCGCGCCAGCGTCTCCGCGCGGAAGTGAGTCTCCATGGTTTTACTTTCGTCAACGGCGACTTTGCCGTCGGGTGCCACGGCGATGGCCACGAAGTTCAAAATTGTGTGGTGGCGAACGTCCGGCTGGGTGGGAAGTTGCTCTTGCTCGAAGGCCACGGAGTCGGTGTAAACAGCGAATTGAATATCCACGATCGATTCTTTCCCAACCTTGTGGGGCACGACGCGCGCCGCGAACGTCAATTGCGTTGCCGGAACAGGGCTGCGCAACGCGTTAGCCAGGTCCTGCTCGGGCTTGGTATTGTTGTCGTGCCACTTCAGGGGATCGGCGGCGAAGTAGCCGCGGCGGTGGCGCACTTCCAAGCCCGGGCGCAGAATTTTCACTGAGAGTTTGTGGAATTTCCCGTCCCACGCACTTTGCTCCGGGTAAAATCCGAGCTGGTAGAACGTCGCGCCTTGCGCCGCTGCGTTAGCCACGGCGTGATCGATGTCGTTGCGGTTGAAAAACGCGCGTCCTCCGGTTTCATCAGCGAGTTGCCGCATGCTCGCCTGGGAGTCGAGCACGTCGTTGTTCAAACCGTTTGCGCCAGGATTTACCAAGCCGTGTTGCGACGCGTCGCTCAGCGTGGTTCCGACCAGGCCTCGCGCATCCACCGGGTAGATCGCCACCTGCGCATCCGCCAGCAGTGCCGTCGTGCGCTGAATTTCGAGCCCGTAATAACGCGATTGGCTGATTCCGCTTATGGACTGCGAGGCGTCGAGTGAGATCGGAAACCCGGCGGAAACCCACACCAGGACTTTCCGGCCGGGATATCCGGCGGCGGTGCGGGCGATGGCTCGCAACGCCGAAAGCGTGGTCTCCACGCGAACATCGGTCTGCGCTCGGATCTGCTCCTCCTGAAATTCCTGGAGCCTCCTCGCGGCCATGCCCGCCATTCCCGATTGCGACGCCTGTGTGATTTCGAATTTTTCGCCTGGCTCAGTGGTCAGCCGGGACTTGCCCCCGTTATATTGCTGCACGGCGGCGCGCAGCAGTTGCGGATCGGAAGTAAAATCCTGCAGCAGCCGCAAGCTGCTCCCCAGCCCCAGAATGGCCGTGCCCTGGTTGGGCTGCAGCTGGGTCTCCAGATAATCGAGCATTTTTTTTCGCGAGTACATCTGATCGGCTTGCGGGGTGTTCAGCGCGTCCAAGAGCAAGATGGTCAGCGGCCCGGCCGGCGCGGTGATTCCCGGTCGGTTGGTGTAAACGTCGGGAGGCAAAGCAGCTGGCGGGGCGCCCGGTGCGCGGGTTTTTTCGAATGGGTGCTCCAAAGAAAATGTGGCGATCTTTTGCGCCTTCCCGTTTTCCAGCAGGGTGAAATCGCCTTCCTTCAGGTCGCTCACTGCATGGCCCTGCTTATCGGTGACCACCACGTCCAACTGCACCAGGCGCGTGGTCAC
>JAAFGT010000090.1 GCA_010365215.1 Acidipila sp. | reverse complement strand
TTACGCCGGTAGCGCTCGAGAAGGGCCTGCGCTTCGCCATTCGCGAAGGCGGCCACACCGTGGGCGCAGGCGCGGTCACCGATATTATTGAGTAAAGGCGTAAAGAAAACAGGAGCCGGGGAACGCGTATGCGGGAAATGATCACTCTGCAGTGTAACGACTGCAAAAATCGCAACTACACCACCATGAAGAATCGGAAGACGCATACCGAGCGCATGGAGACCCGGAAATTCTGCCGGTCGTGCCGTAAGCATACAGGGCACAAGGAAGTGAAGTAGGCCGACAGGGGAGTAGGTTTAACGGTAGACCGCCGGTCTCCAAAACCGGATGTGGGGGTTCGAATCCCTCCTCCCCTGCCATTTCTGTCAGGGGCGCGGCGGAGACGGTTACGGCGAGAGAAGTGGAAACGAAGTTAAACGGCGGCGCATGATGGCGACAGCGGTAAAAACAAGAAACGAAGAAGCGCGCAGCGCGGGCGGCAACGGCGCGCTGGTTCGCGCCCAGGAAAAGTGGCACGGCCTGCTGCGTTTCATGCACGAAGTACGCGTGGAAATCCGGCAGGTCACCTGGCCGACGAAAGCCGACGTCATTTCCACGACCGGAGTGGTGATCGTCACCGTCTTTTTCTTCGGCGTGTTCTTCTTTTTTGTGGATTACGCGTTCAGCCACATGGTGCAGCAGCTTTTGATCTGGTTTAAAGCGTAAAGTTTCCCGGGAGCCAGAGGCCAAGGGAATGAGCATGGCAATGAACTGGTACATCATCCATACCTATTCGGGCTTCGAGAAGAAGGTTAAGGAGAGTCTCGAGAGCCGCGTGGCCGCCTTCGGCCTGCAGGAAAAAATCGGCCGGCTGATGGTGCCCACCGAAGATGTGGTGGAAGTGCGCGGCGGAAAAAAAGTGATTACGCCGCGGATGTTTTACCCCGGCTACGTGCTGGTGGAAATGGAAATGAACGACGATACCTGGCACGTGGTGCGCTCGACGCCGCGGGTGACCGGGTTCGTGGGAAGCGGGCAGATCCCCACGCCGCTCACCGATGAAGAAGTCGCCGGCATCCTGAACCGCGCCGCGACGCCCTCGGAGAAGCAGAAGCCGCGGCTCAGCTTCGAACGCAACGAGCAGGTGCGCATCGTGGACGGTCCGTTTTCGAATTTCAACGGCACGGTGGAAGAGGTCAATTCCGATCGCAGCACGCTGAAGGTCTCCGTAACGATTTTCGGACGTTCCACACCAGTGGAGCTGGACTTCACCCAGGTGGAGAAAACCAATTAACGCTGAGCACGCGCGCGCGGCACGAATCGCATTTTGGAGTTAAACAGCAATGGCCAAGAAAGTACAAGCCGTCGTAAAGCTGCAATTGCCTGCCGCCAAGGCCACGCCTGCCAAGCCTGTGGGTACGGCGCTCGGCCCGCAGGGCATCAACCTGATGGAGTTCTGCAAGCAGTTCAATGCCAAAACCGCCAAAGAACCCGACGGGATGGTGATTCCCTGTCTAGTGACAATTTATAGCGACCGCTCGTTTACGTTTTTATTGAAGACTCCGCCCGCCGCGGAACTGCTAAAGCGCGCCGCCGGAATCGTAAAAGGCTCCGCCGAGCCCAACAAGATCAAGGTGGGCAAAGTCAGCAAAAAACAGGTCGAAGAGATTGCCCGCGCGAAGATGGTGGATTTGAACACCACCAATCTGCTGGCCGCGGTGCGCACGGTAATGGGCACGGCCCGCAATATGGGCCTGGAAGTGGAAGGCTAGAGGAGAGCGGGATGAGTCGCGAGTCAGGGAAGAATGTGGAGAAGGCCCGCAAGCAGGTCGAGGCGCGCCCGTACCGGCTGCTGGAAGCCACCGAGCTGCTCAAGAAAGTGAAGTTCGCCAAGTTCGATGAGACCGTCGACCTGGTGCTCAATCTGGGCGTGGACCCCAAGCATTCCGATCAGATGGTGCGCGGCACGGTAGTGCTGCCGCACGGCTTGGGCAAGTCCAAGCGCGTGCTGGTGATTGCCAGCGGCGAAAAAGTAAAAGAAGCGCAGGATGCCGGCGCCGATTTTGTTGGCGGCGAGGATATGGTCCTGAAGATTCAGGAAGGCTGGACGGATTTCGAGGCGGTCATCGCCACTCCGGATATGATGCGCTCCGCCGGAAAACTTGGAAAGGTTCTGGGTCCGCGCGGTCTGATGCCCAATCCGAAAACCGGCACAGTCACATTCGACGTAGCCAAAGCGGTGAATGAGATCAAGGCCGGCAAAGTGGAATTTCGACTGGATAAGACGGCCATCATCCATTCGCCTATTGGCAAAGTAAGCTTTGAGGCGAGCAAGCTCACCGAAAATGCCCAGGCGCTGCTGGCCGCGGTGCTCAAAGCCCGCCCAGCATCGGCCAAAGGCAAGTACATCAAGAAAGTGACGCTCACTTCCACGATGGGCCCGGGCATTCCCATCAATCTGGATGAAGTGGACGAAGCCGTGACCGCCGCGGCGTAAGCAAGGGAGACGACGGTGAAGAAGCGAAGCGATAAACAGCAGGATCTCGACAAGCTCCAGGCCACGCTGGGAACCGTTTCCACAGTGATTCTGAGCACCTTTAAAGGAATCAAAGTGGAAGAGGACACCCGCCTGCGCCGGGCCGTGGAAGCGGTGGGCGGCAAGTATCAGGTAGTCAAAAACACTTTGGCGGAGCGCGCCGGAGCGGGGACCCAGGCGGAATCTTTACTCAAGGATCTCACGGGAACCAATTCCATCGCCTACACCTCCAGCGATCCCGTGGCGCTGGCCAAGGCGCTCACCAAGTTTGCCAAGGACGTGCCGGCCTTCCAGTTCAAAGCTGGGCTGGTGGAAGGGCGCGTGGTCTCCATCCTGGAGATCCAGCAGCTGGCCAGGCTGCCTTCGAAGGAAGAATTGATTTCCAAGATCATGTTCATGCTCAATGCTCCGGCGCAGCGCGTGGCTTCCACTATCAACGCGGTATCGCGGAGTCTGGCCGTAGTGGTGAACGAAGCGGTCAAAGAAAATAAATTTTCTCAGTCTTGAGGAGGAAGGACAACAGTCATGGCTAAAGTAGATTCGATACTGGAAGAGATCAAGGGGCTTTCGCTGCTCGAAGCCTCCGAGCTAGTCAAGAAGATGGAAGAGACTTTCGGCGTCTCCGCGGCGGCAGCAGCGCCTGCGGCGGCGGCGGGCGGTGGCGCAGCGGCAGGC
>JAAFGT010000063.1 GCA_010365215.1 Acidipila sp. | reverse complement strand
CGGCGAAGCCGAAGGCGTGTGCGAATGCGTCGACGAAGAAACCGGCGACGACCTGTGCGACTTTGCCGAGTGTCCGGCATGCGGCGGCAACGGTTTTTCTCATAGAATCGAGGGGCCTCAGCGCATGGGGAGTAAGGCGCCAGAATCAACACGTGCCTACACGGTCGGGTGCTTATTCGCAGCGATTGGGGGGTTTTGTCGCGCATTTCAGAATGCGGGTGCAACTGTATTATGGGCGAACGAGAAGGATCGATTTGCTAAGGAGACATTCGAACTCAACTTTCCAGATGTACGCTATCTTTCCAAGCCAGTTGAAAAACTGTCGGTTGGAAGCGATCGTTTGGAGCCGGTCGATGTATTAACCGCTGGATTTCCTTGCCAGCCTTTCTCCATCGCGGGTAAAAAGCTCGGGTTTAAAGATGTCAGGGGCGAACTCTTTCTTGAGATAATCAGGATCATCCGGGAGTTTGGTTCAAAAAAGCCGAAAATATTACTGCTGGAAAACGTGAAGAACTTTAGTTCGCATGACAACGGCCGAACTTTCAAACGAGTTCAGACGGAAATTCAAAAAGCAGGGTATTGGTTTGGCGAAAGAAACGCAAGAATACTTAATACCGCCACTTATACGCCAATTCCCCAGAATCGAGAACGCATCTTCATGGTTGCCTTGAGCTGCGAACATTTCAATTGTAATACTTTTAAATTTCCCGATCCACTCCCGCCCGGATCAATGAAGAAAGTCAAAGAGTTCCTCGACTTAAAAAAGAAGGCTTCGCCGGAGTTTTACTTCGCGCCGGGATCGCAGTATTACCCCTTCTTTAAAAAAGCAATTGAGATAGGTGATCCGGACTCCGTTTATCAGCTAAGGCGTAGCTACGTTCGAGAAAATAAAACTGGAATGTGCTTCACGTTGATGGCCAACATGGGAGAAGGTGGTCACAATCAGCCCGTCATCAAAGACAAATGGGGGGTTCGGAAAATTACTCCCCGCGAATGCGCTCGCCTTCAGGGATATGAAGATTCATGGTTTAAGATTCCCGAAAACGTGTCGAGAACTCAAATTTCCAAGCAACTCGGGAACTCGGTCACAATTCCACTTGTAACGATTTTGGCAAAACGCTGTTTGGATGAACTCGAAATATCCAAAGCTCCAAAGCGCTTGGACGTGACTCACAAAAAGCTTTCTGCGGCAGGATGGTGTCGCCGTGCTGGATCAGACCAAAGCAGAACTGGAAAAAACCAAGAAGTACCGCGACAAAGAATAACCCCCGGCCCCTCTTGAAAGGAACGCCCCCAATGCCCAGCTCAATTTCGAACGACGGATACAAATCAAAAAATCAACTCATGATCGACGTGTTCATGTCGAAGATGCGCAGCGACACGCAGCACGTTCCCCCCATCCCGCTGATGCCCAGCTTGGAAGTTCGCAAGCTCCGCGCGCGGCTCATGCTCGAAGAGTGTCTGGAGACCATCAACGCCGGGCTGGGCCTCAATGTCAATTTCAATTTAGGCGGTCATGAAGTAACTAACGTAAAAATGGAATTGCTGCAGTTCACTGACAACGGCCCCGGCGATTTGATTCAGGTCGCGGATGGCTGCGCCGACGTCGAAGTCGTCACGACCGGCACGGCGTCGGCCTGCGGCATCGCACTGCAACCGTGCTTCGACATCGTCATGCCCAACAACCTGATGAAGTTCGCGCCCGGCCACACGTGGCGCGAAGACGGCAAGCTCGTGAAACCACCAAACCACCCGGACATCGCGCTGGAACTGAAGTGCGAACTGATCCGTCAAGGCTGGAGACCAAAATGACCACGATCAACCCCGAACTGGAACCACGCATCATCGCCACGCACGCGCTGCTGGTCGAAGCGTCAGCACGGCTGACGGAACTCATCCCGACCGTGGAGTCGATCATACGCCGGGACCGCGCGGTCAGCGACCGTGAAGTCGTCGCAACGGTCCGCGAGAAAGAATCGCTCGACAAAGCCATCGCACTGGACACCCGCGAAGCCGAAGTCGTGCGCCGGGAGAAAGACGCCGCGAGCGTTTCCAAGGAACTGTCGCTGGCCCGCGTGGCCCGCGACGGCGCGCGCGAAGACGCGCGGATGCTCGACTTCAAATATCAGGACGTCAAAAAACAACTCGGAGTCGCGACGGCGCGGCTTGCCCTGATCGACAAAGCTTTTCCCGGCCTGACCGCCGCGAAAATTTAAAGGAGTCAAAGATGTCCTGTTACAAACAGATTTTACGCAGTCTGCAGGGACGCCCGGTGCGGCTGGAAGTCGGCCACCCCGGACGGCAAGCCCCGGAGATCGTGGTCGGACCGGTCTGGGGTTTGTTCAACCAAGACGATTCCGTTTTGCTCGTGATCACGTTCTCCGATTCACGGCAGGCCAAACCGGAACAGGTCCACAAAGCGGAGCTGGTCGAGTACGACCGCAGGATGAAAGAAAACGCGGGCAAACAGGACGCGCAACGCATCGTCCCGCCGGACTCGCAGTTCCTTATCCGCGATTGGTGTTTCAGTTGGGTGAACATCGACAACATCATGAGCCTGACCAGCGACGCCCACGCGCGCGTGAACCTGTCCACATGGGGATTCTCGCGCCCGAAAGTCGACGCGCTCTACGCCGGACACCCGCAGTACCATCCGTACCATCCCGGTTTCCACTTGATCAACAACGCGTTGTCGCGGCAGATCAACGCGAAGCTCACGGAACTGGGTTTCGAGTCGGAGTACAAAGGCGTGTACGTCGACGCGAACAACAACCGGATCACGATGGAGCAGGCCGCGTTCCCGACGATGCCGGTGAGCCCGGTGCAGGCCGCTCCGGTGCCGGTGCCGGAACCTGCCGTGGTGGTTCCACCGTCGCAGCAGGTTTCTGTGGAAGCGCCCGTCGCGACGCTGTAACCTGTTGGGTTCAGGGCCGGGAGTGACCATGCCGGATTTGCTGGAGTTCCCCCTCATCAGCGAAGCAAGGCTCCGATCTCCCGGCCCTTCGAATATTCCAAGATGGCGGGACGAGTAAGCGACCAGCCGGTAAGCGCTGCGCCGCCGAAATCTCCCGCCCTAACTTTTAAGGAGCAACTCGTGTCCATCGCATTTCAAGCACGGAAGAAACCTGTTGTTGTGCACGTGATGCTCTGCAAAGACGCGCACCGCGCGGTGGGCAGTGGAAAACTGCTCGACATTTGTTATCTCGAAGCTGAAAGCGAGGACTAACATGATCGTCTACGTGCTCACCGCAATCACGAAGCACCCGCAGACAGGACAAGCGCTGCCGATCCTGCCCGGCGCGGTCCTGACCTTCGTGGTCTCGTTTCCCGGCCCGGACTTTCAACAGCTCAACAGTCAGCAACAGCAGCATCACGTCCAGCAGGCACTGCAATACATCCGCCAGCAGAAATGGGGCACGCCGGACAAATGCAATTACTCGCTGGCCGTGGCTCCGTCAGACCGCCCGCAGATGCTCTGCGCGTATCTCGGCGTCCCGCCCGTGCTCAGCGCCGCCGCCGTGAGCGCCGGACAAATGTCCGGTGCCCCGGTCGGACAGTACGCGCAGAATCGCCCCGCAGGCCCGGTCGACTCCAGCGGGTGGCAGCAACTCGGCGACGCCGATCTCGGCAGCGGCCACGACAACATGTTCGGCAACTCGGACGACGGCACCGTCACGGACCTGTACCAAGGAGGCATGGGCAGTGTCGAAATCCCCCGCAGAGTGTGAGCTTGCCGCAGCCCGCGCGAAACGGTTCAAGCTTGTCGTGTCATGGTCGCGCGCCCCGCACAGCCGCCACGTCTACATCGCCCGGCTGGAATGCGGACACGACACGTACATCTCGCGCGCCCCGCGCTCCGGGGTGCATAAAAAGTACTGCCGGTTTTGTGACGGGAGTCAAAATGTCCGCTAATCTCACCCACGTCGAAGTGCTGCTCGAAAAGCTGGCGCAATATCTGGTCGAGGAACACGACCTGCGCAAGTCGCTGCTGAAAGTCCGCGTGATCCACTGTTCCGGCGAAGACAAACGCAACGACACCGACCCGCGTGGTTTCTGCCATGTTCAAAGCGACGAGTGGAACATCTACTGCGCCGCGCAACTGGAGTTCATGCCGGACCCGGTCACCGTCGGATTGCTGCTCCACGAGATCGGCCACATTTATATTCCCGCGCTCAAAGGACCGGAAAGCGAAGTCGACGTCGACGCGTGGATTCTGGAAACCGTGCCGGAATCGGACTACTATTATATCCCGGACGCGACGTACCTCCGACATCTCGGTAAGAGCGGGAATCTCGTGCGCGCCAAAAATTTGCAGTCGGTAAGCATGCGGTTTGTACGGAGAATCATGGAACATGGAAGAGCTTGAAGACGAAGCGTTCGGCAAGCAATTGAAAGTCGAAGTGCTGGTCGGCACCGGCGGGACGTCCACGGTTCAGTACACAGCCGTGGTCACACTGATGGACTACACGGACAAACGCGCGTCGATGCAGAAGCTGAAGATGATCACGGACATGCTCCGGGGCGCGCTGCCGTTCTGCGAATTGAAAAGCGAAGAGCGCGACTTTCATAAGCACGACCTGACCTTGATCGGCAAAGACGGCACGCCGGTCACCAAAGAACAAGTCGTCAAACTGTCTCAGGAAGAAATGCGTGGAGCCTTGAAAGGGACCAACAAATGATTCAGGATCGGCAATGAGAACACGCTGGGTCATCTTCCTTTGCCTGCTGAGCATCGCCGCCGCGGAAGCGCCGCTGATCTACTTCGCGTATCAGGGCGAAGACGTTCAGCCATGGATCACGTGGGGACTCGTGTGGTACATGGTCGCGCTGGAATGCGTCGTTTTCGGCGCGCTGGCGATTTTGTTCAAGGTGTTGTGATGATGGATTTCATCTAGGTCTTGGATCGTCAAACTGTCTCAGGAAGAAATGCGTGGAGCCTTGAAAGGGACCAACAAATGATTCATACCATTGAAACGAAATTCGCCGTGAACGACGAAGTCTTCGTGGTGCTGACACCGCGAAAACTTAGTACGTTGGAGCCGAAAGTCATCAAAGGAACTGTTTCGATGATCATCTTCAGCGCCGTTTCGGAAGAGGAAAAGGTTCCCGCCAAAATCTGCTACAAGGTCGACGGTTTTACGGTGTACGAAGAAAACGTTTTCGTCGCCGAGAGTGAGGCGTTGGCGCGGGCCAGCGTGCTGAGCACGCAGCGCGCTGAATTGATGGAATCGGCAAAACTCGATACGATTTAAGAAAGGCAGCAACCATGAGCATCCTCGGTCAGATCGGCGGCGGTGAAGGCGGCGGGCTCGACTACAAGTTGATCCCGAAGATCGGGCGCGAAAGCCACGACGGTGAGCTGTCGCAAAGTTACACCAAGCGCATGGAGAAATTCGAACAGCAAACCGAGCAGATGATGTACAGCGGCATGTTCATCCGTTGCGCGAAACACAACATGGGCGGGATCACGTTCACCTGCCCGCACTGCAAAGAACAAGACCCGGTGCGGCCACAGGGCATGATCCGTACACCGTTCGGTTACTACCTGTGTACGTGGTGCTACGGAAAGTACCGCACCGAATCGCTCGACCTGCCGCACGTGCTCGAATCGTGCTGCGGTCTGTGCCTGATGGACGAATTGCTGCGCGTGCGCGCCATCGACCCAAAGCGCGCTATCGATATGTTCCAAGGCAAGGACGCCAAGCGCCCCAACCACGGTATCTTTAAGTAGCACCGCAAGCCTTTTAAAAGGAGACCGAAATGAAAACCGAGATCACGCTCCGCAACAAGTCCTCCCGAGACGTGACCGTATACCTGACGCTGGGCGCGACGCCCGGCTGTCTGCAGGATGTTTCCAAAGTACCGTGGATTGACATGGTACTTTCTTCGCTGCGGGGCTACTTCGTGCTGCCCGCAAAGAAAGCGGTCGTGGCCTACGCGCCCGACGGCATGGGCTTCAACGGCAATTTCTGTTTCGGCGGTCCCCCGATCAACTGCCCCACCCCGCAATTCCACAACGGCGTGAACCTCGTGGAATGGATCATCAACAACGCGTTCCAAGCGGGCAACCCGCAGGAGACCGTCAACATTTCGTGCGTCGCCGGAGTGAACGCAAAAGTCTGTGTGCTGCTGGCCGAGATCGCCGCCAAGCACGGACAGGTGCCGCCCAACCCGTGGAACGCAGGCCCGTCGCACCCGAACGTCGGCGAATTTGAAAACGGACCCATCGGCACGAACACCGGTCGCGTCGGCGTGTTCCCCGTCGGTTGCGACGATTGCACCGCGTCGGTGAGCCCGCCCGCGTGCACCAATTCTCCGACGTACGAGAGACCGCAGTCCAACGCGATCTGCACGGTACAGCGCGACGCCGACGCCAATGGCGGGCTGATCATCGTCGAGTACTACGGCATTCTCTAAGCAGCCTTCGATAAGGCCGCATCACAACACCGCGCATACGCGCGTCACGAAAGGTAGCACCATGCCACGATTGAGCAAAACTCCCGCCCCGGCCCCGGCCCCAGCACCGGCCCCGGCCCCCGCCGGAGCTGGAAAAGGCAAGCGCAAAGTCACACCCCGCATCATCCGCAACGAGTACACGTACGCGGTGTGGGTCGGCAATGGCCGCACGCCGAAGTTTTTCTGCAAGACGAAAGCGGAAGTCAACGACGTCCTGCAGGGCATCAAGCCCACGGCGCTGGCGAACCTCACCGTCGCCACGATGGAGAAGGTGACGCCGAAGGTGTCGGTCAACTTCTAAAATTGCGGGGTGGGTCGGCGAGTGCAACGCCGTGGGTCTTTAGCTGGTGCGCAGACGGGCTCCATACCCGTCAAAGACCTATTGCATACCCACCCCGCAACTTCACCGTCCGGCTCCGGAGGCAACACGCGATGCTTTTCAGAAAACAAGGTACTGGCAACATTCCGCTCGAAGACGCGATGGCAGCGCCGAAGGCAGAAGCTCAAAGCACCGGCCAGACTAAGCTTGAATTCAAAAGGCTGACCGTTCCCCTCCGGATGCCGGAACATATCATCAACCAGTGCGTCGAAGCATGGTTCGACGAAGAAGGCGAAGTCGTCGTCGAGCTGTTCGATTCACGGCACGGCTACACGGTCGTGCGCATGCTCAGCGAAGACGGCCTGTGCACGTTCCCCAGCGACATTCACGTCGAGCTGTACGACGAAGACCCGGATAAACCCGAAGAAGTTCTCATGGCGTCGAAACTGCCCCGCGACAATCCTTCGGAACTGGAACGTCAGAAGCTCGACGAAATCTGGATCGCCATCGACCCTGTCGACCAAATCGTCAAGACCGCCGCTGACACCCCGCAGAAACCCAACGACGTCTGCCGCTGCGGCAGCGAAAAGAAATACAAAAAGTGCTGCGGGAGGTTCGCGTGACGACGATGACGATTATTCGGAAGACGACGACGCCGACGATGAGTCGGACGACAACGACGACGACTAATCCGATGACGACGAGTCAGATGACGACGATGATGAAGATACTGAATATGCCGACGCTGCCGACGCTGCCGAAGATGCTGGGGACGATGACGGCGAGGACGAAGAAGACGAAGTGGAGGACGCTGACGAAGACGAAGAAAAGGACGATGACGCTGACGGTGAGGATGACGACGACGAAGAAAACGAAGACAAGCCGAAAGGAACCATTGGCATGAGCGACGACGCTGTTTTTCTGCCGTGCATCATCGTCTCGGACTCGATGAAAGCCGTCCGTGTCAAAGTCTCCGATCCCACGGACACAATGCGCATGGAAATTTTGCCGCGCAGACGCTAAACTAAGCAGCGCTTTGAGGGGAGCATCAATGCCACGGAACCACGGCAACTACTACCCAAACGCCGGAACGCATTCGCAGCCGGAAATCCGCGAAGCCGTCGAGCGTTTCAGATCGCTCCCCGCCGACAAGCGCGCGGAGTTGCCGCTGCTCTGGTGGCTGCTCCAAGACAGCACGCAGGCGTTCAAGGCGTCCAAGATCGACTCCCGCTACACCGCACACTCCCCCGGAAAACAATCCTGCGCCAGTTGCGATTTCATCTACCTGTCGCTGCGCTGGAACAAGTACATCTGCAGCCAGATCGAAGGCGAAGTCGCGCCCGCCGGTTGGTGCCGTCTGTGGGAACGCAGCACGGCTGACCCGTACACGGAGACTTGAAATGGCAACGCTACGCGACCCCGCCGAGATCGACGCAGCAGCCCGCCATATCGCGACGCTGCCGCCGTCCGTGCTCGACGACACCGCGCCGTGGGATTTGCCGGGAGGCTTGGACGCGTGGCGGCTGTACGCGGTTCGAAAACTTCTTCCGCGTCCGGCTGACAAGCTCATGAAGGTCAACGAGAGTTCGAACAATTACGCAAAATCAGTTCTCGGACAGTACTTTCATTTCATCGTTAACGTCGACGGGCACTACTTCGGCGTGACCGAACAGGAAGACCCCGACGACGATGACGAGATCGTGTACGCATTTGAAAGCCTTGAAAATCCGGACACCGAGATCGTGTACGCATTTGAAAGCCTTGAAAATCCGGACACCGGGTTGCAGCAGCCGATGAGCATCGATCTCGCTGATTTGTTCGAAGCGATCCGCGTTTTCCTCTCCGTGTCGGGAGAAGCACAATGACGTTCTGGGTTGGATTCATCACGGGCATCGCGGTTGAAAGTTTGTTGCGTTTTTTGCTTCACGTTCAGGCCACGTACAAAGAGAATGAGCGCGTCCGGTTGAAGCGCGAAAAACACTGAAGTCCGAGGGGAGTCACCATGCAACTGCACAGCATCGACGACATCAACGGCATGGAACTGGCCGGTGGCGGCTTTTCCGGTCTGGGCGGGCTGGGAGCAGGAGCAGTCAAGGCTGCGTCTCCGGCCTTCAATCCCGGCGACCTGCGCATGCAGCTTGGCCGGTCGCAGGTCATCGGCCCGATGCTTGGTGCCCTCGGCGGTTTCTTGGTTCAACGCAGTCTTGTCGGCGTGCTTGTCGGCGCGCAGGTTGGTGATTACATCGCTCGTAAACAGATCGAGCTTGAAGCACCTCCCCCAGCGCCCGGCACGCCGGTGCCGACCATGCTCGATACAGGCATGACCGGGCTGGGGTGGCTGGGTTCTGGTGTTTCGCCCGACGCAGCGTCGCGTGGACGCCACCGGCGGCACGGACACTCCGGGCTCGGGGAGTTCAACAGCGATACCCTGTGGATGATTCTGGGGGGCGCTGTGCTCTTCACGATGCTGACCGGTGGAAAGAAGCACTGATGGCCGTCTTCGTGCTCAGGGACTCATGGGAACGCGGGCAAGGGGTGCTGGGCTTTCCTTCCCCACTGAGCCCCCGGACCCTGCTGTTCTTCCCCAACATCGAAGCCGGTGCCGTGATGCACATGCGGGGCGTGGTCGAACCCCTTAACGTGTTTTTTCTGGACAAGGCTTTTGGCACAATCAGAATGTTGACGTTGCAACCGGAAGAAGTGATTATCGTGCCCGCAGGAACCGCCCATGTCGTGGAATTATCGACCAAAGCACGGCCTCCGCAAAACTTCGAATTCCTCAAAACATACCGCTAACCTTCCGCCCGCCGCGTTCCCCAAACCGGTCAACCCCTTCTCGCCAGACTGCAACGACCCGCTCGGTGAACTCATCTCCGGATTGCAACAGCCGCTCCCGCTGCCCGTGCAGAAAGCACCCAAGATGGACCGCGCGCTCCGCACCAAACGCGAAGAAATAATCTGGTGCTTGAACAACAAAAAACTCGTCCTGCCGGAAAGCGAAGCCGCGTGGTTCGTCAAACGCGCGCGCTTGGAAAGCATCGAATTTCACCGCGCTTACATCGAATTTGTGTACAGCGCTTACAAGGTTGCGGACATGTTCTGGGTCCGCCGGAAAGGAAAGACATGACCGAACCGAAGCTCACCGAGTCCCCGCCGGAAGCGTACGTCGCGGAGTACAAAATAATACGGGACATCCCGTCGGATGTCATGGCGTCAAGGCTTGTCACGTCGCTGATACACGCGAAAGGAAACCTCAACATGTACAAAGATATTCTCACCCATTTTTTGGACATGTACAAACTCGAAGAGGCGCGAAGCGCGCAGAAAGGAGAATAACCATGACACATATTTTTACCCCGACGGCGATGCATCCGCAGCTCTTCGACCTGCTGGTCGGCGAAATCTTCGGAGCGCACACCTGCTGGATTTTCGCGGCGATCTTCGAAGACGCAACGTCGCTGGACGTCATCGCGAACGTCAGCATGCAAGTCCCCGACGACGGCCTGAACAAATCCACGTTCATCTGCAACGCCCCCAGCGGCAACGTGCTGCTGCACTTCATCGACAAAAAGTCGCTGCCGTTTTCCAAATTAAGTTCCCTGCTGGGAAAAGGCCACCCGGTCACGGAAGACGCCGCCGCTCTCGTGGAAGTGACCGAAGGCGTCGACTGTGCGGCGGTCTATGAAGTGATGGCGCGCTACTCCATGGAAATCAGAGTCGCCAATTATACCACCGGCGTCGCCAAGACGTTCAAGACGCGCCCCCCGCAGCACCCCGGACAGAAAAATCCCGAATTGAATTAGTGGACACACCAGTACACACTCAGTATAACCTCCCCCCGGAGACCACTCATGGCAGACACTGCAACGCCGCTTCCCGGCGATCTCGGACTTCCTGAAAAGGACCGACCCAGCCCGCTGGACTTGGACGGCCTGATCGCGGGCATTCAACGCGGTCACGGCTCGCCGGGCCCGATCAAGCTCACCGAAGCGATGCTCAACCCGCGCGGGCACACCTCGGTCAAGTCCAACGTGTCCCACCCGAACGCCGTCAAGCCGGTGAAGCCGATCAAGTACAAGAAAAAGAAACCGGACGACACGGACCTGTTCAAAGGCCCGAGCATCAACGACCTGACCACGGAGGACAGCAATGCCTTTGACGAAGTAAATCCAACCAAGCATCAGTACGAATTTTATCTTTCACGTCAAGAGCACGCCGAGTACCGCCGTCTCGTCGTGTACCCGACAGGGACAGGCCGTCTCCTTGCGTTCTTCACGGAGAAACGCCCGTTGGATCAATCCACGCTGTGGATGTTCTACAACGTCGCGGAAGGCAAATTTAAGAACGTACTGGACGAGGACGTTCACCTGTATGTGGTCGGTGGGCAGGGTGGCGAAGGGTATGCAGATTACACAATGTACTTCGTCAGTCCCGGTGACACGGTTGAGTGGAAAAATTCAAAGCATGTCGTCATCACCAGCATACGCGCGCCGTTTTTCGATGACTTTGAATTCTTGAAGAAATGGATGCCGCTATGAGACGATTCCTGTTCATTCTGTTTCTGCTCCTAGACCTGCTCTTCACGATTTTCCGCGTCATGCTGGCGCTGCTCTGCACGCTCATGCTGGAGTGTCTGTTGCTCGTGCTCCTGCCGTTTCAAATCATGCTCTACGCTGCGTTTTACTGGCACGTCGGCACGCGCGGAAAACTGCAGGACTTCAACGATTACGTGCTGGTGATCACGAAAGACTTCGTGCAATGGATTGCGGGGGTGGGAGAGTATGACAACCAAGACCCCAGAGCCTGACCCTGTCGATCCCGACCCAGCAGCCACGCGTCAAGCTCTCGACGCGCTGATCCAGAAAATCCAGAAGGACGCCGTCGGCGACCAAGTCGTGACTCCAGTACCGCCCCCGGAACCGGACACCAAAGCAGCAGCAGCAGCAGCACCACCACCGAAATACGGCACGGTCATTCCGTTCAAGTCCAAAGACCAGACCGCCGCCGAATACTTGGAAATGCTGAAGGCCGGTGAACTGATCAAGGCCCAAGACGCCGTGTCGGCGGCGACGAAAGCCACGGCGGCGTTTCTGAAACCGAACGTTCCCGACCCGCTGAAAGCGCCCGGCGCGCTGCGGCTGCGCTGGCGCAGGTTGTCCCGTGTTTCCGTCGGCGGCGGCAACTTCACCGACGCAGTGGGGCTTCAGCAGTCTTCAATCGTCACTGCGGACTTGACCACGCTGATGGCCCTGACCGAAAAGCCGCAGGAGAACGCCGTCATCGCGCTGGCGATCCCGCACGGCATCGGCTGTGTGCCGATCCTGTTCTGCGGTTACGACTTTTACTGGAAAGGCGTGCTGATCGGGCACGACATCAACGGCGGTTTTGTGAAAGCCTGAAAGGATTGAAGATGAACCTGCGACAACGATGCCTTAAACGTTTTCTTGAACAATTGCCACCGGAGTTGGCGAAGTCCGGTCGTTTGTTCGACAACGCACGATGGATCGCGCACCAGTTAGTGAAATGTAATCTCCGCGAACGCCGCCACTTCGATCACCAGAATCGCAGCATTCGCCGATCTCAAAAATTAAGCAGCATCTATAAATTTAAACTCAGTCGGCACCCGCTGCGGATCGGGCCCGGTGAAAGTTTCACGGTGCGGATCAGTTGGCCGAAAGACCGTGTGCCCCGACAGTTGTTCCGTTGCAGGGTCTCGTGTTCACCAAATTGGAGCCACCCACATGAAATGCAAAGTTTACTGGGGATCGCATGGTTGTCAGGGATCGCACGGCTGCTGTCTGGAGAGCGGTCACAAAGGTCCGCACCGCTGCGAATGTGCAGACGATCCTGATGTCGACCTTGTGACGCGAGAGTTCAAAAGCGATCCCGGAGTCTTTAACGTCGGCGCGTTTCCGTACTACGGACCGGAGACAAACTTCTACGGTGAGGATGTGCGCGAGAACGAATTCAAACTTCTGATCGACGAAATCAACGGGAAAGGAAACTAAAGATCGTGGCCCAAATGAACTTCGAGCGCGCCGATGCGGTGCGCAAACGCCTCAAACTGCCAGACGCCGGAGAAAAATCATGAGTGAAGTCGAAACGGTACGAACTTTTTTGGAACTGCGCAAACGACTGGTGGATTGCGGCATGTCTCTGCGCACCGACATGGAAAAAGGCGGCTTTGACGTGTGCTTTTTAAACTGGGACTTGCACGACAGACGCGAACACAAATTCAAGACGTTGGCGGAGGTGAAAGCTTTCGCCGAGGGAACGTTCTCTGTTGAAATCAGCCAGACCACGGGGTTGCCGGTGATTCAAGCCGTGCCGATCACGGACGAAGAGAAGGCCACGCAGCGCATCGCCGCGATGTATGCGACGCCCTACGAGAATGGCTACAACAAAGGTTGGAACGAAGGCATCGACGCGCTCATGCAAAACGTCGCCGGACTCAACAAGCCCGTGTACATGGCACTGCTGCTCCACGCCGTGCTGCTCAAAAAGAAAACCTGATAGACAAGGAGAAACCATGAGCAAGTTCATTCCGGCGGCGGCTGAAAAGAACCACTACTTCGTCCCGGTGACGCGGCCCGAACCCGCCCCCGCCGATCCCGTGCTGGCCCGCATGCCGCTGGAGCGCATCCACGCCGAACTGGAACGCCGCGCCCGCGCCGACGCCAAGGCCCACGCCATCATCCGGGGCGGGATGCTAAAACGTTTGCGCCTGCGGATGAGTATTTCTCAGGGCGAACTGGCCGTCGTCCAGCACTGTTCACAACCCTCTGTCGTACGCGTTGAGGCTGGTCTCAACCCGCGCCTGTGCGAAAACATGCTCGCCTACTTGGAACAAACCCAAAAAGAGAGGCAGGAAAACCATGCCCGAAAACTTGCCGCCGCTGCCGTTCAAGACGCAATGCGCGAAAAGCTTAAGCGAGAGTCTGAAGAGCCATAACGAAAAGCCGCCGCCGTGGGACCGCGCGCTCACGGACTTGGACGAACTCGTCAAGAGCCTCGACAGCGTGTTGCTGCAGTTCTGCATCGGACACGGCATCGCCACTGTCGGCGTCGCGTTGATGCCGCTGAAAAACCAACCGGCGTCGCCGCACCGCGCGTACATGCTCTGCGTCGTCGACGAAGAACGGACCAAGACCGTGCTCCAGTTGTTTCCGTTGGCCGTGCTCGTCGACGGGAAATATCCCATCGTCACGCTGAACGCCGCCGGGCAACCCGAATCCGGGATCGGCGACCGGCGTCAGCTCGAAGCGACCCTGCTGCAGTTCTGCAACATCGTCACGAGCCCGCTGGTCGCGCTGCTGGCCGACGCCGTCGCGAAGAAAGGAAAGTAGTCATGGGACCAGAATTATTGCAGTGGATCGGTTTTATCGGCATGGCGTTTCTATGCCTCATGATCGGCTTTGAGTTCGGCTGGCGCATGGGCATGGCCGAAGCGTTCCGTGCTTACGCCGAGATGGAAGAGGTGCGAAAACGCGACGCATGGCTGCGCGGCGGGCCGTGTGAAGGTGGCGATCTCATGAAGGACCACGAGAAACTCAGACGCAAACGCGAAATGGAGAACGGAGGCGACGAGGTATGAAGGACTGCGCGCACAAACACTGGGTGGGTGGCCGGTGTACGACGTGCCACATCACCATCGGCACGCTCAATGGACGGTTTCAACGCTTGCTGAACGCCGCTATCCACGTGGTCGAAGACGCTTCCCGCGCGGTTGAAAAAGACAGCATGACGCGGTTGCGGGCCGAGGTCGACGCGTCCCGCAAATCGTTTAATTTTTCTGAAGCGTTGGCGAAGGATTATTTGGAAGGGACATGAAATGACAGACGACGACAAGAAGACCGGGTGTATCGCAATCTGTGGGGTACTGGCACAAGCAATGGGAACATTACTTGGACACACCCACCCCTGCAGTGACCCCGGAAGCCCCGCGATAACCATGGCGACCCGCGACGAGCTACCCTAACAATCTTTGAAAGGAACAGATGATCACGGTTAAAGGTGAATTGAAGTTTCACGACAACGGAGAGGTTTGGTTCTGCTGGGAAAAACAGAGTATTCCAATTCTGGGCCGCAGCGACACCCCGGTCGAAGCGTTCGATAAAATCACGCAGCACTACCGGGATTGCGTTTCAGCCGCGCATCCGCGACCGGGCGGGAAGCCGGTGCCGCAGCCTGAAAGAAAATATTATACCTGCGCGGAGTGCCTGTTGGAGTTCACCGACAAAAACGAGCTGGTCAGCGACAACCGGGGAACGCTGTGCAAAGCCTGCCACAAGAAAAGAGCTGCTCGGTGGCGGCCGTGACGCTGCTCGGCGGCAACAACACAACCACCATCAAGAACAACAAGCTGGAAACGCTGCAGCCCGCGCCGGAGGAAGAGTACGCCGCCGTCGTGCCGAAGGAAGAGTACAAACATGTAGACCACAGCAACTGCCGCAACGACCTTCCGGTGGTATGTGCGTACTGTTACCCGTGGTTGCAGAAATGCGAAAAATGCAAAGAGCCGTTCACTGTTAGTAAGAAGAGGGTTCCCGACACGACGCTGTGTCAGGGTTGTTACAATGGTGAAAGTGCGCAGAAATGTGACATACCTCCGAGTGGGTGGTACTGCACGCGCGGCAAAGGGCACGAAGGACCGTGCGCTTTCGGGATGGGCCAATGAGAACGAATAACTTCCCGGTCATGGCGGCGAAGTGCGCGTCTTGCCCGTTTGGAGTGAACGGGCATCAGGCGACGCGGGCCATGGTCGAGAAACGCTGCCTGCAAGAAGCGTCACAGATTTGCCACCACCCACAGCTCCGTGGCAAAAAAGAAACGCATCTCTGCCGGGGTGCGCGCGATCTTCAATTACAGGTGTTCTGTGCGATGGGTGTCATCGCGGAACCCACAGACAAGGCATGGGAGGAAGCATGGTCGAAGATGCAAGCAAGCAAGGCATCCCAGAGGGCTGGGTCACGGTCGATTTCAACAAGAAGAAATGGGCGCAGCTAAAGGCCGCGTGCGCCAACGCGGTCAAGACCCATGCCGCATCGTTCGCGTTCGGAGGGAATCTGTACGACACGCGGTTCACGAAGTACTTCATCGAACATCACGATCACAGGTTCAAGTAGCACGGCTGAGGACAAAAGGCAACCACAGGTGTGTAGCGAGCCAGTGTAGAGTAGAAACCCAACACCAAAAAGCGAGTCAGGGTAAAAGAGAAACCCAACAGAACTTAGCGGGTCAGCTTGTAAGAGAAACCCAAGTATGTGGAGCGGGTCGCATCAGCAAGAAACCCAAATAAACTAAGCGAGTCATCGGATAGATAGAAAACCATGTCAAACGAACGAGTCGAATTGATGCTCGGATGGAGAAGAAACCCTGTAGTGGATAGCGAGCCTGTAAGTCCAAGAAACCCATCGGTGGTTAGCGAGTCAAATATGGCGAGAAACCCAATTATGGTTAGCGTGTCATGGAAAGTTAGAAACCCACGATAAATTAGCGGGCCACGAAAACTTAGAAACCCATCTGTGGAAAGCGTGTCAATGGTGTGAAGAAAACCGGGAGATAGTAGCGTGTCAAGAAAACTAAGCAACCCAAGGCAAAGTAACGTGTCAGGTATCGGCAGAAACCCATGTCAAACGAACGAGTCGATAGTGAACAGAAACCCAATTCAGAATAGCGTGTCGAGAAAAGCAAGCAACCCACGGTGAAGTAGCGAGTCGCCCGCGAAGAGAAAACCATTAGAAATCAGCGTGTCAGATAAACTCAGAAACCCAAGACGATCAAGCGTGCCCCGGAAGTAAGAAACCCAGAACAATATAGCGAGTCAGAACTCAAAAGAAGCCCACGAGCAGAGTAGCGTGTCAGACAACGAAAGAAAACCACCATGCCGTAGCGAGTCAGAGAACACGAGGAAACCAAAACGATACTAGCGTCCCATTCAAGGGTGGACAGAAAGAGAGTAAGTCATGGTCTCAAGCGTCAACGAAATTCCGGGCGAAGCGGTCGTTCACGAGGACATGCGCGGAATTCTCCGCGCCATCGTGCGCGGCACTTACGATTTGCAAAAGCTGCGCATCCAGATAGGCAACCGCATCGTCGGCAACTTCCGGATCAAGCTCGGCCAGCGTCCGGGCAAACCCGCGTCGGAAGAGCTGGACGCCGACGGCAAGAAAATCATCGAAACGTTCAAAGAGGATTACAAGAAAATGATGGACGGCCTGCTCGGCACCATCAGCTACAAAAAGTTCCGGGCCAGCGGGGTGATCAGCAGTTACGCCGAATTCACGCTGCTGGAACAGTACATGGCACTGGAGAAACAGGAAGAGGTAGGATTCGGTCGCCTTGGGTCGATCTTGACCGGCTACCCGATCTTCACGCAGTTCCTTTCAGGCGTTCTCGGCTGCGGACCCCGCATGAGCGGCGTGATCATTTCGGAATTCAACCCGGAGGACTATTACTGGACCGCCGATAAAAACGGCGTCATCAAAAACCGGGTGTCGCCCGAAGCGGAAGGCGCGAAGAAGCACACGCTCAGTCCTTCGAGCTTCTGGAAGTACGCGGGCCTCGCGGTCATGCCCGATGGGCTGGGGCAGTCCCGGCTCGCCGAGCATTTGATCGATCTGAAATACTACGACGCCAAGAACAAAGTGACGGAGCGCAAGTCGATCACGTTCAACCCGTGGTTGAAAACCAAGCTGATCGGCGTGCTCGCACCCAGCTTTATCAAGGCCGGTGTCCGCTGGCAACCGTGCAGCACGGAGCAGTACGACGCGGCCCCGACGTACAAGCGTTCGCTGAAGATGAAGAAAGACCCGGAGGGCGGCAAGGCGAAGTTGACCAAGTGCCTGCTGGTGATCCTGAGCCCGTACGCGGAGAAGTACATGGACTACCGCTGGCGTCTGGATGTCCATCCGAAGTACCGCGACTTCACGGAAGCGGAGATCATGAAGATGCGCGCCGAAAAGAAGGGTACGGTCCTCGCCGCTGAAGCGGACCTGCCGCCGCCGGAAGACGAGCCCAGCCTTGAGTCGATCACGGCTGACGAGGACACGGTCGAGGAAGACACGAATGTCCTGCGGGAGAACAAGGGCCGGAAGGGGCACCGGCACGCCATGGCGATGCGTTACATGGTCAAGATGTTTTTGATCGACCTGTATGTCGCGTGGCGCAAGATCGAAGGGCTGGAAGTGCGTCCTCCGTACTCGCAGGACAAGCTCGGCCTCGACCCGCACTAACTGTCCATCGGCCTAAGAAACCCAATGATTATAAACGAGTCAAATGATGAGAGCAACCCGGTAAGCATCAGCGTGTCATAATTTGAAAGAAACCCAATAAGCTTTAGCGTGTCATCATTTGAAAGAAACCCAATGATTATAAACGAGTCAATGGTGGAGAGAAACCCATTAGGCTCGAACGTGTCAGGAAAAATAAGCAACCCAAACAAACACAGCGAGTCAAAGGCACAAAGAAACCCAACTCATAACAGCGTGTCAGGAAAATTGAGAAACCCAATTACGCGGAGCGTGCCAAATGAAGCGAGAAAACCAAGTAACTATAGCGTGTCAGGAAAAATAAGCAACCCAAGGCTATTTAGCGTGTCAGGAAAAATAAGCAACCCAAGGCTATTTAGCGTGTCAGGAAAAATA
>JAAFGT010000011.1 GCA_010365215.1 Acidipila sp. | reverse complement strand
CTGTCACTACCGCCGCGCCCGCTGCTGCGAGCCTCGCGTAATCGATTGCTTCCGGCTGAAGGATTCAGCCTCGACGAGCTTTTGGCCGCGGGCGTGAGCCTGGCGCAGGCTGAGGGCTGGGGGCTGCCGGTGGACCTGATGCGGGTGGATGCGTGCGAGCCAAACGTGGCGGCGTTGCGCGTCTATGCCCGAGCGTCTCGCGTAACACCGGGCTAAACGGGCCCGGTCAAGGGTGTTCAACGGGCCGGGCCGGGCCAGTCGAGCCAAGCCACGCCAAGCACAGACCAGATACACGTTCCTACCGCGCATTTCCACACCTCTTCTAACTGTTGACGCGAGCCGGATTTTCGGTACACTTGCTGATTCCTGGTGCTTTATGCAGGAGCCGATAAGGGAAGAACTACAACACGATTTCAACTACCCGCAGCGCGAAGCGGCATTCTTCTTCGGGCTGTTCCTGCGCGGGCACTCGCCGGAAAAACTTCGGCGCGACATCGACGTGCCGCCAGAAGTTCTGGCCAAGTGGCAGCGCGAAGTTCTGCGTGTGCCGGAATCCCGCGACATCATCGAACGCATTGTGGAATACCGCCGCCAGGTTCTCGCCATCTTCGAGACACTGGTAGTAACCGACGCCCGCGACCAGCGGCTGCAGTAAGCACTGTGATCGCGTGCGATAACCTCCCTGCTGCAAAACTTTACTGGAGACGGCGCATTTCCTTTTCGACATGCTGCGCAGCAGTGCGCTTCGTTGACACCTCTGCAAGGCTCCTTTACACTGGCTTATCAAGTGCCCGACGGATTTTCATCCACTCCCCGGTAGCTCAACGGTAGAGCATTCGGCTGTTAACCGAAGGGTTGCTAGTTCGAATCTAGCCCGGGGAGCCACTTCTTTCAATCAGTTAGCCCGCTGCGTCATTCTGCTGTCTAAGACTGTGCCCCCAATTTCGTGCCCCCATCGCCTTCACATCGGGTTGGTTGGATCGAGGGCAGCGGCTCGGGCCTCGATCGAGCGCAGAAACGAGACCGGCATTCAGGTGAGACTTGTTACTGATTGGCCCCACGTATCGCGCGATCATCTGCTCGACATTACGAAAACGCATTATGGGACGAGCGGTATAGACGCTGTGACGACTGTTCCGGTTGAATCAGATGATATCTGCAGAACTCCGTCCAGTTGGGCAAGGCGTTCGCGCATGCCAGCTATCCCCACGCCTGAAGTTCTAGCAACTTTGCGGAATTGCTGAAGCGGAATCCCTTTGCCCTGATCGCTGATTTGAAGTGTGAGAAGGTTGTCTGACGTAATGATTCGTATTGAGGCAGTCTTGCTTTCCGAGTGACGGTGAATATTCGTAAGACACTCCTGGATGATCCTAAATAATGCCAATTCGATGTCGTCCTTCAGTCTGCCGAGGTCGGATTGAATGTCGATAGCGATATCTATTCCGCTCCGCTTCGCGAAGCCTTCCACAAACCACCTCACTGCGGGGACGAGGCCCGAGTATTCGAGCTGTGGCGGATGTAATAAATAGGACAAAGTACGAATTTCTGTTGAGCACTGTTGTGCCAGGTCGAGCGATTCAGATAGTTTCAGTCTTGTACTAGCGTCTTGTGGCGAGACGCTATCCATAAGTGCACTAAGATTCATCTGCAGCGCTGCCAAAAACTGGCCGGCGCTATCATGCAATTCGCGGCCTATGCGACGCCGCTCCTCATCCTGTGAACGCAATAGCCTTGCTGAGAGTTGGCGCAACGAGCTCTCACTCCGTTGTCTTTCCATAACTCTGCCGAGCTGGGCCCCGATGCTCGCCATTAAATCCAGTAAATCATCCGGCTCCCTGTGTTGGTCGCAAAAAAATTCAAGTACAGCGTTTACGTCTCCTTTAACCATAATGGGAAAAGCGAACGCTGTTTTTAAGTGAACAGCTAAACATTCAGATTTGCGAACGAATTGGCTCTCTTGGTCGATGTCGCGAATCCAAACGGGGGCCCTTAGCCTGGCCGCCCGGCCTGGTAAGCCCTCGCCCAGCTGCAGCTCTAATACCTCTGTGGCATGCCGGAAAGCCGCAAATTTATCGGGCTGAGCCGTATACCAAAGCGAGCTCGGGATCAGCGTTACAGGAGAACCCTCGCGGAGAAAATAAGCGTGCCCGAGCACTGCGCCGGTATGTTCGCACAATTGAGGGAGTGCGGCCGTAATGGCGTCTTCAACAGAATTAGCCTGATTCGAGGCAACCGCAACGTTTTGCAGGAGTCCAATGCGGGCTGTTTGACGCGTTAGCTTTTGTTCAGACTCCACGCGTTCGCTGACGTCGCGCAGGATGCCAGTGAAGCGCTTCTCCCCGGCTTCCAAGTGTTCAGCGATCGATAGCTCCACGGGGATCTCGCGCCCGTCTTTATGCAGGCCCGGCAGCTGAACACGGGCCCAATCCATGTGTTTATGGCCTGTTTCCGTGTAACGAGCCACGGCGGATTTGTGAACATGACGAAGATAATCCGGCATGAGCATGGTAATTTCCTGCCCCAGCATTTCCTCGATTGAATACCCAAATATTTTCTCGGCAGCGCGATTGACGAACAGTATTTTGCTTTTTGTATCGATTGTGGCGATGGCATCCGAGGCCGATTCCGCCACGGCGCGGAAACGCGCTTCACTGAGGCGCAGCGCTTCCGTACCTAGCGTTCCATTATCCGTGAGTTCGGGAGGTTGCGAGGCGTCGTTGGGCATTGCAATATCTTAGCTGAAACGCACAAGTTGGCAACGATAGTAAAATGCAGCGAGCCACGGTGATGACAACGCCGACCCCGGGTGCCTACGGTTACGCGGGTGACCGCAGTCGAAGGCTATAAGGCAGTACGCGGAGGTTGCATGATTTCATTCGATGCGGCGCACAGGGCCGTTCACTATCCACCAGATCGCCGATTTCGCATCTGGATTCGCCCTTCCATCCTGATCGGAATCGGTATCGCCATCCTCTGTGCAATCGTGGCGGCTTGGATCGAGGTCGCCGTCGCCGGGCTGCCGCATGTTCCAGCCGTTCCTCAGATAAATCCCGACAATTTCGTCGGGCCGCACGGGTTTCCGGTGTGGGTGCGCTATTGCCACTTCTTCAATTTCCTTTTCCTGATGATGCTGATTCGCAGCGGCCTCTCCATCCTGATGGATCATCCGCGATTGTATTTCAATGACGACTGTACTCCGGGGAGCGAATGGATTCGGTGTACACCGCTAGAAGTGCCAAGAGACCGGATTTGGACAGCAAAAGACGATGCCCGTTATATTTCACCCTTAGTGGGCACGCCAGGTTACCGGCACACCATCGGTATCGCGCGAATTTGGCACTTCATCGACGTGCACGGATTTATTATCACCGGGGTTTTCTTCGTGATCATGCTTTTCGACACGGAGCAATGGCGGCGTATTGTGCCGACTTCGCCTCTCGTTTTATTGCAGGCATGGAACACGTGGGTGCACTATGCAACGTTTCACCTGCCGGGGGAACCGAACGGGTTTTATGGCTACAACGCACTCCAGCAGCTAGCTTATTTCACCGTGGTGCTTATCTTCGGGCCGCTGGCCATTTCCACCGGGATCGCAATGTCGCCAGCCGTAGTGAACCGCTTTCCGTGGTATGCACGGATCTTTGGAGGCCGGCAATCGGCCAGGTCCATTCACTTCCTAACGATGTTCAGCTTCTTAGCGTTTCTCGTGGTACATGTGACGCTGATCGTAATGACGGGATTTGCGCGGAACATGAACCACATCGTGATGGGTACAGATGATCAGGGACACCTGGGAATGTATCTGGGGTTTATGGGGATAGGCGTGGTCGTACTTTCGTGGGTCGTGGCGCATTGCCTCTCTTGGCACCAACCGCGTCGATTGCAGCATGCACTCAAATCCGTGACCTATCCGATGCAGCTGCTTACGTTGAATCGCTTAACGCCACGGCAGAAGTACTCTGAGCAGGATATCTCTCCCTATATGTGGCCCAACGGGAAAATGCCGATCCGGGACGACTGGAAACACCTGTCGGAAGGCGGCTTCGAGGATTTCCGGCTCAAGGTGGGAGGCCTCGTCGAAAGGCCGGTTGAACTTTCGCTTGCCGATCTGGAGCAGTTGGGTGAGAGCGAACACATCACGATGCATCATTGCATCCAGGGATGGAGCGGCATCGCGAAGTGGGGCGGCATTCCCATGGAAAAGCTTATTGAATTGGTGCATCCAAAACCCGAAGCGAAAGTCGTCGCCTTTTTCTCCTTTGGCGAAGGTCTTTACGGCGGCCCCTATTACGACACACAAAGCCTGGAGAACCTGCGCAAGCCGCAATGCCTGCTGGCGTCACGAATGAATGGGCAGCGGCTGCCGCAACTGTATGGAGCGCCGCTGCGGCTGCGAGTCGAGAACCAGCTTGGCTATAAGATGGTCAAATGGATCGAGCGGATCGAGTTCATCGAGTCGGAAAAGCTGCTTGGCAAAGGAGAAGGCGGCATAAACGAAGACGACGAATATTTCGACCTGCTGCCCAATATCTGATGCGGAAACTCGATTCGTTCTCTCCGGAGCATACTGGCAAAGACCACATCGTCTGCTTGCTCCAGCGGTTCAGGCTGGATTGGCTGCTGCATCACTTTCCACCACGACTGGTGCGGTCCGCCTACGTGTTTGTGAATGGGTTCATCACTATCGGGGTGCTCGCCCTGTTGGCGCTGTTGAGCCGCAATCCATTTGTGTTTCCGTCGCTCGGGCCGACCGCGTATCTCCTTTTCTTTTCTCCGCTCGCCAAAACGGCCAGTCCGCGAAATACAATTGTCGGCCACGCTGTCGGTCTGATCTGCGGCTATGCCGCGTTCGTGGTCACGGGCGCGGGCGCGGTACCGTTCGGGGTACATCCAGGCATCTTCTGGCCAAGAATCCTGGCGGCGGCTCTTTCGCTCTCGGCCACGGGCGCATTGATGATTCTTCTTGACGTTAGCCATCCGCCTGCGGGTGCGACTACGCTCATCGTTTCTCTCGGGATTATTTCGGAACCGCGAGAACTCGTCATCATCGAAGTGGCGGTGTTCCTGCTCGTTGCGCAGGCTTTGGTGATTAATCGACTCGCCGGATTACCGTATCCGTTCTGGAATGCTTCCGCCTCGGTCAACTCATGGAGTGAAGGTGCGGATTAGATCTCGTCCCTCCGACGACTCCAGGAATACCGCGTTGAGCTCAGTTCCCGAAATTCGGATTCGGCGTGCCAACTCGTTTCCCGTCCGGCAGGATGGGGATTTCGTCCTCTACTGGATGATTGCCTCGCGCAGGACGACCTGGAATTTCGCGTTGGATCGCGCGGTGGGGTGGGCTGAGAAACTGCGCAAGCCTCTGGTGATTCTGGAGGCGTTACGCTGCGGCTATTCGTGGGCGAGCGATCGGATGCACAGCTTCTTGCTTGATGGAATGGCGGAGAACGCCAGCCGGCTGGAGCGCGCGGGTGTTCTTTATTATCCGTATCTTGAGCCGACGCGGAACGCGGGCAAAGGATTGCTCGCCGCGCTGGCTTTGCGCGCCTGCGTGGTGGTCACCGACGAATTCCCGTGCTTTTTTATTCCGCGCATGGTGGCTTCCGCGGCCCGGCAGGTCCCCGTGATGATGGAAGTGGTGGATTCGAATGGCCTGCTTCCTCTGCGGCAAGCGGAACAGATTTTTCACACTGCTTTTACTTTTCCCACGGCTTTTGCTTTTCGCAGGTTCTTGCAGCGGGAGCTTCCGCAGCACTTGATGGACGTTCCCAAGGCCAATGCACTTAAAAGGGCCAAATTACCTCGAGCAAAACTTTTCCTGCAGGAGATCGAGAAGCGCTGGCCAATGGCTTCTACGCGAGTTCTGAATTCGGGAGCGAGTGTGCTGGAGGGGATTTCCCTGGACCACGGAATTGCCCCGGTGGAGGCGCGCGGGGGAAGCCGGGCGGCGCAAACGCTGCTGAGAAGTTTTTTGCTGAAGAGACTGACAAATTACGCTGAAGCGCGAAGCGAACCGGAGCAGCACGCTACCAGCGAGCTCTCTCCGTATCTCCACTTCGGCCATATTTCGGCGCACGAGATTTTTGTCGGCATCACCAGACAAGGTGGATGGTCTACCGACCATCTGGCAGCACGCGCCACCGGCAGCCGCACGGGCTGGTGGGGCGCCAGCCCGGCCATCGAAGCTTTTTTGGATCAGGTGATTACCTGGCGAGAGTTAGGCTTCAACATGTGCCACACGCGAAAAGATTATGACCAGTTTGAGTCGCTGCCGGCGTGGGCTTTAAAAACGCTTCACGAGCACGCGCGCGATAAGCGGACTCACGTTTATACGCTGCGGCAGTTTGAAGGCGCGGCTACGCATGATGCGCTATGGAATGCCGCGCAGACACAGCTTGTGCGCGAGGGGCGCATGCACAACTACCTGCGCATGTTGTGGGGAAAGAAAATCATCGAGTGGACACACACGCCGGAAAAGGCTCTGGAAATCATGGTGGAGCTGAACAATAAATACGCACTCGACGGGCGCGATCCCAATTCTTACAGCGGGATCTTTTGGTGCCTGGGGCGTTACGACCGTCCCTGGGGACCGGAGCGGCCGATTTTCGGCAAAGTGCGCTACATGAGCTCGGAAAACACGGCGCGTAAATTCGAGGTGCGTAACTACATTCGGCGATACAGTTCTCCTGCTTAACTCAATCGAAGGTGCGTGCTTTGGAAAGTGACTCGCAATTGATACTGCTGACGGGCGCGACCGGCTATGTGGGCGGACGCTTGCTTCGCGAGCTCGAAGGAACCGGGCGGCGCGTGCGCTGCCTGACACGACATCCTGAGGCGCTGTGCCGGCGCGTGGCACAGACAACAGAAGTAGTGAAGGGCGATGTGCTCGACGCGGCGACCCTTCCTGCCGCGATGATTGGCGTGCGCACGGCCTATTACCTAGTGCATGCCATGGCTTCGGCAAATTCATTTGAAGAGGAAGATCGCCGCGCGGCGCATGCGTTTGCCGCAGCGGCCGAAAACGCTGGCGTGCGACGCATCATTTATCTCGGCGGGCTGGGGAGCGGCGGCGAACTATCCGCTCATTTGAGAAGCCGCCAGGAGGTGGGCCGCATCCTGAGAGAATCAGGAGTGCCCACCATTGAATTTAGGGCTTCGATCGTCATTGGCTCGGGCAGCGCTTCGTTCGAAATGATCCGCGCGCTGGTGGAGAAACTTCCGGTGATGACCACGCCGCGCTGGGTCAGGACGCGCACGCAGCCGATCGCGGTGGAAGACGTGATCGCTTATCTGACGCAGGCACTCGACCTCGAAATCAACGGCAGCGCGATTATCGAAATTGGCGGAGCCGGCGAAGTTACTTACCTGGACCTGATGAAGGAATACGCCCAGCAGCGCGGGCTGAAGAGGTGGATGATTCCTGTGCCGGTGCTGTCGCCGCGGCTATCGAGCCTCTGGCTGGGGCTGGTGACACCGGTCTACGCGCGCATCGGCCGCGAACTGGTGGACAGCCTGCGCAATGAAACGGTTGTGCGGGACAAATCGGCAGGCAAGCTGTTCTCCATTCGCCCGCTGGGGTTTCGCGAAGCGCTGCGGCGCGCGCTGATCAATGAGGATCGCGAATTTGCGGAAACGCGCTGGTCCGACGCATTTTCTTCGGTCAGAGAAAAGCCGAGCTGGGGCGGAACTAATTTTGGGCGCCGCATCGTGGATTCACGGTCGGTGCGCGTGCCTTTTTCTCCGGCCGAAACCTTTCGACCTATCGAGCGGCTCGGGGGTCAAACCGGTTGGTACTATGCGACGTGGCTGTGGCGAATTCGCGGGTTCGTGGACTTAATATTTGGTGGCGCGGGATTGCGCCGCGGCCGTCGTGACCCTGGGCAGCTGCGAGCAGGTGACACAGTGGATTTCTGGCGCGTGGAAGAGATTGAGCGCGACCACTTGCTGCGACTGGCTGCAGAAATGCGCCTGCCCGGCAGAGCGTGGCTGCAATTTGAAATTGAAGCAGAGGGCTCCGGATCGGTCATTCGTCAAACGGCGATTTTCGATCCTGTCGGCGTCGTGGGGCAACTCTACTGGTACCTCTTGTATCCGGTCCATAGATTTGTGTTCGCCGGAATGCTGACGGGAATTGTGCGCGCAATTGGGAAAGCAGTTTAAGGACACGACTTGGTATGCGTCAGTGTCCGGCCAAATAGGTCCCGGTTACGTATCCGATTGTTGCGCCGATGAGGATGTCCGAGGGGAAGTGTTTTTTCGCGGGATAACGCGAGAGGCTGACGCCGGTTGCCAGGGCGTACGATCCCCACTTGAGCCATTTATTTTGGGGATAGCGGTGAGCCATGACCGCAGCGAAAGCAAAACTTGTGGCGGAGTGTCCCGAGGGGAAGGACCTGCCGCCGGCCCAGAATTTACCGGCACCCCCTCTAGTGGTGGGAAATTCGCGATCGAACGCAAACTTGAGAACCGAGACGGTGGCGCCAGCCGCTCCCATGGCGGCGAGCGTTCTGAATCCGGTATCGCGAAGATAGGAATTATGTTTTCCGCAGCCCATTCCGTAAGCGAGTGCCGCGGATCCCAACTCCAGGCCGATGCCCACATTGGACCACTGGCTTGCAGTGTGCTGCAGCGACTTGGACTGGATGCGGCGGTCGGCGGGCCGGTCGACCTTTGCGATCAGCACACCGGTGGCGGCCAAAATGGGCAACTCCCAGAGCAGATTGCGGGGGCGCACAACGTTTCGTGGAACGGCTTTCAAGCCTCGGCCGAATTGCGAAGTTTCCGTCCAAGTGTCGCGGACAAACCCGCGGGCAGTGCAACCCGGATCGGTGGGCGGCTTGGGAGCTTCCGCTGATTGTTGATCTTCAGGCGGCTGCTCCGAGACTTTAAGCGCGTCTGTTCCTGGCTCTGTTTCCCTGGTGAGTTTCAAAGAAGAATCGTTCAGCGATGAATTGGAGCTTTGAGCAATTACCGGCCCGGGTGCGTAAAGAATAGAAATAAATATAAGCAGAGAACTACCTAGCAACGGGAGAGTTCGTAATCTTCGGAAAATTGCCATGCCACACCCTTTCAACTCAGTTTTTTAAGCCGTGCGGCGGCGACTACTTGCTGCCCAGCGGATCTGCTGAAACGCTGCAGCGTGGCTTCAGCGCTTCAAATTCTTAGATGGCCCCAGCAGGCCGGGAGACTCGGGCGTAATCGTAAACAGACCGCCGGGATCGAGAGGACGTTGGAGGGCATCCGCCAACTCGCCGAGCGCCTTTTGCGCGCGCGCCAATGCGTCCATCCGCGCGCGAGCTAAAGTCCACTTCTGGATCTCCGCGTTGTCGAGACTCAGCCGGGTGTCGGTGCCGGCGCGGATGGCCTGCTGCAAAATTTGGCTTTGAGCCTCTTGCAGCCTGAGCAAGGAATCGGACTCAGCCAGCTCCTTCAGCGCTGCCGTGTAAACAGCCAGCGCGCGTTCACTTCTGGAAATGACTTGCGCCTGGCGTTCCAGGAACAGCGCTGCGGCTTCCTGGCGATGCGCCTCGGCCTCGGCGATGGGTCCCTGGTTTCGATTGAACAAAGGGATAACTGTGGAGAGGCCGAGAGTAAAAAAGCTGTGCGTCTCTTCGTAGGTATACCCCGGGCCAATGGTTACATCGGGATATTGCTTGGCAATCTCGAGCTGCAAAGCGGCTTCCGCGGCGGCGTATTGTGCCAGCGAGCGTCGCAGGTCCAGCCGGTTTAAAATTGCCTGGCGTTGAATCTCCGCAGGCAAAAGAGATTCCGCGCCTGGCGGCGTGTCGAGATCTGGCCACGAGAAATTCAGGGATTGAAGCGCCGCCACCGGAACGCCGATCGCGGCGGAGAGTGCCGCTCTGGTGCCAGCGACTTGCCCTTCGGCCGCGACGATGGCCCCCCGCGTCCTGGCCAGCTCGATCCGCGCCGCGTCGGTGCTTTGCCTGGAACTCTCCCCGGCAGAAACAATCTGGTCGAGGATGCTGATCTGGTCCTGGCGAATCTTTGCCTCGGAGCGAAACAGCTCCACACTTCGGGTGGCGAGAAGATGATTGACCAGTGCTGTGCGAACCGCGCTGCTGACCGTCCAGGCGGTATCCGCGAGATCGAAGCGAGCAGCGTCACCGAGACGGCGCGCGACCTCGAGACGATGCATGCGTTTGTGGGCCGTCTCGATGGGAAAGGCAAAATCCAACGTCAGTAAATAGGGACTGGGAATGCCCGGCGAAAAATTCAGAGAGGGATTGGGTCGAGCGCCCGCGGTGACTTGGGCTGCGTCGGTTCCGGCGATGCGAGCGCGCACCGAGTTGAGTGTCGGATTAAAATACCAGGCGGCGAGAGAAAGAGTCTGCAAATCCCAAGCTTTGGGCGGCCAGGGAGATAACGGGTGCCCCAGAATCGTTTCCGCAAAAGCGCGGAGTCCGGGGTCGGCTAGATCCCGCGATTCAAATTGTGATGCGGCGAGGCCGGGAACGATCGGCGCCGGCTTATATCGCTGCATGGCGCAGCCGGCCAGCAATAAAACTGCGAAGAGAACAAAGATTTCTTTTCGTATCCCATTCATAAAGCATTTCTCCATACCCCAAGAGCCGGCATAGCCATAAAAATAAGTACCACCGGAAATTTCAGCGCCCGGCGAAGACCACGCCGGGCTCCAGCTTCAATACCGGGCGAGCGCTGATAGCCGCGGCCACCAGGCTCACCAGCAGGACCATCACCGCGCCCACCACGGGAGTGAACCACATCATGCGGAAGGGATAGTTGGCCTGGTCGATGGCGAGCTGGCCGACGATTCCGCACAACCCCAAACCAAGTCCGGTGCCGAGCAGCGCGCACAAGCCAGCCTGCGCGAGGATCATGGTTAACAGCAGCCGCGAGCTCGCGCCCATGGCCTTGAGCACGGCGTATTGCTTCAAGCTTTCGTTCGTGAACATGTACAACATCACGCCGGTAACGCCGAAACCCACGGACATGGCCAGCGAAAGCATGGCGGCAATATCTCCCACATCTTCAGAGTTAATCAGGAACCAGCGGACGGTATCCGCCTTGAAATCCTCCGACGAACGCGCCTTCAGACCGGTGCGGTCGTGAATTCGCGCGGCTAGATCGCTTGGAAAAACGCCGGGCGCAGCGGTTGCCAGCACAAATGTCAGCAGGTGCGGCTCGGGCAGTAGGATCCGCGCGCAATTCGGAAACGTGGTGTAGAGCAAGGGTAGCGGCGGATATCGCGGGAGCGCATCGGAACGTGCGCGGATCAAAACGCGGCGATCGTTAATCAGCAGCTCATCGCCTACGGCGAGTTCGCGCGTTGGCGCATTCAGGTGCGGCTCGCCCGAGGGCCACTGGTCGGACTTCAGGATTGGCGTTTCGAGCTTGCCGTCGGTGCCGCCCGGATCGACGATGACCGCGTCGGGAGCGCGGAGCATGGCTGGTGACGCGCCATCCTTCAGCGCGGGAACGCCAGCCAGCGTGGCATCGTCCGCGCAAATTACCTGGAAGGGCTGGAAGCGCCCGTTCGGAAACCGCGCTACCGCCGTGCTTAACGCCAACGGCCAAGCTGCGTTTACGCCCTCAATGCTGCGGACGCGGTTCAGCGCGGAATCGGGCAGGTTGATGGTCTGCTCGGGAGACTCCACCGCGGGGTCCATGACCCAAACATTGGCCACCGGATTCTCGGCGATGAGTGCGAACCCACGCGTCATGAAACCGCAGAAATACGAAAACGCGAAGGTGACCAGGAACGAGGTGAAGGTGATGCCGAAGATCAACCCCGCGTACTTGGCGCGGTCGCCCATGAGCATCTTCAAGGCCAGCCGAAGCATTTAGTTTTTTCTCCGCTGGGCAGCGCGGCCGCCGGCATGCTTAGTGGCGTCATCACTGCACGGCGCTGACGAAGGTTCCGATTGCGTTTTTGTTGCCCCCACCGGCGGCGCTTCGATGAACACATCCATCTGCTGGCCGATATAGACAGGCAGAGCGGCGCGATCAAAGCTGTAGATAACTTGCAGCACGCGTGTATCGGTGCGTTGTGTGCTATCACCGGTCAGCGAGACTTTCGGCACAACATCCGGATCGGTGCGCTCGTAGCGCACCGCAGCTTTCAGGTTGGGATTGCCGCGCACGAAGACCATGGCCTGCGCGCAGCGTTGAAATCTCCAGGCGTCGTTCTCGTCAATGTCGACGCGCACGTGCAGGCTGGAGTCGTCGCCGAGGAGCATCAGGGGCGTGCCTTGTGAACCGGTCTGCGCGTATTCGCCCAGCCGCGTTTTCATCTGCAGGATGCGCCCGTCCAAGGGCGCGCGGACAGTCCGCCGCTCGATCTCGGTTTTAATCTGCTGGACCTGCGCCTGAGCAGAGGCCAGGGCGGCTTCCTGAATCGACACATCGAAACGCCGGTTGTTCAGATCCTCGGCACTGATGGAAACTCCCGGAGTCAAACTCTCACCGACTTTCAGCCGGTTTTTTACTTTGGCGAGGTTGGCTTCGCTCTCCTGGACCTTGGTGAGCGCAGGGGGGACTTGGGCTTGCAGGTCGCCGCTGTCCACCTTGAATAACGGTTGGCCGGTGCGCACCTGGTCGCCCCACTGGACGTAAATCGCGGTTACGATTCCGGAAACCGGAGTGCCGATGGAGATGTTCTCGGTCTTGGCCTCGACGATACCGGAACCGAAAATATAGGACGCGAATGGAGCCTTGGTTGATTGCACCACGGGTTGGGCAACGGGCCGGGTCTGGTTGCCCTGCAGGACCATAAATACGGCGATGCCGGCGTCCAGAATTGCCAGGAGGGGAAGGATAAATTTGCGAATCATTGCGTGCGCTCCCTGTTTTTGCCGTCGACTACGTCGATAATTTTGCCGTCGTCCATGTGCGCGATGCGATCGGCAAACTCAAAAATTCGCGGATCATGGGTGACTACAATCAGCGCGCGGCCGGGGCTTTTGGCTATGCCGCGAAGAATGGTCATTACGCTGCGTCCGGTGTCATGGTCCAGGTTGCTGGTGGGCTCGTCGCATACGATCAGCTTGGGGTCGTGCACCAGCGCGCGCGAGATGGCGACGCGCTGCTGCTGGCCGCCGCTGAGCTGCGCCGGCAGCGAGCGCAGGCGAGTACCCAGGTCTACTTCCGCCAGAACTTCGCGGGCACGAGTTTCCGCGCTCCCGCGGGATTGGCCATTGATCAGCAGCGGTACGGAGACATTTTCCAGGGCGTTCAGCGCCGGCAGCAGGTTAAAGAACTGAAACACGAAGCCGATCGAACTGCCGCGAAATCGCGTACGCTCTTTTTTATTCATGGCCTGCAAGTCCCGGCCGAGCACTTCACAATTACCGGAATCCTGGCTGAGGATGGCGGTGATGACGGAGATTAAGGTGGTCTTGCCGCATCCCGATGGGCCGACCAGCATGAGCAGCTCGCCAGGGCGCACGTCCAAATCGATGCCCCGAAGCGCCAATACCCGGGCATCGCCTGTTCCGTAGGATTTGGTCACTCCGCGGCACTGGACGGCGAACTGTTCTTCCGGTGCCGCCGCGTTGTGGGTGGATTCCATTTTTGGTCCTCGACACTTTCGGAAAAGCGAATGGATTTGAACAAAGCAAAATAGCGCATGCCGCCAGAGTGGCCGGGCCTGCCTAATTACGGCGTGCGCATGGTCAACCAGATAGACCTAGAACGCATTGGCGCTGGCAATTAAAATCACAAAAACGAAAAGGGAAATCCGAACAGTCAGATTTGGGCGGGGTGCTAAATTCGCAGAGCGGTCAGAGGAGGACTTGCGGTAAGTGAAGCGTTGATGATCGAGCCGAGCGAACTCACCGAACAAGCTTCAAGAAAGCCGTGGGCGGTGCCGACTCTCTCCGACCGCGAGCCGGCAATAAGCCCGAGCGCGGCGCGCACCAACGTAAAGGAGGCTCCGATACACAATCCAAGAACCACGAAAGTGTACTCGGTATCGTTTCCGGTCTGCAGGGTGTGATCCCAATCGTCGAACATTTCAACGAGCGGACACACCAGGCAGGTAAACAGAACCAGCGCGGCAATCAGGTGTAATGCACGGGATCGCACAGGCAAATTATAGCACCGAGCGTGTTGCGCACCGGGCCTAGTCTTTGCGATGTGCTTCCACCGGGTCAAGCAGACTGGCACGGCGAAACTACCCGGCGAACGAGCCGGCAAATACCACTGCAGGCTCGGAGATTTCGAGGGCCACACCATCGCGGAAGGTTACGTGCTTGCCGGAGTTTGTGCTCACGCGCTCGCCGGGCACTAAGATTCCCACCAGATTCAAGGGATCTGCCGCGGAAATGGTTACCAGCTCACCCGCCGCCGCGCTCTGCCGCATGGCTCGCAGCGATTCCACGGCCATGGGCAAGCCGAACTGTTCGCCCATGAAGCCGCCGACAAACCGGCCGCCGCGCACCTCGCCGCGATCTTCCAAGCGCCGGAAGGCGATCAAAAGCTCGCGCCAGCGCGGGACAATTGTTTCGCGCGCGATCACTTCGCGGAAGACCACGCCATAACGCCGCAGCAACATCCAGCAGGTAGCTTCCGCGCTCAGCGCGCGGTCGGGAACGTGATGGCCATAGAGCAGCGACCAGCGGCCCACGCTGTGCCGCGGACGGGCGCTGTGGCCGCGCCCCTGTCCGGCTCTTCGCTTGGGATCGATCAATGCGCGAATATTGTCGAAGCCGTCGGCGGTGATGATTCCCGCGGTGACCAGCTCCCACAGCGCGGTTTCGATTTCGGCTTTCAGTTTTCCCGTGCCGCGCACCAGGTCGGCAAAGAAAGACGCGCCACGCTGGCGGAGGTAGTCCAATGTCTGACGAGCAGGCTCGCTGAGTCCTTGGGGATCCTGCGGAACGTCTTCGGCCTGGCGCGGAATCATCCACTCGGCGTCTTCGCGAATAAAAAATGCGATGGGCGCTACGCTGGTGGGAATTACCCGGCGGTTGATGCTGTTCTGATCTTCAAAGGTAGCCGGGTGCGGCGAGAGGCGGCCCCATCCCACGGCGCCGGTCAGGCAGAGCCGGTCCAGATCCTTGGGGTCGTAGCCGGCGACGCGCTTGGCGAGAATCTGGCGCTCCCAAGAATTTGCCGGCGCCTCGTACCCTTGGAGCTGCTGCAATACTTCGAGTGTGCCGCGCTCGCCCAAGGTCTGCGTGGACGGCGCCACGTGCTGCCAACGCAACAGCCAGCGCATGAACTGGGCGGCGGTGACCGGTTGAATCTGGCTGCGCAGCGTACCGAGGGTCAGCCGATGAACACGGGCCAGAAGCCGGCGGTTGCACCATTCCGTTTCCGCGCCCGCGGCATTAAATGTATTTGACGCGGCGGTGAACTGCCCGCGCAGCACCGTGCCGGCGCTTTCCAGGCGAAGAAGAGTGTTCTCGATATCCGCAAGCGGGAGATCAAGAAACGTTCCCAGAGCGGCGGCGGTAATCGGACCGGAGTGAGCCATCCAACCGGTGAGGCAATTGAACAGCGCGTCTTCCCGCGTAACCGGCGGGCAGTCCAACTGGGGTGGCGGTGTTGCAAAAAATGCCACGGGGTAGAGGGCGTTAAATGCCGCAACCTTCTCAGAGGCCACCCAATACTGCCGGTTGCCGGCAGTCGCGCGCACGGCCCGGCGCAGGGTAACCAGCGCGGAGAAATAATCGTTCCACTGATCTGTAGGCCGGTTTTGCAGCTCGTCGTGATTACCGAGCTCGTTTGGCGCGCTATTCGAAAATGTCAGGTTGTCTTGCTCCGGGGAAATAGGCGCCGCGGCAGGTTCGGGAAGCGAGATAAAAGCTTGCAGCACATCGTGCAATTCGTCGGCGTCGCGAATGTCCGGCCAGGCTTCCTCGCGGACGGCGGCAATCGCGGCTGGATCCAGGCGCCCGATTTCCGAGAGCACCGACTCGGGCAGGGTGCGGCGCATCTCCACGGCGCGGGCGCGGCGCTCCTCCAGCGGAGCATCATCGAGGTAGGCGTAGGGATTGGCATTCAAAATTTCGTGTGAAAACTGCGAAGGGACGGGGGTCTCCACGGCGATGCAGCGAATTTCTCCCGAAGCCATTTTCTGCAGCACGTCGCGAAGGCCATCGAGATCCAAAGCCTCGGTGAGCGCGTCTTTCATGGTCTCGCGCGTCAAGGGATGATCGGGAAGCACAATTTCGCCCTCGATATTTTCCTGGCAGGCCAGCGCTTCGGGAAATACAGCAGCCAGCAAATCCTCCGAGCGCATGCGCTGGATGGCCGGCGGCACTTTTTTACCGCCCATGAAGCGGAGCAAGGCCAGCGCGCGCCCGGCCACCCAGCGCCAGCGCGTGGTAAAAATCGGCGAGGCCAGCACGGCTTGCTCGAGCAGAGGACCTACCGTGGCGGGATGAAGAAAATCAAAAACATCCGCCAGTGGAAAACTATGCTGATCGCTGAGGGAGATATTCAAGCCGTTGTCGGTGGCGGCCGCCTGCAATTCAAAATTAAATGACCGGCAGAAGCGCTTGCGCAGCGCCAGGCCCCAGGCTTTATTGATGCGCCCGCCGAACGGCGCATGAATCACCAGCTGCATGCCGCCGCTTTCATCGAAAAATCGCTCGGCAATCACGGTGTGCTGCGTGGGCACCCCGCGCAGGACGGCGCGGCCGGTGACTACATATTCCACGGCCTGCTCCGCGGCAGACTTGTCGAGGCCACATTCCAGCATGAGCCATTCCACCGCGGCACCGGCGGCGGGCAAGTTGCCGCGAACCGGCCCCGGTACCAGGCCCTCGGTCATTTGGCTGATCTGTTCCCGGACCGCGCCAACCTGCTGGGATAGCTCCGTGGTGCGCGAAGGCGCTTCGCCCAACCAGAACGGCACGCTGGGCGCCGCGCCCTTGGCGTCTTCGACGGATACGATTCCCGACTGCACGCGCCGGATGCGCCAGGAAGTGTTTCCAAGAAGAATGATGTCGCCGCGCAAACTTTCCACGGCGAAATCTTCGTCCACCGTGCCGACGACAATATGCTCCGGCTCGGCAATCACGTTGTAGAGCGAATTATCGGGAATGGCTCCACCGCTGGTGATGGCCGCGAGGCGGCTGCCGCGGCGCCCGTGCAGGCGATGATTGACCTGGTCGCGATGAAGATAGGCGCCGTAACGGCCGCGGCGCGCGGCGATCCCCTCCGAGAGCATGGCAATAATTTCGTCAAAATCCTTGCGCGGGAGATTGCGGTAAGGATAGGCGCGGCGCACCAAAGCGAACAGGTCATCTTCCTGCCAGTCTTCCACCGCGCAGGAAGCGACAATTTGCTGCGAGAGAATATCGAGCGGAGATTCGGGAATGGCGATGCGGTCGAGCTCGCCGAGCCTCATGGCGCGAACCAGTGCCGCGCATTCGATGAGCTCGTCGCGCGTGGTGGCAAACAGCCGCGCTTTCGGGGTTGCGCCGCGCCAGTGGCCGGCGCGGCCGGCGCGCTGCAAGGCTACAGCGATCGAGCGCGGCGAGCCGATCTGGCAGGCCAGATCCACGGTGCCGATGTCGATGCCCAATTCGAGCGACGCGGTTGCAATAATCGCGCGCAGCTCGCCGGCCTTGAGCTGGCTCTCCACCGCCAGCCGCCGGTGGCGCGAAAGGCTGCCGTGATGCGAGGCCACTACGCCCGGGCCCAGAATGGCGGCGAGGTGATGCCCCACCCGCTCGGCGAGCCGGCGGGTGTTGACGAAGATCAGCGTGGAGCGATGCTCCAGCACGAGCTGCGCGATGCGATTGTAAATCTCCTCCCACATTTCGTTGGAGGCTACCGGGCCGAGCTCGCTCGCTGGAATCTCCACGGCGAGGTCGAAGACGCGGCGCTGCGAAATGTGCACGATGGAGGGCGCGGGCTGATCTCCGCCGGCAAGGAACTGCGCAATCAGCTCGATGGGCTTTTGCGTGGCGGAGAGACCGATGCGGGCGGGCCGCGCGCCGGTCAGGGCGCTCAGGCGCTCGAGAGAAAGGGCCAGATGCGAGCCGCGCTTGTCGTCGGCAATGGCGTGGATTTCGTCGACGATAACCGTTTTTACGGTGCGCAGAATTTCCCGGCTTTTTGCGGCGGTCAGCAGGATGTAAAGCGATTCGGGCGTAGTCACCAGAATGTGCGGAGGGCGCTTCAACATGGCGCGGCGCTCGTGCATCAGCGTGTCGCCGGTGCGCACGGCGGTGCGGATTTCCGGCATCAAGTAGCCGCGCTCGCCGGCCAGCGCCAGGATTTCGCGCAGCGGCATGTCGAGGTTTTTCTGGATGTCGTTGCCCAGCGCCTTCAAGGGCGAGACGTACAGAACTTCGGTCTTGTCTTCCAGCCCGCCGGTGATGGCTTTGCGCACCAGGCCGTCGATGCACGCCAGAAAAGCGGCCAGAGTTTTGCCCGAGCCGGTGGGCGCGCAAATCAGCGTGTCTTTTTGTTCGAGGATGTGCGGCCAGCCCTGCTCTTGCGGCTCGGTGGGCGTGCCAAACTTGGTGACGAACCACTCCTGAACGAGCGGGTGTGCCCAGGCGAGGCCGGCTGGAGGCAGAATGTTCAAAGCGGGTTGATTCATGAGATGCCTGGGAATACGAAGAAAGCAGTACGACCGGGACACTTCTATTGTCGTCGATTTATACGCCAAATGCAAAAACGCGAATACGCAGACCGGAATGCGTCAGGCCACGCTCGCGGATTGAGCGCAACACTAGTGCACAACCAGAGTGTTGTTGCGCTTGGGCACTTCTCCCACGGGGACTACGGCTATCTGCGTGAGAGTTTTTACGTCGATCACCGACACGGCGCGTGCCGCGGAGTCCGAAATGTAAAGCCGGCGACTGTCGGGCGTGAAGGTGATCCACTCGGGCACCGCACCCGTGGGCGTTCGCCCCAACGGGTGCACCAGCGGCAAATCCACATGGCCGATCAGCGTTAGACCGGGCAGCGAATAGGCAAACACAGCGTTGGCCGCGGTGCTGTTGACCCACAGCGATTTTCCGTCCGGGGCAACGCCGATTCCGTGCGAGGGTGTACCCAATCTTCCTTCGGCGATCCCAAACCCGCCGGGCTGATCCGGCAATTTAATCCGAGCCACTTCCTCTCGCCTGGCGAAATCAACGACGGCGAACCCGTTGAAACCGGACAGTTGCACGAAAATCCGGCTGGTGGAACCGTCGGCATTGGTCTCGAAGGTCATGGGACGAACGCCGCTATCGAACTTAATTTCACCGATCACTTTTTCGCTCTGCAGATCGATTATCGTCAAAACTTGTCCTTCAATCGAGCCGCTCGCCGCATATTTGCCGTCGGGCGTAACGTAGACGTTGTGCACGCTCGAGTTCAGCGGAATGCTTCGCACGCGCTTAAGCGAAACCGTGTCCACAATGTCCACCGCGCCCGGAGTGGCCCAGATGCCCACCAGCACCCGGCCGTCTTTGGTAACGGCGAGATTGTTGGGGCGGCCGCTGAGCGGTATTTTATTCAAGATGGCTCCGCTCTTGCGGTCCACCACGTCCAAAGCATTTTCTGCCTCATTACTGATGTACACGCGCGACCCATCGGAGGAAAAATTAACGCCGTGGGGAGTCTCCACACCTCGGATCACCTGAACAACGCTGTTGGTCGCGGGATCAATCACATCAACGGTGTCACCGGCGCTGTTGGTGACGTAGATCAGCGCACCTGTCGAAGGCCCGGTGGCGGTGGCGGGATACTGCACGCGGCGCACCCATTCCGCCAGCGTGAGCCAGTCGGGATCGTCTGGCGTGCGAAATTGGCGGCCGCCGGAATGAAAGGCGTCGCCGCCCGCTTCGGGAGCAAGCGGATGCATCAAGATTCTGCTGGACTCCGGATCGCCTGGTGCGACGTGCTGCAAAACGTTCTGAAAGTTGAGCCGGGATTGCGCTTCCGTCCAACCGGCGCTTCCCGGGAGCAGCTTCTCGAGATGAAACGCTCGCCGGGGTTCCGTATGACAGGCATAACAGCGCGCATGACCGGGCCGCTGCTTCAAAAAGACAGGCTCGACATTGGTCCTATAAAACTGGAAATCCAGGGTGGCCCCGGCCATGGAATGAGCCAGAACTGCCGGGACCGCTGCAGGAGCGGCCGAGGGCGGGGCTGCAACGGTTGCGTTTGCAACGGTTGGGGCTGCGGCTGGGGAAGAACGATGAGCAACCCAAGCGGCGATCATTTTCCATTCCGGATCACTCCGCGAACTCCAGAATTTTCCTCCGGTATGAATCGGGTCGCCTCCGGCCTCGCGCGCGAGCGGATGAAGCAGCAACGGACTTTTCAGCGGATCCTGAGGCGTGACCAGAGCGGAGACCACTGCAAAGTTTCTGCGGGACTGTTCGTCGCTCCACGAAGAGCTGCCCGGAGAGAACGGTTGCAGCCGCATGCGCGTAACCAGGACCGAATGGCAGTCATAGCAGCGCACACCCTGCGGCCTCTGCTTCAGGAAGATCGGCTCAATGCGGTCGCGGTACGTCTGATAGTCGAGGGCCGGGGGAAGCTGCGCGGCAAGGTTGCCGGCGATGAAGGCGACGGCAGCGCCCGTCAGGAGCAGCGATCGCATGATTTTATAATTCTTCAGCATTTTGGCGAATCCTTTTGCGCTCCGGACGCCCCGGGGCATCTTCAGGAACGTTCGGCGTTCAGCGCGCATAGACCAGCAGCCGGAACGTTCCGGCAATAGGGACGGGTTGCGGGTGCGGCTGCTCCGCGGTGGGCTCAGGCGCTGGACCGAAGTCGGCGGTGTCGATATATAAATGATGCGTTTTGGGGTCGAGGGCCATATTGCGCGCGCCGAATTGAGTCTGCACGGTTTCCACCAGGCTGAATTTGTCGGGGGTATCTTCGTGGAAGATGTGCAAAGTGCCCTCGCGCGTGGCCACGAACAGCAGGCCGGACTCCGCTTCATAAATATTGGTATCCACGCCGGCGCCGATCGGGAAGTTCTGAATGATCTTGCCATTTTCCGTATTCATGATGGCCAGAACCTTATTGCGCCCGCCGATGAACAGGCGGCCGTGCTGCGCGTCGAGGTCGATGGCGGTGGCTTCTTCGGCCGGCGCGATGGGCCACCTGAATTTGACGGTCATGGCCTTTGCATCCAGGACCACCACTTCGTTCTTATCTTCGATGTTGTCGTAGATCAATCCCTGGCCATCGGCCACGGCATATTCCGGGCGCCCGCCCATGGGAATCGTGGCCAGAACTTTTCCGCTTGCCGGATCGATCACCGACGCGTCGTTGCTCTTGCCGTTCATGGTGAATATATGCTTTGAGGCGGAGTCGTAAATAATGCAGTCCGGATTCTTTCCGGTCTTGATATGGGCAGTTACCGCCAGCGTCTTCAAATCGAAAGCGACAACTTCGTCCGCGCCACCGTCACTGATGAAACCTTTGCCAAGCTCAGGAACCAGGGCTATGCCATGCACCCTTTTTAAACCGGGAATGTTGCCGGCAACCTGGCCGCCATCCAGATCGAAAATCTTCACTTCCACGCCGTGCGAGATGTACAAGCGTCGCGTGGAGGCGTCGATCGTCAGATAGTCCCAGTAATCTTTAACACCCGGGGCGCCGCCCAATTCATATTTCTTAAGCAGGTGATATCCGCCCTGCGGGCCGGCGAGGGCCAAGCCGCCGCAGAGAACGCAACCGAGAATCAGCGCGACTAAATTAAAACGCTTCATGCACTCCTCCACGAAAGTTGCGGAGTTAAATAGAAATGCGATGACCGCCGGCAAAAGCCGGCTGACTGCAAATCGTACTCGTATACGATGTAGATTCCGCATTAAGTTTTAATCATAAAGCCATCGAGCGTCTTTCCGAGCCAGCGGCGCATTTCTGACTCTGGCCATGCTATTGGCCGGCAAGCTTTTGCGCCTTGAATTCCGCCGCGTTTCGCCTAACATCGGGTCACTTTGACGGCCGATTCCCATTTGCGCGATTCTCCGGAGATTCAGCCGGCCATTCCGTGCACTGCGCCGTGCACTGCGCCGGGCGCCGTTCGCGGCAGACGCGGTGTTTTTGCCGGCCTCGCACGAATGCGGGGCCACCGGTGATGGAAGCGGCACCAAAATGGCATGAGTTGTTCGACATGCTTTCGAGCCCGCCAGCGGATGCCATCGACAGGCGGGATGCACGATGCTGGCTGCTGATACTGGCCTCGCTGGCGGCGGGACTGGCAGCTTCCTGGCAGCGCTGGGGAATTCCGCTGATCGATAGCGGGCGCGAAATGAATGTCCCTCTGCGCCTTTTGCGCGGAGAGATGCTCTATTCCGACGTGCGCTATATCTATGGCCCGCTTTCGCCCTACGCGAACGCCGCGCTCTACGGAATCTTTCACCCGTCGCTGGGGGTGCTGTGGGCGCGGGGCATTGCCACCACGATTCTTATTCTAGCGGTGGTGTATTGGATCGCGCGACAGATCGCGGGACGCTTTCCCGCCACTCTCGCTTGCCTGGCGATAACCTGGGTGTGCGCGTTGAAGGCGCAGGGGAATTACATTCTTCCTTACGCCTACTCCGGCCTGGATGGTTGCGTATTCGGGTTGGCTACCCTGGCGCTGTTGATTCAATTTGCGCGCAAGAAAAGTTTTCCGTGGTTGCTGGCTGCGGGAGTAGCGGCGGCGCTGGCGGGCCTGGCAAAAACCGAGATGGGCATCGCCGCGGTGGGCACGGGCATCGCGTCCGCGGCGCTCGAAGGCTACCCGCGCGGGGGCCGCATCGCCGCGCGGCTGGCGCTATTTCTTGCGCCAGCTCTGGGACTGCAAGCGTTGGTCCTGGAATGGTTTGCATTGCGGGTGGGGTGGCACACGCTGGTCTACGACAGTTACCTCTTTTTTGTGCACACGCCCTGGCAGCTTATCCATTTTAACAAAGTGCGTTTCGGCCTGGACCAGCCCTGGCGCTCGCTGTGGTTAATGATTGCTTCGCTGATTCGCTTGATCGGCTTTGCCGGACTGCTCGCTTCCGTCAGTATTTTATGGGCGAGGCGAAACAGCAACGACCGATCCGAAGAAATCGTCGCCCGGCCAATGGTGCTGTTGGGTGTTGCTCTGGCGGTGATCGCGCTAACCAGCCTGGGACTCTCCGACCTCGGTCCGCTTCTACCGCTGCCGATACTGGTGCTGGCGCTGATCGCTGCCGGGCTCGCGTGTTACTGGCGCAATGCGCGCATGAATCCGCAGTCGGCGCGCGAGCAAGCTACGGTGTTCGTGCTACTGGGAGTCTTCGGGTTTGGGAGCCTGGGACGAATCCTGTTTCGCGTCTCCACGGGCGGCGCGCTCAGTTCCTTGCTGCTGCCGGTGCCGATGGTCCTTTTCATTTACATCTGGGTGGTTCTGTTTCCGCTGCTGTTCTCCTCGCCCGGGACGCGAGCCGTGTCTCGACGGGTTGTTTCGGCCGTTCTTATCTTGAGCGTGCTCGTGACCGCGGTCACTGTTTCCACGCGCTATCAAAAAAAGTTCACCTATGCCATGAGCACGCCGCGCGGCACCTGGCTGACCGTTCCAGACCTGGGCATGGGATTCGACCAGGCGCTGCATTTTATTGAGGCGAACACAGCTCGCGGGGATGCGGTGGCCGTGCTCCCCGAGGGATCATCGCTCGATTTTCTTTCCGACCGGAGAAATCCGCTGCGCGACGAGATCTTTCTTCCCGGGATGCTAACCGTGGAAGATGAGGAGCACGCGATCGCGCAGCTCCGCGACCAACGCGTGCCCCTGATATTTGTGACCAACCGTTCGACGCAGGAGTTTGGACAGAAGGCTTTCGGCGTGGACTATGATCAACGCCTTATGGCGTGGATCGACCAGAACTATAAGGTGTGCAGCGTCTTCGGGCCGGGCGCGACATCGAAACTCGACGCGAGCCTGGTCATCGGCGATCCGACATTCTTCATCCGTGGGTATTGCCGGTCAGACGGGAAAATACCGCTCGCTCGATAGCATTAAAAGCCTCGATGAGCTCACCGGCTGGCCAGGCCTCCGGCAGTTTCAGCGCCGTCGATGGTGTAGACGTGGCCGGATATGAATGCCGCGTCGTCCGACGCCAGGAAGCAGAACAGTGCGGCGATTTCCTCGGGCTTGGCGTGGCGTCGCAACGGAATCTTGCCGTTTACTTCCTCCAGCATCGCGTCGGTATATTCGGCGCGCTGCATGGGAGTAAGCACGTAACCCGGGGCCACGGCGTTCACGCGAACTTTGGGAGCAAGCTCGAGCGCCATGGAGCGGGTCAGCTCGATCACGCCCGCCTTGGTGGCGTTGTAATCGGCATAGAAAGGATAGCCCATCACCCCGTTGGTGGAAGCGGTGTTGAGAATCACTCCGCTGCCGCGTTGCATCATGTGGGCTGCGGCGGTCTGCGCCACATAGAACACTCCCGTCAGATTTACCGCCATCACCTTGTGCCATTCTTCCGGCGTGATATCGAGAAAAGCGTGGCGGATGCTGATGCCCGCGTTGTTGATGAGCACATCGACGCCACCCATTCTGTGGACGGCTTCCGCAAACGCGGTGCGCACGGAGGCCAGATCGGAGACGTCGGCGGCGAGAAGCACGGAAATTGCAGGAAGCTCGAGAGCGATGCGGTCGCGCGCGGCGGAGTCGCGGTCTAAAATGGCCACGCGCGCTCCCTCTTCCAGGAAACGCGCAGCCGTGGCCGCGCCGATTCCGCTGGCGCCGCCGGTAATCAGTATCCGCTTGCCGCTGAGTCCACGCATGGATTCCCCCTTACAGTAAAGGCGGAGGAATTATCACAGATGACGCGGCGGAAAGAACAGCAATTCACCAGCCCCGCGCTTCCCCGGAGGTGCATGGGATAGTTGCTTCGTTAAGGAAACAGAAACTGGCGGAGAAACATTACCGTCGCGTAAAATTGGAAGTCCTGGTTTTTTTTCTTGGAAAAACCGTGGCCCTCGTCCTTGCCGATAAGGAACCACACCGGCGTGCGGTTATGCTTGAGGGCCGCGACAATCTGTTCGGATTCGGAGAGGGGCACGCGCGGATCGTTATGTCCCGCGACCACAAACATGGGCTTGCGAATTTTCTCCAGATTGTTCATGGGCGCGATGCGTTCGAGGAACTCGCGCATCCTGGGATCGCGCTCGTCGCCATATTCCACGCGCCGCAGGTCGCGCCGGTAGCCCGAGGTGTGCTCCAGGAACGTGACCAGATTGGACATGCCCACGACATCCACGGAGCAGCGGAGGCGATCGCTATATAAAGTAGAGACGGCCAGGGTCATGTGCCCGCCGTAACTTCCGCCCGCGACCAGAACGCGCCCCGAATCGAGGCCGGGTTGCGCGGCGATCCAGTCCAGAAGCGCGCCGATGTCTTTGTAGGACCCTTCGCGCAGAAATCCATTATCGAGGGCGAGAAACGTCTTGCCGTATCCGGTGGAGCCGCGGACGTTAGGATAGATCACCGCGGCGCCCAGCTCATTCAGGTAATAGTTGGTGCGCCCCAGGAATCCGGGCCGCGACTGCCCCTCCGGCCCCCCATGAATCTCGATCATGACCGGACGCTTGCCGGCAAAGCCGGCCGGCGGGCGGTAGAGAAACCCCGAGATCATTTTTCCGTCGAAGCTTTTCCAATGAATCAATTCAGGCTCGCTGAAATTGCCGGCGTTGAGTCCACCCGTTTCACTGGTGGTCCAACGCTCCAGCTTGCCGCTGGAAATATCAAAAGAAAAAGCATCGTCGTTGGAACGCGCCGAATCGAGCGTGAAGGCAACCTCGCGGCTGTGTCTATGCCAAGCCAATCCAAAGATCTCCCCGCGAGGCAGGACAGGCAATAACGACACCTTCCTGGTGGCCGTGTCGAGCAGGTGCAACGAGCTGAAGCCATCCTCATTGGAAATAAACGCGATGGTTTTCCCGTCAGGCGACAGATCGAATTCTTCGACGTCCCAGGGAATGTCGCTGGTCAAATAAATATGTTCTTTGGAGGCAAGATCGATATAGCTCAGGCGCTGAAATTCGGATTGGCGATCGGTGACGGTATATACGCCTTTGCCGTCCTTGCTGAACTGCGACTTGCCGTAATAGATCTTCTCTTTGCCGCCCTTGAGAGTGAGCAGCGTTTTTTCTCCGCTGGCGGCGTCGACGATCCACAAATAGGATTCATTCGCGGAGATCTCTTCCTGCAGCAGAATATTCCTGTCGCCCGGCGACCAGTCGAGCGGAGTCCAGCCGCCCCCGGAAAGTTGCGTCAACATTTTATCCGTCGCCGGATTCGCCGGATCGATGATGTAGAGGTCCACATCGTCGCCAGTACGGCGAGTGGACCCGTAGGCCAGCCATTTGCCCGAGTAAGACCATGGGCCCATCAGGTTGCGCGACTTGCCATCGGTCAAAAGCGTGACGCGTGCGGCGGCCAGATCGTAATGATAGAGCTGGTAAAATTCGCCGCCGCCGACGTCTTTGCTGAACACCAGCGAATCGCCGTTCACCGGCGAGAATGCGGCTTCGCGCACGCTATCTTTGTAGAAGGTGAGCTGCGAGCGCGCCCCGCCGGGAAATTTGACGAAGTGCAGCTGGCTGGTATCGGCAAAGCGCGTGCTGATCAGCATCTGCCGCTGGGTAGGATGCCACCCCAGAAATACAGCCGATCGAAACTCGCTGTAACGCGCGACGTCCTCAGCCAGCGCCGCGGGAACCGGCGGTATGCCGTCGGCCTCAAGGCTTTCTGCCGGAGCGACCACCGCTTCCGCTTTTGCGCCTTGCATTGCCGGTGGCGAAGCCTGCTGGGCGTTAACCGGGGATGCGCTCAAAACTAACAAAAGACAGATCGTGGAATACCGGGACAAGAGATTTCGGAACAAGAGATTTCGGAACAAGGAACTTCGCAACATGGCTGGCTCCTCACCGGACAACCTGGCAACACCGGCGCCATCGCGGGCGCCTGGAGGCCCTATGCTAGAATCCCAGCCGATAAAGCGCAAATGTTCAGAAAAATCCTGATCGCCAATCGTGGAGAGATCGCCGTGCGCCTGCTGCGTGCCTGCCGCGAGATGGGGATCGGTGCGGTAGCCGTGTTCAGCGAGGCAGATCGCGTGGCGTTGCATGTGCGGCTGGCCTCGGAAGCCTATGCCATCGGACCCGCGCCTTCGAGCGAGAGTTACCTGCGCATCGATCGCCTGATGGAGGTGGCGAAGCGCGCGGGGTGCGACGCGCTTCATCCCGGGTACGGGTTTCTGGCGGAGAATCCGGCGCTGGCGCGCGCCTGCGCGAAACACGGCGTCACCTTTATCGGTCCCTCGCCCGAAGCGATGGAGCGCCTGGGATCAAAGACCGGAGCGCGGCAGTTGGCGCGGCAGGCTGGCGTGCAAGCGGTGCCGGGAACGCTTGAGCCCATCGCGTCACTCCAGGCGGCCCGCGCGGCCGCAGAGGAAGCGGGTTACCCAATTGTCTTGAAAGCGGTTTCGGGAGGCGGCGGAAAAGGGATGCGGCTGGTCTCCACGGAGAAGGAATTGGCCGGGGCCTGGCGCGACGCGCAGTCTGAAGCGGAAAATGCCTTCGGCGACGGGCGCCTCTATCTCGAAAAATATCTGGTCGCGCCGCGGCATATTGAGATTCAGGTTTTTGGCGATATCCACGGACACATGGTTTACCTGGGCGAGCGTGAATGTTCGGTGCAGAGGCGGCATCAGAAAGTGATCGAGGAAGCGCCTTCGCCGGTCATGGATGCAGCGCTGCGCAGCCGGATGGGCGAAGCGGCGGTAAAACTGGCGCGCGTGGGGGGCTACACCAATGCAGGCACGGTGGAGTTTCTGGTCGATGCGCAGCGCAACTTTTATTTTCTCGAGGTAAACACGCGGCTGCAGGTGGAACACCCGGTGACGGAGATGGTCACCGGACTGGACCTGGTGAAGCTGCAGATCCGCGTGGCGGCGGGCGAACCGCTGCCTTTCGCGCAGGCCGACGTGGCCATGCGCGGTCACGCGATGGAGTGCCGCATTTACGCGGAAGACCCCGGGAACAATTTCTTTCCTTCGCCGGGGAAAATTCAAACGCAGAGAACGCCCGCGGGACCCGGCATCCGCCTCGACGAAGGCGTCTATGCCGGATGGACGGTGCCTAACGACTACGACCCGCTGCTGGCGAAACTGATCGCCTTTGGCAGCGACCGGGATGAGGCTGCCGCGCGCATGCGCAGCGCACTCGCGGAATATTTCATTGGCGGAATTGAAACCAACCTGGAAATGTTCCGCCGCATATTTAACCATCCCGATTTTCTGCGCGCGGAGCTGCATACGCGCTGGCTCGATGAATGGCTGGCAAGGGGCGCGCTGGGAACCACGCGGGAGGAAAGCAAAGCGGAAGACGCAGCGGCAATCGCCGTGGCGTTGTGGCAACTTTCGCAATCCTCGCAGGCGGCCATGGCGCCGGGAAATGCGGCTCCGCCGGCGGACGGCTCGCGATGGAAACGAGCAGCAATTCAGGAGCAGGTGGACCGCGCTCCCCGGAAATAAAGAACGGCTTGAAGTTAAAACTTAAAATCGGCGAAAAGACGCGCGAAGTGGAGATGGTGCGCGAGGGCGAAATTGCGCGCTGGCGGCTGGATGGCCGCGCGGTGGAAGTGAATGCGATCGAAATCGCCGCCGGGACGTATTCGATTCTGCTCGAAGGACAGGCGTTTGAAGTTCACTTGGCCCAGGAGGCCGGCGGGCTGCGCGCAGAAGTAAGCGCGGGCGAAGGCGTGCAAACAGTTCGCGTCAAGCTGGTGGATCCTCGCGCGTGGCAAGGGCGGCACGGTCATACCGTTGAGGTCGAAGGGCGGCTGCAGATCCTGGCGCCTATGCCGGGGAAAATTGTGCGCGTGCTGGTCAAGCAGGGCGACGCCGTCAGCGCGGGCCAGGGCATCGCGGTGATCGAGGCAATGAAAATGCAGAACGAAGTGCGCTCGCGAAAAACGGGAATCATCGAGCGGGTGATGGTGGCAGAAGGAAAAACGGTGAACGCGGGAGAAGTAGTGGCGGTGGTGGTCTAGGTGCGGGTGTAGCGGGTGTAGCGGGTGTAGCCGCTGCCGGCTGAAGCGGCCAGCTATTTATTTTCGGGCTTCAGCGGCGGCTGACTTTCTCCGCCCGGCGCAGCAGGCTTGGCGGGCGCGCCCGGAAGACGGCCCTGGGCCTCCAGCACCTGCCGGGCAAAATAATTCTCGACGCGGGATTCATCACGCGCCACGGCGATGTACGCGGCGCGAAGCAACTGCTCCTTGCGGCTGCGCAGCGATTCGCGGATGGTCTGCTGGACCACCGGGTCGGCAAGCGTGCGCTGGCCGGCGCCTTCGCGAGCAAGAAGTTTCAGGATGCGGTAGCTGCCATCTTTGGTGCGGAAGGCTTTGCTCACCTCGCCCGGTTTCATGGCCAGCACGATGCGGCTGAGGTCGGCATTATCCATTTTGGGATTGCGCAGCGAGGACTCCGGAATCCAGCCCAGATCGCCTCCCGTGGCGGCGTTGACCGGATCTTCCGAATAATCCATGGCCGCCTGGGTGAAATCCGTTCCCGCGGCGAGTTGTTTGACCAGCGTGGCGATCTTTTGCTGGGCCTCAGCGTCCGTTTTGGCATCGCTGTTCTTGCGATTGCGGATCTGCGGATCCTTCACCGGGGTCACCAGAATCTGCGCCAGGTGGTACTGCGGCTCAGCGACATTGAATTGCGCGGGATTGGATTTGAAGAAATCGCTCACGTCCTGATCAGTGATGGTGATCTTGGACATCACCTCGCGGTTGATGAGCTTCTGAATGGAAATCTGCCGGCGCAGCGCCTGTTTCTGGTCGGCGACGCTTATGCCGCGATCCTTGAGCTGCTTCTGGAACTCCTCTTCGGTGAAGGGGCTTTTCAGCTCGGTGAACTTATCTTCCACTTCGCCTTCGCTGGCTTCGAGACCCAGTTTCTTGGCGCGCTCGGCAAGAATTTCATTGTTGATCAGCTCATCGACGATGTTGAGCCGGAGCAGCAGACCTTCTTCGGCGGAGGGGTCTTGCCCCTGCTGGCTGGCCATGCCGCGATAATATTTTTCCACTTCGTCGCGGCCGATTTCACGGCCATTGACCCGAGCCCACACATCCGCGGGAGGCGTCTCCTGCTTCCGGCAGCCGGCCAGGAAAGCGAGCGAGAAGAAAAGCGCTGCGCAGACGAGGCGCCGCGTACTCAACGGGGGGTAGAAGTTCCCAGATAGTTTACGGAACAAAGCAACTCCGGTGCTTCCGGGGCAATCGGCGGGATCAGGCAGCTTTCTTCACCGCTTTTGTATTCACGGCTTTATTTACGCGTCCCATGCGCAGGCAGATGGAACACACGCGAAGATGCCTGCGCGCGCCCTGCACCACGCCGCGAACGCGCCGAAGATTCACGTTCCAGCGGCGGCGGCGCGTATTGTTCGAGTGGCTGACTACGTTTCCAAACTGCGGGCCCTTGCCGCAGATTTCACATCGTTGGGCCATAGCCTCTCCCTACGGGAAAAATGAGCTTCAGACAAACCAATATCGTAGCAGAGAACAGCCCCCATCGAACAGGTATTTGTCCGCTGCTATCGCTTTGGCGGACGCCGGAAAGCAAGCATGGCTTTTGCGTCGTCGGGAACGAAGTAGCCCACGGCAATGCCCGTGGCGCCAGCGGGAAGTGTGCGGCCGGTGGGGTTCTGGTATAGAACGGTGACGCGCAGGCGCGCCCCGCTGGCGATCTTGTAACCGCCGACGGCTTGAAAATCCACGATGGGCATGGAAAGCACGCGGCCTTCGGAATCAAGCTGCGCCTCGAGCCGCGCCACAGGCTTATCGCGCGCCTGATCGGCCACTTCGATGCGCCGCCCAAAGTTGCGAAGATGCCCGCGAAGGCCGAGCAGGCTTCCCGCCTGCATAAACTGGAACTGCCCGCTGCGCACGTTTAAGCCCGGGTTGAGCTCATACACGGAGTCGTCGCACTGCTGGACGTCGAGCCAGACCGGGAAAACATTCTGCAGCGCCTGCGGCGCGCTCCCGCGTGCGTGGGTTTGGTAGCCGACGCGTATTTCCAGAAAACTCTGCGGATAGCCGGCAGCTGTGGAATTTTGCACCGCGGCGTTGATGCGGATCCGGTCACCACGCTGCACGGCGTAACCGTAGCCGTGGAGCGCAGGCCACTCGTACATCTCGCTGTCTGCGGCATAGATCTGTTCTTCTTTGTTGGGACACAGAAAATCCGAACGGCCGGTGTGCCGGAGGGTGATTTGTTCCAGCATGCTCTTGGGCAATGCGTGCCCCTTCTGGTCAACCAGTTGAGCAGCGAAAGAGATCAGCCAGCCATCCATCGGGATGGTCCAGAAAAGTTCGGGCGCCTGAAGCATTGCGCCCTGTTCCGTCTTCGCCGGGAGGTTGAGCGGGCCGAGGCGCAACGTGAGCGCGTGCGCGACGACGTCGTCCGAGATCAGGAGTTTGGCGGGCTGCTGCGCGGCAGCTTTGGGCGGAGCATGCCCGGAACGCTGCTGAGGCCGAGCATTGCCCACAGGCGCAAGCACTGCGAATACCAGGAACCCTATCGCCCGCAGCAGCCTCCTGCGCACAGTTCGCAGAGGTCCGGATGCTTGCGCCGGCACAGCTACCCTGCGTTTTTTCTCTGTACCCATAATTCCATGATGCGATTTGGCAAAAAAACAGCGCCAGCGTTAAGTTCGATTATACGTGGTAAAACACGCGGGAACCTTGACGGCATTGCAGGAGTTGCTCAAGAGGGTAGGGGTGAAATAGCTTCCTTTCTGCTTTGTTTGCCGCTATACATTGCGGGACGCGGCCAATGGCCAACTGGCGGGCATGGGCAGTTTCAAGTCTCTTGATTGCCTGCCGAGGCATCGCTACATTATGGGGTCCGCATAAATCATGGGGTCCGCGTAAGTCATGCCGAACACAACGATGACAATCCCGACAGAACCCATCGGCAGCATTCCGCGGCCTGTGCAGTTGATCGAGGCGATCGCGAAGAGCGGCGACCACGAGGATCCCGCGCTCGATCCCCTTTATGAAGAAGCGGTCCGGGATACGATCAAACGGTTTGAGGCTACGGGCTCGCCAATCATTACCGATGGCGAGCAGCGTAAGTACCACAATTTTTGGACGTACAGTGTGCAAGGATTGCACAACACCGCGCCCGATGGTTTCAAAATTCCATTCTCCGCGGGTCACGTACGGCGCATGCCGCGGCTCACCTCGGGGCCATTTCGCTACCGGCTGTCTGCGGATCGCTACCTGGACGTGGCCAAGCGTTTCGCGCACCTACCGCTGAAGCAGGCGGTCATCTCGCCATCGGCGTTAAGCCTCATGTATCCTGCGGAAGATATTGCGGGCTATTCGCGCCAGGAATTTATCGACGATCTGCTGCGCGAGCACGAAATGGAAATTCGCCGGTGCTTTGAAAAGGGCGCGCAAAAAGTTCAAATCGATTTCACCGAAGGCCGATTGGCGGTTAAACTGGATCCTTCCGGCAATCTGCTGAATAGCTTTATAGGTCTGAACAATCTGGCGCTGTCGCGATTCTCTTCCGAAGAACGGCAACGCATCGGCGTGCACACCTGCGCGGGCAGTGACCGCGACTCGACGCATAGCGCCGACGTGGATTACGCGGAGCTGCTGCCCAGCCTGTTCGAATTGCGCGCCGGAAACTTTTACATCGCGCTGGCCGGCGAGAAGGATCGCGCTCGCGTACTGAAGACGATTCGCCAGCACCTCAAGACCGACCAGCGCGCTTTTGTGGGCGTGGTTTCACCAATCGATCCGCACGTGGACACGCCGGAGGAAGTTCGCGACCGGGTGCTCGAAGCCGCTGAATACATTCCCCTGGCACAGCTCGGCACCACCGATGATTGCGGGTTCTCACCCTTCAGTGATGACATCTCCACCACGCGCGAAACAGCATTTGCCAAGATTCGCGCGCGCGTGGAAGGCACCAGGCTTGCCGAGCAAATTCTTGGAAACCGGAAATGCCCCTAGACGACGAAGAAGAGAAACTGCTGCGCTCTGTCGCGCTGCAAAACGCCCGGGCCATTCTTCTAGCCCGGGAGCGTGCGGAGCGCGCGCTCATTTCGGCGAAGGAGGAGTTGGAACGCAAGTCCCTGGAACTCGCCGAGCAGCGCGAATTCTTCCGGGTCACGCTTTCCAGCATCGGCGACGGCGTCATCACTACCGACACCGCGGCCCGCATCACGTTTTTGAATCCGGTAGCGGAAGCCATGACCGGATGGCAGTTGGCCGACGCGTTGGGGCGGCCGTTGGAGCAGGTATTCAAAATCATCAACGAGCAGACCCGCCAACCGGCCCCTAATCCGGTGTCCAAAGTTTTGCGTGAGGGAGCGATTGTAGGACTGGCTAATCATACGGCGTTGATTGCGCGCGATGGAAGGGAGACGGCCATCGATGACAGCGCGGCGCCGATCCGGGACGCCAACGGCAAAATGTCCGGGGTGGTGATGGTGTTTCACGAGGTCACCGAGCAGCGCAAGGCGGAAGCAGCGCTGCGCGAGTCGAAAGAGCATGCCACCAACATCCTCGAAAGCATCTCCGATGCATTCATTGTCTTCGACAAAGAATGGCGCTTCACTTACGTAAATCCACAAGCCGAGCAGGTTTTGCGGCGGCTGAAAAAGTCGGGGGCGAATCTGCTGGGCAAGAACTACTGGCAGGAGTTCCCGGATGTTGTGGGCACGCCGCTGGAGCAGAACTTCAGGCGCGCGGCGGCCGAGCACGTCAAGGTGGAGTTCGAGCTATTTTACCCGCCGCTAAATGGCTGGTTTGAACTTCGAGCGTACCCCGCGAAGAATGGCTTGTCCGTTTATTTCGTCGATATCAGCGATCGGAAGCAAGTGGCCGAAGCCAGAAAGGAAGCCGATGAGAAACTGCGCCGCAGCGAAGAAGAGCTTCGCGCACTGGTAAATTTCATTCCCCAACTGGCGTGGATGGCCCATCCGGACGGCCACATCTTTTGGTACAACGGCGGTTGGTACGAATATACCGGAACCACTTTTCAGGAGATGGAAGGTTGGGGCTGGCAAAAGGTTCACGATTCAACAATTCTCCCTCAGGTTATGGAACGCTGGAGCGAATCGCTTCAGACAGGAACCCCGTTCGAGATGGAGTTTCCCTTGCGCGGCGCCGATGGCGTCTACCGCTGGTTCCTGACCCGCGTCAAGCCGCTGCGCGATCCGGAAGGAAGGATCACACGCTGGTTCGGCACCAACACCAATGTGGATGAGCAGCGCCAATTGCTCCGGTCGCTGAGCGAAGCGCGCGACCATCTTGAAAAGCGCGTGCAGGAACGAACCGCGGAGCTGAGGACTGCCAACGACAGCTTGCGCGAACTTTCCGCCAGCCTCATGCAAATACGGGACGATGAACAGCGACGCCTGGCTCGCGAACTCCATGACAGCGTGGGACAGCTGCTTGCCGCGATCAGCATGAACCTCAGCGTCGTACAGCGGGAAGCGCCCAAGCTCAGCGCCAACGCAGTAAAGTGTATGTCCGAGAATGGGGAATTGCTTCAGGAAGTCAGCAGAGAAATTCGCAGCATTTCTCACCTGCTGCATCCGCCGCTGCTCGATGAGGCGGGTCTGGCGTCAGCTTTGCGCTGGTATGCGGAGGGATTCGCAGAGCGCAGCAAAATTAAAGTCGACCTGGCCATCCCCCCCGATTTTGGCCGGCTGCCCAATGACACGGAAATAGCCATCTTCCGGATCATTCAGGAGTGTCTGACCAATATTCATCGTCACTCTGAAAGTTCTACCGCGACAATCCGTATCCACCGAAAAGGGGAGCACGTCACCGTCCAGGTGCAGGACAACGGAAAGGGCATCCCCAAGGAAAAACTACGGGAGCTGACCGGCGGCCGCTCCGGCATCGGTTTTGGTGGGATGCGAGAGCGGCTCAGGCAACTCGGCGGCACCTTGGAGATTCAGTCCGAGGGAAATGGAACCGTGGTCAGCGCCATCCTCAAAGTGAACTAGCGATGTTGCACCGGGACGGCGCAGCATGCTCCCGCCGACCCGGTTTGACACCGTTCTGGCACAGTAAAAATTAAAAGTTGGTGTTTTCGGGTTTGCGCGCGCTTGCACATGCCGTAAAATCAACAGCAGTTCCCGCTGTGGGCGTGTAGCTCAGCTGGGAGAGCACCTGCTTTGCAAGCAGGGGGTCGCCGGTTCGATCCCGGCCACGTCCACCAAATATCATTACTCGCAACCCTTTGATGAAGCCTTCAAGGAAGATTCGAATTTCACCGCGAGAAAACCACTCCATGCGGCTTGCCGGTGCCCTCCCATCCGTGGGACCACTTCCGGTTGGCGAAATTAAATCCCGGTTTTCCGTCCTCGTCATGAAAGGCTGTATCCATGCTCAGGGCGCCTGTTGCCAGGTCCAGCTTCATTAAGAACAGGCGTGCGTCAGATCCTGTCACCACCATGCGCTGTGTCTTCGCGTCCCATCCCGTCCAATGTGAAAAATAGGTGTCGCTCAACCTGATGCGTGAAACTTCCACGGGCTTCGTGCCGTTGGCAATATCCAGCACGATGAGGCCATGCATCACCGGCACGCTCTGAATCAGATAGTGCCCAACGATTGTCGGAACGCCGCAGAAGGAGCCGGGGAAGGTATACACAAGCTTTGCGGTTGGTTGGTCCTTGTCCACATCGGTAATGCGCTCAATGCCGCAGCCGAGTGTTTGAACGTAAACCGCTCCGTCAGGCCCAAGACGTGGCTCTTCCGGACTGACGTGGCTACAGAGATCCTTATTCACATCGAGATATGCCGTCTTAAGCAACTTTAGATCCGACAGGCGCCAGACTTGATAGGTCACCCCGCTAAAAGCGTTCTCGTCATCCATGGAGGAGTTGGTAGACACGACCCTATCCAGTTCCGGAAGCACGACCAAGCTGTACGGTGTCAACAGCGCGCCGGGAAACGCCGGGTCCGCGGAACTACTCGAACGAATCACTTTTCCCAGATCATCAATCTCCACCAGGCCGCCACTGCCACCCATCTGCCCTTCGCTCTCGCCGTGGTGCACATGCTGAAAAGTGACCAGCACGTGCCCGTTGGGCAGCCGCAGATAGGAGTGCGGGTGCATGTATCCGGCCATATCGGTAAAAGAAGTGACGATCTTCGGATGCACCGCGTCGCGCACATCGAATATAAAAGTGCGGCCGGCATCATGATCGTTGGCAAAGAGCATCCCGCTGGCGGGCATGACGTATTCGGTGTGATGGACGCGGACGGTCTGTTGGTCCGTCACGAGAGTTGTGATCAGACCCCCATACGATTTCGAAGCCGGATCTGCATCGATCACAGCGAGAAAGTCTTTGCCTTTGAGTGCGGCATCGCCCGTCCAAGCGAACAGGTAGTGGCCCGGTATTTTCGTTTTTTGCTCTTGAGACTGCGACGGAAGATGGAGGGTGCACAAAATCAGGGCAATGGCTAGCGGAATCCGTTTCATGGAAACCTCTGCAATCCAGTGCATTTTACAACCGCCGAAGCGTATCAGATTCACGATTTATTACGGACAATGAATTCGTAACTGGGACATTCTCTGAAAGAGCCTCTCGATAGAAAAATGGCGGTCGGGACGTCTGACAAGCAGTCTGTCTTCGTTGACTTGCCCGCTGTGGCCACCTAAAATGAGCGCCTAATGGCGGATTCCTCATCCCTCATCGGCCAGACCATCTCCCACTACAGCATTATTGAGAAGCTCGGCAGTGGCGGGATGGGTGTAATTTACAAGGCCGAAGACAGCCGCCTGCATCGCTTTGTCGCGCTCAAATTTCTGCCGGACGCAGTGGCTCATGACCCCCAAGCACTGGGCCGCTTCCGACGTGAGGCGCTGGCTGCCTCGGCGCTGAACCATCCCAATATCTGCACGATTTACGATGTTGGCGAAGAAGGGGGCAAGGCATTCATTGCCATGGAGTGCCTGGACGGCGCAACGCTGAAACACATCATCGCGGGCCGCCCCATGGAACTCAAACGTCTACTGGACGTGGCCATCGAATTAACCGACGCACTCGATGCCGCACACACCAAGGGAATTATTCATCGGGACATCAAGCCCGCGAACATCTTCGTCACCGAGCGCGGTCACGCAAAGATTCTGGATTTCGGCCTGGCCAAGGTGACTTCAGGCGGGAGCGCGGAGATCAAGAACGACGGTATCACCATGCCGGGAGTGGATAACGACCAGTTGACCAGCCCGGGCATGGCACTCGGTACCGTGGCCTACATGTCGCCCGAACAGGCGCTCGGCCAGGAGCTCGATGCCCGCACCGACTTGTTCTCACTCGGTGTGGTGCTGTACGAAATGTCCACAGGAGCGCTGCCCTTCCAAGGCCCGACCTCCGCCGCGATCCTCAACGAGATTATTAACAAATCCCCTGTTCCACCCGGAGAGGTGAAACACGGCCTGCATCCCAAGTTGCAAGAAATCATAAGCAAATCGCTGGAAAAGAGCCGTGAATTGCGCTGTCAAAGCGCCGCGGAACTGAATGCCGATCTCAAACGCTTGCGGCGCGAGTTCGAATCGGGCGCGGTAGCGGGAGTGACGGTTGTCGCGCAACCGCCGACCCGCAGCGGTAAGGCGTTGTGGACGCTTGTAACCATCCTCGCTGTGCTCCTGACCGGCTATTTTCTGCGCAAAGGGTTCAGTGGAAACGCGACGGGCTCACCCGCGGCCCCCAAATTGGTCCAGTTCACCACCACGGAAGGCCTCCACGAATTCCCCGCCTGGGCTCCGGACGGAAAACGCATTGTGTACAGCAAGGAAGTAAATGGTTTCAAGAAGATTTTTGTAATGGCGCTTCAGGGAGACCCGCAGCAGTTGACCACGGGGAACTGGGACGACATCCAGGCAAAGTGGACGCCCGATGGCCAGGGCATCTTATTTGTTCGCTCCAATCAATCCCGCGGAAAACTGGAACCGGGAGATGTGTTCGGCCAATATGACGGCGGGGACATCTGGAGGAAGGACCTGGGCTCCGGCAAGGAAGAGAAGTTTTTGGATAACGGCTTCAATCCATCGTTCTCTCCCGATGGCAAGATGTTGGCCATCGATGCATCGTGGGCGGGCCCTCGGCGCATATGGATCGTGGATGCGCAAGGACACAACCCGCAGCAGCTTACCTCAGACAGTTCCGAAGCGGTGGATCACTTGGAACCGAACTGGTCTCCGGACGGGAAGAGGATCGTTTTTCAGGATCATGAACGCACGAAGTTCAGCACAAAAGTGGTCAATGTGGCGACGCGCACCGTAACCACGCTGACCGACGGACGATTCCATGACCTGAATCCAACCTGGTCGCGTTCCGGGAAATACATCTACTTCACGTCGGACCGGGGTGGCGGCTATAACATCTGGCGGATCGGAGTTTCGGAGAAGAGTGATCCCACCGGCGCCGCGCAGCAGGTGACCGTAGGCTCGGGCCAGGACGTGCAGCTGGCGATCTCCCCCAGCGGCGAACAGATGGTATTTGCCATCTTGCGGCAGAACGCCGACCTTTGGCGTTTGCCGGTCTCCGCACAGACGGGCGTGGCCACCGGCGATCCTGAGGAGGTTGTGGCCAGCACGCGCGAAGACAGTCGAGGCGCGTGGTCGCCCGATGCCACACAAATCGCATTCAATTCCGATCGAACCGGGGAGATGAACATCTACATACATTCCCTGCTGGACAGTTCGAACCGGCAAATGACCACGGGACCGGGCGGGGACTTTCAGCCGCAATGGTCAGCTGACGGCAAAGGATTGGTATTTTTCTCTTCCCGCGCGGGAAACGCGGATATCTGGCTGATGGACTTGGCCACCAGGTCCCTGAAGCATTTGACTTCAGATCCCGCGCTGGACATCAATCCCTTCTTTTCACCGGATGGCGCCAACATTGCTTTTCAATCCGATCGAAGCGGAAGGCTGGAAGTCTGGGCGATGAAGTCTGATGGTCGCGATCAACGTCAACTGACCAAGACCGGAGTTACGGGACATTTCCTGCGCTGGTCGCGCGATGGAACGCGGGTAGTTTTCCGGTGCCCGTGTGGCGGAAAGCCACAGACTTTTGAGGTGCCTCTCAGCGGCGGCGAGCCCGTTCCACTGAATAGTGATATTGCCGGCGGTTCGCACATGTCGTTCTCGCCTGACAATTCGCTGCTCATGGATGTAGTGGGGCACAAGACGCTCTGGGTATCACCTGTGGTCACCGGCAAAGCGGTGAAGGTGTACGAATTCCCCGAGGGGGAAAGCCGCATCGACTACCCGGTCTGGTCTCCCGACGGCAAGTGGGTACTCTTTGACCGCTTCCGGCCGCAGGGAGGGGATATCTGGATGATCAAAAACTTCGAATAGCGTCGGCCAATATGCCGTCGATGACGGGATTGGCCGGCCATCGCGCCTGAAGTGGCGGCGCTGCGGCGCCGTTTTCCCGTCGTCCAGAAACAGATCTACGTGAATCGTTGCACGCAACGCTCGAGCGCCGCCGAGATGCGGCAAAACGTGAGCATGTTCGAGCGGGAAGGCGTGGCGGCCCAGTGATGCCCATGGACTTCGACAGCGCGCGCGCCCAGTTCCCCGCACTGCAAGAAAAAGTATTTCTCGACGCGGCGTGCGTGAGCCTGGCGCCCCGGTCCGCTACGGAGGCCATCGCAGAATTTCTTCGCATCACGCTGGAGTGTCCGGCGCGCTCTTCGACGCTGCATCACATCTCCATGGATGAAATGCGTTCCAGGGCCCGCCCTGCTGCGGCGCGGCTGATCGGAGCGCGCGAAGATGAAATTGCGCTGGTGGAGAGCACCACCCAGGGGCTGAGTCTGGCCGCGCAAGCTATTCCGTTGAGCGCAGGCGACCGCGTGCTGCTGAGCGACCTGGAGTTCATCGAGGTAGCCACGCCGTGGCTGCAACTTCAGGAGCGCGGCGTAGCCATCGACCTGGTGCCCAATCGCAACGGTCAGGTTCGGCTGGAGGACATTGCCGAGCGGATAACTCCACGAACGCGAGTGCTGGCCATCAGCTCGGTTCAATGGAGCAATGGATATCGTGCCGACCTGGCTAGCCTGAGCGTGCTCTGCCGCGAGCACGGCGTGTGGCTCGTGGTGGACGCCATTCAGCAACTCGGGGCCATCCCCATCGACGTCTCCGCGACCCCGGTGGACATTCTGCTGTGCGGCGGGCACAAGTGGCTCAACGCACCGTTTGGCTGCGGGTTCATGTACATCCGTAAGGATCGTCTGACGGAGTTGCGGCCGCCCTTGGCGGGATACCTTAACGTGGAGATGCCGGGCGGGTGGGGCGAGTATTTTCAGACGCCGTCAATCAGCCCATTAGGGAATTTCAAGTTCTTTAACGATGCCCGGCGCTACGAGACTGGCGGTACAGCGAATTATGGCGGCGCCATCGGCTTGGCTGCTTCACTAAACATGATCCTGGAGCTCGGGCCGTCGCGAATTGCCGAGCACATTAGCCGACTGACCACTCATCTTATGGCTAGCCTGCAGGGCATCCAGGTGGATGTGGTCACACCGCCACAGCTCGAGCATCGCTCTGGAATTGTGACCTTCAGCGTGGGTTCGGCGGCGGAAAATTGCTCGCTGATGGAGCAGCTGCTCGACCAGAAAATCCTGGTCTCCGTGCGCTACACGTCGAATGTCGGCGGCGTGCGCGTGTCTTGCCACTTCTACAACAATTTCTCGGACATCGACTGCCTGCTCAACGTCGTTGAATCCTCTCTAGCCCGTCGGCGGTGACGCCTGGTAAATTCCGAATATTGGTCATTCGCAAACAGGCGCCACAAGCTACTTTGGCTCGGTCATCCGGAAGACAAGAGGACTCCTTTCCGGAAAATGAACTGCGTAAGAATTTGATCTCGCTCAGACTTCAGTAAATTGTCTGGAGACAGGCCGATATGATAAAAGGGTGGCGGCAAACGCGCCGCGGCCATAGGGACTTTGACAAACGTGCGGCCAAGAAATCCGTGCTGAATCCCCATAGCACGAATTCGAACAATCAGTGAAAAGCCGCAACCTGACAGTTTGAATCCGCCTGCAAGCACACCATGCCTGCTGAAACTATAACTCTGCCCCAGAACGCGCCGCGATTGCGTCGCGCTTTGACTTTATGGGATCTGGTGCTCTACGGAATTGTGGTGACCTCGCCCACGGCGCCCATGCCGGTGTTCGGTGTAGTGAGCGACCGCGCTCGCGGACACGTGGTCACGGCCATACTCATCGCCATGGTGGCGATGCTATTTACGGCCATCAGTTACGGGCGCATGGCGCAAGCCTATCCCAGCGCGGGCTCGGCGTTTACTTATGTGGGCCGCGCCATTCATCCTGCATGGGGCTTCGTTACCGGCTGGGGCATGGTCATGAACTACCTGCTCAATCCTTTGATCTGCACAATCCTGTGCACGCAATTCACCCGCAACTTTGCTCCGGGCCTGCCCTACGTCGTCGGGGTAATATTTTATGCCGGCCTGTTTACCGGCTTGAATCTTTTTGGAATCGAGACGACGGCGCGGATTAACGAAGGGCTGGCGATGGTTATGGGCCTGGTGATCGTAGTGTTCTTCGTAGCGGCTGCGCGCTACATTTTCGGTCATGCGCATGCTGAGGCCGGTTTTTTCACGCGGCCTTTCTACGATCCCGCCAGGTTTGAATTGAAATCAGTGCTGGGTGGAACTTCGCTTGCTGTTCTCACTTACATCGGCTTCGACGGAATCTCCACACTTTCGGAAGAATCAAAAAATCCCAAGCGCGATATTCTGCTGGCCACCGTGCTGGTATGCCTGGCCACCGGAGTGCTGGCGGCGTTCGTGGTTTACGCGGCGCAGCTGGTCTGGCCCGTGGCCCGGCCGTTTCCTGACGTAGACACCGCATTCGTGCACGTGGCCGGCCTGGCCGGAGGGCCGTGGCTGCTGCAGCTGGTGAATGGAACCTTACTGGTGGCCACCGTGGGTTCAGGCTTGGGCTCGCAAATCGGCGCAGCGCGCCTGCTTTACGGCATGGGGCGCGGCAACGTGATTCCCAAGAAATTCTTTGGAGCGATCGAACCCCAACGGCGCATTCCCCGCAACAACGTCATATTTTCGGGCGCGGTGGCATTGCTGGGCGCGCTTACCATCGACTTCGCCCGCGGCGTGGATCTTTTGAATTTCGGCGCCTTGATTGCCTTCATGGGTGTGAATGCGGCCGCGCTGATGCACTACTACATTCGTTCGCAAGCCAGACGATTGATCGATCTGATTTCACCCGCGTCCGGCTTTCTAATCTGCCTGCTGCTGTGGTGGAATCTTAATTCGCGCGCGAAGTTGTTGGGGATGGCTTGGATGATACTCGGATTCGGCTACGGCGCCGTGCGCACTCGCGGGTTTCGCCGCGAACTGGTCAATTTCGAGATCCCGCCGGACACAGGACAATAGGAACCGGACACAGGACAACAGGAAATGGATAAGCACATGAAAATCAACTCTGCTGGCGTTCGCCGAGCAATGAAAATGCGGGATGGTTATCTGCCTTGCTCGACAGGGCGCAATTTTTTTCTGCTCGCGCTTGTCGCGGGGCTTATGCAATGCGGAGGCGGTGCCAAAAAGGAATCACAGACAGCGGCCACCGTCCTCCCGCCCGCCCCGACATCGTCCGTTCGCGTGTACACCGATGCCGATGGCATACATCTGCGGACGCCAACGGCAGAGTTTGTGCTGCGACCGTCGGGCTATTTGCAGGGCAGCCTGCAAAGCGACGGGAAAATGCTCACGCTGGACGATCCGGGCAGCGACACGGGACAACAGGTGATCATCGGTCACCGCCCAGCGAGCGATTTTGTGTTCGACGTGGCGCGCGCAAACGTCACAGCCGCGCAAGGGAAGCTCGGGAAGTTGGGACAGCGTGTGGAGGTCCGCGGAGCCAGCGCCAGTAGCGGTCTCGAAGAGACGCTGATACTCGAGGTTTACGACGACTTTCCCGCGCTTGCGCTGCTCTCTGCTTCGTTTCGCAATGCGGGAGCGAAAGATGTGGCTCTCGATAGCGTTCTTCTGCAGAGCCACCGCCTGAATGCCGCCATCGCCAACACCGGAACCGCTCCGCATGAGATGTGGTCATTCCACGGCTCAAGCTTGAAATGGGGAAAGGATGATGTTCTGGCCATCCCGGCAAAGTTTTCGCAGGACAATCCGATCGGAGAACAAGTAGAGGTCGGAGGAGATTTGGGACGCGTGGGCGGCGGCATACCCGTGGTGTCGTTCTGGACTCGAAATGTAGGCGAAGCAATTGGACACATTGAGACTCTGCCGCTGAGCCTGTCGATCCCGGTGCAAACCGCCAAAGACGGGCGCGTCAACGCGGGTGTTCGCTTTCCCGCGCAAACCACGCTAAAGCCTGGGGAGGTTTATTCCACTCCGCGCACATTTCTGGCGGTGTATCACGGCGATTATTACGAGCCACTGGCCGTTTGGTCGAACGCGATCGAGCGTGAAGGGCTGACGCGGCCCAAGAACAATGATGAAAACTATGCGGTGAGCTGGTGCGGGTGGGGATATGAATCCGAGGTGACCCCGAAGCAGATGCTGGAGACCATTCCGAAGCTTAAAGAGCTGGGAATTCATTGGGCCACGCTCGATGACCGCTGGTTCAATAATTACGGCGACTGGCAGCCGCGGACGGATACTTTTGCCGGGGACGCGATACAGAAGTTGGTGAAGGATTTTCACGCGCAGGGATTCAAGCTGCAATTGTGGTGGCTGCCGTTGGCGGTCGAAGACGGACATCGCAGCTATGGCGGGCACAATTACGTTGTCTCCGAAGTCCTGAAACAACACCCGGATTGGTTGATCTTAGGCAAGGACGGCAAGCCTGCGCGCATGACCCGGAATCTTGCTACGCTTTGTCCGGCCGTGCCGGAAGTTCAGGCCTACTACAAGCAGTTAACCGAGCGATTTATCCGCGACTGGGATCTTGACGGCCACAAGCTGGACAACATTTACGGAACCCCGCGCTGTTACAACCCCAAGCATCATCACAAGTCACCTTTAGATTCTGTATACGCGATGGGCGATGTTTATAAAACCATATTTGAAACGACGCGCGCGTTGAAACCCAACAGCGTCACGCAGAGCTGCCCCTGCGGAACGCCGCCCAGCCTGGCATGGTTGCGCTACATGGACCAGGCGGTCACAGCCGACCCGGTGGGCGCGGTGCAGGTACGGCGGCGGATTAAAATGTACAAGGGGCTTCTCGGCCCGCGCGCCGCCATCTATGGCGATCACGTGGAACTCACACGAATCGTCGGCGTGGGCGACAAAGAACAGGATTTGGGAGAGGACTTCGCCTCCACGCTGGGAACCGGCGGCGTGCTGGGGACGAAATTTACCTGGCCGGATTACGGCCCACGATTTAAGAATGTTTACTTGACCGCGAACAAAGAAGCGCAGTGGAAGAAATGGATCGATATTTATAATCGCAAAATGCTTTCGCAGGGCGATTTTCGCGATCTTTACGTTTATGGATACGATTCCCCGGAGGCTTACGCGATCGAAAAGAATGCGAGCATGTTCTATGCCTTTTATGCGCCGGAGAAAACCGTCAAGGCCCGGCCGGGCAACTCCGAGGTGTGGAAAGGAGAAATTGAGCTGCGCGGACTGCAGCCCAAACCCTATAAGGTTATGGATTATGTGAACAACAAAGATTATGGAACGGTCTCGGGACCGCTGGCGAAGCTAAACGTAGAATTTAAGGGAAGCTTGTTGCTCCAGGCGACGCCAATCGTTCCTTGAGAAAGCGCGCACGGTACTCAGCATCCCGGAAGGCCGCGGTTCCCCCGGCGCGCGTTGCGGAAAGAGCTCCGGCAATATTTCCGAATTGCAGACAGTCCTCGATTCTGGCCCCGCGAATATATCTGTGAAGGAAGCCGGCATCGAAGCTGTCGCCTGCGCCAATGGCATCGACAAAGTCGACAGGAATGGCTGAGGCGCTAAAAACTTCCGAGCCGCGGCGCGCCAGAGCGCCATGGGCTCCGCGCTTAATCACCACCAGGCGAACCTTCTCTGACATGATTTTCGCCGCGCGGTGAACATTGTCCGTGCGCGCGATCTTGCAGGCTTCATGTGCATTGGGCAGGAATACGTCCACATATTTCAGAACTTGATCGAGATCAGCGGCGGCCCAAAGATCTTCGGGATCGTCGTTGGTATCGAGTGATGTGGAAAGCCCGGCCTCCTGTGTCTGACGGAATAGCGTGGGCAGAGCAGGCCTCAGGGCGCGCTGCAGGAAATATGACGACACATGAAAATGCTTTGCGCCAAATATGTAATCCAGGTCGAGATCTTCGTAGCTCATGGTAAACATCGTGCCGGGGTAGGTAAGGATGTAGCGCTTTTTCCCGCTAGGAAGAATCGCGGTAACCCCGCTGAGTTTGCCCGGGAACCGCCTGACGCGCGACACGTCCGTGCCGCTCTCACCAAGACGCTGGAGGCAGATTTCGCCGAAGGCATCATCCCCAACAGCAGAGCTGAATCCTACTTTGTTGCCGAGCAACGCAAGATTGTGGGCGAAGATGGCAGAAGAACTGCCCAGAGTGACGGTAAGACCCTCGGCAAGATGTTCCCCGTCCAGTTCGAGCTGCGGCGGCAGGCCATGAAAGATCAGATCAAGGTTGAGTTCGCCCACCACGCTGACGTCGAAATTCGGCACACCGCCTCCAGGAGCCAACTCAATCCAGAATTACGACCCGGCTGAGATTTCGCGGTTGGTCGGGATTGAGACCTTTCTTGATGCCCGTATAGAAGCCCAACAACTGCGCAAAAACCGCAAATGGAGCCAGGGTCGCAAGTTCTGGACCGTCGAGGCCGAGCTCGAAAATGAAATCACTGGAGCGCCTGACGCTCTCGCTGGCCCGGTTGCAAACAGCGATAATCGTCCCGCCCAGCTCTTTCATCTCGCTGAGAACTTCGGCCTCCGCTTGATATCCACTCTCACTAAGGAAAAAGGTGAGGCAGACCTCCGGCACGACGATGGCCTTGGGGCCGTGGCGAAATTCCAGCGTGTGATAAACCTGACTGTAGGAGCAGGACATCTCGGTTATCTTCAAGCTGGCTTCGCGAGCAATCGCGTGAAACGGCCCCTGCCCCAGAAAGATATAATCGGCGACTTTACAGCCGGCCACAAAAGCTTCCGTACGATTGGACAGCGCTTGAATCTGCTTCGAGAAATGCCCGGGCATATTTTCGAGCGACGCGGAAAACGGGCTTTCGGCGTTCTTCCGTCCGGCCAGCTGCTGCAGCGCCAGCAGCATGGAGGTGAAAGAGCGCGTCATCACCACGCTCTGTTCATCGGCGGTGGAAAGCCGGATGGTCACAACGCACTCAGCTGCAAGCGGCGAATTTGCAGCGCAGGTGAGGCCCAGCGTGGGGACACCATATTCGCGAGAGAGAAGCCTTGCCGCACGCACCGCTTCGGAAGTGCTGCCCGAGCGGGAAATAATTACCGCCTGCAATCCGGCGGATCGGGCGAGGGTAAGCTCTGGAAAAAGCAACAGCTCGGAAGCGGGCAGAGCGCGCGCGGGTTGGCCGGTCAGCAGCGTCCAAGAGGCTGCCGCAGCCTCGGCCAGGTAATAACTGGTGCCACAGCCGACGAACAGCCAATGCGAACCGGAACCGGTCTTCTCCCCAACCATCTGTAAGGAATGATTGGCGTTCAATTCATTCAGTGTGTCCCGCCAAACCTGCGGTTGCGACAGGATTTCCCGCAGTGTGAAGGAATGCCCTTCCGATGTTCGCGTGCTGTGCATGGATCGATGTCCTCGACGGCGGTTTAGACCAGGGTTACATCCACATCTGCTTCCCGCAGCGCTTTCAAATGAACTTTTGCGATGTTGCGATCGGTGATGGTTTCGTGCACGGCTGACGTGGGCATGATCAGCGAAAGGCTGCGGTGTCCAAACTTACTGGAATCGCAAACTACGATGGTGCGCCGCGCAGCTTCCGCCATGGCGCGGTTGACGCGCGCTTCCAGCAGGTTGGGCGTAGTCAGGCCGAACCGCACATCGAAGCCGTCGACAGCCAGGAACAGCATGTCGGCACTCAGGCGGCGCAACGATTCCTCCGCCAGCGGCCCCACCAGCGAAAAAGAATTGGCGCGAAGGGTGCCGCCGGTGAGAATCACCTCCACCGAAGTTCCGGCCAGTTCCGCGGCGATATTCGTGGCATTGGTAATGATGGTGAGGCTGCGAAACGCGCGGCAGGCCCTGGCGATTGCGGTGGTCGTCGTGCCGGAGTCAAGAATTACCACTTGCCCGGCGCGAATCATGCGCACCGCAGCGGCAGCGATGCGATGTTTTTCCTGACGATGCAGCCGCTCCTTTTCGTGCAGCGTACGGTCGTGCAACGCGCCGGTGCGCAAAGGTAGGGCGCCGCCGTGCGTTCTTTCCAGGCGGCCTTGCTGGTGGAGGACTTCGAGGTCCTTGCGAATCGTAATCAACGACGTCCGAAAGAGTTTCGAAAGGTCGCGTACCAGCACACGACCTTCGCTCTGGAGCAACTCGAGAGTTTCACGCCTGCGTTCTTCGCTTAGCATGGGAGCGCCTCAGGAAAGTCGTTCCACACAGACTTCCCTCTGGAATCTCCTGATATCTTCGTGACTTGCAGCTCCGGGCGAATGCGCCAGAGTATTCGCCGCGCCGCAAGCGACGGCCAGACGCAGAGTCTCTTCCGAACTGTAGGTAGCAGCGGCAGCATACGCGAACGCCGCCACCGTGGCGTCGCCGCAGCCCACCGAGGAACGCACCGGGGTCGGAATCGCGGCGGCGAAATACATTTCCAGTCCTTTCCCCGGGCACCAGTACACGCCCCCAGCACCGAGGCTGATGGCAACACCTTTTGCGCCAGCATTGAAAAGACGATGCATCGCCTCCACCGCGGAAGCTCGGTCCACAATTTTGGTTCCGGTCAGCAATTCCGCCTCTTCGCGATTGGGTTTTACAAAATCGGGACCGGCTGCGAGTCCCTGACGAAGCGCCTCCCCGCCGGTGTCCAGAAACAACTTACAGCCATGCGCATGGGCGCGCTGAATCAGCGCAGCGTAAAAATCATTCCGAATGCCGGGCGGCAGGCTGCCGGAGGCGACGACGATTGCCTGGTTGGTGCCGAGAGCGAACTGCTTTTCACAAGTCTCCTCGAACGAAGCAATTTCCGATTCGGAAGGCGAGGCGCCCGGCTCGAGTACCTCCGTCACCGTTCCATCGTCGTCGATAATTTCGAAATTGAGACGCGTACACTGCAGCGTCCGGATGGGTTGCGCACGGACGCCCAGCAGACGCAACCCCTCAAGAAGCTCCCGGCCGCTTGCCCCGCCGTAGAATCCGATCCAAACAGGATCTGCTCCCAACGTGCGAAGAACCATCGCCACGTGTGTGGCTTTTCCTCCCGGCGCGGCGGTACTACTGGCCGCTCGATTCACGCGGCCCGGCGTGAGCTTGCTCAGGCGCAGGCGCTTGTCGATCGCCGGATTTGGGCTGATACACACGAACATAGGAAATAAGCGTTACATCAACGATGCGCAGACATTTAGGGCTTCAAAGGCACAAAGCTATTTACGTTCTTTTTTACGTTGTATCCTTCTACCCTAAATCCGGGCTGCTGTCCGCTCAAGTCAGAAACTTTATAACTCGCTTGAATGATGGCGGACTCATTGGGGAACAACGTCACATAGTTGTCGTTGTAGAGGACCGGCAAAACCTCTTCACCATCTGGCCCTTTGGTGACTTCCGCGCGCATGAAGAACGCCACGGTCTTCGAATTATTTCTAATGGTGAGCTTGGCAGTAGCGCCGCCGGCCAGCGAAACAACCTTGCCTTCTACACTGACTTCCGCGGGCGGCATGGAATTGAGCGCGGTCAGGTCGGCCCACTTCGTCTGAGTCACGGTGAACTGCTCGTCGTTCTTGACGCCGCCCAGATCATCGTCGGTAGTGGATTGCCAATAAAGGTTATCGGCCAGCAGCGCGTCGGTGGCATCCCGAAGCTGGCAACGCACAAAAAACGTAGAAGAGAGGTCAGCGATACGGGGAAGAGTCATCGCTCGCGATGACGTACTGGCTGTGATGCTGAAATCTTTCACGTCCTCGAAAGAGCTCTTGCGACTTCCGTCCAGGTTGTAAACGGCCACGGACACCCTCAGGTGGCTGCGCGCTTCCGGAGTCTGGTTCACGACATAAATGTTGGCGGTGCTGCGATCGCCGCTCGCGTAATAATCATAAACGACGCTGAGGGGGCGCAGGGCCTTCTTGGCGCCAAAATAGGAGCCACCCTGCTTTAAATAATAATCAAACAGGTGGCCAAAAAAAGATGGCCAGTGGCTGTCGAGCATCCAGTAGACGGTCATCTTGTGATTGGCCCACCCGCTCGCCGCATACGTCTCGAATTGTGCGCGGACACTCTCGTAATGGGCCAGTTGAGCCTTCTTGGAAAACTCGGCGGCGCTGCTGGATGGCCCATAGCGCGCATCGATGGCGCGTTTTATGTTCACGAGCGTGCTGTTGCCTTCATTTGCGCCTGCGTGGTAATACCAGAAATCATTGATCGGCCAGAGCTTGTCGGCGGGGATGAACTTCTTGAGACTCTCCAGCGGCGGGATAATTTCGTTATCCCCCTCCTCCGCCGAAGAGCCTCTGGCCGGGCCGAACTTTTCGTTGAACCAATAGTAAGGCGCCCTCCACGAATAGGGTCCGGCCATATGGATCCCGCTCCACGCGCTGTTGACGTGCGACACGGTATCCACGATGGCGTTTTGCCAGTGCAGCTCACGCAGAATGCGATTGTAGTCGTCCAATACCGCATCGGGCGGCAAGCCATCGCTGCCGTTGGCCCAGATGGCCACCGAAGCATGACTCCGCAGTTCATGGATCTGCGCGGTCAGGCTTTCGCGCGCCACGCGATGATCTTCCTGGTCCCACTGCTTCCAATGCTCCCACTGGTCGCAGCACATCCACCCGAACATGGTGAGCACGCCTTCATGGTCGGCCAGTTCGAGCATGGAGTCGTCCGATATTTTCGACTCCCAACGCAGCAGGTTAAGTCCCAGGTCTTTTACGTAAGCCATGATGGCGCTCTCGCGATGCAGGTCGTGCTTGAATAGCAGGTCAGGAGCGTATGCGGCGCCGCGAATCAGAAAATCTTTCCCGTTCACCTGAATGTAAAAGCTGCCGTCTTTGCCGAGAGCGGGGAAAGAGTTATCGGAATCGCGATGCTGGGTAATTTTCCTGATGCCGAACTCAGAGTTCGAGAAGTCGGAAACGCCGCTGCTGGTCTGGAAGCTCAACTGCAATGTATATAAGTCAGGCTGGCCCCATTGATAGGGCCACCAAAGGTCCGGGTCCTTTACGGAAAGCCCGGGCGAATCTCCGGGCGTGAAGGCAATTTCCTTGGTTTCCTTGCCCGACAAAGTCACCGCTTGTTCGAAGTTGATGGACTTCTTCCCGGACCGCGAGATTTCCCCGTGAAGAGTTCCGGAAACAGCATCCGCCGCGGAGTTTTTCAGATCGCAGTACACGGTGAGAGCCGCGGGGCTAGTGGCTGGCAGTGGCAAATCGCTGGAGACGTAAGCATTACGGATGGACACTTTCCCGGTGCTGCTGAGAAAGACTCGCTTCCAAATTCCGGCATTCCTGTCCGGCACAAAGGAGATGGCCTGGTGCTTCTCGGGATCGCGGTACCCGATGTACTTCCAATTAATCCAATCCAGCCAGCTGTCGGCCAGTTCCACGCCGTTAACGTCCTGAAGGCGCTGTTCCGGAGTTACCTTCACGGCAAGGATATTGCTTCCGCCCGGCTTGATGTACTGCGAGACATCAAATTCGAAGCTGTTATACATGCCCACTACTTGCGAGCGGTCCGCTATTTTCTGGCCATTCAGCCAGATATCGGCGCGGTAGTTGATTCCCTTAAAAATTATAGAATAAGCTTCGCGTCCTTTCGGGGCCGTGAAGGTGGTGCGATACCACCAATCGTGTTTCCATAAATCTCGTGGAGGGATGGCGGTGAGATTCATCCCGTAGTACAGATTTTTGTACACGCCATTATCTTCGAGAGTTTGCAAAACGGTGGATGGCATGTCCCGAATAACGGACCACTTCGAGACGTCAAATGCCGTCGCGGACACCAGCGCGCCATCGATAGAGGTTTCGCTCACCTGCGCCATCCGCCAGTCCGAGCGCAGTTCGATCAAGCTGCTCGCGTCTTTCGCCGCTGCCATCCCCGAGAACGCTGCAAAGCAAATCAGCAGAATGCCTGCGAGCCCGAACCGAACGGCGAATTTCATTTTTCTCCCATCGGGCCGGAACCTGCACCGGCCCCTGTGCGCACCAGCCAGAATCCAGGAAGTCAGCTACCGTTAAAATGCAAACCGCAATGAGAATTGAATCTGGCGAGGCGGGCGGGCCGCAGTCAGGAATCCAAAATTGGGGCTCCCCAGATCGCTGCTGTTATTGCCCTGTTGCGGGCCCGACTTGGCCAGCAGCTTGTTGGTGTGGTTCGGCAGGTTGAAGAAATCGCTGCGGAATTGAATCTCTTTGCTCTCACCTATCCTGAACACTTTCAGCAGGGACATGTCCCACACTTGATAGCCCGGCCCTTGCAGCGTATTTCTACCTACATTCCCGAATGAACCCAGCGGTGGATCGGCAAAAGCGCAGGTGTTGAAGAAAGTGCCCGCGACGCATGGTGTAGCGCGGGGGTTTGCGATGACGTCGGGGCGTTGCGATACGCCCGAAGGTCCCCCGTCGGAGTTCGAAAAATTTCCGTTGCCATCGGTCACCGTAAAATAGTTTCCTGTCGAGATCGAGGTTATCCCCGACAACTGCCAGTCGCCCACGATCTTGTCCACGACCGAACCCGCGTTTTGCAGCCAGCGCTTCCCGTGACCAAACGGGAGCTCATACACATAGCTGACGACGAAGCGGTGGCGCACGTCGAAATCGGAGTTACCGTATTCGCGCATGGGAAACCGCAGATCGCGAAAGTCGCTATTGTTCTGCGCGCCCAGATTGCTGTTTGACGCGATATCCAGGGAGTGCGCCCAAGTATACGCCATCAGAAACGAAAAGCCCCGCGAGAAGCGCTTTTCCGCGCGCACTTGCAATGAGTTGTAATTTGAAATTCCAGTGGAGCGGAACCAGTTGATGGGTGCGTCGAACGCAGGCACCGGACGTCGCGGCGCTGAAGGCGCAGCGGGATCCGCAGTGGGTGTAGACTGATTTCCGTTGAAAAACGTGAATAGTTCCGAGCCTTTGGAGCCGGCGTAAGTGATTTCAACAATCGAATTTCCCGGCAACTCGCGCTGCACGGAGAGGTGCCACTGCTGCAAATAGGGTGTGCGTAATTGCGGATCCACCGAAAACAGCAGCGGAGTATTCGGGTCGGTGAGCGAAGTGGCTGGGAAACCCTGCTGGAGAGAACTCAAGCCCGGAACGGAACAATCCAGCGCGCCCGCCGCAGGGTTCGCGGAAGCTGCGCTGCACGAGGTACTGAACGACTGGCCCGCGAAGAAAGGAGGATTGAATCCAGGACTGGGGTTTGAATAGGGGCCATTTTCCTGACCACCATAAAAAACTCCGTAGCCCCCGCGCAACACGGTGCGCTCGGTTAATTTGTAGGCAAAGCCGATTCGCGGTGCAAAGTTGTTGAGGTCCGGCTTGATCAGCCCGCGAGTGCCCGTAGCGCTAAGCCGTAACATGGCACAGGGTGGAGTGCCGGTAGCCAAACAGGGCGTCAACTGCGCGGTCTGTCCTTTGGGAACAACAATCGTGGGAGTCAGCGGCTGGTTCAGGTCAAATGTGCCCTGCTGATTATTTCGTTCTTTCACGGTAGTGAATAATTCATAGCGCAATCCGAGGTTGAGGGTAAGGTTGCGCGTCACTTTCCAATCGTCCTGCGCGTAAAACGAATAGATAGGCCGAAAATAATCCATATTGTGCAGGTTGTTGATGCTGCCGCCGTCGGTGAGCCCTGCCAGCAGGGAGGCCAGCCCCGAACCCCCGCTCCCGGGCGATGCCGGATTGTCTGTAAACTGACTGCTGAAACTCAGCATGCCGCGCGGGGCGGCCGGCTGAAATATCGTGAATTCTTCGTGGCGGATTTCCGTCCCAAATTTCACGGTATGGTTGGATTTAATCCAGGTCAGGTCGTCCGATAGCGAGTACGTGTTCTGAATCTCCAACGATGGAAGAAATGTCGGGCTTCCCAGCGTCGGAGCGTCATTGAACGTCAATTGCGGAAGCCCTCCAATCATCGGTCCGAAGGGCACTCCAGGGAATCCGATCTGGGCGGAGATGTCCTTGTCAGCGTTGAAATTAAACCGCTGCGAGTGCGCGCGGTTATAGCCAAAACGGAATTCGTTTATCAAAGTGGGCCGGAAGATATGCACTTCGCTGAGCGCGAGGCTATGGTAAGTATTCGCTTCGACGCCGCTGAAAAATCCGCCGCCATCGCCGATGCCGGGGAAACTGGCCGGAATCACGCTGGGCTGGTCTTCATAACTGAACCGCACGAACGATGTATCCATATCTGAGAATTTGTGGTCCAGCCGCACGTCGAAATTGTTGCGGGTCTGCCGCAAAACCGGAGAGGCCTTGAAATTCAGCGCGGGATCATTGAGAACGTTGGGCGCCGGGTAGAGCATGGCCAGCCGCGAGCCCAACGGATCGATGGCGGCATTAGGGAAGATATTCGTCGGATTGCCCGCCAGGTCCACGCCAATGGGCACGCCGCAAAAGCCATTGGGATTCAGATTCGAGGACTGGGTAAGCCGGGTGTTGAAGATTTCACCGGCAAATGTAGGGCGTCCCGCGCAGTCGAGCGCTACTTGAGCGGTCGGCAACCCGGTGGTCGGATCCACCGCAAAAGCGGGGCTGCCCGTCAAGGAAGCGGAAAAATCGCCGGCCACCTGCGCCGGGGTGGGTACAAACAACGCCACCGATTGCGCCTGGCGAACGCGCAGGCCGGCATAGTCCACGAAGAAAAAAGTCCGGTTATGTCCATCGTAAACGTGAGGAATGATAACCGGCCCTCCGAAGGTCACGCCAAACTGGTTTTGTTTGTACGGCGGAATCTGCGCCGGATCAAAGGCATTGCGCGCATCGAGCTTTTCGTTCCTCAAATACTCGTACACGCTTCCGTGCCATTTATTCGTGCCCGATTTTATGGAGGCGTTGATAATGGCGCCGTTGCCGCGCCCGAATTCCGCGCTATACGCGTTGGTTTGCACCTTGAATTCCTGGAGTGCGTCGAGCGCCGGCTGAATCACGTAGTTGGTTTCGTTCAGCAAGTCGGGAAGATTGGAATTGTTGTCGATCCCGTCAAGCAGAAAATTGTTTTGCAAGGAACGCGCGCCGTTGGAGCTGAAGCCAAAACTCTGTTCATCGCGCGACCCCGGTTCGCTGGGCACGGTGCCGGGAACGGTGAGCGCCAATTGAGCGAAGTTACGTCCGTTTAACGGAAGGTTTTGGATGCTTTTGTTCTCTACCACGGCGCCGAGGCCGGAGACTTCCGAGTCCAGCAGCGGCGTGGACGTCTGCACTGTAACTGTTTCGGTGCCCAGATCTCCGACCTGCAGCGTCATATCGATCACAATGCGCTGTTGAACGTCCAGGTCCACGGCAACGGAGACAGCTTTCTTGAACCCGGAATGTTCCACGGTAACGGTGTAGCGGCCCACCTTGAGCGGGCTGGCGACGTATTCGCCGGACGCGTTCGTTGCGGTGGTGAATGTGGTGCCGCGTTCGGCGTCGCGGACGAACACATTTGCGGCGGGTATCACCGCGCCGCTGACGTCACGCACCGTGCCGGCAATGCCGCCGGCATCCTTCTGCGCCCGCGCTACTCCCGCGGAGCCCAGCAACAGAAATAACCCCGCCCATAAAAAAAAGGGGACCGTTCGAAAGCGTGGGTTTCTTCCGATTTGGTCATTCGCCGGCACCCGGCTGGTGAGGCGCACTGCGGTGGGCTCCCAAGGGGAGAGTCTGCCGAGCCAATTCGAGTTTTGCATAATGAGATTCCTCACAGTGTAGAGCAGTCTTGAGATGGGAAGTAGCGACCCGCTCGGCGCGAATGGGTGGTGGTATCGACCCCCGAAAACCGGTGTTTTGCTTTATTACGGATATCTTCTTTTACTTTCGCTTCAAAAGTTTGTCAAGGGATTTGTCTAGGAAAATGTCCAGCGGTAAGATGTTCATTCTCAAGCATCAATCATTGTGGCATTCTGGCATTCTGGCGAGACGAGGGGCCGAAAAATGACTTCCGTAAACATCTTCACATTCATCGGCGCTGCGGTGGTGGGCTTAATCGCGGTCACCATCATGGCAATGGCCATCAGCTTGTTCCCGGATTTATTGAGGTACTTAAGAATTCGCAGGATGTAGCCAGCGTCTTCAGGACCATGGCAGCGGCGCGAGAAACAATTTGCCTGGTCTAAAAATCGTCGGCCGCAGGAAGATCGCCGAAGGCTTCGAAGCGAGCGAGGTAATCCTTGAGGCGCCGGCGGTCGGTAGTTTCGATGTGAATGAACTCCAGAGCCATGCCGCGGCCTGGCTCCACGCGCCGCACCATTCCTTGCACGACGATAGAGTCCCGCGGACCCAGCCACAGGCGGAATTCCACGCTCTCGCCCATGTGGAATGGCCGCGTGTCGAGGACGAAGGCTCCGTTGAGGGAAAGATCCAGCACCCGCGGCGAAGGCGCCACGTATTCGATGGTGCTGCCGGCCTCGCTGATTCGCGCGGCGTGACGCCGATTTTTCTTGGCTTCGGTCATGATCTCCATCCCCGCTAATGGCGGCCCAAATCTAACATCGCTTTCAGCGCTGTGTCCAATGCGCCGGGTGCCGATTAGCTCCCTCCAGCGGCGTGGGAGCCGCTCTGCTGTGGCGGCGGGCACAATCCCCGGCGCAGCTATTTCGGATTGCTGATCTGGGGGCTGATGCTCGACTCGCGGATGGCCAGGAACTCCTTGCTCCATTTTTCATGAACCGGGTTCTCCGCGTAATTGTCGGCGGCTTCCCGGTTCTCAAATTCGATGGCAAATGCGTCATTGTAATCGCGCGGCTGCATACGCTCCGCCTTCAACCACACATTCTTTACGCCGGGAATCTGCGCGGCTACATCTTTCACGCCGTCGAGCGCCTTCTGCTTGTCGGCGTCGGAGACGCCTGCCTTCCATTTAATCAGCGAGATGTGAATGATGGTGTGTGGCTGAGCGAAGCTGTTCCTGGCCTGTCCCGCCAGGTATCCAGCGCAAAACAGGCAGCCGGCACAAGCGAGTACCACTGAAATCCGGGATTTTAAATTCACGCAATCTCCTTGAAGACTCGTAATCTTCACCGCAGTTTTGGCGCGTGGTCGGTTTCGCGCTATCATCCTATGAGATTCGCCAAGGCAGAGCAAATGCGACACGCCCAGTCGCAGTCGTCGCCAAGCTTGGCATCCTATCTAGCGTTACGTCTCTTACGTAACGTCCGCGCGGCTGGATGCGTCCAAGCCACGTAACAGTTAAACACTGGAGGAAAAATGACAAAGACGATTGCATCGTGTGGGTTGTTGCTACTGAGCATCGCGGTGATGACTATGCCCGGCCTGGGCCAGGGGGATAAGAAACCTCCCGCCAGCCCGCCGGCCAAAGCGGAATGCAAGCTTGGCAGCAACACGGTTACCGTGGACTATTCCAGCCCGCGCATGAAGGGGCGCAAGATTTACGGGGGACTCGTGCCTACCGGAGAAGTGTGGCGTGCTGGCGCAAACTCTGCCACCACGTTTGTTACCACCACGGATCTGCTGGTGGGCGGCAAGAGCGTGCCGGCGGGCAGTTACACGCTATTTGCCATTCCCAATAACGACAAGTGGACGCTGATCATCAGCAAAAAAACCGGGGAGTGGGGTATCCCTTATCCTGGAGACGGCGACGACCTGGTGCGCGTGGACATGGCGGTCTCCAAGCTTCCCGCACCGGTGGAGAATTTCACCATCGCGTTTGACCCTGCCGGGGCGGGCTGCACTCTGCGCCTGGACTGGGAAACAACTCGAGCATCCGTTCCAGTCTCGGCCAAGTAAAATAACCTCCTTTCTGGCGCTGGCCTTCAGCCGGCATCTTCTCGACAGCAACCTGCTGCGGAGAAAATGCTGGACTGAAGGCCAGCGCTATTTAGTCCGCCCCCGCGTGCGCGAAGTCGACGGTCGGAATGACGCGCGCAAAAGAGTATCCTCGTCCGGTCAGGAGCGCTTGGAGGATTCTGCTTGCGTCGTATTCAGTGGATCGAGATTCACGACCAGCCCTGGTTTCCCCGGTTCTTGCGCGACCCGGTGACCGACACGCTAGAAGCCGCGCTGCACTTTGGCAACAATTACGGCACCATCGTGCCGCGCCTGCGGCGGGCGTTCGCGCGCGCCGGCACTACGCAGGTCGTTGACCTCTGCTCGGGTGGAGGGGGCCCGTGGCCGCGCATGATCCGGCAGTTCACCGCAGAACCGAAAAATTCTCCGGAAAGCGAGGCGCTTGCGGATCTCCGCGTCTCTCTTACCGACAGGTTTCCAAATCTGCCTGCGCTCGAGCGCGCCCAAGCCGCGTCACCCGGGCACATCAGCTTTTCCAAAGAGCCTGTCGACGCGACCGCCGTGCCAGCCGCGCTCCAGGGCTTCCGCACTCTGTTCACTTCTTTCCACCATTTTCCGCCGGAGAAAGCGCGGGCGATTCTGCGCAATGCCGCGGAGAATCGCGTGGGCATCGCCGTCTTCGAGGTGACGCATCGCAGCCTGAAGGCGTTGTTGATCTTTTTCTTCCTGACGCCGCTGGGATTTATGCTGGTGGTGCCGCTGGTGCGCCCGTTTCGATGGTGGCCGCTGCTATGGACGTACTTGATCCCGGTGATCCCACTGGTTGGATGGCATGACGCGGTGGTGTCCTGCCTGCGAACGTATTCGCCGCAAGAGTTGCGCGAACTCACCGATGGTCTCGGCGGCCGCGAATACACCTGGGAAACAGGAGAGCATCAAGGACCGCATTCGCCGCTGCCAATTACTTACCTGATAGGCTGCCCGCTGTAATCGCCAGTCGCACGAACACCAATCGCCGAGATTGGAGCGCCCTGCATCGTGCACGACACATCCACGAATCTCTCCGCGTGTCATCGCCGCTCCGTCTACGTAGAATTTATGTGCCCCTGGCAAAACACGAAGAAAGCCTGAAGAGTACCTGACGAAAGGAGGTGCGAAGATGCGTCAACCCTTGTGGATGGTACTGTTACTGGCCTGTTTTTCCCTCGCCGCCACTAGCATATTCACCGCCGATGCGCCTGACGTGGAAATGAAAGTGCAGGCGGTCGCCGCATTCAAGAACGGCCTGGGCTTCTTCCTGCGGCAGGGAAATATCAAACTCGCCGATGGTCAGGGAAAGATCTCCTTCGCGCCCGCCGCCACTCTGGGGACTCTGTGGCTGGCCCCGAACGATTCCGGCACATCCATTGAAGAGTTGGTGGCTTATCGCTATTCCTCGAGCCGCCCCGGCAATGTTTTGTCGCTCGAGCAGCTGCTGACCGCCAACGCCGGCAAAACCGTTACGGTTTCCTACAACCAGAAGGAATACACCGGAGAAATTATCGGGCTGACCGAGCCGGAGGAAAAGAATCCCCCACGCCTCTTGCCGGAAGAAGAAGCCGCCCGCCTGGCAATTGTGAAACCGCAGACGAACCTGCTGCTTTTGAAAGCGGAAGGCCACGTGATCGCCATGAATTTGAATGGCGTGTCAATGGTTACTCTGCCGGACCAGCCCAACTATCACTTCCAGCGCCACGAGGAATTAAAAGGACTGCGCTTCAAGCTGAAGGGCGCCGGCGAAAGCGCCAATGTGACTCTAGGGTATTTGCAGAAGGGCCTGGGCTGGACGCCATCCTACCTGGTGTCGCTCGAAGATGAAAAAACCGCGCGTATCACCATGCAGGCCGTGGTGGTAAACGATGTGGAAGACCTCGCCAACACCGACCTGTTCTTCGTCGTAGGAGTTCCCAACTTCGCCTACGCGGATATTCCCTCGCCCATGGCGCTGCAACAGTCGCTCGCGGAATTAATGCGCGACGCGGAAGGCATGGCATCGGCCAAGGCCGGCGCTTCCGCGGGAAGATATAGCAACGCCATTGTGGCGCAGGCGCGCGCGGCCGAAATCGATGCTATTTCGCCTTCGCCCAGCTTTTCCTCCACCGTGGGCGAGCTGGTCGGCGCGCCGGAGGAAGACCTGTTTCTTTACACGCGCAGCGGCATAACCCTGGCGCGCGGGGAGCGCGGCACCTACAACGTATTCGGCGCCAGCGTAGGATTTGCGCACATCTATGAATGGGATATTCCCGATACCTCGCGCGTCGATCCTTTCGGCAATCCGCAAAACGGATACAACCAGAATAATCCCGACGGCAACGGCAATGTTCTGAACACGGTGTGGCACTCGCTGCGGTTGAAGAACACCACCAAATTTCCGTGGACCAGCGCGCCGGCGATGGTCATCTCCGGCACCAAGCCGGTTTCGCAGGATACGCTGCTGTATACGCCAAAAGGCGCGACCACCAATCTGAAACTCACCATCGCCACCGACGTTCGCACCGATCGCCAGGAGCTGGAGGTGGATCGCCAACCGCGCGTCGAGGTGCGCCCCAACACTCATTTCGACGTGGTGACCGTGGAGGGGACTCTGAAACTCAAGAACTACAAGAGCAAGGATATCGACCTGACCATTCGCAAGGCGCTGGTGGGCAGCGTGCTCTCCGCGTCGGACCTGGGAAAATCCGTCAAGGTGGCGCAGGCGGTGCACACGGAGAATCCCAGCTCGCGGCTCACTTGGAATGTGACGTTGAAGGCGGGAGAAGAGAAGACCATTACCTATCGCTACAAAGTTTTGGTTCGCGTCTAGCACTTCCGATTGCTCAACCGCGACAAGCGCGAAACGCCAGCACGGCATTAAGTCCCCCGAAGGCGAAGGAATTCGACAGCGCGCATTCCACGGGGATGGCGCGCGCGCGGTTGGGCAGGTAGTCGAGGTCGCATTCCGGGTCGGCTTCGGTGAAGTTGGCGGTGGGCGGCAGGAAACCTTCGTGCAGCGCAAGGACCGTGGCCACCGCTTCGATTGCGCCCGCCGCTCCCAGCGCATGCCCATGCATGGATTTTGTCGAGCTTACCGCCAACCTGGAAGCATGTTCGCCGAACACCGCGTGGATGGCGCGAGTTTCCGTGGGATCATTTCCTGCGGTAGCCGTTCCGTGCGCATTGATGTAGCCCACCTGCCCGGGCGCCATCTCCGCGTCGGCTAAAGCCCCACGCATGGCGCGCGCCGCACCCTCGGCGCTGGGCTGGGTGAGGTGGTGCGCGTCAGACGACATGCCGAAACCGCAGATCTCCGCGTAAATGCGCGCGCCTCGTGCCTGCGCGGAGTCCAACGGTTCCAGCACCAGCATTGCGCCACCTTCGCCGAGAATCATTCCACGCCGGTCTTTGCAGAATGGCCGGCAGGTATCCGGCGAGACCACGCGCATAGCCTCCCACGCCTTCAGCAATCCAAAACTGAATGGCGCTTCGCTTCCGCCGGCGATAGCCATCTCGACTTCGCCATTCCGCACCATGCGAAAAGCCTGGCCGATGGCGTGGTTCGCCGAAGAGCACGCGGTAGAAATGGCGTAGGTGGGACCCACGATGCCGAACTCGATGGAGATGTGGCTCGCGCCGGCGTTGGCCATGGTGCGCGGGATGGTGAGCGGATGCACCCGGTTCAGGCCGTTCTGGTAAAGTTCGACAAAGCCGGCATCCTGCGTGGATTGGCCGCCGAGACACGAGCCGCAAATAATTGCCGAGGTTTCGCGAAGCTGGGCGGTCAGCTCGACGCCCGACTGGCGCATAGCCTCGCGCGCCGCCACTACCGCGAACTGCGCGAAACGGTCGAGCTGGTCAGCGCGGCCGGCATCAAAATGCTTGAGCGCATCGAAACCGCGCACTTCGGCGCCATTCTGAAAACGCAGTTTCGAAGCATCGACGGATTGCAAAGCAGCGATGCCGCACCGGCCTTCGCGGAGGGATTTCGAGAACGCCGCTGTGCCCTCGCCGAGCGCGCTGACCACACCCATCCCGGTAACAGCCACGCGGCGTGGAGACATGAAGGTCATCCCGCCGGCTTGGCGGAATCGAGGACAGCGGAATCCAGCGTAGCGCCGGTGGTGAGCCGGCGCACTCCCTCGACGATATCGCGAACGGTGCGCAGCGAACGCACCTGGTCGTCGGAAATGGAAACGTGGAAATGTTTTTCCAGCTCAAAAAGAAGCGTGATGGTGTCGAGGGAATCCAGGCCCAGCTCGGCGAGCGAACTCTCCAGCGAGATTTTTTCCTGCGGCAAGTGCTTTACCGCGGCGAGCGTGGCTTGTACTTTTTCGCTGAGGGCGTCGCTCACAAAATTTTGATTCCTTTTCGCATCAAACCGTTGCATATTCCGGCAGGAAAAGCAATGTTTGCGCCGCGGCTGCAACCCCGGGGCCGGGGCGGGAATCAGATGTAAGCAACCATACCAGCAGTCCGCAAGCGCGCGAAGGCGGGCCAGCGGCGCTCTCTCGGATAACCTTATGACCAGAAGTCAAACATCTTCGCACCCTGCGCCCAGCCAGAAAGCTGCAGGGGTCACCATTGCCGCGACGGCCACCGCGGTGCCTGCGCACATTATTACGCGTGAAGAGGTAAAGACTTACTTCCATCGCGTCTTCCATCTGGAAGGCGCGCGCCTCGACGCCATGATGTCCATCATCGACAACTCACAGGTCAAGCGCCGCTTCTGCATTCATCCCATTGACTACATCATCGAGCCGCGCCCGCTCAGCCAGATCAGCCGCGAATATCAGGAGCACGCCGTGAAGTTGGGAACCACGGTGACTTCGGACTGCCTGGCCCGCGCGGAAATGAAACCAGCGGACGTGGACCTGTTGATTACCGTGTCCTGCACGGGAGTCATGATCCCCTCGCTCGACGCGCACTTGATCAACGACCTGGGCTTTCGCCAGGACGTGCGGCGCCTCCCCATCACGGAGCTGGGCTGCGCCGCGGGCGCTGCGTCCCTGGCTCGAGCCGCCGATTTTGTCCGCGCGTATCCGGATCGCACCGTGCTGGTAGTCGCCGTGGAGCTGCCCAGCCTCACTTTTCAGCGCGGGGACGTCTCGCAGGCCAACCTCATTTCCACGGTGCTCTTCGGCGACGGCGCCGCCGCTGCCGTGGTCACCGGACGCAGCGCGCGCGGCCCGCGGATTCTCGATACGGAGAGTTATCTGTTCCCGCATTCGCTCGACGCCATGGGTTTTGATCTCAAAGAGACCGGCTTCCACATTGTGCTGTCGAAGGACGTCCCCCAGCTCATTCGCGAGAAAATTAAAGGCGTGATGGACGGCTTCCTAGCCCGTCACTCGCTTACCCGCAAGCAGGTTTCCGCATTTATTCTTCACCCCGGCGGCCAGAAATTATTGTTATACATGGAAGAGGAACTGGGAATTTGCCGCTGCGACACGCAGTTTTCCTGGGACGTGCTCAGCGATTACGGGAATCTCTCCAGCGCCTCGGTGTTGTTCGTGCTGCACGAATGGTTGAACAAATCGCAGCTGGCGCCAGGCGACTACGGGCTGCTGGCTGCCTTCGGACCCGGCTTCAGTGCGGAAATGGCTCTGCTGCAATGGGCCTGAGCGCGGGACTTTATCTTCTTCTCCTGGCCGCAGTGGCTACGGGGCGCCTGGTTGAAATGAGAGTCTCCCGGCGAAACCAGCAGCGCCTGGCCGTGCAGGGAATCGCCAAGATAACCGCACCTCATTTCCGCTGGATGGTGCTGCTGCATATCGGCGTGCTGGCGGGCGCCGGTTTGGAAGTGGTGTTCCTGCGACGGCCTTTTATTCCTGTGCTGGCCGTACTGATGGGGCTGCTTTTTCTGTTTTCAAACCTCATGCGCTGGTGGGTGATCCGCACGCTGGCCGGCCACTGGAACGTTGAGGTCATGGCCTCCTCGCGGCTCGGCGCAATTACTTCCGGCCCTTACCGCTGGATTCGGCATCCAAATTATGTGGCCGTCTATATCGAGCTGATTTCCTTACCGCTGATTCACACCGCATGGCTCACGGCTATCGTAGCGGCGTTGGGGAACGCCTGGGTTCTCGCGCGAAGAGTGGCCATGGAAGAGGCTGTGCTCCTTGCCGACCCCGGCTATCGCGCGTCGATGGGCGGAAAACCGAGATTTGTGCCCGGGCTTTTCTAATCGTTTAAAATTTTCATGGCGGACGTGCTCATCTCCGGCGGCGGCATTGCGGGTTCCACTCTGGCCATACTTCTTGGGCGCCAGGGCCTGGCGGTAGAACTTTTCGAGCGCAGAACATTTCCCAAGGACAAAGCTTGTGGCGAAGGACTTATGCCCGCGGGCGTTGGTGTGCTCCAGCGTTTGGGGCTGGCCGAGGCGGTGGGCGGCGCGCCTTTTCACGGGGTCCGCTACCATTTCGGAAAGCAGAGCGCCGAGGGACGTTTCCCGCGCACCGCCGGCCTGCCTGCCTCCGGGCGCGGCCAGCGGCGTTTGCATCTTGACGCGGTGCTCTTCGAGACGGCAGCGGCCACTCCCAACGTTGCCGCGCACACCGGCGCGCAAGTCGAGGCCCCGTTAATCGAAAACGGGCGGGTGATTGGATTGCTCGTGGATGGCCAGCCGTGCCGCGCGCCGCTGGTGGTGGCGGCTGACGGCGTGCACTCGCCGCTGCGGCACCAGGCCGGCTTGCACGTTTCGCAGCGGCGCCATCGCTATGGCGCGTGCGCGCATTTTCGCCTGGCGCCCGGTCATGCACCGTCACCCTGGGTGGACGTTTTTGCCTGCCGCGGCTATGAGCTATACGTCACGCCGCTGCCTGGGAACGAAGTGCTGGTGGCTGGCTTGGCGGATGCCGGCGCTGCGCGCGAGCCCATTGAAGAAACATTTCTGCGCTGGCGTGCTTCTGCGCCGGAACTGGCCAGCCGTCTCGAGGGCGCTGAACAGACTTCTGAAATTCTGTGCAGCTCTCCGCTGGCGGCGCGCGCGCGCGCGGGCGTTGCGCCCGGCATCGCTCTGCTGGGAGATGCCGCAGGCTTTCTGGATCCCATTACCGGTGGGGGGATGACCCAGGCGTTGATCAGCGCCGAACTGCTGGCGCAGTACGCGGTACGCGGGGTCGAGCAGTTCCCGGCCTGGATGTGGTCGTTCGAGCGCGATCGCCAGGCCTTTCTTCGCGACTACCGCTGGCTCACGCGCATGGTTCTATGGCTCGCGGATCATCCGCGTCTTGCCGAGCGCGCGCTTTCACTTTTGCGCTCATCGCCGCTGCTCTTCGCGCATCTGGTGGGCGTTTCGGGTGGCGTGCGGCGGCTCTTGCCGGGAAGCAAGCTGGCCTGCTCGCTGGCCGCGCGGCAACCGTTGGTAGTCGAGTAACGTCGCCAGTAACGCTGCCAGTAACCCTGCGAGTAACCATCGAATGGTATTTTCTCCTCCGTTAAAATTTTGCCCGCAAGAAGCCGTCGGCGGCGCTGTATTCCTGTGGCATGATAGCTGCCGCAAGAACGAGCGTGCCCTGGTGCATTCAGCATTGGCGCGTTCGAACTGCTGCTGCGGAGAAAAACATTGCACGGCCCACACACCGAGGAGCATTTTAAAGAGACCGCCTCCGTTCGCGATATCGTCATCGGCATGGCCGACGGGCTCACCGTGCCGTTTGCGCTGGCTGCCGGGCTGACCGGCGCCGCCGTTTCTACGAGCATCATCGTCACCGCGGGACTCGCCGAAATCGCTGCCGGCTCCATCGCCATGGGCCTGGGCGGTTATCTGGCTGCCCGGACCGACTCGGAGCATTACGAATCCGAGCGGCAACGCGAGATTCGCGAGTGCGAAGAAATTCCGCAGGAAGAAGCGCGCGAGGTGGGTGAACTTTTCCGCGGCTACGGCATGAACGACGAGCAGATTGCGCCGGTGGTAGCGGCCATCAGCGGCGACCGCGACCGCTGGGTGGATTTCATGATGCGCTTCGAATTGGGCCTGGAGGCGCCCGACCCCAAGCGCGCGCGCAACAGCGCATTGACCATCGCCGCCTCCTACATCGTGGGTGGCCTGGTCCCGCTTGCGCCTTACATCGTGATGCACCAGGTGATTCCCGCTCTGAAAGTTTCCGTTGCGGTTACGCTGGCGGCGCTCATGCTCTTCGGTTACGTGAAAGCGCGTTATACCGGCTTAAACCCGGTGGCCGGGGCATTCCAAACCGTGCTCATTGGAGGCTTGGCCGCTGCCGCCGCGTTTGCGATTGCTCGCGCGATTTCCTGAAGCTGGCGAAATTTTGCGCGCAAATCGTTCGACGGATATTGAGAGAATCAGATCGTCGAGAGGAACCACATCATCGGGAGGAATCCGTCGCTAGGAGGAAACAGCAATGGGTAAGGTGCTTCTGGGAATTATATTGGGCGTGCTGCTGATGCCGGTGCTGGGCTATCTCTATCTGACTTCCGGGCGATTTCCTGTGGCCACGGCGGATCCGCCGTTTCCTTTCGAAAAGCGCGTGGCGAGATTAAGCCAGCACGTGAGGTACGTCGAAGCCGCCAAGCTCCAGTCGCCCATCGGGGCGGATGAAGCGGCCTTCGTTGCCGGCGCCAAAATCTATAAAGATAATTGCGCCGTCTGTCACGGTCTGCCGAATCAGCCGATTGGCACGATTCCCAAGGGAATGTTTCCCGGGCCCCCGCAACTATTAGACAAAGATGACATGGTAACCGACGACCCGGCGGGGACAACGTACTGGAAAGTAGCCAACGGCATCCGCATGACCGGGATGCCGGCGTTCAAGGGTGCGCTGAACGACACGCAACTGTGGCAGGTCACGCAGTTGCTGGCTCGCGCTGATAAACTGCCGCCTGCGGCAACGGAAATTCTAAAGTAAGTTCGCCCCGGAAATTTTCGCGCGTAACGGCGCGGCTAACGGCTGCGTTCGTGCGACACCGCTTCCGCCGATGCGCCCTCAAGCACTTCGCGCACTTTGCGGCCTAGCGCCTCGAGGGCGAACGGCTTCTGCAGCGCTGCGCTGCCGCGTTCCAGGAAGTCATGTTCGAAAGCGGCATACTCGGCGTACCCGGACATAAACAGCACCTTCATGTGCGGACGGGCCGGTGCCAGGCGATCGGCCAGCTCCGGCCCGCCCATCCTGGGCATGACTACGTCGGTCAGCAGAAGATCGATGGTGCCGGCGTGTTCGGAAGCGATTCGTAAAGCCTCCGCGCCGTTGGCTGCTTCCAGCACGACGTAGCCGGCCCGCACCAGAAAATCCCGCGCCAGCTCTCGTACGTCTTCTTCGTCTTCGGCCAGGAGAATTGTTTCCGAGCCGCGAATGACCACGCCCTGCGCCTTGATCCAATCGCTGGAAGGTGAATCGAGTGGTTCCTTTACCGTGGGCAAGTACACCTTAAACGTGGCGCCCATCCCCGGCTCGCTGTAAACCCAGACAAAGCCATCGCTCTGTTTGACCACCCCATACACAGTAGCCAGCCCCAGGCCGGTACCTTTGCCGCGCTCTTTGGTGGTGAAGAACGGCTCGAATATACGCGACTGCGTCTCCGCGTCCATGCCGTGACCGGTATCGCTGACCGCCAGCAGCACGTAAGAGCCAGGGCGCGCCGAGGGATGCGAGCGGACGTACTCGGTAGTCAGCTCGATATTCGAAGTCTCAATCGTTAACTTCCCTCCGCTGGGCATGGCATCGCGCGCGTTCACTGCCAGATTCACAATGACCTGCTCGATCTGTCCGGGATCAGCCTTCACATGGCCCAGCTTGGGCTCGGCCACGAAGATGAACTCCACGCCCTCTCCCAAAATCCGCGGCAGCATCTTGCTCATGTCGCTGACCACGGCGTTCAGATCGATGACCTTGGCCTGCATCACCTGCATGCGCCCGAACGCCAGCAGTTGCCGCGTCAACGCCGCGGCGCGGTCACCGGCTTTACGAATCTGCTCCACACCGCGGCGAAATGGATCGCCGGGCATGATCTGGTCCAGCAGATTGTCACTGTGCCCTTTGATCACCATGAGCAGGTTGTTGAAGTCGTGGGCCACGCCACCGGCGAGGCGCCCCACCGCTTCCATCTTCTGAGCGCGGCGCAACTGTTCATCCACCAGGATGCGCTGAGAGATATCTTTGAACACCACCACGGCGCCCATTAACGCACCGCGCTCGTCGCGCAGCGGTGTGCTGGTGTATTCCACCGGGAAACTGGTTCCGTCTTTTCTCCAGAATACTTCGTTATCCACGTGATGCGCGGCACCGTCCTTCGCTGCCGAGCGGATGACGCATTCTTCCTCGGGATAGGGGGTAAAGTCCGGTTTCGAGTGATGAATCAGCGTGTGGATGGACTGGCCGACCAGGTCCGCGATCGTCCAGCCGAGCATGCTCGCGGCCGCAGGATTTACGAACGTCGTGCAGCCTCGCAGGTCGATGCCGTACAGGCCTTCTCCGGCTGAGTTGAGGATCATTTCGTTCTGCCGGCGCAGGCGGTCGAGCGCTCCTTCCGCCAGCCTGCGCTCGATGGCGACGGCAATTTGTCCGCCTACCGACGAGAGAATCTCCAGGTCATGCTGGGTATAAGCGTTCTCGTTCTTATAGTCCTGCACCACCAGCACGCCGATAGTTTCCGTCGGCGTTTTCAGCGGCACGCCCAGCCAGGAGGGCGAAGGCTCGCCCACTAATTCCACCTCGCCCGCGGCCACCAACCGGTCGAACTCTTTCTGCGGGATGAGGCTCGCGAGGCCGGTGCGAAACACGTAGGCCGTGCAGCTTCTTCCTACTTTCTGCGGCGGAGGCGGAGCATCGAATTGGTCGACAAAAAACGGGAACTGAAAGAGACCGGTAGCACGGTCGTGCAGCGCGATAAAACAGTTGTCGGCCCGCACCACTTTTTTGAGCGCGCCATGGATTCGCGTAAACAGCTCATCGAGATTGGCGGTGAGGTTCACGCTCTGAATGATTTCGAACATCACTTGGCGTTCCACTTCGGCGCGCTTACGTTCGGTAATATCCAGCGCCACGCCGATGGTCCCCGCCACCGAGCCATCCTGCGCGTGTAACGGTTCTACATGTACGTCGAAGGCGTGACCTTGCCAGTCAAGTTCCAGCGTGGTGGTTTGTCCGGCAAGCGCTTGTTGGTGCGCGGCGATCGCCGGATGCTCGGGGTCATCCGTCCCGAAATATTCCTTCAAACTCTTCCCCACCAGTTCATTCTGGCGCAGGCCCAGACCGGAAAGTCCGCGGCCCACCGACGAGGTGAAGCGTAGGGCGGAATCTGTGGTCCACAGCACCGCGGGCATCTGTTCCACCAGCAGCCGCAACCGCGCGTCCCGTTCTTCCCGCTCGTGCTGCGCGGATTGGAGCGCGCCTAACATGCCGTTGATGTTGTCGGCCAGACTGGACATTTCGTCCCGGCCGCCCAGCACCACGCGGCGGGAAAGA
>JAAFGT010000062.1 GCA_010365215.1 Acidipila sp. | reverse complement strand
GAAATGATTCAACGCGCTGAATAAAACGGAAGTTTCCATAGCGCTATTCTACTTGCTTCGGCGAACCCAAGCCTGCTAATTCGCCCACTGCTTGGCGAAAAACGCGCGTGTGCAGATCGACGTCCTCGACAGTGGTGGCCGGGCACATCAGCGCCATGTTGTGGAACGGTGTCAGCAATATGCCGCGGTTCAGCGCGTAAAGATGCATGAAGCGCTCCAGCGGGAAATCCATCGCCGCGGCAGCCTCCGAGCCGTTGCGCGGAAGCGTAGGAGTGAAGAGATATTCTGCGCGGCACCCCAGCCGCGTGACGTGCCACGGCAGTCCCGCTTCCTGGATCGCCTCGCCCACTCCCAGCGTGAATCGCTCCGCCAGAGGAATCATGTGTTCGAACGCGGCCGGCGTCAGCACCTTTTCGAGCGTGGCGCGCATCGCCGCCAGGGCCAGGGCATTGCCGGCCAGCGTGCCGCCGATTCCACCGGTGTCGCAATCTTCCAGCGTCATGTGCGCTTGGATGCGCTCCGCAACCTCGGCGGTGAATCCATAAGTAGCTGCGGGCAGTCCGCTGGCCACAGGCTTGCCCAGCACGAAAATATCCGGCTCGAGATGGTGCGCGCGCGTATATCCGCCTGGCCCGGCACAAATCGTGTGCGTCTCATCAATGATCAGCAGCGTTCCCGTGCGGCGCGTGATTTCCCGCAGCGCGTTATGGTAGCCGGCGTCCGGATGAATGATGCCCAAGTTGGTCATGGCCGGCTCCGCCAGCACGCACGCCACATCGCCCGCAACCAGTGCTTTCTCCAGCGCCGCCACGTCGTTGAACTCCACAACGCGCGTGGTCACCGCAGGATCGACGGGCGGGCCGAGGTTGCCGCGCCGCGGACCGGCTTGGCCGTTCGTCAGCGTCACGAACGTTTCGTCCACGGTTCCGTGGTAGCAGTAATTGAAAACTAAAATGAGCTTTCGCCCGGTGATCTCCCGCGCCAGCCGGATGGCAAAGCGGTTGGCATCTGTCGCGGTAAGCGTGAACTGCCAGAAGGGAAGGCCGAAGCGCCGCGCCAGCTCCTCGCCCACAAAAATCGAATCTTCGGTCGGGAGCATCAGGGTGATCCCGCGCCGCGCCTGCTCGGTAATCGCCTTGGCCGCCGCCTCGGGCGAGTGGCCGGTCATGGCTCCGGTATCGCCCAGGCACAGATCCACGTAACGGTGGCCATCGACGTCGGTGAAGTGCGCTCCGCTGGCCTTTTCGACGAACACGGGAAATGCGCCGGCCCATTTCGCCATCCAGTTCATAGGCACGCCGCCGAGCAGCGATTTCGCAGCGCGCTGAAATAGCGCCGCCGACTTCGGCCGCTTAGCGACGAAGTCATTTTCTTCGCGTTGCATCAGCGCGCGGAGGCGCGCACGGTCAATTATTTTCATATGCGTGGTGAAGCTTTCGTCATTCCGACCGCTCCAAAAAATCCCTCTGCGCGCCTACCGGCTTCGCAGTTGCCGAAGCTCCTGGCCGAAGCGCTGAATTTCCTCGATCGTGTTGTAGTGCACCAGCGAGGCGCGCACCGCTCCGCGCGGGTCCGCCAGCCCCAAACGCACCATCAACCGCGGCGAATACATGTTGCCATCGCGCACCGCGATATTTTTCTCCGCCATATGTTCACAAGTAGCCGCGGCGGTAACTCCCTGCACGTTGAAGCACAACGTCGGCGTGCGGTGCCTCACCAATGCCGGATCGCGCACGCCGTACACCTCGATGCCGCCCACCTCTTCAGCCACGCGCAACATCTCCACCGAGAGCTTCGCCTCGTAAGCCCGGATGCCCTCCATCGCGCGCACAATATTTTCGCGGCGCGATGTGGGCGCCTTATTCGTGGCCAGCTTCCTGCCCAGGCTTTCCAGATAATCGATCGCCGCCGACATTCCCGCAACGTTTTCGTAAACGTAAGTTCCTACCTCGATCTTGAATGGCGCCTGATCCGGAATGAAGTCCTCCCGGAATGTAGGCAGCGCGTCCAGTGCCGCCTGCTTTCCCCAAAGGAAGCCCATATGCGGCGAAAAAATCTTGTAGCCGCTGCACACCAGATAGTCGCAGTCGAACGCCTGCACATCGATCGTGCCGTGCGGTCCGTAGTGCACGCAGTCGAGGAACAGTTCAGCCCCGGCGCCATGCGCCCGCCGCGCCACTTCGGCCACGTCCACCGTCGAGCCGATGGCGTTTGAGGCTAGGGTACAAGCCACCAGGCGCGTTTTTGCGCCGAGCAATTCATCCAGGTCGGCGGGGTGCAGGCGGCCGTCCTGGCGAATCGGCCACCAGCGGATTTTTGCGCCCACGCGCTCGAGCGCCAGCCACGTGGCTACGTTGGCCTCATGGTCCAGGTCGGTCACCACGATTTCGCGGCGGTCGCCCAGCGTCTCGCCCAATGCCACGCTCACGATTCGGATAAACGACGTGGCATTCATCCCGAAAGCTATTTCGCTGGATTGCCGCGCGTTCAGAAACAGCGCTACGGACTCTCGTGCCTTCGCAATCGCCGCATCCACCTCGCGGCTTTGCCGGTAACGCCCGCCGCGCTGTACATTGCGCTTGAACAGGTGTTCGTGGACAGCGTCGAGAACGTTCTGCGGCGCCTGCGCCCCGGCAGCGTTATCAAAGAAAATAAAATCGTCGCCGGCATTCAGTGCGGGGAACTGGCTGCGTATCCAGGCGATGGGAAATTCAGTCATGGGCCCGCTATGATACACTTCGCCCTTTCTCGCCGGTTGTGAAAATTGTCCGGCGTGGATTCCCAAAAAGTTCATGCCCGGCTCCGACCAGTCCCCAAACGCGCCTCACACCGCCCCGGCCCCCGACGGGCTCGAGCGTCAACTCAGCCAGCGGCAACTCACCATGATGGCCATTGGCGGCGCGATCGGTGTCGGCCTGTTCCTCGGCAGCACCGTCACCATTCAGCTTGCCGGACCCGGCGTCATCATCTCGTATCTAATCGGCGCAGCCATCGCTCTGGTGATGGCTTATGCTCTGGCGGAGATGGCCGTAGTTCATCCCGTTCCGGGAGCTTTCGGCGTTTACGCGGAAAAATACGTGAGCCCGTGGTGTGGTTTCTCCGTCCGCGCCACTTACGGCTTCGTCGAAATTCTAGCCATCGGCGCCGAGGTTACCGCCGCCGCCATTTATTGTGGCTTCTGGTTTCCCACGGTGCCGCAGTGGGTCTGGGTATTGCTGGTCTCTCTCGCTCTGGTAGCCATTAATGCTCTGGAGGTCGGAAATTTCGGGGAATTCGAATACTGGTTCGCACTGATAAAAGTGGTCGCCATCCTGGCCTTCATCGTTGTCGGCATCGCGCTGATCTTTGGGATTGGCCCGGCGCCGGCGGTTGGGCTATCGAATCTCACGGCGCATGGTGGATTTTTACCGCACGGCTGGTGGGGAGTTTGGTTGGCTCTAACCCTGGCCATCACCAGCTACATGGGCCTCGAGGTGACCGCGGTAACCGCGGGCGAAGCAAAAAATCCCGAAGTCACTATTCCCCGCGCCATGCGCGGCATTGTTTATCGCCTGATTCTGTTTTACGTCCTGGCGATTACGGTGATGCTGGCCATGACTCCCTGGGACCAATCTGCCGGACACGGAATCACCGGCAGCCCGTTCGTGCGTGCGTTTGCCACGGCGGGAATTCCCTATGCCGCCACGTTAATGAACCTGGTGGTGATCACCGCGGCGCTCTCCAGCGCCAACACCAATCTCTACCTCACCACGCGCATGATCTTTTCACTCTCGCGAGGCAGTTACGTTCCCAAGTGGCTGGGCGTGGTCAGCGCGCGCGGCGTGCCGCACCGCGCGCTCTCCGTGTCCACCGCGGGCATGTTCGCAGCCATCCTGCTGGCCATCTTCTCGCCCACGGGAGCTTTTCTGCTGCTTTACGGCACCGCCGTGGCGGGAATGTTTTTCGTCTGGATCGTGATCCTTCTCGCGCACCTAGGTTTCCGCCGGGCCATGCCACGCGAGCGCATTGCTAAATTGCCGCTGCGTCTGCCGCTGCATCCGCTGCCCACCGTCGCCGCGATCGTTGCTCTGGCGGCCATCGCCGCAACCACTTTCTTCATTCCCGACCTTCGCTACACCATTCCCCTGTTCGCGCCGTTCCTGCTGATCATCACCATCGTCTACTGGAAATCGGCCGCGCGCGCGCGTGGTTCATCCCCCAGCGGCACGAGTCCGCAGCCCTAGCATGGGCACAATCTTCTGCAACAGGAAAAAAGATCTTTAGCCGCTGAAACTTCCATAGATAATTGAGCGCTGAGGATGTCATTCTTCTCCGGTTGCGTCGGAGAAAAAGAGAATCATGAAACCGGACGCTCTCGAACTTCATAACCCTTCGCCCAAGACGATCGAGGCATTCGTCGACCGCATCCATTTTCACTTGCGCTATTCGCTGGGCCGCGCCAGCGAAGAAGCCCATGTCGACGATATGTTTCGCGCCGTCGCTCTTTCCGTGCGCCAGGACCTCATCGACAAGATGATCGCGACCACCGAGCGTTATGTGCGCGCCGATCCCAAGCGCGTCTACTATCTCTCCATCGAATTCCTTCTCGGGCGCTTCCTGCAGAAAAATCTACAGAACCTGGGCATGTACGAAGTCACCCGGCGAGCGGTGGCGGAATTCGGAATGAACCTCGAAGAGATTCTGGAAGTCGAGCCCGACGCCGGGCTGGGCAATGGAGGCTTGGGCCGCCTGGCGGCATGCTTTCTGGATTCGCTCGCCACCTTGGGCTTCCCCGCCTATGGCTACGGTATCCATTACGAATACGGCCTGTTCAAGCAGGAGATTGAAAATGGTTATCAACGCGAGCGCCCCGATCACTGGATGAGTCAGGGAGTTCCCTGGGAGGTTCGCCGGCAGAACCGCCAGTGTTACGTGCCCGTGTACGGCCGCGTGGAAAACGCCAAAGAAGGCGGCGACACCGTTCCGGTGTGGCTGGACTGGCAGCGCATTCTCGGCGTGCCCTTCGACATCCCCATGGTGGGTTACGGCGGAGAAACGGTTAACATCCTGCGCCTTTTTGCAGCGCGGAGCTCCGACAACTTCGATATTTCCATTTTCAATTCCGGCGATTACATCAAAGCCGTCGAGCAAAAAATCTCCGCGGAGACCATCAGCAAGGTGCTTTACCCTTCTGACGCCGTCCTCGCCGGCCGCGAGCTGCGCCTGCTGCAGGAATATTTTCTGGTGGCTTGCGCGATGCGCGATATTCTGCGGCGCTACCTGAAGCACCACCAGAGCTTCGACCAGTTTGCCGAGAAAGTTGCGATCCAGCTCAACGACACGCACCCCGCGCTGGCGGTCACCGAGCTGATGCGCGCGCTGGTCGATCAGTATGAGCTTCCCTGGGAAACTGCATGGAACATCACCCGCGCGACGTTTGGCTACACCAATCACACCTTGCTGCCCGAAGCGCTGGAAAGGTGGCCGGTCTCCTTGCTCGCGCGCCTGCTGCCGCGGCACCTGCAAATTATTTATGAAATCAACGGGCGCTTTCTCGGCGAAGTGGAGGCGCGCTTCCCCGGCGATGTGGCGCGGCAGCAGCGCGTCTCCATCTTCGAGGAGACTCATGAGAAGACGGCGCGCATGGCCCACCTGGCCATTATCGGCAGCCATTCCATCAACGGCGTTTCCGCGATGCACTCCGAGCTGGTGCGCACGCGGCTGGTGCCGGATTTTGCGGAGATATGGCCCGAACGATTCAACAACAAAACCAATGGCGTTACCCACCGGCGCTGGCTGTTGCATTCCAATCCCGGGTTGGCCGGGCTGCTCATCGCCGCCATTGGGGACGGCTGGATCTATGACTTTTCCAAGCTGCGCGGCTTGGAACGCTTTGCCGACGTGCCCGGTTTCCGCCAGGAGTTTTTGCGCGTCAAGCTGGAGAACAAACGCCGCCTGGCCGCGCTGATCCAGGACACGCTGCTGCTGCCGGTCAATGCCGAATCGCTATTCGACGTTCAGGTGAAACGAATCCACGAATACAAACGGCAGCTGCTCAATGCCATGCACATCATCCATCTTTATTTCAGCGTCGTGGAAGATGGCGCATCGCTGGCCGTGCCGCGCACGGTAATTTTTGCCGGCAAGGCTGCGCCCGGTTACGCCATGGCCAAGCTGATCATCAAGCTCATCCACAGCATCGCGCGCGAGATTAATAAGGACCCGCGCGTCCACGACCAGCTGCGGGTGGTGTTTCTGCCGGACTATCGCGTTACCCTGGCCGAACAGATTATTCCCGCGGCCGATTTGAGCGAGCAGATTTCCACGGCCGGCATGGAAGCCTCCGGCACCGGGAACATGAAGCTGGCCATGAATGGCGCGGTGACGATCGGCACTCTCGACGGCGCCAATATCGAAATCCGGGAAGAAGTGGGCCTCGAAAATATTTATATTTTCGGCCTGACCGCGGAGCAGATTGAAGCGCACCGCCAAAACCGCTCTTACAACCCTTGGGATTTTTACAACGGCTCTGCCGCCGTTCGCCGCGTCATGGACGCCATTGGCAACGACCGCTTCAACACCACGGAGCCCGGCATTTTCCAACCTATCTTCCAGGCGGTGATGAATGGTGGCGACCGTTACTTCCACCTCGCGGACTTTGAATCCTACGCCACTGCCCAGGCGCTGGTGGCCAATGACTTCACCGACCGCGCGGCGTGGGCCCGCAAAGCCATTTTAAACGTCGCGCGCATGGGCAAATTTTCCAGCGACCGCTCGATTCTGGAATACGCGCGCGACATCTGGCACGTCAAGCCGGTCATTGACTGACGCGCATCGGGTTGTCCGTCGTCATTCCTCGCTGAGTTTGACGCATAATTGGAGGAAGCAGACTGGAGTCGGCGGAAGTGAAACAAGGATCCGCCAAGAATTTGATCATGGAAATAAATGTCGGGTTCATTATTCTAGGCGTTTGGCTTTTATCGGGTCTGTTAAGGCTCCTTCCCGAAATGGTGCGCGAGGGGCGCAGACGAAAGGTCGAGAATGCGAAACGTCAGGAAAGCCTTGAAGCAATCCGTAAGGACGGCATCCCTCAAGTATTTTTAGCCTCACCCCAACTTGCCATCTTACACTTTGGGAACGAGGTGCTGAAAGTATGGGAGACGGTTACGGAACCAAAATATCGTGACATCGAAGGCTATCCTCCAGATTGGGCGTGGAGACGCTACGCAGTAAGGCTCCGAGATCACGACCGATGTACAAAATGTAAGGTAACCATCGCCCGACCTCACGTTCACCATGTCAAGCCAGTTCGTCAGGGTGGACGCCACGGATTCGAGAATCTGGTCACTCTTTGCGCGACCTGCCACGAACGAGAGCACCCAGGCAATTCTTGGTTTAGGAAGCTGAGATTTGGATTCGTAAGGCGCTGGCGCCCAACGCGTCCTCCGGACTTTCGCCACCGTAGGTGATCGGCACGGCGTTGCCACCCCTTAGTCGGTCCAGACCTGCCGTTCTTGCTTTTCAGATGTAGCCGAGCCCGGCAAGCCGATCACGAATGATATTTTCCTTATCGTCCCCGCCAAAACCCTCGGGCGGTTTCTTCTCCAATCCTGCGACGATTGACCGGCCTTGCATGCTCGCGGGAATGTCGTAGCCGGCGAGATCGAGCAACGTTGGCGCAATATCCAGCAGCATTGCGCCTTCAAATTCGCCGCGCAACGGGCAGTTGGGCGCGGCCAGCAGAAACATCCCAAATTGTGCGTGGTTGCAGGCATCCGGGCCGGTATCGTTTTCCTGCACGTGCAGTTGGCCGTGGCCCACGCTGCCGATGGAGCGCCAGGCCAGCCCGCCGAAATGCACGATCAGATCCGGCGCCACATTGCGCACGTGGTGATAAAGCTCCTGCGGCTTGAAGACCAGCGAATTCATGGGCTGTCTTTTGTCGTCGGTAATGGCCTCGAACTTTTTCTTGATCTCGTCGCGGAATGCTTCGTACTGCGCCTGCGGGATCACTCCCTGCGGCTCGCGTCCCTGCACGTTTAAAAACACGCGCGCGTAATATCCGCCTTCACTCCACACTTTTGTCTTCGCCCAATTCACCTTCAGCTTGTTGAACGAAGTGATCTCTTTCGGCATTTCGTCGAGCACCAGCAGCCCTTCGCGGATCAGCCACTCGTTCACCGCGAAACCGCCGTCCAGGCGCCGAGCGCCATGGTCGGAGACCAGCAGCACCAGCGTGTCGCTGTCCAGCAGTTCCAACACTTCTCCGATCTGCTGGTCGAGCCAGGCGTAGTAATCCGGAATCACGCTCTCGTATGGATTGCCGGGCTCGTACAGCACATGCTCTTTGTCCCACGAATCCCAAAAGCCGTGGTGCACGCGGTCCAGGCCGATATCCACATACTGGAAATACTCCCACTCCTGTTCTTTCAAGAGCCATTTCACCACCGTCCAGTGCTTGCGGCTCATTTCAAAAATCTGGTCGCGCAGCCAATCCTTGCGATCGGTGCGGAAGCCCTTCACGTCCACGGGATATTCGCCCACCAGCTCTTCAAGTTTTTTCTTGAATTCCGGCGGATGCGTAAAAATGTCCGTAGTGGTGTCGGGTGTCAAAAAGCAACCGATGCTGATTCCGTTGATTTTTCGCGGCGGATAATTAGGCGGCACTCCCATCAGGATGGATCTCTTGCCCTCGCGCGCCACCTGGTCCCACATGGCCAGCTCGCGGATCGACGCCGAGTTTACGAACCCCAGGCCGCTGTACGAATAATCCGTGCGATTGCGGAAGCCGTAGACCCCCAGCGAGCCGGGGTCCTGGCTGGTGGACATGCACATCCACGCCGGCACGGTGATTGGCGGGATCACGCTTTCCAGGCGGCCCCACACGCCCGCGTCCATCAGCCGCCGGATATTTATCAGGCGCTCGTCCTGAAAAATAATTTCCGGCGCGCAGCAGTCCAGTCCCAGGATGCAGATCTTCATGCCTTCTCCCGATTCACTCACTGACCGTTCAGCAGAGATTGTCCTTCCATCGCCGCGTTCGGCGCTACGCCAAAGTGTCCCAGCACGGTGGGCGCCAGGTCACGGATGTCCGCCGCGACGCGCGGCGATGCGCGGTTGAGAAAAAGAATTCCCGGCACGGTCTGTGGATCGATGATGTGGTCGCCGCTCCAGCGCCGCAAGTTATCTTCGAAAAGGCCGTGCGGCATTCCGCCCACCGCCGCCTGCCAGGAAACGCGATATCCCGGCGCATAGTTCACCAGCAGGTCCGGCGCTTCGGCGACGAATGCACCGGAGTAGAGCTGTTCGGCGCGCGACACGCTGGTGATCGCCGTGCGCTGCTTTTCCGGATCGGCCAGACCGGTGAGGCCGGTTTCAATTGCGCACCGCACGCGCTCCGCGTCCGTGCCCTCCTCTAGAATTCCGTCGCGTTCGCGGCCTTTGCGATTCAGGTAAATGCCGCCCAGCCCCAGCGCGTAAGCAAAAGTCTTCGACCAGTCCACCTGCGTGAACCCGTCACCCAGCTCTTCGCCCGGCTTGTGTCCCTCTATCAGCGCCAGCAAGCCGTGGTCGAAAAGCCAAGTGTTCACGTGCACCGCGCGGCGAAAGGTGTTGAACCCGTGGTCGGAAAGCACGATCAGCAACGTGTTTTCGTCTGCGCGCTCCAGCACGCGCCCCAGCAGCCCGTCGTATACGCGATAGTGCTCTTCGATCTGCCGCGAATAAATGGTCGCAAGCTCGCGGTCGTAAAACGGATGCTCCGGGTCGCGAAACCGCCAGAACATATGCTGCATGCGGTCCGGCGTATCGAACACCACAAAAAATAGCCCCTCGCTGCAGCGTTCGAGCTCGTGCAGCGCCATCTTCTCGCGCTCGGCCAGCACCAGGCTGCATTGCTTGACGTACGCGGACTCGTCGATGCGCCCGTTGTTCAGCGCGGTGTGATCTTCGGCCATGCCCAGCGTCGAAAAGAGACCGATCTCCTCGGCGAGCTTTTTGGAATAATCGCCCGGCGACGAAACCGGAAATAGTGGCGCAGCCGGATCGAAGTTCACCGGCGAAACGTAAAACTCAACATGCGGGGAAAGTTGCCGGACGTACAGCCGCACCAACCCGGTCACCGACTGCAGCATGGAAAATTTAAATTTCACCCGCACCCAATCGCTCCACTCCCCACGCTCAACGTCAATCGTGGAGGGGGCGCCGCCGGTATGCACGCGCAGCCGCCCCGCGGCGCGATCGATCTCTACGCGGATTTCGCACCGCGTGTCGGCCGGCGGATTGGCGCGCGTATTGCGCGGCCCGACCAGGTAGGTGGTGAAGGTATCGCCTGCATCCAGATGCACGATCTGTTCATTCTCTCCACCACGCTCTCCGCGATTCTGCGTGTAAAACGTTCCCGTACCCTGGCTGCCGCGCAAATCGGGCACGCCCACGCCCGAGAGCATTCGCCCGCGCATTTCGTCAGGAGGAAACGTCACCGGGCAGCGAAGAATCGTAGAGGGAATTCCGGCGTCGCCGAGCAGTTTCCAGAAGGGAACGCCGCGGCGCTGATTTACCACGCGTGGCGCAGAAAACGCATTCTTGGGCCGTTCAAATCGCGAGAGCGCGAAATCGGGAAGATAAGTATCTATATCCCGGCGCACAAAATCGAAAACTCCGTGGCCGCCGGGATTCGTGCCAGTAGAAAATGATGACCACGCCACAGGCGTCTGTGCCGGATAGGTGGTGGCCAGCCGAGTGTAGTGGCCCTGGGCGCGCAACCGCGCAAAGTGCGGCAGTTCGCCTCGGCCCAGCATCTCCTCCAGTATCGAGGGCTCCAGACCGTCAAGGCCGATGACAATGGCTTTTTTCTTCACGCGCGGGCAGGTCTCCGGATGCGGGGCGTCTAGCTGTGCTTCGACTTTTCGTCGGGCGCCGCGGGCTTTGCAGGTGCGGTCGTTGACGGTAGCGGCGCCGTACTGGAGGTCGTCTCCGGCGGCTCCGGCGGGGGAGCCAGATGGAATATTTTGCGAATGAGTCCCAACAGTTTGTTCCAGAACACCAACAGAAATCCCATCGCAGCGGCGAGGATTGACGCCACCGGCATCATCTGGTCGGGTCCTACATAGAGGCTGTGAAGTTTCAAGTCCACCACGCAAACTCCTTTGCGGGAGGAAGCGCGAGAGCACGACATCGCTGCGAACCTTCCCGTTTGTCCTTTCCCTAATAGCTTCTTCGTGTCCTCATATAATAAGCCTAAATTCGGCAGAACGGCGCGGAGTCTTCGTTCCCGCGTGTCCAGAGAGTGTCCAGAGAGTGTCGAGTCGTGCCCAGGTAGTGCCTGGGCGGTACCCACCCGGTGCCGGCGGTTTTACTGTGCCAATACCTCGCTGCCCTCAGGCGCTTGCACAGCCCTTGCGGAGGGTATTGAATTGCCTCATCCTGAACCGCTCGGCTGTTACCGAACTTACAAAAGGTCACGGAAAAAATGCGCTATCTGATCACCGGAGGAGCTGGGTTTATCGGCGTCAACGCTGCGGCCCATTATGCCCAGCAGGGGCACAGCGTCACGGTCTTCGATAACCTGTCGCGCAAAGGCACCAAAGACAATCTCGAGTGGCTGCGCCGCGAGCACCCCGCAGTCCGCGCCGTTACCGCCGACGTGCGCACCGACCTCAAGATACTGGCCAGCGAAGCCGCCCAGTGCGACGTTCTGCTGCATCTTGCTGCTCAGGTGGCCGTCACCACTTCAGTCACCGACCCGCGCACCGATTTCGAGATCAATGCGCTCGGCGCCTTCAACGTGCTGGAAGCAGCGCGGCAGGCCGCCGAGCCGCCGATCGTCCTGTATTCCTCCACCAACAAAGTGTACGGCGGGATGGAAGACGTCGCCGTCGTCGAGGACGCCAACCGCTACCGTTACGCCACGCTTCCGCACGGCGCCAGCGAAGAACGTGTGCTCGACTTCCATTCGCCCTATGGCTGTTCGAAGGGCGCGGCCGATCAATACGTTCGCGATTATGCGCGTATCTACGGAATGCGCACCGTGGTGCTGCGCCAGTCCTGCATCTATGGCCCACATCAGTTCGGCATAGAAGACCAGGGATGGATTGCATGGTTTACTTTGCGCGGCCTGCTTGGCCAGCCGGTCACTGTGTATGGCGATGGCAAACAGGTGCGCGACGTTCTCTACGTGGATGACCTGGTGGCCGCATTCGACGCCGCCATCCAACGCATCGATCGCGTCAGCGGACGCGTCTACAATATCGGCGGCGGGCCCGCCTACACGCTTTCTCTACTCGAGCTCATCGGGCTCATCGAAAAGATGAGCGGTGAAAAGTTAAAGCACTCTTTTGGCGACTGGCGGCCCGGCGATCAGCGGGTTTACATCAGCGATATTCGCCGCGCCCACGCCGAGCTTGGCTGGGAGCCAAAGATGAGGCCGGAACCCGGCATCGCGCGCATGCGCAATTGGATGGCGGCCAACCGCGATACAATTTTGCGCGTTTACCAGCCTTGACTAGGGTCTGCTATGAGCGCCGGATCATCGGTGAGTTTCTCGACCTCAACTCTTGAAAAATGGCCATGCCCGAAAGCATTTCGCCTATATCTCCCATAGCGAAGAAAAAAGCGGGACGCTTCAGCGTCCTGCTCGCTACTGGGCTCGGCCTCGGTTGCCTGCCCATGGCTCCGGGCACCTGGGGCTCGCTTCTGTCGCTTGCATTATATTTCTTGCTCGAACGCTCGATCCCTCGGCTAGGTTCAAGCTTCGGCCATGACTGGCCAGCAGGCTCCGCAGGCTTTCTTGCAGTTCAACTCTTGTTCAACGGGCTAGTCGCCATCGTGGGTGTGTGGACATCGGATTCCGCCGCTGACTATTTTGGTGAGCCAGATCCCGGCAGAGTGGTCATCGACGAAATTTCCGGTCAGCAGATCGTTTTTATCGGACTGGCGCCAGTCGGCTGGAAAGTCATGCTGGCAGGCTTCGTTCTCTTCCGCCTGTTCGACATATGGAAGCCGTTTCCCGCGCGGCAGGCGGAATCGTTGCCGGGGGGCTGGGGAATCATGACGGACGATTGGTTCGCAGCGCTCTACGCCTTGCTCATCTTATGGATCGCAAGGCTCATGCACATCTTCACTTGAGCCCTAATTCCGAATCGAAGGACGGCACGTGTTGCGAGCGGCGACCTGTTCCTCGACGCTTTACCTCAATGTTTTTCTTCAGTAGCTTCCTCAACCCCGCACTGCTTTTCATCCAGTTTCCTCGGATTGTCATGCAGGCAGCGCGACAATCCCTGCGCCACCGCCCGCCCTTCGGGATTAGCGGCCAGATCGTGGAGTTCCCCGGGATCAGTGCTCCAATCAAACAGCATCGCCCCGAGTGCGGAGTGTTCGATCATTTGCCAATGCGGCGTGACCACTGAACGCATCGATCCGGAATATACCGGGTTCTGCTTTTCCAGCTCGAAATGAAACTGCGCCAGCTCTGCCAGTGGGAACTCTAAATCGCTTGAAGGCACGGGCGACGCTGCGCGCCATTGCGGAACCAACGAGGGTCCCGGAAATTGCGCCGCGTTATCGCTTGCCGTCAGTTCCAGAAGCGTCGCTGCGAGCGAGGCAATACTCACCGGCGAGGCCACGCGAACATTCTCCGGCACATGTCCCGGCCAGCGCATCACCATTGGCACATGAATGGTCTCACGGTACAGCGCGTTGCGGTGCATCAGCAGCCCATGCTCGCCAAATGATTCGCCGTGGTCGGAGAGTATGACCACAATTGTAGTTTTGCTGAGGTCGCGTGCGTCCATCCAATCCAGCAGGCTGCCGATCTGATCGTCGATATAGGCGATGGCCCCGTCATACGCGTCGATCTCCCCCTGCAACTGTTCCGGCCTCCGCAGGTTCAACCGCAGCACAAAGGAATTCAGCGCGCCGCCGGGCGTTTTTCCCGGGGAAAAGCGGCTGCGGTACGGCTGCGGCGGCAGATAAGGATCGTGCGCATCGAAATAATTGGCGAATATCAGGAACGGCCGCGGGCCCGAAGCGCCTATCCAATGCTCCACCGACTGGGTGATGTCCGTCGCCCGTTTCCTGCCTGGAACGTCGTCGTATCCCAGCCGTTGCAACACGAAGTCGTAAAATTTCCGTCCGTAGAGCGTGCGCGCCGCCATGTCCCGGACGCTTGTGAAATCGTCCTCGAACCGGACAAATCCTTTCCCGAATCCGGAGGCGCGCGAGAAGAAATAGGTATTCGCTGAAAATGCGCCCGTGCGGTAACCGCGGTGTTGAAACTCCTCCGCAAGACTCAGATAACGCCCGTCGTACGGGCCGGTCTGCGCGCCATGCTCGTGCGGAAAGCGCCCGGTCAAAAGGGATGCGTGCGCCGGGAGCGTCCAGGAGGACGTGGAAATCGCATTCTCGAACAACACACCTTGCCGCGCGAAGCGGTCGAGGCGCGGGCTGGTGGCGCGGTTATATCCATAAATCCCCACGTGGTCGGCGCGCACCGTATCCATTATGAGCACGAGCACATTGGGCGCGCCCGCGTTCGCTGGCCCAAGCCCTGCCATTGCTTGCCGCTCCGCCATCCAGCGCGACCCTTGCACGCCAATCAGTAACACCACGGCCGTCGCAACGAGCCATGGCAAGCTGCGACGCATATTCCGCAAACGATTCTCCGGACGTTTTACGAACCAGCGCGTCCACACTGTGGCAAGTCCCAGCGACAGCATCACTACGGCCGGGATGCGCAGGCGCCCCGACAAAGATCCCCAGTCAAACACCGCCATCAGCGCAAATATAAAACCCAGTACGCGCGAATCTCGAATCGCGGGTATCAAAACTCCCAGCGTGCAGATGGAAAGTGCCAACCCGGCGAAGAGCAGAAGATCGGCCACCGGCGAAACCCATAAAATCTCGCGCGCCACGCTCATCTGCGCCATTTTCCAATTGAGCCAACCCGCGTGCTGCAACCCCAGCAAACCTGCGCCTTCCACCAGGCCCGTTACCAGCCCCCACCACGCGCCGAGGACGAACACGTCCTTCAAACGCAATCGGGAAGTTGGCTGAGTGCTGGTTTCACGGACCACAGCAGTCACAAAAATTTCTCCTATTAATTGGCTTACTTAACGGGCTCTGAATGTTTTCGCGGCGCCTCGCCGCCCTGTGGGAAAGTGGTGCCAAGTTCCTGCAAAGTTTTCGTAAAGTCCGCCACCACCCGCTGTCCCTCGGCCGTTGCCGCCAGGTCATGCAGCTCTTCCCGGTCGCGCATTCGGTCGTAAAGCTGCGCCCCAAATTTTTCATGCAGGATGAAGTGCCACTGCGAATTGGCCAAGGATTTCATTGCTCCATGATACGAAGGCACATCGCTCGGAGCTCCGAAATGAAACATAACCATTTCGGCTAGTGCCACCGGCCAGTCCGCCGGCGGTTTATCTTCCTGCCAGAGTGGCGTGAGCGAGGGGCCACGGAACATGGTCTGTTTGTCTTCGCCCAACAGATCCAGGACGGTCGCTGGCAGCGAAGCCATCGAGACGGTAGTCGCTACGCGCCTTCCGGCCGGTAGATGGCCGGGCCAGCGGAAGATGAGTGGAATATGAATGAGCTCCCAATACAATGCGTTGGTATGAAGCTGAAGACCGTGATCGCCCAGCGATTCCCCGTGATCGCCGGTGAGAATCACAACGGTGTGTTCTTCCAGGCCTTTCGCCTTTAAGGTAGTCAGAAAACTACCGATCTGGTCGTCGACGTAGGCCACCTCGCCATCATACGCATCCTGTTCCGCTTCGAGTTGATCCGGAGTCAACTTTGCGGAACGGCCGTTAAGATTGATGTCGATTGCGTCGGGATGTTTGGCTTTAGAAAAACGGGAGTTCCAAGGGGGAGGCGGATCATAAGGAGTGTGAGGTTCGAGTACGTTCAGAAACACGAAGAAGGGCCTGGATTGGCCGCTCCCGATCCAATCGATGGCCGCTTGGAAGACGCTCGTCGCGGTCCGCATCGGGAGAGATTCCCCGTGGGTCAGTTTTTGGAGCACCACGCGGACCAGCGTTCGCCCGTAAAGGGTGTGCATCCACACCTCCAGCGGTGAATAAAAACCATCGTCAAAACGCACAAATCCGGGTCCGAACCCGTGCCCGCGACTGAACCACTCGCTGTTAGCAGATACTGCTGCGGTGCGATACCCCCGGGCCAGCATCGCTTCCGCAAGGGTTATGTTCGAATGCCTGAGTACAGTTCTCTCCGCTTCGTGAACATGGGGTGCCAGTCCAGTGAGCATGGAAGCATGAGTTGGCAGCGTCCAGGAGGATGTGGCCACCGCGGAATCGAACGTCACCCCTTCGCGGCCCAACTGGTCCATGTGGGGACTGGTCTGACGCGAATAACCGTAGGTCGAAAGTCGGTCAGCTCGAAGCGTATCGACCACCAGGACGACGACATTGGGTGCACCCGGCTTTGCAGGCGGCAGCGCTGCGAGCGCCCGCCGCTCGGCAATCCGGATCCCCCCCTGGATGGCCACCAGCGCGAACAGCGTCGCCACCGCCAACCACGGCAGCGAACGCCGCCAAAACGCCGTTATCTCTTCCTCGTGCTTCAGGTAGTAGCGAAGAAATGCACTCGCTAAGCCCACTGAGAATCCAACCGTCCCGAGGGGAGTGAGACGCCCGATGACTGAGAGCAGTGCCACGAGCAGGCCGATGCTGAATAAGAAGACAACGAACTTTGTCCATGGCATGCGCGGGATCAGGATTTGCAGGCCCACCAGGATCACGCCGACGCACCCGAAAACCAGCACGTAGCACATCGGGGCGGCCCAGATCATTTGCAGCGGCATGGAGATCTGCTGCATCTTCCAAGTCGCCACATGGAAGACTTGCATGAACCATAGTCCCAGGCCCTCGCCAAAACCGGTGGCCAATCCATACCACAAAGAGATAATTAGCGTGAGGAAGGCCGAGTTCGGTAGTGGTGGCTTTATCGCGCGGGCCGTTAATTTCAAAATTCCGGGCATTGACTGGGTCAGGGTTGCGCCTCCCTCCTGTGTTCATCCGCGTTTCCAGGGATCGGGGACGGTGCCTGTAGCTGTTCGCCCAATGCATTCTGCCACAAAAGGTTCGCAGAAAGCGCCGGGACATTGTTGAGAATTGCGGAGAATTAGCCGAATCGCCTACAAATCTCGGGCTTCAACCAGTCATTCTGTCGGCAGCTTCAGGCAAAATTTTCCGCGAAAGCTAAGGTGTTGCCGGTTCAGGAGTCGTTCTCGGCGTCTGCGCCACGCGAGCAAAGCTGGCGCCGCGTTCCTGCAACGCTCTCATAAACTCTGCTACCACTACTTGTCCCTCGGCCGTGGTGGCCTGGTCATGCAACTCCAGCGAGTCATTTACCCGGTCGTAAAGCTGCGCCCCGAATTTCTCATGCAGGATGAAGTGCCAGTGCGCAGTCATCAAAGACTTCATGGCTCCGTGGTACGCAGGCACGTAGCTTGGAGCCTCAAAATGAAACATGGCCAGTTCGCTGAGCGCTTGCGGCCACTCTACTGGTGGTGTCTCTGCTCGCCAGAGCGGCGCGAGCGAGGGACCCGGAAATACCTTCTGCTGCTCGTCGCCCAAAAGATCCAGAACCGTCGCGGGGAGCGACATCATGGAAATTGTAGTCGCCACTCGCTTTCCGGCAGGCAGATGGCCGGGCCAGCGCATCATCAGCGGAACGTGAATCAGCTCCCAATAAAGCGCATTGGTGTGGCCCTGCAGGCCGTGGTCGCCCAGCGATTCGCCGTGGTCGGCAGTCACGATCACAATCGTGTTTTCTTCCAGGCCTCTTTTCTTTAGCTCGTCGAGAAGATCTCCAATCTGGTCGTCGACGTAGGCTATCGCCCCGTCATAGGCGTCCCGCGACCCTTGCGCCTCAGCCGGGGTTAGGTGGGCAGGTTCGCCGCCCGGCTTAGGATAAATGTTAATCAAGCGCGGATTTTTGAGGTTGGAGAACCGGCTGTTCCATGGCGCGGGAGGATCGTATGGCGAGTGTGTCTCCATCACATTCAGAAATACGAAAAACGGCCGGTCTTGACGCTCCCCGATCCAATTGAGCGCCGAGCGGAAAACATTGTCCGCGCGCCGCTTCGGCATGGGGCTTCCGTGCAAGAAATGCTGCCGCACCGCCCGCACCAGCGTGCGCCCGTAGAGCGTGTGCATCCACACGTCCAGCAGGGAAAAGAAGCCGTCGTCGAAGCGCACGAATCCTGGCCCGAATCCGTGCGCGCGAGTGATCCACATGAGGTTGGCGGCTACCGCTGCGGTGCGATATCCGCGCGCGAGCATCACTTCCGCAAGACTCGTGCCATGCCGCAAATCGCTCCGCTCCGCCCCGTGGACGTGCGGCGCCAGTCCAGTGAGCATGGAAGCATGAGTCGGCAACGTCCACGAGGATGTGGCCACGGCGGCGTCGAACGTCACCCCTTCGCGGCCCACCTGGTCCATATGGGGGCTGGTCTGACGCGCGTAACCATAACCCGACAGTTTGTCCGCGCGAAGCGTATCCACCACCA
>JAAFGT010000089.1 GCA_010365215.1 Acidipila sp. | reverse complement strand
GCCGGGCTCGCGCCCGTCGAAGGCGGAAGCAGGCAGGGGAGCGCGGTTCTCTTCCATGCGCAGAATGCATTGATAGGGAATTTCCCAGCGAAAGGTCTGCACGCGGCCGCGCAGTACATAATGCTCTTCGAGGAAAATCGAACGGCCAGAATCCGCAACCATGCGGGCCGTGGCAGGTAGGGTTACGTCGCCCGCACGGTAGTGAACTTCAACACGCTTGCCAAGTAATCCGCCGTAGCGAGCCATCAGAGCACCAGTCTGACTCTGGGGCAGAAAGTCGTCAATAGTACCTTCGGTTCAGCCGGACGGTGAAAGTAGCAGGATTCTTAAGGACTTAGTGGTGGCCGCCGCCGGTGGTGGGCACGGATTGAACCATGACAGGCAGGGCGGTGGATTGTACGAGCTGCGGGCGAAGATCGGCGATGACCATCAACACCAAAGCTGAAACCGCACCGAAAGCGAGGAAGGAATAGAGCACGGGAAGCGTCCACGCGAGCGCGCCTGAAGTAGCGCTGCTGGTGAGCTGCCACACTAAAACCCCGGCAAGAATTCCGGCGATGGACGCGAGAAGACGGCTGCCATTCCAGATGGTGAGCTCCGCCTGGCAGGCGGGACAAACGATATTGTCGGAATACGCCAGCACCAGGCCTGGCGGGACTGCGGTCAAACAAGATGAGCACTTACGAACCGCCACGGGTCACCTCGCTGGAACCGATCAGTACATCGACGATGAAGATTCGACGCTACGATAACGCAGGGGGCCGGAAATAAGAAGGGCCTAGCCGAATTGCCTGTGACGGAAATTCGCTAATCGACAGAACCCGGTTTTTCAGCAGGCAGGAGGGCGAACTCGACGCGGCGGAACATGGGATCTACGCGGTCGGCGCGGACGCGCACCTGGTCTCCGAGATGCCATGCCTTGCGTCCTCCGGAAGTGGTGATGACCCGGTCGCGCTCGCGGAAATAGCAGCGCTCGCCGGAAAAATCTTCGATCGCCCCCATGGGCACCAGACCCTCGACAAAAATCTCGAACAGCTCGACGTAGAATCCCCACTTCTGCGTGCTGACCACGAGCGCATCGAACTCTTCACCGAGGTGCTGCTCCATGTACTGCGCGGTTTTCCACTCGACCAGCTCGCGCTCGGCGGCATCGGCGCGGCGTTCGGCATCGCTGGACTGCAGGGCTATCGATTCGAGCTCCGCGGTGTGATAAGGCCCGGGGCGGGAGCCGTCGAGGGACCTGGTGCCGGGATTTTCGAGTGCCCACTTGAGAACGCGATGGACGATGAGGTCGGGATAACGGCGTATCGGGGAAGTAAAATGCGTGTAGTCGGTGGTGGCCAGGGCGAAATGGCCCAGCACATTCGCGGTGTAACGGGCCTGCTTCAGGGAGCGCAGCATGAGGTACGAGAGGATGCGCTCCTCGGGCTTGCCGGCAATTTGGCGCGTGAGATTCTGGTAGTGCTGCGGGCGAATATCGAATTCGGCGGCGCCGGGAAGATTGAAGAGCATGGGGCGGTCGCGCCCGGCGCTGGTATGTCTTGCGTCATGCTTTGCGCCGTGCTTGGAACCATCCTTGGAACCCGGCTTGGAACCGTGTTTCGCGCTTCGCGGCGGCGCGGCTACGCGGCCGTGACGCACGGGAATGCGCTGCTCGGCTAGATCGGCGATCCCGAGCGAATAGCCGAAGGCGCGCGCCAGCTCCTCAAACTCCAAGACTTTCTTAGGGTCGGGCTTTTCGTGCGCCCGGTAGAGCGAGCCGATGCCGCGCTTCTCGAGGTGCGCGGCCACCGCCTCATTGGCCGCGAGCATGAACTCCTCGATAAGGCGGTGCGCGATGTTGCGCTCGCTGCGCAGGATTCCGGTCATGCGTCCCAAGTCATCGAATTGGATGATGGGCTCGGGCAGATCGAAATCGATGGCGCCGCGGCGATTGCGGCGGGCGTTGAGGATAAGCGCAAGTTCTTTCATGGCGCGAAAGGATGCGACCAGCGGCGCATACCGCGCGGTCATCTGCGCTTCGCCCTCGATGACTTTATTGACGTTCGTGTAGGTCATGCGTTCCGCAGAGCGAATCACGCCGGGTGTGAAGCTGGAGTTTTTCAAGGCGCCTTCCGCGTCGAGCTCGAGCAGCGCGCTCATCACCAGGCGGTCTTCGTGCGGCTTGAGGGAGCAGATGCCGTTCGAGATATCGAAGGGCAGCATGGGGACGGCGCGGTCGGGAAAATAGACCGAAGTGCCGCGCAAGCGCGCTTCGCGATCCAGGGGCGAGCCGCGGCGAACGTAGTGCGCAACGTCGGCGATATGCACGTCAAGCCGCCAGCGGCCCTCGGGCAGGCGCTCGACGTAAACGGCGTCATCGAAATCCTTGGCCGTCTCGCCATCGATGGTGACGATGGGCAGATGCCGGAAATCCTTACGGCCCACCAGATCTTCTTCGCCCACCGTTTGCGGCGCGGCGGCGGCTTCGATCACGACGTCTTCTGGAAACTGATGCGGCAGGTGATGCTTGCGAATGATGATTTCGACGTCGACGCCAAGCTCGCCGGGGCGGCCGAGAATTTCCACCACATGCCCGGAGGCCAGCGAACCGCCACGCGGGAACCGCATAAGCTCGACATTGACTACGGCGCCGTCGAGTTCGGGAATGCGCATTCCACGGCGCGCAGTGGCTGGGGAATCAATAGCGATGCCTAATTTTTCGCGCAACTGCGGTGTTAGTTCGTCACCCGGAGGAATGAGAATCTCCTGCTGCAGGCGCGCCTCGAAAGGGCGCACAACATTTTCGCGCGAGCCGTACTGAAAGATGCCCACGACCGTGGGATGGGCGCGTTCCAGGATGCGCACGATGCGCGCCTCGGCGCGGCGGTCGGACTTGCGCTCAGTGATGCGCGCCAGCACGCGATCGCCGTGCATGGCGTCGGCGAGATTGTCGCGGCCGATGTAGAGGTCGCCATCGATGCCGGGGATGCGGCGCTCGGGCACGACGAAACCGTAACCGTCGCGGTGGACGACGATTCGGCCGGCGACCTGGTTGGGGTCGGTGAGCGCCGCTTCCGGCGGGCGCGCAGTTTTTTCGGCTGCGGCCGTCGGGCGCTGCGGCGAATCGGCGGGCGCGCCGCGCTTGCCGTGAGGCGCGAAAACTTTTGCCGGTTTATCTTCGCGCGCCGGTAATTCGAAACCGCCCCTGTCGTATCTCTTCGATCTCTTTCTTTCGCCTGAGGCGGGCGATGATTTTTTTCAGGTCGCGGCGGCCGGCGTGGCGAAGGTCAAGCGCAGCAGCGATTTCGCGCAGGCTGGCGGGTGAGGATTTG
>JAAFGT010000088.1 GCA_010365215.1 Acidipila sp. | reverse complement strand
CGTGCGGCGCCGGCATCGTCTCCCGCGCCCGCTCCGCGCCCCGCGACGGAAGAGCCGGCGTCGGCGGCACCGGCTCAGGCGGCCACGCAGCCGCCTGCACATTCGCCTACACAGAGCTAACGCCTCGCAGGAATGGAGGCCGGAAATTTAAGGAGAACAACATGGCAGAAGAATCGAGATCGCAAGGCGCGCCGCGCGAAGGGGGATCAGGGCCCAAAGAATCCGGGCCGCGCCGTGGCCGCCGGCAGTATTTCCGCAAGAAAAAAGTATGCCGCTTCTGTTCCGATCGCATCGACCTGATCGATTACAAGAAGGCGGACCTGTTGCAGCCGTTTATCCAGGAGCGCGGCAAGATTCTGCCGCGGCGCATGACTGGCACCTGCGCGCGTCACCAGCGCTGGGTCACCGAGGCCATCAAGCGCGCGCGTAACATCGCGCTTTTGCCGTTCGGCACAGCGCTGTAGCCAGGGCTCCGGCCTGGGCTCCAGTTTCGTAGGTTTAGTTGGTGCTTTCGTTTGCAGCGCACGGGCGTGAACTTTTTGCCCGCGGTATCGCAGAGCCAGTGGAATTCTAGAGGGATGGATAGAATATGCAAATCATTCTGCAGGAAGACGTCGAAAAGCTCGGCCATCGCGGGGACGTGGTGGAAGTAGCCGAAGGCTATGCGCGAAATTATCTGTTACCGCACAACCTGGGGCTGCCGGTGAGCGCCAGCAATTTGAAGCACCTAGAGCGCGTCAAAGTGTCGCTGGCCAAGCGTTCGGCCACGGAACGCGACGGAGCGCAGCGCCAGGCGGATCTGCTTAACGCAGCGACGGTTACGTTCGAGCGCAAAGCCGGCGAGAACGAACAGATGTTCGGCTCGGTGACCTCAGGCGATATTTCCGAAGCTCTCGCGGCGCAGGGTTTCACGATCGACAAGCGCAAGCTGCATCTCGAGCAGCCCATCAAGTCTCTGGGCGAATTCCAGATTCCGGTGAAGCTCTATCGCGACGTGGAGGCTTCGGTCAAAGTGGTCGTCTCGCGCGAAAAATAGTTAGCGCCGTTTGTTTGCTGGACGCTGATATTGTTTAGAATCCACGGTGCGCTGCAGTTTCCTTCGACGTAGAAAAGGCGAAGAGCCCACCACGATCCACAGGGACCACGCGGCCAGTGGATTCCTGTTTTCATTCCTGTTTAATCCCGATATCCACAATAGCTACAGATTTCATTTCAGACTTGCCTCGCTTTCCGATTGCCCTCTCCCCGCATCGCTAGGACAATGCCCACACTGCAGCACAGTTAAGAGGCGACGCGTTTGGTTATAGGATTTTAATAACAAAAGAATTGACTCGGTGATGCCGGTAACCTATAAAGCGAATATAAGGCGAAGATAAATGGGCGCCACACTCACACTCGAACGGCCGCTGCCTCACAACCTGGAGGCCGAGCGCTCCATCCTCGGCGCCATCCTGCTCGATAATCAGTCGATCAACACGGCCATTGAAAAAATCCGCCCGCAGGATTTCTTTCATGACGGGCACCGGCGAATTTTCGAGCGGATGATCAATCTCAACGAGGCGCACCACGCCATCGACCTGGTGACGCTGACCGAAGACATGGGCCGGGCCGGAGAGCTGGAAAGCGCCGGCGGGCACGCCTATCTGGCGCAGTTGATGGACGGGATGCCGCGCGTCTCGAACATGGAGCATTACGCGCGCATCGTCAAAGAAAAAGCGCTGCTGCGCAACCTGATTCACGCCGCGCATCACATTGAGCAGACCGCGCTCGAAGCCGAGGAAGACGCGGACGCCCTCCTGGACCGCGCGGAATCCTCCATTTTTCAACTGGCGGAAGACCGCATCCGCTCGGGATTTATCGGCGTCAAGGAGCTAGTTAAGGAGAGCTATCCGCGGCTGGAGCGCATCCTCACCGAGGGCCACCGCCTCACCGGGATTTCCACCGGCTACGAGCAGCTCGACAACCTGACTGCAGGGCTGCAGCCTTCCGAGCTGATTATCATTGCCGCGCGGCCGTCGATGGGGAAAACGGCGTTGGCGCTGAATATCGCTGAAAATGTGGCGGTGCGGCAGGGCCTGCCGGTGGGCATCTTCAGCCTGGAAATGTCCAAGGAATCGCTGCTGCTGCGCCTGCTGGCATCGCACGCGCGCATCGACGCGCACAAATTCCGCACCGGTCATATCAACCGCGGGGACATGCAGGAGATCAGCACATCGTTGGGAATTCTGGCGGAGTCGCCGCTGTGGATCGACGACTCGGCTTCCTCGACCGTGGTGGAGATGGGCGCCAAGGCGCGGCGGCTGAAGAGCGATAAGGGATTATCGATGGTGGTGGTGGACTACCTGCAATTGATGACCGCGCGCGGACGTTTCGGCAATCGCAACGAAGAAGTCTCCAGCATTTCCCGCGGGCTCAAGGGCCTGGCGAAAGAATTGAAGGTTCCGGTGGTGGTCTTGAGCCAGTTGACACGGGCGCCCGAACGCGATGACCGCCGTCCGCAGCTTGCCGACTTGCGCGAATCAGGCGCCATCGAGCAGGACGCCGACGTGGTCATGTTCATCAACCGGCCGAATTTTTACAAGAGCGACCTGCCGGAGGACGAGCGCGCCAAGACCGAGCTGATCATCGCCAAGCAGCGCAACGGACCGACGGACACGCTGAAATACGTCTTCCTCAATAAATTTACGCGCTTCGAAGAACAGGCTCCCGAATCCTGGCAGCCCGAGTAGCCTCAGCTTTCTGAAACCGTAACGCCCACGGAAGCCACCATCATGGAGTAACCAGACGGCGTCAGCCTCCCGTCTCGCGACAGGCCCCGTGTCTCTCAGCCGCTATACTGTTGCTCACTGCTGCGCGCGCCAGTCATGCTCGCACGGCGTCGAGCGCGCACCAGTCAGGCGAGAAAGTTTGGAGTTGGGAATGGCCAGGAAAGTCGAGCACAATTTGCGCGGCGGGGGACGCCCGGTGTGGGCGGAGATTTCGCTGGGTACACTGGCTTATAACTTCCGGCTCATTCGCAAGCACGTCGGGCGGAAACACAAAATCCTGGCGGTGGTCAAAGCCGACGCCTATGGCCATGGCGCGCCGGAGGTTGCGAAGGCTCTGGCACGCGCCGGTGCGGACTGGTTCGGCGTTACCTGCTCGGCGGAAGGCGCAGAGCTGCGCGAGTCGGGCATTCGCCAGCCCATTCTTTTAATGACCGGGTCGTGGCCCGGCGAAGAAGATGCCATCCTGCGCTATCGGTTGACTCCCACGGTGCACCGCGTCGAACAGTTGCGTCCGCTGCAGCGCGCTGTGGCGCGTCTCCGCACGGCCGGCCGGCGGCGGCTGGGCTTTCACCTGAAAATCGATACGGGAATGAATCGGCTGGGCATCGCGGCTGATCAGATTGCGGATTTTACCGAGGCGCTTGCGGCCTGCCCGCATCTGGCGCTGGAAGGGACGTATTCGCACTTCGCTGCGGCGGAAGATTTCTCGAGCGCGCAGGCGGATGAACAGGAAAAAAATTTCGCCGCAGCGCTGGCGCGTCTGCGCAAGGCGGGACTCGCGCCCGGGATCGTGCACCTGGCGAACAGCGCCGGGATCGTTTCGCGGCCGTCCTCCTGGGCGGACAT
>JAAFGT010000061.1:23606-43948 GCA_010365215.1 Acidipila sp. | reverse complement strand
TTCCCGCCTCCGCCTCCCACGCGCCGAGCCACGCCCGCGCTCGCGGCACGCCCGCCAGCAGGCCGCGCTTATACGCCTGCGCGTGCTGCGCCGGCACTACCGAAGTCATGCCGTAATAAAAATCGATAAACCCTTCGAAATCGCGTTTGGGAAATTCCGCAGCGAGTTTTTCAACTTTGGCGCGCTCTTCTTCGAAACCAATATATGGATCTGGAAACACCCGCAAGTCGGGAATCTCCAGAATGATGGGGAACTGCCGCGCGCAGCTCACGCACTCGAGGCGATCCTCGCCCGGCCGTTGCAGGTCGCCGCGGCAGTGTGGACAGCAGATGTCGATGCCTTTGAAATTCATGTGAAAATTATGATTGGCGGCAATGCCGCTTTATTTTGTTTGCCCGGTGACGTAGCCCACCAGCTCGCCCCAGCTCCACACCGCCGCGAACAAAACCAGGTAAGGCATCGCCGCCAGACAAACTCCGACGTTGCGGCGCTTGCGAAGCACACCCTGCAGCACCCGGTACACCATCAGCACGGGCAATAACGGAGTGGCCGCAATCAGCATCAGCCGGCGGAAACCAGAAAGATGCGCCACCCGCAATCCGCCGTAAAGGCGGCCGAATTCGTAGCGCTCGCGGATCGCCGGGCCCAGAATAATCTCACGCTGCTGGTAGGTCAGCAGCTTGGGAGAGAGCCAAAGGGTTTGGCCGCGCTCGCGCAGTGCGGCATGTACCTCCGGCTCGTGAAACTCAGCCGTCCACACCGCAGCGATCTGATCGAGCGCGTCGCGCGTATACGTAACGTTGCAATCGGTGAGGCTTTCCACCGGTCCCTCGGCGAGGGGAGGCATGTAGGTGCCAAGCTCACGGAGGTAAATCGCCCAGTTGATGATGCGGTCAGGCTGTTGCTTATCCACCGGACCGCCCACGGCTCCGTGGAGCCCCGCGTACGGCTTGGCGTGCGCTGCCATGATCGCCGCGCACCAGCTCTCCGGCGGTATGCACTGATCCTCGGTGATGGCCACTACGCGCCCGCGCGCCGCCTTCACACCCGCGGTGCGCATGGCCGCAAAGTTCTGGCGCCCCGCCAGCACGGCGAAGCGCAGGCCCGGAAAAATTGCGGTTAAAGATTCGGCGTCTTCATCACCCAGGCGCGCATCGCGGGGGATGATCACTTCCATCTCCGGCGGGTTCCGCTGGCGGCTCAACGCCTCGAGGCAGCGCACCATATGCGTTCCGCCGCCGAGCAGGATCAAAATGACGGACAGCTCGGGAGCTTTTTCCGGAACGTTCAAGCACTCTCCTGGTCACATCAGCCAACAAATTTTGATCGAACAAAAAGCGGTCGGACAAATATGGTGAACGCGGGCGGGATTTACGAATCAGCGCGCGTGCGAGGCCCCGCGTGCGGCCGCGTGGCAGATCCCGCCGCCGCGGTCGAGAGAGCATCCGCTCCGGACAAAAAACCGCGATACCACTCGACGGCCCGCTCGATCCCCACGCTCAGCGGATAGCGTGCGCGCCAGCCGAGCATGGTTCGCGCCTTGGTACAGTCCAGGTATTGCTCGCGAATCTCATGCGACGCCTCGTTGCGGATCTCCGGCTTGAGCTCTTTCGCGTCCATCGTCTTCAAAATGCTTTCCACAATCTCCAGGACAGTAGCCGGTGTCTCCGTGCCGAAATTGAAAGCCTGGCCATGAAGCTCGCGCCGTTCGAGCTGTTCGGCGAAGTCTAAATAGGCTTCGACCGCGTCTTCCACGTAAAAATAGTCGCGCACGAATTTGCCGTCACTGCGGATGATGGGACGCTGCCCCGCCAGCACCGAGCGAATGGTTCCCGGCACAATCCGGCTGAAATTCAGGTCGCCCCCGCCGTAAAGGTTTCCGCAGCGCGTGATGCCCACGGGCAGCCGGTAGGTTTCGTAGTAGCTCAGCGCCAGCAGATCGGCGCAGGACTTCGAAGCGTCGTAAGGAAACCGCCCCTGCAACGGAGCTTCCTCGGTGTAAGGCAATTTCGGATGCGAGCCGTACGCTTTATCGCTCGAAGCCACCACCACGCGCCGCACCAGCTTCGAGCAGGCGCGGCAGGCCTCCAGCACATTCCACGTGCCCTTGATGTTCGATTCGAAGGTGGAAAGCACGGAGCGCGACGCGGTGCCCACGATGGTCTGCGCCCCCAAGTGGAAGACCGTCTCCACTTCGTATTCATTCACCGCGCGAAGCACGGTGAAGTAATCTTCCAGTTCGCCGTGCACGACGTTGACGCGCGCCAGAGTGCCCGAACGCGCCAGCTCGCTCTGCGGCACCGTGTCGCGCTGCAGGATGGTTACCCCCGCGCCCGCCTGTACCAGGGCGCGCGTAAGCCACGAGCCCAGCAGACCGGTGGCCCCGGTAACCAGCACGCGGCGATCTTTCCAGTAGCCCGGCGTCATTTTACGGACACTTTTTAGGGCCATACCTTCCAGGGATGCTCGCCCCGGTTCCACATCTCATTCAGTGTCTGCGTCTCTTTAAACGTATCCATGCAATACCAGAATCCCTCGTGCGGGTAGAGCGCCAGTTGCCCCGCGCCGGCGAGTTTTTCGAGCGGCCCGCGCTCCAGGATGCACTCGTCATCCAGCCAATCGAAAACCGAACGATTGAAAACGAAGTAGCCGCCGGGCGTGCGGTCGTTCATCATGGGCTTTTCCTGCCAATAATTCACGATGCCGTTGCCATCCACGCGCACCACTCCGTAACGCGAGCGCGCATGAAAACCGGAGAGCGTGGCAATTTTTTTCTTTTCCTGATGGAACTGCACCAGCGCGTCCAGGTCGATGTCGCTGAGGCCGTCGCAATAATTCGCCAGAAAATAATCCTCCTGAATATGGTGGCGAATGCGGAATATCCGCCCACCGGTCTGTGTTTCGGCGCCGGTATCCACGAAGGTGATTTCCCAGTCCTCCACCTCGTCCTGGTGATTCCACGCTTTTTGCGCGCCCGAGCGCAGCCGCAGCGTGAAGTCGTGCTGCATGGACTGGTAGTTGAGGAAGTAGTCCTTGATCATCGAGCCTTTGTAGCCCAGGCACAGGACAAACTTGTGGTAGCCGAACTGATGGTAAAAGCGCATCAGGTGCCAGAGAATGGGCCGCCCGCCAATCTCTACCAGCGCCTTGGGGCGGTATTCGGTCTCTTCCCGCATGCGCGTCCCCAGACCGCCGCACAGGATGACCACCTTTTCGTCTTTTAATTTACCCATGGACATGTCTACCAGTTCACTAGCCGGCAAAATCACGCCGCTGAATCCCTTGGGACGCACGACCGCGTTGGAGATAGAGGCAAATCGAGCGCCAATCGGGACGATGCGTATCTTTCAGTCTTACAAACACTTAGCCTAGCCGAACACATCTGACGCCGCAAGCCAAGCTGCCTACAATGTGCAGCAGAGTGCACCCCCGGCAATTAGTTCGTTCCAAACGCGATCAGCTACAGCTCGAACCAGCTCTACTTCGGCTCAAAGATAAGCGGCAGGCCGCTCTTCGAATTTCCGATCATGACGATTTTGGTGTTTGCGCTCATGGCCAGTTTCTCGGTGGCTTCAATCCCTTTCCATTCGAGCAGTTGCGCGCTGATTCCCGCGGCCACGATTTTCTGGAAGTCGGCGATGCCCTGAGCTTCGATGCGCTTGCGCTCCGCCTCCTGTTTTTCTTTTTGCAGGATGAAGCTCATGCGCAGCGCATCCTGCTCGGCCTGCTGCTTGGCCTCGATGGAAGTTTTCAGCATGGCAGGAAGCTGCACGTCGCGCAGCAATACCCGCTCCACGATGATTCCCTGCGGCGCAAGGTTTTGCACCAGGGCCTGCTGGATCTTTTCCGCTACTTCCTCGCGCGCGCTGGTATAGAGCGCATTGGCGTTGTGGCTGGCGGTTACTTCGCGCACCGCCGAGCGCACGTTGGGCTCGATCACTTTTTCCACGTAGTTCATGCCGATCTTCTGGAATACCTCGGAAGCTTTGTCGCGATCCAACCGGTATTGGAAGGTGGTATCGAGCGAAAGCATCAATCCCTCGTTCGACGGCACGCTGGCGGTCTCTTTGAGAGTCTGCGTCTGCACGGACATCTCGTTGACCGAATCTATCGGGTTGATCAAGTGGATGCCTTCCGGCAGCACCGTTCCGGTCACACGGCTCAGCCGCGTCATCACGCCTACGTGACCAGTAGGAATTCGCGCCACGCTGTTAAACAGTAGAATCAGCAGCACCACCAATCCGATTACAAGCTTCGGCCCTTGCCGGAACATATTTCCGGCGCGGCTCATATACACTTCTGCATCCTGGGCAGTCATTTTCGCCATCACTTTCCTCCCTCTGGAAAAATCGGCCGGGGCTTAGACCCGGTACGGCACCGGGCACCCCGAGCTTCTGGGAGAAACAGTACCACTACTAATAGTATGTTTTCTTCTTGACACACCTAGATGTTCCGGAGAGAATGCGCCCAACTTTTGGCCCCGCGAGGGCCGGTGCGAATCGGTTCTCTTGCGTGGGGCTCAGGGGGAAAAACGATGCAGTACTTGCCTGGTTGGACCGTTCAATGCATCAACGCCGATTGCACCGAGCGCGGTCACTGGATTCGCGTCAAGGACATGAGTCCGGACCACTGCCCGGGGTGCGGCGCCCCTCTACGCAACGTGCCGCCGCCGCTGGCGCCGATGCGCATGCGGCCGCGGTCGTTGATGGCCTTTCGTCCGCGGCGCAGTTTGCGCTAGTCGCTTCTGTTGAAAACCAACGCCTGTCGCCCGTGGTGTCTGCCTTGCCAAATAACTGTGCGCCAAAAAAAAGGCGGCCGGTGGGGGGACCGGCCGCGTGGGGGTGGACTTGGGGGAGGGAACTCTTAGGATGACTTATTTTCCTTCTTAACCTTGGTGCGGGCTGGAGTTGGATTCGACTGACCCATAAGGCTGGCAACGAGCAGCGTCGCGCACAAGATCAGTCCTACCATGATGATCATTTCCTCTCCCAGGGCCCCCTACTCTCTGCTTACAACCGGGCCCGCCGCCAACACTTGCAGTCTGCCGGATGCACCCCCCGGGGTCGATAGGTCGGCAGGTTCATTTCGCTCAGTACTACTGTACTGGCCTAATCCGGGCCCCCGGCCGAATGTGACGAGTGTGGTTGAAGGCGCGGCAAACGCGTGATAGCCTGAGGACAGGCGGCCCTCTCAGCCAGCGGGAAAAAGGCTCTTGAGATGTGCCGTAGCCCCTCGCGTCGCCTTCGACATTTCTGAATATGAGCACTCCCGCTCTGCAAACCGACCGCTCCACCATCGAGCACGCCCTGCAACAAGTAGTGCAGCGGCTGCTGGACGAGCTGGGGAGTCAGCGCGGCTTGGCGGAGATTGCCAGCGCAGCGCATGCGCAGGGGTTGCAGGCACTGCACCTTGAACGCGATTTGGCGTTGGGCAGCCTGGAGCGCGTGGAGCTGATCGTTCGTGCCGGCGATGCGTTTGGCGTGCGCTTGCCGGACGAGCTGATGGCCAACGCCAACACCCTCGGCGACGTCATCAGCGCCGTCGAACTCCAGCTTGCGCGGACCGCCAGCTCGTCAGGCGGGGCTTCCGCCAAGCCAGCTTCCGCAGAGCCGGCGCCAGCCTCCCCAGCCGTGCCCAGACCGCGCGGAACCGCGGGTGAATGTTTTGCCGCGCCTGCTGAAGCCATCGGCTTGGATACCGCGCAGACGCTGGTGGAAGTCTTGCGCCGGCGCGCCCGCGCCGAGCCCGGACGCGTGCATCTGCGCATGCGCGAGGAAGACGGAAGCGTTAAAGAGATTACTCTCGGAGCGTTGCTGGAAAGCGTTGCGTCTATCGCGCGCGGACTGGAAAATCTGGGAATCGCCTGCGGCGAGCGCGTGGCCATTCTCCTGCCCACCAGCGCCGAATTCTTCTATGCGTTTTTAGGCGCGCAGATGGCCGGAGCGATTCCCGTGCCTATCTATCCGCCGTTCCGGGCCGATCGCATCGAGGAGTATGCCGCGCGGCAATCGGCAATTCTGCGCAGCGCCGAAGTAAGCTACATGATCACGTTCAGCCGCGCGGAAAAGGTCGCGCAAATGCTGACGCCCAAGGTGCCGTCGCTGCGCGGCGTCACCACGGCGGAGCAGCTCATCCAACTGGCCTCCAAGCCCGGCCAGCTCGATAGCGTTCGCCAGGTGCGCGGCCAGGACGTGGCCTTCCTGCAATACACTTCCGGGTCCACCGGCGATCCCAAGGGCGTAACGCTCACCCATGCCAACCTGCTGGCGAATATTCGCGCCATCGCGGAAGTCGTCGATTTCAATCCGCGCGACCAGTCCATTAGCTGGCTGCCGCTCTATCACGATATGGGCCTGATTGGCGCGTGGATGACTCCGCTCTACGCCGGCTCGCCGCTCACGCTGATGTCGCCTCTGGCGTTTCTCGCGCGCCCGGAGCGCTGGTTGTGGGCCATCCACGAGTCGCGGGGCACGATTACCGCCGCGCCGAACTTTGCCTACGAGCTGTGTGTGCGAAAAATTACCGACGAACAGATCGCCGGCATCGACCTGAGCTCGATGCGCTGCATGCTCAACGGCGCGGAGCCGGTGAACCCGGAAACGCTGGAGCGCTTCGCTAAACGTTTTGAGCCATTCGGCTTTCGCCGCGAAGCCATGATGCCGGTCTATGGCTTGGCGGAAAATTCCCTGGGCTTGACCATCCCGCCGCCAGGCCGCGGTCCGATCGTGGATACCATCGACCGCGGAATTTTTGAGCGTGAAGGCCGCGCGGAATGTTCTTCGGAAGCTGCCGGCCATGCCGGCGTGCTCTCGTTCGTCTCCTGCGGGCGGCCGCTTCCCGGCAACGAAATTCGCATGGTGGATGAAGGCAATGTTGACGTGGGCGAACGCGTGGAAGGCCGGCTATGGTTTCGCAGTCCTTCGGCTACCTCGGGCTACTTCCGAAATGCGGAAGCCACGCACGCGCTGATGCGCGGAGACGGCTGGCTCGACTCAGGCGATCGCGCCTACTTCGCCGACGGCGAAATCTACATCACCGGCCGCGCCAAGGACATCATCATCAAGGCGGGACGCAATCTCTATCCGCACGAAGTGGAAGACCTGGCCGGCAGCGTCCAGGGCGTGCGCAAGGGCTGCGTGGTGGCGTTTGGCGCGCTGGATGAACAGGCCGGCACAGAACGCCTGGTGATCGTAGCGGAAAGCAGCGAGCGCGATCCCGCCCGACAGCAGGAAATTGCCGCGGCGATCAGCCAAAAGATTTCCGAATCGTTGGGGCTGCCTCCCGACCTCGTGGAGCTGGTCCCCCCGGGCAGCGTGCCCAAGACCTCGAGCGGAAAATTGCGCCGCGACTCCACCCGGCAACTTTACCTGGCCGGAGGATTGGGGAAACGCCGCGCGCCCGCGTGGATGCAAGTGGCCCGTTTAGCGGTGCGCACTGTGCCGCACCGCGCGGTCAGTGCCTTGCGTCGCGGCGCGGACGTGATTTACGGTGTCTACTTCCTCACCATGGTGGGCTTATTGGCGGCGTCGGTGTGGGCCTTGCTGCAGATTTTACCGAATCGCGACTTGGCGGCGCGCATCGGGCATCGCATGAATCGTGCCTTCTTTTACCTGGTGGGCTGTCCGCTGCGCGTCGAAGGCCTGGAGCACCTGGACGCGCTGGTTCCCGTGCGCGGCAAAACAACGCGGCCCGGCGCGCTGATCGCCTGCAATCACACCAGCTTCATCGACGTGGTGGTGCTGCTGGCGTTGGTGGGGCATTACGATTTCCGCTTTGTTGCCAAGCAGGAGGTTATGTCCTACCCGTTCATTGGCGGGATTTTGCGCAAGCTGGGGTTCTACTCTTTCGTGCGTGAGGACCGCGAGGCTCGCCTGAAGCAGGCCGACGAGGTGGAAGAGGGGCTGCGCCACGGCCAATCCGTGCTGATTTTTGTGGAGGGCACGTTCACTCCCGCGCCTGGACTGCGCCCGTTTCAGCTGGGCGCGTTTAAAGCAGCGGCGGCTAGCGGCCGGCCGATAATACCCATGGCCTTGCGCGGAACCAGGGCAATCCTTCGCGATCAGACCATCCTGCCAAAGGCCGGTCCAGTTACGCTCACCATATCTCCCGCGCTCGAGCCTGCCGGCTCGGACTGGCACGAGGTGGTCCGGCTGCGGGATGCATCCCGGACGGCTATCGGCCAATCCTGCGGTGAACCCATCCTCTAAAACTGCCTGCGGAGACACGTCCTCAGGTATTGTTATCAGCGATTTGGCAGGGCTGAAGACAAACAATCGGTAACTTTGCCTAAATCTGCAACAACATGAGCCTCCCGTGCATCTTATTAACGGTTGGGGGAACATTCCCGCAGGAGCTGTTTATGAGCCGTCGTTCAGCTGAAACTGTAGGTGTGCGCATGACTGGCTGGGCCGCCTTGAACCGCGATCCCCAAGTCGATCCGGTTTGCTACGTGTGTCCGCATTGCGGCCTGGAAGGCCAGAAGCAGGCCCGCCGGGCCCGCGCCGAGTATCGCTTTACCGATGGCTTCGTGCAGGACTTGCAGGGAGAGATGAGCGCGTGCCGTGGGTGCCACGCCCCGCTGCATATTTCGCCCATCGTGTTGGTCCATGACCAGGACGAGCAGCGCCGCTTTGAAGCTATGTTCGCGCTGGAAGCCGCCGGCGTCAGCAGCAACTAAGCCCGCCAGCGGGCTCGAAGTTGAGTCCGCGCACGCGTCGGGTAAATTCAGCTCATCCAGTCGAGATCCACTTTCATGTGGTTCTTTTCCAGGCCCGCTCGCACGCGCTCGAAAGCCTCGTCCACGGTGTCGGCAAACTGCAGCATCCCGTATTCTTCTTCGTTGATCATTCCCCAGTTCACCATGGCCTTCCAGTTGACCACTTCATCCCAGTAGCGGCGTCCATAAATCAAAACCAAATTCGTGCCGGAAACTTTTTTGGTTTGCAGCAGGGTCAGCATTTCAGCCAGCTCGTCGAGCGTGCCGAATCCGCCCGGAAAGACAATCAACGCCTTGGCCAGTTGCGCGAACCAGAGCTTGCGCATGAAAAAATAATGAAAGTTGAAGCTCAGCTCAGAGCTGATGTAGGTATTCGGCGCCTGCTCGTGAGGCAGTTCGATATTGAGGCCGATGGATTTTCCGCCCGCTTCGGTGGCCCCGCGGTTGGCCGCCTCCATAATCCCCGGCCCGCCTCCCGAACAGACCACAAAGCGGCCCGGATTTCCCCCCAGGGTCATGGACCATTCCGTGATGCGCCGCGCCAGCTCGCGCGCTTCCTCGTAATAGCGCGACATTTCCACGGCGGCGCGCGCCATGCGCAACGCGGCCTCAGTGCTTTTTTGTGTTCCGGCTGCCTGGCCGGGCGCCCCGCGCTCCAACAGCTCCAGCCGCGCCGTGGCATCCTCGCGCGAGATGATGCGCGCCGACCCGAACATCACGATCGTGTCTCCCACCCCCGCGCGCCGCAGCCGCATGAGCGGGTCGAGATATTCCGCCAGAATTCGCAGCGGCCGCGCCGAAACACTCTCCATAAACGCGGGATCGTGGTAGGCCAGCGGAATCAGCTTAGGGGGCTCGGGAGGCAGGCTCATATTGGCAGGCTCATTTTGTCAGGCTCATATAGAAACGCTTATGTTGAAACAATCATAATTTTATCCCGCTGAATTGCCGGTAAATCTTGCGAGCTTTATGGATAGAATGCCCGGGGTCGCGGGGCACCTCATTCTAGGAGAAGCGCGAGCGGGAAGACCAGCGGAGTGTTCCCCCCAGGTGTCGCGCGAGCAACCGCCCCCGGGGCGATGCTCCAGAACGCGGGGCAAGCGACGCAGAGCAAACAACGTCAAATTCCGGTTTCAGCGTGGCATGATTTAGCATCCAATAGTTCATGACCATCACTCGCGGCTCGGAGCAAGTTAACAGGTCGGCCAGCCAGTTCCCGGCGTGCCTTGCAGCGGCGCTCGCCGCAGGCCTGCTGAGCACTGTGGGCTTTTTGCTCCCTGCTCGCGCGCAGGCGCCCGAAGGTCCCATCCAACTCAAACCCGGCGCCACCATCAAGCCGCCTCCCCAGGGAAAAATTCGCGTGCAGGTGGAATTGGTTTCTACTCCGGTTACCGTGCGCGACCACTCCGGCGATTTAGTGCTCACCCTGGAGCAGAAAGATTTCCGCATTCTCGATAATGGAGTGGAACAGAAGCTCCAGCACTTCGATCTTGGCGGCGACCCGCTCTCCGTGGTCGTGCTTTTCGAAACCAGTTCGCGCATCGAGCCGCTCCTGCCCGCCGTGCGTAAGTCCGCGATCCTTTTTTCTCAGGTGGTCATGGGCACCACCGGTGAGGCTGCCGTGGTGGAGTTTGACGACCACGCGGAAGTGCGCGTGCCCTTCACGCGCGACGGTGAAGCGATAGAAAGCGGGGTCAAAAATCTGCGGCTGGGGACATCGGGCACGGTGCTCTATGACGCGCTCAGCAAGGCCGTTTCCATGCTGGAGGCGCGTCCCCGGGAACGCCGGCGCGTGGTGCTGGTGGTTGCCGAGGCCGCCGATACCGGCAGTGAGACGAAACTGGGCGGAGTGCTGCGCGCGGCGGAGCTGGCCAACGTGACCATCTACAGCGTGGGACTTTCCACCACCGCCACCGAGTTGCGCGCAAAACCAAAGGATCTGAAGCCGTCGGGATTTCCGCCCGGAGTGTTTCCCATGCCCGGCCCGCCCGGCCAGCCGCAAACTCCCACTACCGAAGAACAGCGGCGCGAGGGAATTGATTTTATGGCGCTGGCGGTCTGGCTGATGCAGCACGCCGAGCACACCGTCAAAGATAACGCTCTGGAGATTGCCACGGCGGGGACCGGCGGGATGCATGTGGCCACGATACGTGACCGCTCCATCGAAAAAGCCATCGATCAGATCGCCGCCGAGCTCCACGCGCAGTACACCATTGCCTACCGGCCCACCGGCGCCGAGCCTTCCGGCTTTCACAATATCAAGGTAGAAGTCACGCGCCCCGGTGTCTCCGTCCGCTCCCGTCCCGGCTATTACCTGCCCCCGCCGGAAAACTGATTAGCCGCTGCGCAACTGAAAGTGCGACACTACGGCATCACCGCTCAGCCTTTCGGCGGCTCTTTTATTTCCTCTTCCGCTTCCAGCAACGCAGCCGCCGCGGCGATGCGGTCATCGTCGTCGAGCCGCAACAGCCGGACGCCTTGCGTCGAGCGGCCCGACTCGCTGATTTCCTTGGAGTGCACGCGAATGATCTTGCCCTGTCCGGTGATGATCATCACGTCGGACTCTTCGCCCACCTGCAGCGCCGCCACCACCGGGCCGTTGCGGTCCGTGGACTTCAAGTTGATTACGCCCTTGCCGCCGCGCGAGGCCACGCGATATTCCGCCAGCGCGGTGCGTTTGCCGTAACCCTTTTCGGAAACGGTGAGGATCAGCGCGGTAAGCGATTCGCGGATTTCATCGTTCTCCAGCTCATCGAGACTCTGCGTCTTTTTCTTGAACTGGTTTTCGATGATGCCGAAGTCCGGCTGCACCGCTTCCATGCTCACCACGTAATCGCTTTTTTCCAAGTCCATGCCATAGACGCCGCCGGCATTCCGCCCCATCGGCCGCACCTCGGTCTCGCGGAAGAGGACGGCCTGGCCTTCGCGGCTGGCCAGGAAGATCATCTGCTTGCCGTCGGTGAGACTCGCGGCGATCAGTTCGTCTTTATCTTCCAGGTTGATGGCGATGATGCCGTTGGAGCGCGGATTCGAGAAATCGGCGATGGGCGTCTTCTTCACCGTGCCGTTGCGCGTGGCCATAAAGACGTAGCGGCCTTCCTCTTCCAGGTTGCGGGCGGCCACCAGCGCGGTGAGTTTTTCGTCTTCCTGGAATTTTACCAGGCTGTTGAGCGCCCGCCCACGCGTGGCCGCGGCCGCTTCCGGAATCTCGTAGACCTTCTGCCAGTACAGCCGGCCCTTGGTGGTGAATAGCAGGATGTAACTGTGCGCCGAAGCCACGAAGAGGTGTTCCACGAAATCCTCTTCGCGGGTCTTCGCGCCGATGCGTCCTTTTCCGCCGCGCGACTGGTGGCGGTAGACATCCACCGGGGTGCGCTTGATGTAGCCGCCGTGGCTCACGGTGATGGCCATCTCTTCGTCGGCGATCAGGTCTTCGAGCTTGATCTCGTCCACGTCATCGACAATCTGCGTGCGCCGCGCGTCGCCGTAAGTCTTCTGAATCTCCAGCAGCTCGGCGACGATCACCGCCTTCAGTTTTTTCTCGCTGGCCAGGATTTCCTTCAGCTCGGCGATGCGCTTCTGCAGCTCCTTCAACTCTTCGAGTATCTTTTCGCGCTCGAGCTGCGTCAGGCGGTGCAGTTGCAAATCGAGGATGGCCTGCGCCTGCCGGTCGCTGAATTCAAACCGCTCCATCAAGCCGTCTTTAGCTTCCTTGGGCGACTTGCTGGCGCGGATCAGCTTGATGATGGCGTCCAGGATATCGAGCGCCTTCTTGAATCCCAGCAGGATGTGCTCGCGTTCCTCGGCTTTGCGCAGCTCGTACTGCGTGCGCCGCCGCACCACTTCCACGCGGTGCTGCACGAAAAGCTGCAGCAGCTCCACCAGCCCCATCTCGCGCGGCTGCCCGGCGACAATGGCCAGCAGGATCATTCCGAAGGACTCCTGCATCTGGGTATGCTTGAACAGGTTGTTGAGGATGATTTTGGGCTCGAAGCCGCGCTTCACTTCCACGACGATGCGCATGCCGTCGCGGTCGGATTCGTCGCGGATTTCGGAGATGCCTTCGAGCTTTTTGCTCTGCACCAGCTCGGCGATGCGCTCGATCAGCCGCGCCTTGTTCACCTGGTAAGGAATTTCAGTGATGACGATGTCTTCACGGTCTTTGGACTTCTGCTCGATGGCCGCCTTGGCACGCGTCTGAAAGCTGCCGCGGCCGGTCTGATAGGCATTGCGGATTCCTTCGCGCCCGCTGATGTAGCCTCCGGTGGGAAAATCCGGGCCGGGCACGATTTTCATCAACTCCTTGAGCGGAGTGTCGGGCTTTTCGATCAGCAGCATCACCGCCTCGACAATTTCCGTGAGGTTGTGCGGCGGGATGTTGGTGGCCATGCCCACGGCGATTCCGGTGCTGCCGTTCACCAGCAGGTTGGGAATGCGCGTGGGAAGAACGGTCGGTTCCTGCGTGCTCTCATCGAAGTTGGGGACAAAATCTACCGTCTCCTTCTCGATGTCTTCAAGCATCTCCTCGGCAATTTTGGCCAGCCGCGCTTCGGTATACCGCATGGCTGCCGGCGGGTCGCCATCGACGGAGCCGAAATTGCCCTGCCCGTCCACCAGCGGGTAGCGCATGTTGAAACTCTGCGCCAGGCGCACCAGCGCGTCGTAGACCGGGGAATCACCGTGCGGATGGAACTTGCCGAGAACTTCGCCGGTAATTTTGGCGCACTTGCGGTAAGGCTTGGTGGAGGTCAGGCCGAGCTCGTACATGCCGTAGAGAATGCGGCGGTGCACCGGCTTCAAGCCGTCGCGCACATCGGGCAGCGCGCGCCCGATGATCACGCTCATGGCATAGTCGAGATACGACCGCCGCATTTCAACTTCAATATCCACCGGAAGCATTACCGAAGTATTTTTTTCATCCGCCATGCGTCATCCGCTCCATCTTGATATTCTTCGTAGGGGCACGGCATGCCGTGCCCGTCTTGCCCTGACCTAAACGCCTCGCGTTAGTTCCGCGCCTTAGGCCTTTGCCGCCCAATCCACAACCCAAGCCTTGACCGCTTCAAACGCCGCCGCGGCGTTGGAAAACCGCTGGTCCGCAAAATATTCTTCCAAACGCCGCAGCAGGTCGTCGCGCTCAAGTTCACCCGCGCACCGAAACGCTACGCCGCGCTGGTTATCCGGCGCGTCCGTCGCCAGCGCGCGGAACTCGGAACAGGAAAGCCCGCGCAATCCGGGCAGCGTCTTCCAGTTAAGCTGATAAGAAATCACGGATGGTACGTTGCGCCCGCGCTCAGATGTCCAGGTTGCGGACGTCGAGGGCGTTCTCCTCGATGAATTTACGGCGCTCTTCGACGTTCTCTCCCATCAGCGTGGTGAAAATGTGATCGGCGGCCACGACGTCCTCCAGGCGCACTTTCAGCAGCGTGCGCGTGTCGGCGTTCATGGTGGTTTCCCAGAGCTGATCGGGATTCATTTCGCCCAAGCCCTTGAAGCGCGTGACGGCGAACTCTTTTTTGGAATCTTCCAGCACGTGCACCAGCACCTCGGATGCGGTCTGCTTCACCACTTTGCTGCCGTTGGTGCCTACGGTAAACGGCGGCATATCCTGCGCGGCAACGGACTGGTGGAGCGCGCGCAGCCGCTTGTAGTCCGCCAGAGCCGCGAGCGCCCAATTCACTTTTCGCGGCGCGCCGCCGTTGGTCAGCTTGAGCTCCCAGAGACTGTGCTCTTCGTCGAACTCCAGGACCGCTTCCACTTTCATTTTGGACTTCTCAATGGCCTTTTGGAGTTTCTCCAGCGCTTTCTTGTTTTCGAAGTCGGTCTTCTTTTCCAGATCGGAAGCAGCCAGCAGCGCCACCAGCTGCGGATGTCCCAGCCGGCGCGCCAGCTTCGCGGCCACCTGCTCGTACTCCTGAACGTTGAGCAGGAACTGCGTGAGCGCCGCGCCATCGAGCGTGCCCGACTTGGTCTTCACCGAATGATCTTCGGTGGCGCGCTTCATCAGCTCGCGATTGAAGTCGCGCTCGTCGCGGATGTAGCGGTCCGTCTTGCCGCGGCGGATTCTATAGAGCGGGGGCTGGGCGATGTACACGTGCTCGCGCTCGATCAGCTCGCGCATGTGCCTGAAGAAAAACGTCAGCAGCAGCGTGCGGATGTGGCTGCCGTCCACGTCGGCGTCGGTCATCAGGATCACTTTGTGGTAGCGCAGCTTGGAGGGGTCGAAGTCGTCCTTGCCGATGCCGCAGCCCAGCGCGGTGATAATCGCGCGGATTTCTTCGTGCCCCAGCATTTTGTCGTAGCGCGCCTTTTCCACGTTGAGGATTTTGCCTTTGAGGGGCAGAATGGCCTGGTAACGACGGTCACGCCCGTTCTTGGCTGACCCGCCGGCCGATTCGCCCTCCACCAGGAACAGTTCGCAGCGCGCCGGATCGCGCTCCTGGCAATCAGAAAGCTTTCCGGGCAGGCCGCCGGAATCCATGGCCGACTTGCGCCGCGTAAGCTCGCGAGCTTTGCGCGCAGCCTCGCGGGCGCGCGCGGCGTCGATGCATTTGGCGATGATGCGGCGCGCTACGGTGGTGTGCTTGTCGAAATATTCGCCAAGCTTTTCATTCACCAGCTGCTCGACTCTTCCCTTGATATCGCTGTTCAGCTTGCCCTTGGTCTGCCCCTCGAATTGCGGCTGCGGCAGCTTCACGGAAACCACCGCGGTCAAACCTTCGCGTACATCGTCGCCGGTGAGCGAGACCTCGTCCTTCTGCTCCTTCAGCAGGCCGAACGAACTGCCATAGGCATTAATGGTGCGGCTGAGCCCGGAGCGGAAGCCGGAAAGATGCGTGCCGCCATCCACGGTGTTGATGGTGTTGGCGAAAGCGAAAATATTTTCGGTATAGCCGTCGTTGTATTGCAGCGCGATCTCCACGTCCACCATGTCGCGCTTGCCCTCGATATAGATCGGCGTATCGCTCAGCGTCTGCTTGCCGCGGTTCAAGTGCTTCACAAATTCGCTGATGCCGCCGGTGAAGCGGAACTCCGCCTTCTTATCGGTGCGCTCGTCCTCCAGCGTAATCTTCAGGCCTTTGTTCAGGAAGGCGAGCTCGCGCAGGCGCTGCGACAAAATGTCATAACTGAAATTGGTGGTGTCGAAAATGGTGGAGTCGGGATGAAAAGTAATTTTTGTGCCGGTGCGGCGCGTCTTGCCGGTCTCTTTCAGCTTGCTGGCGACGGCGCCGGCTTTGTAACTCTGTTCGTAGACGTGGCCGTCGCGGCAGATTTCCAGTTCCAGCCAGTCGGCCAGCGCATTCACTACGGAGACGCCCACGCCGTGCAAACCGCCGGAAACTTTATACGTATCGCTGTCGAACTTGCCGCCGGCGTGCAGGACGGTCATCACCACTTCCGCCGCAGGACGTTTTTCCGTCTCGTGCATGTCCACGGGAATGCCGCGGCCGTTGTCGGTGACGGTGACGGAATGGTCTTCGTGCACCACGACGTTGATTTCATCGCAGAAGCCGGCCAGGGCCTCATCCACCGAATTGTCCACCACTTCCCAAACCAGGTGGTGCAACCCGGTCTCGCCGGTCGAGCCGATGTACATAGCCGGGCGCTTGCGCACGGCCTCAATGCCGCCCAGCACTTTGATGGATTTTGCGTCGTACTTATGTCCGGGCGCAGCAGTGGTAGCCGTCAATTCGAGATCTCCCATTCCATTTGCCTCTCTTGAAGTCGCCTGATCGTTTGGGAAGGCCTGAAAGCAGAAAAAGGGCGAACCACTCATCCCGATGGCGATTCGCTCGCGACGCAGCGCGATGAATGCCGCAGGGTTTCTGCTCCATCCCGTCCGACACAGGCGGACGCGGCGAAGCCTTCCTGTCCCCGTTTTTTCCGGGTTTTGCGCACACCGCCTGCACTGGCGCGAGCAGGAAAAAAGTGGCTGCGCTGGGTCCGGTTGCGGTGCTGAAACACAGTCTAGTTTGACACTAGGAACACTACGGATTGTACCCCATGTGCAGCCTGCGCTCAAGGTAGTTCGATCAATGGAAGAATAATTATGTCTTGTGTTTTAAGTGGTTTACGGATAGGCCGATGATCGTTGGTACAGGATTTCGCGGGTAAATAATTTGGTGTGGCGAGACCGCAACTCTTGCTCAATTGCTGGCAAGTTTTCCCGCGGTTGGTTCGCGATAGTCGATCAAATTCGCATCGGCATGATTACATAGCGGTAGCGGAATTTGTCGTCGCCCAGCGGCCGCAACTGTCCCGCGGACTGCTCGTCTTTCAGCTCCACGCTGATGAGGCCTTGCACCGCGGCGGCAAGAAAATCGAGCATATAAGTTGCGTTAAAACCGACGGTGATGGGATCACCCTTGTAAGGCTTTTCAATAATTTCGCGGGCCTCGCCGTATTCCGGACTCGATGCCGAAAGCTCCACGCCTTCCTGGGTAAAAGCCATCTTCACCGCGCGTGAACGCGAGTCGGCGAGCTGCGAGACGCGGCGCAGGGCGTCGTTCAACTCGTCGCGGTCGAGCGCGATAATTTTATTGTTGTCGCGCGGCAGCACGGCTTCGTAGTTGGGGAATTGCCCGGTCAGCTTGCGCGATATCAATAGGCGCTTTCCGGTGCGGAAAAAGAGGTTGCTCTCGTCCTGGCTGAATTCAATTTCCGCGTCTTCGGCTCCTTCGGCGGCCAGATTTTTCAGTTCGGCCATGGCCTTCTTCGGCACCAGCACGCCGACCTCGGCATTGAGCCCGGCGAATTTGTGATCTGCTTCCACCAGCGCCAGCCGGTGGCCATCCGTGGCCACGATGCTCACCGCGTCGGGCTTCAGCAGCAGTTTCGCGCCGCTCAATGTGTAGCGCGACTCTTCCATGGAGATCGCGAACGATGTCTTGGCGATCATGTTGGAAATCAGGCCGGCAGGCAGCGCCACCAGCACGTGCGGCGTCGCCGGCACGCTGGGAAAGTTCTCTTTGGACATGCCCACGAGCTTGTAGGTCTTGCGGTCGCTGACCACCTGCACCCAATGGTTGTCGAGTAGTTTGAATTTGATCTCGCCATCGGGCAGCAGCCGCACCAGCTCAAGCAGTTTTTTTGCCGGTATGGTGCCTGCACCCTCTTTTTTTACTTTGGCGTCGCAGGAGGTGCGAATGGTGAGCTCAAGGTCGGTGGCGGTAATCGTCAGCGTGTTGCCTTTCGCCTCGCAGAGCAGGTTCGACAGAATAGGAATCGTCGTCTTGCGTTCCACGACGCCCTGCGTCAAATTCAGTTCCCGGAGAAATTCCTGCTTATCAACGCTGAATTCCATCTTTCAATGGCCTCTCTTTCGAAGGGCTACTGTACCCCTTTTAAATAGAGTTATAAAGACCGTAGTAGTAGCCGTGCCTGTGGAAGCTGTGGAGAACGGTGCAAAGGCCATGGCCTGGTCAACCTGTGTGCCTCGCGTCCCTGTGCGGCTGCCTGTGCAATTAGTGCAAGACTTCACACGCGCTTCGGGGTCAGCCATTTTCCCCACCGGCATGCACAATCGGTGCACAGCAGGAACACAGTAAACCCACAGGCTTATGCACACGACGTGCGAGCACGATTCCGGCCCAAAATCCTGGCTAAGAACTTAAAACCACAATTAAAGCAAGCAGCGAGAATCGCGTGCGGAATTTAGCGAGCACTTTTTACGTCTGCAAGCAGAAATGCGCGAGGCGTGGGAACGCGGCGGCCTAGCCGAACGAGTCGATCATTTTGCTGATCATGCGGTGCAGGTCTTTATCCTGGCGACGTAACGCTTCGATCTTGTTGATCGAGTGCATTACCGTGGTGTGATGCTTGCCGCCGAATTGCCGGCCAATCTCCGGCAGCGACGCCGCGGTGAGCTGCTTCACCAGAAACATGGCGATCTGCCGCGGATAGGCGATGGCCTTGGCGTTTGAGCGCATCTTCAGGTCCTGCACGCGCAGACCGAACTGCTCGCCCACGCGCCGCTGGATCTGCTCGATGGATAGTTTTTTCTCCGCCGCATCGATCAGGTTCTTGAGCACCTGCTGCGCGGTGGCCAGCGAGATGGTGGCATCGGTCAGCGTGGTGTAAGCCACCAGCCGCGTGAGTGCGCCTTCCAGTTCGCGAATATTCGACTTGATGGAGCGGGCGATAAACTCCGCCACGTCGTCCGGCAGCTCCACATGCTCGTTTTCGGCGCGCTTCTGCAGAATGGCAATCTTGGTCTCGAGGTCCGGCGGCTGAATGTCGGCGATCAGTCCCCACTCGAAGCGCGAGCGCAGCCGCTCCTCGATCGAGGAGATCTCTTTCGGCGGGCAGTCCGAGGAAACCACGATCTGCTTCTGCTGGTCGTAGAGCGCGTTGAAGGTGTGAAAAAACTCTTCCTGCGTGCGTTCCTTGCCGGCGATAAATTGAATGTCATCCACCAGCAGAATATCCACGGTGCGGAAGCGATCGCGAAAGCTGGTCATGCGATCGAAGCGCAGCGAATTAATCACCTCGTTGGTGAACTTTTCCGCGCTGATGTAATTCAGGCGCATCGCCGGGTTGCGCCGTTTGATCATGTGTCCCACGGCCTGCATCAGGTGGGTCTTGCCCATGCCCACTCCGCCGTAAAGGAACAGCGGGTTGTAGGCCTTGGAAGGAAGTTCGGCCACGGCCAGCGAAGCCGCGTGGGCGAACTGGTTGCACGCGCCCACTACGAAAGTGTCAAACGTGTAGCGCGGGCTGAGCTGGTGCTCGGTGGAATCGAAATCCAGCTTCCCCTGCGGCGGCGCTGCGGGCCGCACCGGCTCGGGCTCGGGGCAGACGAATTCAATCTGTGTGTCGGGCAGTCCCACCTCGATCAATACGGCCTGGATCAATTGCCCGTAGGTCTCGGTCAGCCGCTTGCGAAAAATTCTCGATGGCACGCGCACCAGCAGCTTGCCGTTCTGGCTCTCTTCCTGTTGGGTGGGCCGGAACCATGTGGCGAAGGCGTGCGAATTGACGCGCCTTTCGAGATGCTGAAGAATTTTTTCCCAGGAAGTCATGCTGGCGATTGGATCCTTTGTAAAATCGAAAAACGTCACCCTACTCCGGATTTCCACAGATGTGGAAATGGTGTGGATAACGGCCGAGCAAAGCGCGGCCACAGCTGGTTTTGACTAAGGGCTTTAAAACCGAGCGCCGTGGAAACAGCCCCCTGCTCCACCTTGCGCCTTTCCCAGGGACTTCCTTGGGAGCGATGCCTGCCGAGCTATCCGGCGTGAGGCGGAATACTGCATTAGTCGGCGCGCCGGGGCAAGAGAAAATATTGGCGCGAGCCGGAGCTTTTCGCACAGGCCATGCACAGGATTTCCACATGGTTGAGTTGCACCGCCGTGGGGCAAGTTTCTTCAAAAAATCCAAGAGATTTGAAAGATTTTACGAGCGAGCAACAAATTTCCCGGCATTGCACCAAAACAAGGCTGTGGAATTCTCCCGCTGGCGCGCACGCATTCATTTCTTGACCGCGGTTCCGGGACGCGGAATTTCGAAAATACCGAGAAGCGGCGATGCCACCAGCAATCGCCCGGGCTCGGGAAGAATGGCGCTGGCTTCGATGCGATGACCATCCTTTGTGAAGATCAGATAACTGCCGCGCTCCGTGCCGTCG
>JAAFGT010000061.1:8926-23474 GCA_010365215.1 Acidipila sp. | reverse complement strand
CTTGCGCCACGGAAAGAAAATCGAGTGTGTTGAGCGCGATGGTCAGGTCGGAGTAGCCGAAGCGGTCGTAGCGGCGCAGCGTGGGTTCCGGCAAATAGGTAAATGAATAGTAGACGTGCCCGGCGAGGTCGCGCGCCAGCCGCCCGATGTTGACGTAGCGGTTGAGCTCCGCGCGCTCAGCGACGTCAGCGGGATCGCCGAATTCGCGCGCCACATGTCCCTGCGCGTTGTATACGGTTACCAATTTCAACGAGCGCAGACTGCTCACCGCGATCTCCCCATTGGAGAGCGCCAATACTGCGGTGGGTCCGGAAATGGAAATGCGGCGCTCGAGGCGCCCGTCGGCAGCGAAGATTTTTATGGCGTCGGCGCCGCGGTCGGCCACATACACGCGGCCAAAGGAGTCCACATCCAGGTCCACGCCATAAATGATGGTGGCGTCCTTCGAAGGTGCGGAGGGAATCAGCGCCAGCGGCTTTCCCTTCTCGTCGAACACCTGCACCGCTCCGCCACGTTCGCTGAGCACATAGTAGCGCCCTGCCGCATCGCGACGAACCGCCACCACACCCGCGCCCACCGAAGGCAGAACCCGCTGCGTGGCCTCGAGATCGATGTCATCCTGCGCAACAACAGGCAGAGCAGCCGCGAACACGGCAGTCGCAAACACGGACAGGCATACCAGCAGCACGGAGCGAAAAATCATGGGAGGTGAATTATACATGGAGCGGGCAACCGGCACGCGGTCGCAGCGTGGCGGCACGGCGTGAGAACATTACCAACGTTGCCTAACGCAGGCGCAGGTGCACGCGAGTAATCGAGCGGGCCAGGCCGGTGGTTTCGTCGGCGTCGATGACTACGGCGTTCAGGCGCGCGTCTGCTTCGGCCACCTCGAAGCGCGCCGGGAGGCTGTCGAGGAAGCGGCGCACGATGGCCTCTTTGTTCATGCCGATAACGGAATCGTGCGGGCCGGTCATTCCTACGTCGGTGATATAGGCGGTGCCTTTGGGCAGCACCTGCTCGTCGGCGGTCGCCACGTGGGTGTGCGTGCCCACCACGGCGGTGACGCGCCCGTCGAGATACCAACCCATGGCCTGCTTTTCACTGGTGGCTTCAGCATGAAAATCCACCAGGATCACCTTGACGCCGCCGGTGCCATTTTCGCCGGCCAGTTTGGCCAGCTCGAGGTCGGCGGTGCGGAATGGGCAATCGCTCGAGGACATGAAAACACGTCCTTGAATATTCAGCAGCGCATAAGGCACGCCGCCCTTCGATTTGCCGGCGTACACGCCGCTGCCGGGCACGCCGGGCGGAAGATTCGCCGGGCGCACCAGGCGCGGCTGCTTGGGCATGTACTCCAGAATCTCTTTTTTGTCGAAAATGTGATTGCCGCCGGAGAGCACTTCCACGCCCGCGGCGAGCAGTTCGTCGGCCAGCCGCGGCGTGATCCCAAATCCGGCAGCGGCATTCTCGCAATTGGCGACGGCCACATCCACGCGCTGCTCCTCGATCAGGTGGCCGAGTTCCTCGCGAACGATTTGGCGCCCGGGGGAGCCGACAATGTCGCCGATGAAAAGTATTCGCATGGTGATGGGAAAACGATTACGAAAAACGATTACGCAAGTAAATGCGCAAACCGATGCCTAAAATGCCGCGCAAAATTATGGAGCTGATCCACTCTGCCGTGTGGTGCTAGATCCTGAACCCCTGGTAAAAGTGGGCGCCCAGCACCTGCTTTAAGGCCAACTCCCGCAGCCCGACGAACCGGGCCTTGGGGCCGGCGCAAGGGCAGGATGACGCAGGCACCCGGAGGCTCAGCGTTGGTTCAAAGATCGTCGCCGCCATCACGAAAACGTCGCAGACCAACTCCACTTACAGTGTAACAAAAACTGTAGAGGTCATGCTTTTCAGGGGCGATCCTTAGCGTCTGTACTGTCCACCGCCCCGCCAAGGGACCGGAGCGTTGTTACACCTTCAACACATCACCTTCGCGCGCGACCATTTCGTACAGCACGGGGTTGACGAAGAAGCCCAGCACCAGGCGCGAGATCAGTCCGGCCACGATGACAATGGCAAAGGGTTTTTGCGTGTCGGAGCCGATGCCGGTGGAGAGCGCCGCGGGCAGCAAACCTAAACAGGCCACGAGCGCGGTCATCATAATGGGGCGAAGCCGCAGCAGCGAAGCTTCGCGGGTGGCCTGGCGGATGCTCATGTTTTCGTTACGCAACTTGTTTATGTAGGACACCAGGATGACCGCCGTCTCCACGGAGACGCCCATCAGCGCAAGCAATCCCAGCACCGAGGAGACACTGAACGGCGTGCCAGTAAGTTTCAGCGCAAGGAGCGCGCCCACCGGCACCGTAAGCACCACGCCAAGGGCAATGGTGATAGGGAATTTGAAATTGCCATAGAGCGCGAACAAGATAAGAAAGATCAGCAGCACGGCAAGAGGTCCAATCACGAAGAATTGCTTGCGGGCCTCCAGCAACTCGTTGTATTCGCCTCCCCACGCCAGGGTGTATCCGGGCGGCAGGGTCACGGCCTTGCGTACGGCTTCCTGGCCCTCGTTCACCGCGCGCTCGAGATTGCGGCCTTCGATGCTGTACTGCACGCCGATGTAGCGAGAATTATCTTCGCGATAGATGAACGACGCGCCATTGCCCTCTTTGATGGCGGCGAGCTGGCTGAGCGGAATCTGCTGCCCGGACGGCGTGCCCACCAGCAGATTGCCGATCTCTTGCGCGCTGGAGCGGAACTGCGGCTGCATGCGCACCACCAGGTCGAACAGCTTTTCTCCCTGGATCACCTGAGTGGCCGCCTGGCCTCCCACCGCAGCTTGCACCACAGCTTCCACGTCGGCCACGTTGATGCCGTAGCGCGCGATTTTTTCGCGGTCCACATCCACCAGCAGGCTGGGCTGTCCCAACTCGCGAACCACGGTAAGCGACTCGAAGCCTGGTACTTTTTCCAAAACTCCCTTGATCTGTAGCGCCTTGTCCTGCAGGACGTTCAGGTCTTCGCCGTATACTTTTACCGCCAGCGCGCTCTTGAGGCCGGTGAGCGCCTCATCCACCGCGTCCTCGGCGGGTTGCGTATAGTTGAAAATCACTCCCGGAAAAGAAGCGAATTTCTTCTGCAGAGATTCGATGAGCTCTTTCTTGTTGCGCACCGAGCCTTGCCAGGTCTTGTCCTCGTAGGGCTTCAGCCCCACGTAAAATTCGCAATTGAAAAAACCGGTGGGGTTGGTACCGTCGTCTGGGCGTCCCAGCTCGGACCCCACCACCGTCACCTCAGGGTAGGCGCGGAGGATCTGGCGAATTTGCGGGGCGAACTTGCTGGCCTCCTCGAGCGAGATGGTATAGGGCATTGTGGCGCGAACCCACAGGGCTCCTTCATCGAGGTGAGGCAAGAACTCGCCGCCAATAGACGGCACCAGCAAAAGTGTGGCGCCCAAGATCGCGCTGGAGACGAGCAGGGTCAACTTGGGATGATCCAGGCACCAATCCAGCTGGCCTGCATAGACCCGCTTCAGCCATTCATACGGGCGGTTCACCTTTTCGCGTACGCCCTTCTTGAACCAATAAGAGGCCAGCACAGGCACCAGGGTAAGAGTGAGCGCCAGGGCGCCCAGAAGCGCGAAGGCCATGGTGTCGGCCATGGGCTGAAACAGTTTTCCAGAAGGTCCGGTCAACGCATAAATGGGAGCGTACCCGGCGATAATGACCGCCACTGAGTAAAAGATGGGCCGGTCCACATCGCGCGCCGCGGCCAGGATCACTTCATTAAGTTTGTAGACCTGACCTTCGCGTTCGGCCAATTCGCGGTAGATGTTTTCCATCATCACTACCGTGCCGTCGATGACGATTCCGAAATCAATGGCGCCGATGGACAGCAAGTTGGCGGAAAGCCCGCGCGCGTGCAAAAAGATAAAAGAACATAGCAGCGCCAGTGGAATGGTCAGCGCCACGATCACCGCCGCGCGCACGCTGACCAGAAAAAAGATAAGCACCAGCAGCACCAGGGTCATGCCCATGACCAAGTTGCCCTCGACCGTTCGGATGGTGAGCTGCACCAGGTCGCTGCGGTCGTAGAACGGAACCACCTTGATGTCGGGCGGCAGAATGTGGTGGTTCAGCTCTTCCGTCTTTTGTTCCACGCCTTTCAGGACGTTTTGCGTCTGCTCGCCGCGGCGCATGAGGATCACGCCCTCGACGGCGTCGTCGTTATCCTGAAATCCGAACTCGCCCAGACGCGGTGCGTGGCCGATGGTCACCTGGCCGATTTCCTTGATGCGCACGGGCACGCCGTTAAAGCTTCCGGCGATGATGTTGCCGATATCTTCGGTGTTGCGCACCAGCCCCAGGCCGCGCACGTAATAAAACTGTCCGCCTTGCGAATAGAATCCGCCGCCAGCGTTGGAATTGTTGGCCGCCAGCGCGTTAATGACCTGCGGCACGGTGAGGTGATAACCATAAATGCGCGCGGGATCGAGCAGCACCTGATACTGCATCACCGTGCCGCCAAATCCGGAATCGTCGGCCACGCCCGGCACGGATTTATAGGCGCGCTGCACCACCCAGTCTTCGTAGGTCTTTAGCTCCTGCGGCGTGCGGTCGGGGCTATCCAGCACGTAGCGGTAGACCAGGTTACTGGGGCTGAAAAGAGGCGCCAGAGAGGGCACGACGCCCGTGGGCACTGCGGCCTGCGACAAACGCTCAAACACCACCTGCCGTGCAAAGTAGCTGTCGGTATTTTCCTCAAATGTCAGGCGGACATCGGAAAGACCGTAGAGGGAGATAGAGCGCGTCACCTCCAACTTCGGTACGCCGTTCATCTGCAATTCGATGGGCAGCGACACCAGGCGCTCCACCTCTTCCGCCGCGTGGCCCGGCCACTGCGTGATGATCTCCACCATAGGCGGAGAGAGGTCGGGATAAGCGTCCACGGGCAGCCGCTGGAACGAGATTACGCCGGCCACCACCAGAAAGATGGTCAGCATCAGCACCAGGAAGCGCTGTTGCAACGCGAACTGTACGATTCGATGAACCATAGCGGCCGGGCCTCTTCTCCTAGTGCTGTAGCGAATTCGCGAATTGCAGGAACAGACTGCCGTCGCCGACCACGCGCTCGCCGGCTTTGACGCCGGTCAAAATTTCCGTTTTTCCATCCTGGCTGGAGCCGACGGTCACCAGGCGGCGCCCAAACTGATTCTCGCCGCTGGCTACGTAGACGAAGGGCTTGTTCTCGGTATCGCGGAGGATGGCGGCGTCAGGGACGGACAGCGTATTGGTTTCCACGCCGGCGCGCACGGTGGCGGTGATGTACATATCGCGCTTGAGTTTTCGCCCGGGGTTATCAGTGACGATGCGCGCCTGCAGCGTGCGCGTATTGGGGTCGAGCGCCGGGGCAATGTAGGAAATTTTGCCGTGAAAGACGTCTGGATAGGCGTCCGTCTCGAGGGTCACCTGGTCGCCGGGGTGAACGTAAGCCATATCGTTCTGATACACGTTCACCAGCACCCACACGGAACTGGTGTCGGAGATCGTAAACGTTTGGGTGACGCCGGCCTGCAGGAGCTGCCCTGGCGCCACCAGACGTTCAACGATTTCGCCGGACTGCGGCGCACGCAGCGGAATTTCGGGTGATGCAGTCCCTTGCGCCAGCTCCTCGGGATTGGGAACTCCGAGAATGCGCAAAGTTTGTTCATTGGCGTCCATGTCGGCCTTGGCCTGATTGCGATCGGACTCCGCCTGCAACAGGTCGCGCTCGGCAATGGCTTTATGAGCGTAGAGATCCTGTGCCCGGGAGTAATTTTTATCGGCCAGATGATAGGCTTGGCGGGTCTTGAGGAAACCCGAGCGCAGCAGCGCGAAATCGGGACTGTGCACATACAGCAGCGGCTGTCCGGCGCGCACACTGTCGCCGGGAACCACCAGGATGCGCGCCACCGGGCCGCCCACGGCGGTGATCACCGGAGTGGTCTTGAAGCCGTTGTAAGCCACGGCGCCGGTCAGCCGCAAAATGCGCTGCGTCTTCCCCGGCACCAGTGTGACGATTTGCAGATGAGACATCTGCTCGGGCGGCACGGTGAAGAGTTGCGCCGGATCGCCGTGACCCTGCGACGCCGAATACGACGTCATCTTGTCTTCGCCGGTGAATTTTTCCTTGCTGCATCCCGCGAGCAGCAGAGCTAGCGCGCTAGCGGCAACCGCGAGGGTTTTTCCGCCATGCACGCCGGTGGGCCATGGCTTTGCATTCTTAAAAAAATTGGTCCGCTTCATGGCAGGCTCCGCGTTCCCACTGCAGCGCGCAGTTGCTCGAGCGCCAACAGGTAGGCGGCGAGCGACTGGCGGTAGGCAATTTGATTCAAGCGATAGTTGCGTTCGGCATCGAGGAAATCGAGCAGGCTGGCGGCACCGTGCTTATAGGCGTATTCGCTGATGTCGCGCGAATCCTGCGCCTGTTTCAGGTAGCCGCCGGTATACAGCTCGGCCACCTGGGCATCCGTGCGCACGGCTTCGTAGGCGTTGACCACGTCGGTGAGCACCTGCTGCGAAGACTCGTTCCGCGTTTCCTGAAACTGGTCGACTACAAAACCGGTGCGCGCGATCTCCCCCTGGTTGCGATTGAAGATGGGGATTTCGATGTTGAGGAAGAAACTTCCCGAGCTGGTTCCGGAGACGTGCGAGTAGTTGAAGGCGGCATTCAAATCGCGCTTGGCATTGGCTTGGGCGAGTGTGTGCTGGCTCTGTGCCGCGATTACGGCGCGGTCGGCCGCCAGAAAATCGGGCCGCTGGCGCAGCGCCAGAGCCTGCAGGTCGTCGCGGTTCAGTTGCAAAGGCTGGTAGACCAGCTCTCCCTCGACGTCGAAATTTGCCGGAACCGATTCGTAGCCCACCAGTTGACGCAGTCCGGCCAGCGCCTGAACTCTGGCCAGACGCGCCGCAGAAAGGTCGGTCTGAAATTGCAAAGACTGCAGCTTGATTTTAAGCAGGTCGCCTTCGCTGATGTCGCCGGCGCGTTGGCGCTCGTTGCTGATGTCCGCGGTTTGCTGGAAGCTCTTCAGCGCCAGCTCCGCGAACTGAAGATTCGATTCGGCCAGCAGCGCGCCGATGAACTGCGCCGCGACACTGAGAGCCAGCGCGCGCTCGGCGTCGGCCACCTGCGAGCGCGTTACCGCGCTCTGGTCCTTTGCCGCCTCCAGCCGATGCTGACGTTTTCGTCCGCGCTCGAAAAGGTAGCCTACGCCCACGTCAAACTGTTGGATCTGGTTCAAGGCGTCTGCCGAAAAAGTGCTCGGGCTGAAAATGGGCACAAACTGCGAGTCGAAGGTGAGCACCGGGTTGGGGCGCAGGCCCGCGGTAATCTCCTGAGCTTGGCTTTGCGCAATCTGCGTGCGCGTGGCCTTCAGAGCATGGTTATGCTCGATGGCCATCTGAATGGCCTGGTCGAGCCTCAGCCGCACGGGGCTCTGCCCTGGCGCCAGGCTCTGCCCTGCCGTGGGCAGCCCGCACAACAGCAGTGAAACGAGCGCGGCGATCCGCACGCTGCCGCAATTTAGCAAACCGGCCGCCCTCCATGGGGTACCCCGGTCGCGTTGACGATCTGCTAAAGAAACCAGTAACAGCTTTTCCGGAGCCATTTCTATACCTCACTATGCCCAGCGGAGTGGACACCTGTTTGAATTAGCGTCCCCGATTCGCTGGCTTCCAACGCGTTGCGCCCGCCAATCCTGCGGCGGCAGATGGGGAATAGCGGGAAAGTAAAATCCAGCGGTGGCGTGCAGCACGATTCGGCCAGGGATGGAATACTACCCGCGGGATTACGGGCTTTAGGAGATTAAGCGGAAGGAGGAGCGCGAGAAGGACTGCGGCGGAACGCTGGCCCCGGGCGGGCAATCGGATCTTGCGACGAGAAAAGCTTCTCCACACGGTCCGGCGCCGGGAGATGCTGCTTTGCTGAAGCCGGTTCGGCGGCCTGATGTCCCAGATGACAGACCTGGCATTTGAATTCCGAGCGGTCGTGGTGGTGCAGGATGCTGCCGGCAGACGCTGCAATCAACAGCAGCGCCAGCAGCGCCAGAGGAACTATGCGGAACCGAGCTGTCCTGTCTTTACCCATGGCCGGCTATTGCCAGACTCGCTCATTCTACTTGAATTTCTTACGAGATACGATGGATGCGTTCCAGGAACATCGGGTTATCCGCCCGGTCGCTTGACGGCAGGGCTAGGCGGTTTTCTCGAACGCGCGATCCACCAGCGTCAGCGCACGCTCGGCGCGCTCGCGAATTTCGCCTTCCAGCGTGCGATGCCTGGCGCGCAGCTCGAAAAGTTCCGCAGCCATGTGCAGCGCCGCCAGCACCGCCACGCGCATGGAGTCCACCGTGCGCGTGCTCTCCGCAATGGCGCGCATCTTCCCGTCCACAAACTGCGCCAGCGTATCGGCCTGCGTCTGGTCGAGCTCGCCGCGCAGGTGGTAAGTCTGATCGAAAATGACTACGGTCACTGTATGGCTCACGTCCCTCTCCTCCCGCTGGGCCCTGCACCATTCTCAGCCCGCGAGGTGCGCGAGGCAAGCGTAGAAATTCCAGCTCTGGGCAGCTCCAGAGTCAGGCCGAGCGTAGCGCGGCGCCAACCTTAGCCGTGAGCGCCGACACAATGCGCGCGGAAAAATCGCTGACCTGCGCTTCGGTAAGCGTCGTCTGGCGGCTCTGAAACGTGACGCGGAGCAACAGCGAATATTTTCCCGCGGGAATCTGGCCCCCTCGGAAAAGATCCACGGCGTGGACGCCTTCGACTTCGGCAATTGCCAGCCCGCGCACAATCTCCGCCACGCGCCCAAACGTAACGCCGTCGTCGAGCAGCAGCGAGAAGTCGCGCTCCACCGCCGGGAACCGAGGCAAAGGCTGATAATGAATCGCCGCGCGCTTGGCGGCAAACGCGTCGTAGAGCGGCTCGAGCGCCAGCTCCGCCAGATATACGTCCTGCCGCAGCTTGAACTCTTCCGCCAGCCGGCGGGCGAGCTGTCCTGCGATTCCTACGTCCCCGCCGCCGTCCGCGCCTGCGTCACCGCTTGCGTCCCTGCCCAAACTCGCGCCGGGACGCACGATCCGGGCGGCACGCGCTGCTTGCAGCCATCCGGCTTCTGCGGGATGCATATCAAAACCGCCAAAAAGTTCGCCTAGAGCTTCCAGGTCGCCTTTCAAGTCTTCCAGCGCCGCCGGACGCGCGGGCTCGTAGATATTTTTTTCGCGCACCTGCCCGGTTAATCCCAAAGTAAGAATCCGCTGCTCCCGCGGCTCGGTTCCGCGAACGGAATATGCCCGGCCAATTTCAAACAGCCGCAAGTTTCGCTGGCCGCGGTTGAGGTTCCACTCGAGCGTGCGCAGCATATTCACCGCTCCGGAGGTGCGCAATACTCCGGCATCTTCGGCCAGGGGATTGGCAATCCTCGCCGGAGAAAGCCCCGCGGCGCGGAACTGCGCGTCCAATTTTTCATCCACTAACGGAATGGTGATGATCTCTTCGTAGCCCAGCGCCAGCAGGCGTTCGAGCAGAGCGTCCTGCGCCGCAGCGTGCGGCATCCGCGCCGCCGGTTGTGTTGCCGCCGGCAGGCGTGCCGGAAACTTATCGAAGCCGTAATGCCGCGCGACCTCTTCCACCAGATCAATTTCCCGCTTCACATCTTCGCGCCAGCTCGGCCTGGCGCACTTCCATGCCGCCACCAGCGAATCGCGGCTGCCGCGGTTCGCATCCGTCCGCGCCGGCGCAAACCCCAGCGCGCGCAGGATGGATTCGATTTCGCCGTCGGGAACGTCCGCGCCCATGATGCGCAGCAGTTCGCGCCGGGTGAGCTCGATGGACGAAGTCGCGCCGGGCGAAATTGCTGCGCGTCCCGGATAGAGATCCACCACTCCCGCGGCCACTTCTCCGCCGCCAAGCTGCTGGATCAGCTCGGCACAGCGCCGCGAAGCCAACTCGGCCATCTCCGGATCGGCGCGGCGTTCGAAGCGCGTGGACGCTTCGGTGCGCAGGTTGAGCGCCTTGGAGGTGCGGCGGATGGAGATGGGATCGAACCACGCACACTCCAGCAGGATATTGCGGGTCGCCGAAGTGATCTCGCTATCCGCGCCGCCCATCACGCCGCCGATGCCCACCGCTCGCCTGGCATCCGCGATCACGCACATGTCCGGCCGCAGCGCTCGCTCCACGCCGTCCAGCGTGCGCAGCTTTTCTCCCGCTTGCGCTCGCCGGATCACCAGCGTGTGTTCCGCGATGGCGTCCAGATCAAAAGCGTGCAGCGCATGGCCCAGCTCGAACATCACGTAGTTGGTCGCGTCCACAACATTGTTGATCGACGTCTGGCCAATCGCCGCCAGGCGCTGGCGCAGCCACTCGGGCGAAGGCCCTACCTTCACGCCGCGAAGCACTCTGGCCGTGTAGCGGCCGCAAAGCTCCGGGCAGGCAATTTCAACTTGAATCGCGGACTCAGCTTTTTCCGCCGCTTCGTGCAGCTTCGGCTCGACGGGTTTCAGCGTGGTGCCGGAAGTCGTACCGGAGCTTGTGCCGGAGGTTACGCTGGACCTCGCGCGCAAAATCGCCGCCACTTCCCGCGCCACCCCGTAATGGCCCAGCAGGTCCGGGCGGTTCGTAGTGATCTCCGCATCGAGCAGCTCGCCCGCCAGGGTCTGTTCCACCGCGTCAATGGCCACGCCGGCGAAGGAAAGCCGCGAAGCGAGGTCCTTCGCGGGGATCGTCCCGGCATCCACAAACTCTTTCAACCAGTTGTAAAGAATTTTCATCGCTCGTAAATTGTTTACGACTACCGGAACTGCCGCAGAAAGCGCACATCGTTCTGGAAAAAGAGCTGCAAATCGTCAATACCGTACTTGAGAAACGCGAAACGATCGACGCCCACGCCGAAAGCGAAGCCGGAATATTTTTTTGCGTCGTAATTCGCAAAGCCATAAACCGCCGGGTCCACCATTCCCGCGCCGAACATTTCGATCCAGCCGGAAAATTTGCACACCCGGCAGCCCTTGCCGTCGCAGATGTGGCAGGTGGCATCCACTTCCGCCGACGGCTCGGTAAACGGGAAATAACTGGGGCGCAGGCGCGTCTTCACTTTGGGGCCGAAGAACTCCTTCACGAAATAGTCGACCGTACCCTTGAAGTCGCAAAAGGTGATGTCGGTATCCACCGCCAGGCATTCCATCTGGTGGAACATGAAGGAGTGCGTAGCGTCGGGATTATCGCGACGATAAACTTTTCCCGGCACCACGATGCGCACCGGCGGTTGCTGTTTTTCCATGGTGCGCGCCTGCACCGGAGAAGTGTGCGTGCGCAGCAGCAGCCCCGGCGCGCCCGGAGGTCCGCCCGCCGTCGCCGGCAGGTCCAGATAAAACGTGTCCATGGTATCGCGCGCGGGATGATGTTCCGGAATGTTGAGCGCTTCGAAGTTGTAGTAGGGCGTTTCGATTTCCGGCCCCTCGGCCACGGTGAACCCGATGGAAAGAAAAATCTTCTCCAGCTCCTCGAAGGTCTGCCGGATAGGGTGCTTGGCGCCCAGCACGCGCGGCACGCCTGGGAGACTCAGGTCTGTTTTTCCTGAAGCCGCCGCGCGCCGCTCGGCCGCGGCCTCCATTCGAACACGCAGCTCTTCCAGCGCGCCTTCCACTCGCGCCTTCAATTCGTTCAGCGCCTTCCCGACCACGCGCTTTAGATCCGGCGGTGCGGGCTTCAGCCAGTTCTCGGTGATGCCGGCAATTATTCCCGACGCGCGTCCAAGCCACGCGTTGCGCAGCGTAGTCCAGGCCACCTCGTCCAAATCGGTTTTGGAAACCGCGTCCTGCTCAAATCGCGCGCGCATATCTGCGAACAACGCGAGCACTGCCGCCTCGCTCCGGATGCCGAGCGCGTCGAGCGTCTGGCGGGTTGGATCGCTGGTCATCAATCAATAGTCAAGCAACAGGCGGGCCCTTCTCGACCGCAGATACATATAGCGGCGGCTTCGTGGAGGCGCGCTTGGCCCGCTCGCTATTTCGCTTTCGCGCGCGGCTTGGCAGCAGGTGGCGGCGGCAATGCTTTCCTGGCCTGCTCGGCCAGCATCGTAAACGCCGCGGCATCGGTCACCGCCATATCCGCCAACACCTTACGGTCGATGGTCACGCCGGCTTTCTTCAGGCCGTTCATCAGCATGCTGTAGGTAACGCCGTTGTTGCGCGCGGCCGCGCCGATGCGCTGAATCCACAGCGTGCGGAAAGTGCGCTTGCGGTTGCGGCGGTCGCGATAGGCATAGCGCTCGGCGCGGATCGCCGCCTCCTGCGCGGACTGGTACAGCTTGCTCTTGGTCAGGAAGAAGCCCTTCGTCCTGCGCAAATACTTCTTGCGGCGCGCGCGCCGTTTCGTCCCGCGTTTAACTCGTGCCATTTTATTTTCTCCTGGTGGAGAGGCGATACGAAAGAGCGTCCGGCAAATGATTCGCCGGAATTCGCCAGCGATTCCCCAAGCACCAGCTGGCGTGCTCTTCCCTTCGGTCTCCACGGCGGTTTGGAAGCTCGCAGCTTGGCTTCGACGATTGCTCGAAACCGCGCCGCATGAGCGGTTGGCCCTTGCGAACCGGGACACGCTGGCCGGCAGGCCCGCCGTGGTGGGGTGAGCGCTGCCTGGCACAGCTTGGTGTTTCTGGAAACTTGCAGCCGCGAATACATCTCGCCGGTTGCCGGCGTAAAGCTTCTACGCGTACGGCAGCATGAACTTCACGTTCTTGGCGTCGGCCTTGCTCACCATGGCCAGCTTTTTCAGCCGGCGCATGCGCTTGGGCGGCTTGGCTCCCATCAGGTGGCGCTTGCCCGAGTGCGAACGCACAATTTTTCCCGTGGCGGTTACCTTGAACCGTTTCGCCGCGCCACGATGGGTCTTACGCTTTAGCTTCTTGGCCACCCGATCCTCCCGTTTCTGTTTCGCGCGCGCCCTTGGCCCGCGGCTCCGGCACGCCTTTCTTCGGCGCGATTACCGCCAGCAGGATATTCGCTTCCATGCGCGGCGTGGATTCCACCTGCCCCAGCGCGATGATGTCCTTGTCATTCAGCAGCCGCTTCATTTTTTCCCGGGCCACTTCGGGGTGCGCCATCTCGCGGCCGCGGTGGAAGACCATGGCCTTCACCTTGTAGCCGTGAGTCAGAAAATCCAGAATGCGGTTTTTGCGCACCTGCCAATCGTGCTCGGCGGTGGTGGGCCGGAATTTTACTTCCTTGATCTGCCCGGCTTTGTGATGCTTCCGCTGCTCGTGCTCTTTCTTGTTTTCTTCGTAGCGGAACTTGCCGAAGTCCATGATCTTGCACACCGGCGGGACGGCCGAGGGCGAAATCTCCACCAGGTCGAGCCCCTGGTCGCGAGCCTTTTTTAAGGCTTCGTGCGGTTGCATGACGCCGAGCTGGCTGCCATCGCCGTCAATCACTCGTATTTCGCGAACGCGAATCCGTTCATTTACGCGGTAGCTGCGATCCGTGAGCGTGTACCTCCCTGCTGAAAATAAAGTTCCGTTGCTGCTCCGCAGACTGCCTGGAGACGATTCTCCCCGGGAATTCGACCGCTTTCAGGAAACTTGAATCAAATTCCCAGGCGCGGCCGCGCCGGAGACACCCCTACGGAGCGAAGCCGGAAGTATAGCATGACCAAAGGAGTTATCTGGATGCCCGGGAAGGAAAGCCTGCGAACGCGCCCAGGCCGCTATCCCCGCCTGCCCACGTGCCCGTCCACTGGCACCCGCCTCCCACGTGCGGCCCACCTGCTCATTTCTTCTTGCGGTTCGCTTTGGAAGATTTTCTCGCAGCTTTGGGTTTTACACGTTTGCCGGTGTTGCGAGCTTCTGCCGCGCGGCTCAAATAATCATGCCACAGCATTCTTGCGGCTACGGCGCGCCACGGCCTCCAAGCCTCCCCGATTTTTTCGAGCTTCGTTGCGGAAGGATGTTTTCGAAGTTGTTTCACATGCCTCGCCGCTTTCTGCAGCGCCAGATCACCCACCGGCCATACGTCGGGGCGTTGCAGCACCATCAACAGATATACGTCGGCGGTCCACGGGCCGATTCCCTTAACGCTGGTTAGTGTGGCGCGCGCTGCCTCGTCGTCCATAGCGTGGATGGATTCCAGGTTGAGAGTGCCTTTGTGCACCGAATCGGCCAGCAAGCGGCAGTAGAGCGCCTTCTGCCGGCTGAATCCGATTTTCTTCAGCGTGCGAGCATGCAGCTTGAGAAATCGTTCGGGAACCAGCGGCCCCCCGACTCTAGCCAGCAATCGATCGTAAGTAGCCTTTGCCGACGCGAGCGACACCTGCTGCTCGAGAATCAAATAGACCAGCGTGTGAAATCCCGGCTCGCGCGGCCACATCGGCGGCGCGCCCCACTTCTTGAAAAGTATGGCCAGGTGCGGGTCGCGCCCGGAAAGATAGGCCACCGCCTCCGCCAGGCGCTCTTCGTTTAAGGAAATGGGCAAGGAAATCGCCGAGGCAATTGCCGGGGAAATTGGAGGCGTAATCGTCTCCAGCGGCGG
>JAAFGT010000061.1:0-8903 GCA_010365215.1 Acidipila sp. | reverse complement strand
CTTAGTTCGTGGCACGGGTTTCCACGTCGTGGCGCAGGTCAACGAGGAACTGGTCAAGAGGACGCGCGCCGAGGTCGCCCTTGGTGCGGTGGCGCACAGCCACGGTGCCGGCGTCCACTTCCTGGCCGCCCACGATCAGCATGTAAGGAATTTTCTCGAGCTGGGCGTCGCGGATCCGAGCCTGCAGTTTTTCATTGCGGTCATCGAGGTGCGCGCGGAAACCCGCGGCGATGAGCTTGGCTTTCACCTGCTTGGCATATTCCTCAAATTTGTTGCTGACCGGCAACACGCTTACCTGCACGGGCGCGAGCCACGCGGGAAAAGCGCCGGCGTAGTGCTCCACCAGGATCCCAAAGAACCGCTCCACCGAGCCCAGCAGCGCGCGATGCACCATCAGCGGCTGGTGCCGGGCGCCATCCTCCCCAACGTATTCAAGGCCAAAACGCGACGGCAGATTAAAATCGAATTGCACGGTGGTGAGCTGCCACGGCCGTCCGATGGCGTCAATTAATTTGACGTCGATCTTCGGCCCGTAAAACGCCGCCTCTCCTTCCATGCGCTGGAAGGGAATGTTCATGCGCGTGAGAGTGTTTTCCAGCGCGACGGTGGCACGCTGCCAGTCTTCCGGTCTGCCGGCATAATTTTCCGGATGCGTGGCGTCCCAATCGGAGAGTTCTACCGCGTAGCTCGAAAAGCCAAAGGTGCGCATCACCGCGAACGCGAAATCGATGCACGCTTCCACTTCGCTTTCGATCTGTGACGGCATACAGAAAATGTGCGCGTCGTCCTGCGTGAATCCGCGCACGCGCAGCAGCCCGTGCAGCACTCCGGAACGCTCGTAGCGGTACACCGTGCCCAGCTCGGCCAGGCGCACGGGCAGCTCGCGATAGCTGCGCAGGCGAGTTTTGTAAATCAGGATGTGCCCCGGGCAGTTCATGGGCTTGAGCTGGTAGTCCGCTTTTTCCACCTCGATGGGACTGAACATGTTCTCGCTGTAAAAATTCGTGTGCCCGCTGGTCTTCCACAGGTCCAGTTTCATCACGTGGGGCGTGAACACCAGATCGTAGCCGCGGCGCAGTAGCTCGTCGCGCAGCCAGTCTTCCATCAGCTTGCGCACCAGGCCGCCTTTGGGATGCCAGAAGATCAGCCCCGGACCGGCTTCCTCCTGAATACTGAATAGATCGAGCTGCGGGCCGAGCACGCGATGGTCGCGGCGCTTGGCCTCCTCCACGCGGTGCAGATATTCGTCCAGCTCCTGCTGCGAGTAGAAACACGCGCCGTAAATGCGCTGCAGCTGCGCGTTGCCTTCCTGACCTTTCCAGTAAGCCCCGGCGACGCTCATCAGCTTGAACGCGGTGATCCGCTTGGTCGAAGGGATATGCGGTCCTCGGCAGAAGTCGATGAATTTTCCGGTGGTGTAAAAGGACACCATCGGCTCCACCGCTTTCTCTTCCACCAGTTCGCACTTGAAGCCCTGCTCCCATTTCTTGTAAAGCTCCAGCGCTTCCGGTTTGGGCAGCATCTTGCGCTCGTTCTTCAAGTCTTGCGAAGCGAGCTCGTGCATTTTCTTCTCGATGCGCGTCAAATCTTCCGGCGTGAAAGGCTGCGCGCGCAAGAATTCGTAGAAGAATCCATTGTCCGTAGGCGGGCCGATGCCGAGTTTCACTTCCGGGAAAAGCTCCAGCACTGCCGCAGCCAGCAGGTGCGCGGCGGAATGGCGGAACACGTATAGCGCGGCGGGGTCTTTCTGCGTCAGGATTTCCAGGCGCACGTCCCCTTCAAGCGGTCGCGCCAAATCGATGAGCTCGCCCTCCGCGGCGTCGCTCCCTGCCGGGCGCACTCGCGCCACCAGCGCTTCGCGCGCCAGGGAGTTGGAGATTTGCCGCGCGACCTCCCCCGCAGTGGTCCCGCGCGGCACCTCGCGCGTCGCGCCATTGGGCAGAGTCACCTGTATCGTTTCCATAGAAAGTTATCCTTAGATCCTTGCCGGGCGGTGAACTTGGTAGCTTACTGGCAGGTTCCGGCGGAATCAAGCCGCCCTAAAGAACGGTAACCGCGGGAAGCCCCTTGAAATCAGTATCGCAGGTGATCAGTCGTGCTCGCAAAGCTTTTGCGGTGGCGTAAATAATGGAATCTGCGAGTGAGAGGCCCAATTGCAATCCTATCCGAGCGCTCTCCAATGCAAGACTTACATCCAAGCTTACGATTCTCGTTCGAAATGCGTACGAAAGAAAATGATCGGCACTGATCGCGCCTCTTTCTCTGTACAGCTTTTTAAACACTTCATGTACTACGATCGTTGGCAGTACGGCATTTTCTTCGCTCTCTAAGAAAGGGGCGAATGCCCCGGCTTTGGGGCCATCCCCGAGATATTCGATCCAGCCGGATGAATCCACCAGGAAAAGCTCAGTGTCGGTCGGTGTGATCACGGTCCGCTTCTTCCCAGCGAATGCCTTTCGCAATTCCTCGCAGTTCCCTCACCGAACGCGGCGGCTCAACTCGAATGCTGCCATCCACTTCATAAATGAAAAGCTTTTGGCCGGCTTTCAAATTCATCTTTTCTCGAACTGCTTTTGGAATCACAATTTGAAACTTCGGGGAAACCGTGACCGTTTGCACAATCGACCTCCTTCAACTCGTTACACCTCTATTATGAGTGACTTACTGAAGTATGTCAATTAAGCGATCGATGATTATTGCGGGATACTAACGGGGAGACTGCCATCTCTACTGAACTGGCGGCGAAGCAACCGTGGCAGGGCCGACAGTCTCGAAGCGAATCACCATACTCTGATCGACGTAAAAAAACCGATTTCCCGTCTGCGCAGGGCTGATCGGGTTGGCGTGCGCTACGAAACCCGAGCCGCCGCCCGTCTGCGCATACGTGAACTGATAGCCTGACTTGATTCCGCCGGCAACGAGCGGATCCAGCACATCGGCACTTGCGGCACTCGGCGCACCACCGCCGGCCGGCGGGCCAAGCGCGGGAAGCGTTGGCGCGTAGCCATTTTGATAATTCCTTTCGTAAAGCACGTTAGCCGTGCACAGCGCCCTGATCGAACTGACCGCGGAAGATTCGTTGGCCAACATCCTCGACTTCAAATACTGGGGAATGCCGATAGCGGCAATAATCAGGATAATCGCCACCACGATCAGCACTTCGATCAGCGAAAAGCCCGCGTGCCTGCGTCGCGCACGGAGCCGCCAAAATGAGATGTTCGGGTTCATTCGCGTTTCCTCACGGCTCCTGCTTGATCTTTCGGCAGATCATAGCACGCGCTTTACTGCGAACGTTTTCTCGCTTGCTCCAGCATTTCCCAGGCAGCATCAGGCAGATCCGCGAGATCGTTGAACTCGCCCGCGCCCTTTAGCCACAGGCCGCCATCGATGACCACGCATTCGCCGTTGATGTATCCAGCCTGCTCGCTGAGCAGGAACGCCGCCAGATCGGCCAGTTCCTCCTGGCGTCCAAAGCGCTTCATGGGATGCGAATCTTTAGCGCGCTTCTCGTATTCTGCCGAAGGCATCAGGCGCGACCACGCTCCCTCGGTAGGGAATGGCCCCGGCGCAATGGCATTGACGCGGATGCGGTGCCGCGCCCATTCCACCGCGAGCGAGCGCGTCAATGCCAGCACGCCCGCCTTGGCGCAAGCCGATGGCACCACAAAGCCCGAGCCGGACCCCGAAGCCGCGTAGCTGGTGACGATGTTGAGGATATTTCCGGGCTGCGCGGCGGCGATCCATTTCCGCCCCAGCGCCAGTGTGCAGTGAAACGTGCCGTCGAGCACGATGCCGGTGACTGCGCGAAACGCATTCGGCGAGAGTTTTTCGGTCCGCGCGATGAAATTGCCGGCCGCGTTATTGACCAGAGTGTCCACCCTTCCCACTGCTTGCTCCGCGGCCTCTATCATTTTTTCAACCGCGCCAAAATCGCGCACGTCGCAGGTGGCGGATGCCGCCGTGCCGCCGGCCTTGCGAATGGTCTGGCAGGTTTCCGTGAGCGGTCCTTCGCGGCGTCCGGCCACAAATAGCTTGGCGCCCAGCCCCGCCAGCCGCAGCGCCATCGCGCGGCCCAGACCCGTGCCACCGCCGGTAATTAAAATAGTGCGCCCCGCCAGCAGATCCGTCTTGAACATTTTTACTCCTTCGCGTGCGCCAGGAGCCGGCACACGCAACCTCACGGCGCGGCGGTCGGATGCAGCAAAGCCTTGCGCGTATTTCCCAGAGTGTTGAGCAGCGACTCCCTGGGCACGCTGGTGACGTAAGGCCCGATCAGCGGCTTCACCAGCAGGGGAATATCGCGCGTCAGCGTGATTCCTTCGCACTGCAGATAGACGCCGCCATCCTTCTGCTCTATGCGCCAGTAGGTATTGAGCTTCCATAGAAATCCGCCGTCCTGGCCTTCGGGTTTCAGGCGCTCATCCGCTTGGCCGTAGTTTTCCACTTCGTTCACGCGTGTAGTGTGGGAGTGGCTGACCGCGCGCACCGCGCTGAGAGTTTCGTAAACCGCTTCGTGCTCCGTATCCAGCACCACGGCGAACACCTTTTTTTTGTAGAAGCGCAGGTAGCAACGGAAGAAATTACCTTTGTGTTCGAGCAGTTTCGAACGCTTGACGTCGGGCGCGTAATACTTGGCGTGGTTATCGTAGTCTTGCAGCAGGCGCAGCGTCTGCCGCAGCGTCGCTCCGGGAATGAACACCACCCCCACCCAATGGTGGATGATGCCATCGGGAACATCCAGAGCCTCGCCGCCGATTTCCACCGGCACGCGGTTGATTACCGTTTCGCCGCGCCGCAGCTGCTCGTAAAGCGCCTTGCGGTTTTCGGGCGGCTGTCCTTCCACCCACAAGAATGGCCCGTGTTTGCTCTCCCGCTCGAAGCGCACATCATTCGCAACGATGTAGCGATCAAAGGCGGCGATGGTTTCCGGGCGCAGCTCGGCAGCGCGAACCGGCACGGCAAACACGGCGCAAGCCGCGAGGAGCCACAGCCGCGCCACAGCATGACCCGCCCAACGCAGTGAGGAATCCCTGCATTTCACCCACTCACTCACTCGGGGCATGTGTTCTTCCACTCGCTTCCTTACTATCAGCAGGAGGTATTTTCGCTGCCGGCGATTTTGGCTTCACTGGCTTGCCTGGCGAGGCGCCGTTCGAGGGGATGCTCAGTTTGACCGTGGACTCCGCGTTCGCGCGAACTGGAACGTTGCGCGTCCACTCCGACCAGGTTTGATTTGCGCGAACGCGCAGATCGTAGGGAGCTACCCGCAAACCGCTGAAGTGAAAACGTCCCTCCGCGTCCGTTGTGGTCGCGCGCGGCGCCCGGCCATCAGAAGTCTGCGCAAGCACACGCGCGCCGGCCACCGGCGTTCCGCCCGCGCCGGTAACCGTGCCGGAGATAGACCCAACCGCCGCCGCGTGCCGTCCTCGCCCTTGCGCCAGAGCCAGAATTTCGCCGCGGTGAAGGTACGCCGCCAGCAAAAAGCCGGCGAGAATCAACAGCAGCAGCCAATACGCCGGGCGGAGAGCTCCCCGCCCAAGCGACGTCCTGTTTTTTTCCATCAACTGTCTACCCTTATAAATGGCCTCATCCTGCCCTCATCCCGAATGCAGTGACCATCGGTTCACAGCGCCGAGTCTACCGACAATTGCTCGATCATTTTATTCAGCTCTGCCTGCGCCTGCAGCTTTTTCTGTTCCAGGGCAGTATGTTCCTGGCGCAGCGCCTCCAGGCGGCTTTCCTGTTCGTCGAGTTGCCTGGTGTAGCGCAGCAGCAGCGCCTTCTCTTCCGCGGTTCCTTTGAGCGCCTTCATATTTTCGCGCAGCCGCTGTTGATCGGCAAAGATGCGTTGCGTCTCCGCGTCGCGCGCGCGTATTTCCGCGTCGATGCCGGCGATGACGTTTTTCTGCGCCACGATCCGCCGCAGCGCCTGCTCCACTTCCGGATTGATGGTTTTCTGCTGCAAGAAAAATGAAATCTGGTCGTCGGTCAGGTTGGTCAGCGCGTAGCGTGTATCGAGCTGCCGCACTTCCTCCACCGCCAGCTCCGCCGTTTTCTTCGGCTCCACGACCAGCCGGTACCGGTAGAACCCCGCGACCGTCTCCGCGGGCTCGAGTCCCGGCGCCAGTTTGTAATCGGTGCGCCGTGGGTGCTCGATGACCACGGTGCGCGCGGTCGTGTCTTCGTTGCGCACGGTGTAAATCTTTTTCTCGCGCAGCTCGCTGTGCTGAATCAATACTCCGTGGGTGATCTGCACACGCGTCACTGGCTGCGACTGGTTCTCGCTGCGGCCCTCGATGCGCACGCCGAGGTCGGCGGCATAGGAGAGCAGCCGCTTTTCGCCGGGCTTGATGGCGTCGAGCAATCCTTCTCCGGAGAACGTCTCGTCTTCCAGCACGCTGAAGCTGCCGCCATCAAGCGTCAGCCCGCTGGAGTTGGTGATCCACAGCGCGCGCAGCGGCCGCGGCGTCCCCGAGCCTTCATTCCATAGAGAAACTTTTTCCGCGCCAATTTCCGATTGCAGAATGGGCACCAAAGCCGACTGATTCTTGCGAATGGTCACCGGCTGCTTCAGCTTGTATTCGAACAGATCGCCCAGCTCCCGCGCCTGCGCCGCAGCCTGCTCCGCCGCGCGCGCGGATGCAATCGTCGCCGCGTTCACCGGCATCATGTCGGACCTCGCGTCACTCAACAATCCTCCCATAATGCCACCCGAAGCGCCGCGCTTCGATTTGGTCATCGGTGCCGCCGGAAGAGCCATTACCGCCTCAGCGCTGATCTCAGTCGACTGGGACGAGGCTCCCATCGCGAGCTCCGCTTCGTGTTTGCTCTCTTCCCCCCCTGAAATACTAATGTTATCGGCGACGTATTTCTTAAAGCCAGTCTGTTCCACTTCGACCCGATAATTCCCGGCGGAAAGACTCTGGAAGCTGTACTGACCCTCCTCATCCGTGCTGGCAGTCGCCACCACATTGTTATTTTCGTCGTACGCGCGCACCGTCGCGCCGGAAACTGCCGCGCCGCTCGAATCCGTCACCTTGCCGCTGAGCTTTCCGTGGCCCGGAATCAGCGTAGCCGAATGCGTCTGCGGCGTGAGCTGCACACTTTCCGGCAGAGGCACCACCGGCCGGCGGCCGTAGTATGGCTGCGAGAGTTGCTGAATGAACGACTGCGGCGCCCCAGCCACCAGTGAAAGCTCCACGCCATTCCAATCTTCTCCCACGGTGTTATCGACGATGGCCCAACCCTGCAGCAGCGGCTTGGCCGCGGCTTTTGACGGCAGCACCACGCGATAGGTGGTCTTCCACAGCGGCACTTCGCTGATGTAACTGACGTAAATCTGCCGGTCGCCCGCACCGCTGGTGGATATGGTCATGCGCCGCACATCTTGCAGACGCGTGGAAGCCACCAGGCCCATGTAGCGCCCCACTTCTGCGTTCAGGTCGCGCTCGACGATGCGCACGCTCGTTGCCGGACCGAGCTCCGCGCTGCGCACTTCGCCCGCGTCGCTAACCAGCGAAATCTCGTCGTACTGAATGACCTGCCCATCTTTTGTCGCGCGAGTTTTGTGCTCCACGCTCAGCAGCCGCCCGGTGATGGTGCCGCTGCCGGTGCGCACTTCCAACCGCGCGCCGCGCAACGCGCCCAGAAACTGTACCAGCGTAGTCTGCTCGCCCAACGGCAGCCGTAGCCCGCCCAGACGCCGCGCCAGTGGCTCTTCCGAATTGTAATCGACGCCGGTGATGCGCCCGCCGCCCAGATCCAGCACGGTGAGCGACTTCAGCACGTCGTTGAGCTGCCCGCTGTTGAAGTCGATGCTCAGACTTCCGTTGCCGCGCACGCGGCCGAGGTGCTCAAAGTAGCCGACGCCATTTTTGTAGAGCACGACGCGTCGCACCGGCAATTTTGCTGCCGAGGTACTCGCGGGAGCCGCGGCATCTTCCAGCGCCGCGGTATTCGAGTCTCCGGCGTGCGCCGCAACACGCGCCGTCGCGCTTGGCGATTTCGCAAGCGGTGTTGCTTTGTCTTGCGCGAGCGCCGCGGTCGCTACGAGCAGTGCGCACATTCCGAACACGCTCAGCACTCTGTTCATCGTCGACTCCTTTTCGCAAACTCCGGGCGCAACCCCGAGACATTTCCCGAGTGCTCGATCGGCTGCTCTCCACCTGATTAGACACCGCGCTAGGGCATTTGGAGGCCCGAAGTAGCTCGCCGGCGTCGGCACGGCTTCCGGTCATGCAGCAAAGCGTATCCCAACCCACTTTTTGGGGGTCGATAATTTGTCTAAACGTGTGCAGAGAATGAAAGGACCACCCGGGCGGACTACAAAGCAAATATTTTCTGTGCTTTGGCGTGATCGGCCTCTTGCTGGCGGCCGCTATCCGGGTTCGTGCCGCGATCCAGGGCTACGTAATAGCTAATGAGCTGCAAAGGAACCACCAGCACCAGCGGAGAGAGCCACTTCTCCGCCGCCGGGACTTCCACGCGCTGCTCGGCTTCGACATCCAGCCCCGCTCCGGCCATAGCCACCACGACTCTAGCCACGCTCAGCGCGCCGCAGGCCTCGAGCACGCTGTGCATTCGTAGGTCTGCGGCGCCCCCGGCGACGATAGCAATCGCCGCGGCGCGCGCATCCACCTGGCAGAATGGGCCGTGAAGAAACTGCTCGGTCTCGTAGCCGCTGGAAGGCACATAGCTGGTCTCGAGCACCTTGATCACCGCTTCCATAGCGGTAACCCAGTTGGGCCCCGCGCCAAGAAAAATAAACTGATGCCGCTGGGAAATATATTTTGCCGCTTCGCGGCACGCGGCATCGCTGCCCAGGGCCTGGCGCATGAGTTGGGGGATGCCCTGCAGCGCGGCCCGCGAGGCGGCCGCGTCGCTGGCCTGCCCCCGCAGCGCAG
>JAAFGT010000060.1 GCA_010365215.1 Acidipila sp. | reverse complement strand
TGGCCAGCAGAGCGCGCGAACTTGAGGTTGAAGCCGAGCGCCTGGAAGGCCTGTTGCGCGGGGTGACCGCCGCGGAGCATGAGCAGGCGCTGACCCTTACCGCCCTCGAGACCGAGCAGTCGCTGCTCTCTTCGCGCAGCGGTGAGCTGGATGCCGAGCTGCGCCGCGTAACCAACCACCGCGCGGAATGCTCTCTCGAATTGGACCGCGCCGAAAACCGCATCGCCTTCGGGAATGAGCGTGCCCGCGAAATTGCCGCGCGCGAACTGCAACTTGCCCAGGAGGCCGCGCAAGCCGCAACGGAATTTGCGAGCGCGCAAGAGCGCCTGGAGTCGAATCGTCACTCGCTCAGCGCCTTGCGCGAAGAGCGCGAGCGCCTGGAAGCCGCATTGCGCGGCGTGGCCGAAGAAGCCGCGCGCGGCGTCGACCAGCAACAGGCCACCGAGCTGCGTATCGAAGAGCTGCGGCACACCGCGGCGCGTCTCGGCGAGGAGCAGGTCCACTGGCGCAGCGAGCAGGCCCGCGAAGAGCAGGCCTTGACGCAACACACCGAAGCGCAAGGGCGCCTGGAAGCGCAAGCTCAGCAGCTCGCCGGCGAAGAGCTGCAGGCGCGCGAGCGCTCTACCGGCGCAGCGGCGCAGGCGGAAACCTCTCAGCAAAGTGCGGCGGGCTTGGGGCGGCAGGTGCTAGAGGCTCGTGAGCAGATCTCACGCTTGCGCAGCGAGCACGAAGCAGCCACGGTCTGCGCCGACGCGCTGCGGGAAGATCTGGCCGGCGCGCGCGCCGAGCACGCTTCTCTCCACCGCGTACTGAACGAGCGCTCGTACACCGCGGAAGCGGTGCAAAAACTGTTTGCGCGAAACGGCAGCGCCCAGGATCAAAACTTCCGCGCGGTCGGTGTGCTGGCTGATTATGCCGAGGTAGCCGAGCCTTACGAGAGCGCGCTCGAGCAGTTCCTGCGCGAAGAGTTGGAATACGTGGTGGTGGAGACTTTCGACCACGCGCGCCAGGGCATTTCGCTGCTGCGCGGCGAAGTGGGCGGACGGGCCACCTTTTTTGTGGATTCGGTGCGCAATCTCCCGCAGCCTGCCGAGAAAGCTTCCCTTCCCTTCAACGCCGCGGATGGCGTAGTGGCGCGGCTCGACAAGCTGGTGGACTTCCGCGACCCTCTGGGAAGCGCCGCGAAACATTTCCTGCCCAAGCTTTCCGCAGCCTACCTGGTGGAAACCGCCGCTGCGGCTGAGCGACTGGCTCGCGACTTCGCGCAGAATTATTTTGTGACCCTCGAAGGCACCTGCTACCACGGGCGGTTGGTGAGCGGCGGGCGTCCTGGCGAAGCCGGGCCCCTGCAGATCAAGCGGGAGCTGCGCGCGCCGGTGGCCAAGACGGCGGAGCTGGAAAGCACCGCGGAAACCAATCGCGCGCGAGTGGAGCAGCTCACCAGCGATCTGCGCACCGCCGAACAGATACTGGCCGGGGCCCAGGCGGAACAGATTGAAGCGGAAAAAGCTTCGGTGGCGGCCACCATCGAAGCCCAGCAGGCTCGCAATGAACTGGCGCGCGTCGAACGCCAGGCTTCCGATTGCAGAATTCAGGTAACGCGACTCGCCGAGGAATCCGAATCCTCGCGCATCCGCGCCACCACCGCCCGGCGGATGATTGAGAAGGCTTTGGAAGGAACAGCGGCAGCCGAGGCGGAACGCGCCGCCGCAGCCGAGCGGCTGATCACTCTGCGGCTGGAGCTGGCCGGACAGCAGGAAATGGTGGCCACGCGGCGCGCCGAACTGGCGCAGATGAGCGAGCGCCTGGCCGGAGCAGAAGCTTCAGAAGCAAGGCTCAGTGCCGAAGTGGAGCTGGCCGGGACGCGGGTTGCATCGTTCGCCGAACAGAAACAGGCACTCGAGCGCGAGCGCCAGGACTTGGAGGCAGCGGGCGCTGGGTTGACGCAACGAGTATCCGCGCTCGCCGCGGAAAAAGCCCGGCTTGGCGACGAGCAAGCTTCGCTCGAGCTAGAGTTCTCTGCCACGCGCACGCGCCTGGCAGAGATCGACGACGCCGAACGTCATCGCCGGCAGGCGCTGGCGGACCTGCGCGAGGAGCGCGGCCAGCACGAAATCGAACGCGCGCGCAATGAGAGCGACCGCAACCATCTTCGCGAGACCTGCATGTCCGAGCTCAACGCGCAGCCGGAAGAGATTCTGCTCCTCGAGCCGGAGTTAGTCTCCGGCGAAGCGCTGGCCGCGGCCGAAGCCGAGCAGCGCGATCTGCGCGCGAAGCTCGAAGCCATGGGCGCCGTCAACATGATGGCGCTCGAGGAATTTCAGGAGTGCGAGCAGAGGCACGCCTTCCTCGACCGCGAAAGGCAGGACTTGCTTTCATCGATCGCCGACACGCAACAGGCTATCCGCGAGCTCGACGAGCTTTCCCGCCAGAAATTCGAGCAGGCCTTCGAAGCGATCAACCGGAATTTCGCGACGTCCTTCCAGACGCTCTTTGGTGGCGGGACCGGACAGATGCGCCTCACCGAGCCCGACAGCTCCGGAGAGCCGGGCATCGAAATCGTCGCGCAGCCCCCGGGCAAGCGCCTGCAGAACGTGATGCTGCTCTCCGGCGGCGAGAAGGCCATGACGGCACTGGCGCTGCTGATCGCTATTTTCCGTTACCAGCCCAGTCCTTTCTGCATTCTCGACGAGGTGGACGCGCCGCTCGACGAAGTAAACGTCGGGCGATTTACCCGCCTGCTCGGCGACATGGGCGCGCAGACGCAATTCCTTGTGGTCACCCACAACCGCCGCACCATGGAGATGGCCGAAGTGCTCTACGGCGTCACCATGCAGGAGCCGGGCGTTTCGAAACTGGTGTCAGTACGCTGGGATGAAAAGCCCGCAGTCGCAGCGCCTCCCGCCGAGCCATCCGCAGCGCGTGCGGCTGGCGCCGCGGCATAAAAACGACAGCACCGATACGGTTCTGATTGCAGGCCGGAATCCGCAGCCAGACCGCCCTCGGCTCGCCTGAACTTTCGCATTTCCTTTTCCGTTGACATTCCCGCGTCCTGCGCTAATATCACCGCCGCCACTCAGGGGAATCGCTAGCCGTGCAAACTCCACAATTAAATTCGGTAATACGCGAGACCAATTTTCCCGGCCTCGTCCTCCGCGGACGCGGCAAGGTCCGCGACATCTACGAGGTCGGCGACCAGCTACTCATCGTGGCCACCGACCGGCTGTCCGCCTTCGACGTGGTCCTGCCCACGCCAATTCCCGATAAGGGACGAGTATTGACGCAGCTCTCGCTGTTCTGGTTCGAGAAGCTGCGCGGCATCGTCCCGCACCACGTGGTGACGGCGAAAAACTTTGACGGCCCATTGGCGCCATTCGCGCAGGACCTGGCCGGGCGCGCTATGCTGGTGCGCAAGACCAACCCCATCCAGGTAGAGTGCGTGGTGCGCGGCTATTTGGTGGGCTCGGGCTGGAAGGATTACCAGAAAACCGGGGCGGTGTGCGGCATTCCCCTGCCCAAGGGTCTGCGCGAGTCGGACAAACTTCCTGCGCCCATCTTCACGCCTTCGACCAAGGCTACTTCCGGCCACGACGAAAACATCTCTTTTGAAGAAGTCTGCAAATTAACCGGCCGCGCTTTGGCCGAGCGCCTGCGCGATGTCAGCATGGAAATCTACCTGCGCGCGTCGGAATACGCCGCGGAGCGCGGGATCATTATCGCCGACACAAAATTCGAGTTCGGGCTCGACGGTGAAGAGTTGGTATGGATCGACGAGGCGCTGACTCCGGACTCCTCCCGCTTCTGGCCCGCGGCGGGGTATGAACCCGGCCGCGCGCAGCCCTCCTTCGATAAGCAGTTTGTACGCGATTATCTGGAGCGCTGTGGATGGTCGAAACAGCCGCCAGCCCCGGAGTTACCCGCCGACGTGGTGGCCGGAACCCAGGGTAAGTACCGCGAAGCGTACCGCCGGCTGGTGGGCCGCGATCTGGACGAAGCGATTTGAGCGTGCGCTGCGTTCGTGCAAAGAGGATGAAGTGAGAGATCAACTCGAAGCACTGGTGGGCCAGATGGTCGAACGGGGCATCCTGTTCGAGGAAGCCGTCACCGAATTCGAAAAGCGCTTTATCAAGCGCGTGCTCGACCGCAGCAATGGCAACCAATCACGCGCCGCGCAGGTTCTGGGAATTCACCGCAACACGCTCAGCCGCAAGATCGACTGCTACAAGCTCGAGAATCGCCACCGCAAGAAGAGATAGCAGCAGCACGGCGGCAAACCCCACGACGCGCGACGCCAACGCACCGCAAAAAATAACACCGGCAAAAGAAAAAGGCCGATTCCCTTAACGGAACCGGCCTTTCGTATTGTTGCCAGAGACGCTATCTGGGCCGCTTTTTTGCAGGGTGCTTGCTGGGAGCTTTTCCGGCCTTCCCAGGTTTCTTAGCTCCGCCCTTTGCGGCAGGAATGTCCTCTACGTTCACTTTCACTTCGTCCCACTTAACCAGGTAAGGGTCCGGCGTGTAATCCACCAGGGCGCCGCCAAAACGGAAGACCGTGCCTTTTTCGATTCGCGCGGCATCCGCCTGGCCCACCACTTTAAGTTCAGAATTCGGCGCCGTGCTGGCATCCACTTCTTCCTGAGTCGTGCCCACAAATGCTTTGATCACCACGGAATCCGTTCCCGGGGTCACCTCGTAAGCCTTGGCCAGAACCTCGGGAAACTTTCCGGAGCATACCGCCAGCCAGGTGAGCTTTCCTTTCGCGCCGCCGGCCTTGAGATCAGCAAGCACGGTAACGATGGTCGAGCCTTGCAGCACCTTGTCGAGATCGGCGCGGCTCGGGATGGTGTAGTCCGCCGGCGGCTCGGCCGCTGTGGCGGACAGAGAAATCAATTCCTTAACCTGGGCGTCAATCTGATTTTCGCAGCTCGGATTTTCGTATTTCACAATCTGCTGGCGAAGATACTTCTGCACGCGCGCGTCATCGGGAATCTTCAAGTTGATGGCCTGCGCGACTGCCCAGAAACCAGGGAGGGACAAGGGCGGCTCCTGCTGCAGGTCGGCAAGTCCCAAACGGTAAGCGGTGGTCGGTTGTTTTGGATCCAGGGCCAGCGACGCGTGGAATGCTTCGATCGCCGCCTTGTATTCTTTCTGCTGCAGCGCGGCGAAACCGTCCGTGTTGTAGAACTGCATGGTGATGGCCTTCTTCGTCGTCGCGAACTGCTCATCGGTGGCGTTGGCCGGCTTGGTAACTTTATCCAGGCTCTTCAAGCCTTCCTGGGCCGCGGCGCGAGCCTTGTTGATCTGCTCTTTGGCGTTGGGATCTTTGGGATTGTAGGCAAATTCAAACGTCTGCGCGCGGCTGAATAGCGCGGTGACGCGGGCATTCGCATCGATGTTGGGCAGCGCCAGAAACTTATCGTAGGTGTCGATGAGCTTTGCCCAGTTGTGCGTCTCCTGATACGCCTTCACGTATTCGGCATACACGTTTACCAGAAGCTCGGATGTTGGATACTTGGCCACGAAATCGTCCAGCAGCTTGATCTTCTGCTGGGGCGATTTCTCCGCCGCCGCCGCTTGATACGCGTCGTACTCGGGCCGCGTATATTTCGGAGCTGCTGCGGCAGGCTGATCCTGCCCAGCCGCCGCGAGCGGCAGAAGCGAGAGACTGGCAAATCCCGCGAGGGCGAAAACCAACGCCGCTAACATTGTCCGCTTGAGCTTCATAGAAACGGTGCCTCCTGGGCAGGCTAGAATCCCCGGGGCCGCTGGCGCCGACTGCGCCCGGAGCAGACCCGAGGTAAAGAACGAAAAGTATAGGGAACCCGGGCCCTGCACGCAAGACAAAGTGTGTCGTGCGCGGCAGGAAAGTCGGCCGGACCGCCGAGCGCCCTCTTCGGCCCCGCCGGCGGTTTGGCCCAGCTTTGGGCTCCGTGTTTGCTCAAATGATATGATGATTTTTCGGCCTGATAGGTCGCCTGCGAGGACATCCCTATGAACTCCCCATCGCCAGTCGAGTTCCCTCTTAAAGAACAAGTGGCGCTGATCACCGGCGCAAGCCGCGGCATCGGACTGGCCATTGCCCGCAGGCTGGGATCGATGGGCGCGCGCATAGCGATGTGCGGAAAAAACCCGGTTCACCTGGACGAGTCCGCCGCGATGCTGCGCGGCGAAGGTATCGAAGTGTTTTCCATGCCTGCCGATATCGCGCGCGCCGGGGAGGTGCTGGCGCTGGTCGAACGCACGCGCGAGAAGCTGGGCGAGATCGACATTCTGGTGAATAACGCAGGCGTGGGCATTTTCCGAGCCGCGCACGAGCTCACCGAAGACGAATGGGACCGCGTGATCGATACCAATCTAAAGGGCGTCTTCCTCATGAGCCGCGCGGTTGCCAAGGAAATGATCCGGCGCCGCGCCGGGCATATCATCAACATCAGTTCGCTGGCCGGAAAAAATACCTTTGCCGGCGGTGGAGTCTACTGCGCGTCCAAATGGGGGCTGCTGGGGCTGAGCGCATCGATGGCCGAGGATCTGCGCGGTCACGGGATTCGCGTGAGCGCGGTCTGCCCGGGCTCGGTGGCCACCGAGTTCTCGCCGCACGCCGGCAAAGATTCCGCCAAGATGCTGCAGCCGGAGGACGTGGCCCATGCCGTGGCCATGCTGGTGACCCAGGCGCCGCAAAGCTTCATCAGCGAAGTGTTGCTGCGCCCCACCCAGAAGCCCTGAGGGTTGCTCCTGACCAGGCCAGAGGTTCCTCCTGGCCCACTGGCTGTTCCTCTTGACAATAGTCGTTATAACGACTATTATCCTCCCCATGACAGGACGACTGCAAAGCGAGCTCCGGCAGTCCAAGCCCTTCGCCTGCCTGGAAGTGGAAGCGGTGATCAGCGTGGCACGCACCGCCGACGCCTTGTTGCGCCACCTGGAGGAAGCCCTCAAGACCGCGGGGCTCTCGCCCACGCAATACAATGTGCTGCGCATTCTTCGCGGCGCTACTCCGCAAGGCCTGGCCTGCGGGGAAATTGCCGGCCGCTTGATCACGCGCGACCCGGACATTACCCGGCTCCTCGACCGCCTGGAGCAGCGCGGATTGCTCGAAAGGGCGCGGGAAACACGCGACCGGCGCGTGGTGATCACGCGCATCCGGCCCGCCGGCCTGCGCCTTTTGAAAACGCTCGATCGTCCGCTGGTGGATCTACAGCGCAGACGCTTGGGACACCTCGGCCCCCGGCGCTTGCGGCTGCTGATCGAGCTCCTGGAAGCCGCGCGGGGCGGGAAGCGGGAAGAAATACCCGCATCCAAAAGAGTGCGACAGGCGTCAAAGCGGAATCGGCCACCGTCGCAGGGGAGACGCGTTTCGCCTGGCCGGAAGACATCCAAGGAATCCGGAAAAATGAACACAAGGAGGGGATGATGAAAAAACTTTTACAAGTTGTGGCACTGCTGGCAGCGTTTGCTCTGCCTTCGTTCGCGCAGGTGAACAGTTACGACGTAGACCCTGCTCATTCCGCGGCGCAATTTTCGGTCCGCCATCTGGGCATCTCCACGGTGCGCGGCCAGTTCAGCAAGGTCACCGGGAAAATCCAGGTCGATGAAAAGGATGCGACGAAGTCGCAGATCGACGTGACCATCGACGTAAATACCCTGGATACTCGTGAACCCAACCGAGACAAAGACGTGAAGAGCGAGAACTTCCTGGATGCCGCGAAGTACCCGGCCATGACTTTTAAATCAAAAAACATTTCCGCTGTAACGGATGGAAAGCTGAAAATGACGGGTGATCTGACCATCCACGGCGTAACCCGCGAAGTCACTTTCGATGTCGACGGGCCCAGCCCGGCGATTAAAGACCCTTGGGGCAACTTGCGCCGCGGCGCGCAAGCTACCGCTAAGATCAACCGCAAGGATTTCGGCGTGAGTTGGAATAAAGTAATGGATAACGGCGGGATGGTGGTAGGCGACGAACTGACCATCACGATCGACCTCGAAATGACCCGGAAGCCGTAGAGGTTCCGCAAATGCCGGCGTGTAGCCGCTGGGAAGCGAGTTAATTCTCGCTTCCCTTCCCTGTCTAGCAGAATCCGATGTAGCGGTAATATAGTGACTAGATGTCGATGAAGTGGTGATCAAGTCGCAATGAACTTGCAATAGAGACTGCAGTGAATGAAACACTACAATTCGTCGCTCGTCACGGTTACGCCATCCTGTTCGTGTGGGTTTTCTCCGAGCAGATTGGCCTGCCATTGCCGTCAATGCCCATCCTACTGGCCGCAGGCGCTTTGGCGGGAGATGGCCGGCTGGACTGGCGCGTCGTCGTGGGAGTAGCCATGGCCGCCGCACTCGCGAGCGACGTCATCTGGTATCACATCGGACGTGCCCGCGGCATCAAAGTACTCCAATTGCTCTGCCGCATCTCTCTCGAGCCGGATTCATGCGTTCGCAACACACAAGAAATTTTTGCCAAGCACGGCGTGCGCTCGCTCCTGGTGGCCAAGTTCATTCCCGGCTTGAATACCGCTGCCCCTCCCCTGGCCGGCGTGGTGGGAATGTTGTTCGTGCGGTTTCTATTGTTCGATGCCATGGGCGTCTTGCTCTGGGCCGGATCGATCACTGGCGTAGGATTTTATTTCAGCGACCAGTTGGAACTGGTCGTCGTGCACGCGGAACGCCTGGGCGCCGGCTTGGTGGTAATTCTGGCGTTAGCTCTCGGCGCCTTCATCGCCTGGAAATACACTCGCCGCCGCGGATTCATGCGCGAGTTGCGCCTGGCGCGCATCACCCCTGAAGAGCTCAGCGAGAAAATCAAAGCCGGAGAAGACCTGGTAATTCTGGATCTGCGGGGCTCTGTGAGCTTCGAGGCCGATCCGGAAACAATTCCCGGCGCGCGGCATATTAACCCCAGCGAGTTCGACGACCGCCATCATGAGATCCCGCGTGATCGCGAGGTGATTCTTTATTGCACTTGACCAAGCGAGGCCACCAGCGCCCGTGTGGCGATGCGGTTGCGGAGGCGGGGAATCACGCAGGTGCGCCCGCTGGCCGGAGGCCTCGACGCCTGGCGCGAACTGGGCTATCCGATGTCGTCACGGATCGTAGAGAAAGCTTCCCTGCCTCCCGTGAACTAGGCGACGTGTCACGCGCCGGCACCGGTGCGAATTAACCTACGAGCATCCCTGAGGAGTTAAACGATGGCTGTTGAAAAGTTGGCGGCAACACAGTATCCCGTACACGAATTAATTCAGCGCCGCTGGAGCCCGCGCGCATTTGCCAATCGCAGCGTCGACCCGGCCACGCTTCTGAGTCTGCTCGAGGCCGCGCGGTGGGCGCCCTCCTGCTTCAACGAGCAGCCCTGGCGCTATCTGGTAGCCACGCGGGAAAACCCCGCCGAGTACGAGCGCATGCTCGCGTGCCTGGTGGAAGGCAACCAGCTTTGGGCCAAGCAAGCGCCAGTGCTGATGCTTTCCGTGGCCAAGCTGGCCTTCGCCCACAACGGCCAGCCGAATCGCCATGCGTATCACGACGTCGGCGCAGCGTCAGCGTATCTTACGTTTGAAGCCACCGCGGTGGGGCTGTACGTCCACCAGATGGCGGGCATTCTCGTGGACCGGGCAAGAGAAACGTATGCAATACCGGAAGGATTCGAAGCTGTCGCGGGAATCGCTCTCGGATACTTAGGGGATCCCGGCACGCTGCCGGAAACATTGCGCGAGCGGGAAATAATGCCCAGCACCCGCCAGCCCCTCGAATCCATGGTTTTTGGCGGGCACTGGGGAGAGAAGTTAGCACTTCTGAAATGAGCGAAGCCAACGCGCTTGCTGCGGCAAGCCCGGCTGCGAGGGACCAATCAGCGAGGAGGAAAAAGTCATGGCTGTGACGCAGAAAGCGAAAGAGAAAATACAGATCATCCGCTCGGGAGAGCGTCATCACCAGAATTTCGGCTGGCTGGACACGCGCTGGCATTTTTCGTTTGCTGAATATAACGACCCGGCGAACGAGCATTGGGGCGCCTTGCGCGTTTTTAACGACGACGTCGTCGAGGCGGCGCAGGGATTCGGGATGCACCCGCACCGCGACATGGAAATTATCACCATCGTTCTCGACGGCGCGCTCGAACATCAGGACAGCCTGAAAAACCGCGGTGTCATCCATCCCGGCGAGGTGCAGGTGATGTCTGCCGGCAAAGGCATCGTGCATTCGGAATTCAACCACTCAAAAACCGCGCCGCTGCATTTATTGCAACTGTGGATTTTTCCGCGCACCAGAAATCTGACTCCGCGCTGGGAGCAGCGGGTATTCGACCAGAAGTCTCGCGAGGGTCGCCTGCTGCCTGTGGTTTCGAGCGGAGATATCCCGGAAACTCTCACCATCGATCAGGACGCCACCATCTATCTCTCGAATCTTCACTCCGGCCAGAAGGTAACGCACGACAGTAAGGCGGGGCGCCTGGGCTATCTATTTGTGATCGATGGCGCGGTGGAACTCTCCGGTCAGACATTAGCAAAGGGAGATCAGGCGCGCCTCGCCGACCAAAGGAATATCGAGATCCAGGGAACAAACGACGCGGAATTTATATTTCTTGATCTGCCGCGGTAGGTTTTACCGGCAACCGCAAGAGTAATTTTCTTAATCAAATTCGGACAGGCCGCCAAGCCGGCGGCGGGGACCTAAAATGAAAATCGCCATCATTGGCGCGGGAAATGTCGGCGGCACACTAGGGAAAGGCTGGGCGAAGCACGGACACACGGTGACATTTGCCGTTCGTGACGTGAACGACCCGAAGTTACAGAGCCTGTTGCGCGATGCCCCAGGCGCAAAAGCGGCTCCAGTGGCAGAAGCGGTCGCCGCCAGTGAGATCGTCGTGCTGGCAACGCCGTGGGACGCCAATGAGGCCGCGCTGCGTGGCGCAGGAAATCTGGCCGGAAAAGTGCTGCTCGATTGCACCAACCCGCTGAAGGCAGATTTCTCCGGCCTGGCCGTGGGCTATACGACTTCGGGAGCCGAGATGGTTGCGGGTTGGGCGAAAGGCGCGCGCGTCGTTAAAATTTTCAATACCACTGGCTTCCCCAACATGGCAAATCCGCGATATGCGGAGGGACCTGTAGTGATGTTCTATTGCGGAGACGATGCCGCCGCGAAGGCCGATGCGGCGAAACTCGCGACAGACTTGGGATTCGAGGCCAAGGACGCAGGCGAGCTTGCTATCGCCCGGCTGCTCGAACCGTACGCTATGTTGTGGATCCACCTCGCCATGAAGCAGGGCTTCGGCACCGGCTTCGCTTTTAAACTGATGAAGCGATAGCGACGGTCGGTAGCCACCGGGAAACCAACCGGCACAATGCCGCCCTCCCCCGGCAACTTAAATGCGCGGCAATACGATTCCTTGCTGCGACTGGTACTTCCCTTTTTTATCTTTATAGGAAATCTCGCAAGGCTCGTCGGATTCGAAGAAGATTACCTGGCACAGTCCCTCATTGCCATAGATGCGCGCGGGCAGCGGCGTGGTATTGCTGATCTCCAGGGTGACGAAACCTTCCCACTCCGGCTCGAACGGTGTTACGTTCACAATAATCCCGCATCGCGCGTAAGTGGATTTGCCCACGCAGATGGTCAGCACATTGCGCGGGATACGGAAATATTCCACCGAGCGCGCCAGCGCGAACGAGTTCGGAGGAATAATGCAAATCGGTCCTCTGAATTCCACAAAGTTGCGCGAATCGAAATTCTTCGGATCCACAATCGTGGAGTTCACGTTGGTAAAGATTCTGAATTCATCCGCCACGCGCAGGTCGTAGCCATAGGATGAAACCCCGTAGCTGATCACGCCATCCCGCACCTGGCGGTCTTCAAATGGCTCGATCATTCCGTGCTCGCGGGACATTCGCTGAATCCATCGGTCGCACTTCACAGTCATCGCGTTTCCCCCAGATTTCCCAAGAAAAGTTGAAAAATTGCCCCAATCTCAAAGGGCGGGCAGTGTATTACGGCGCAGGCCGCTTGACAACCTGCAAGTTGCTGAATAGCATAGATTTGTTGAAGGTTGGGAGGGCGCGTGATCAAGCTGGATATCGTGAATGCCGTGGTAAGCCGCACAGGTACAAGTCGTGCCAAGGCCGAGCAGGCCGTGGAGACCATCTTCGAAGCCATGAAAAAGGCTTTGGCCGCCGGCCAGCGCATCGAGCTGCGGCGCTTCGGCGTGTTCAGCGTCAAGCCGCGCAAGACGGGCATCGGCCGCAATCCGCGCACCGGCGAAGAAGTGAATATTCCTCCCGGCAAAGCGGTTCGCTTCCGCCCGGGTAAAGAACTCCAAGGCATCTAAGCTTTTCCCTTCTCTCCTGCGCGAGCCCGCAAGCTCCGTCTGAATTTTCATGGACATCGAATCGCATAACGGATCGAGTAACCAATCGCCCTACGACGTGCGTAATGCAGACGGGGAAAATATTTCCGAGTACGCCGGGATAGAGAGCGAGCTGCCATATTCGCCGCGTGCTTTGCAGGGCCTGGTCTATGGTCCGCCACCGCCCCGGCGGCGTGCTCTGGTCGTTGCCCTCAGTTTGTTTGCCATGACCGTGTTCACCACTCTGGCGGTGGGCGCGCAGATGGCTTTCGATTACGCCCAGGACGCCGCGCCTTACACCCGGGGCTTTTCCCCTTTTGCGGATCTGCTGCACGCGCCGCGAATGCTGCTCGAGGGCATCCCGTTCTCATTTACGCTGCTGGGAATTCTGCTGGCCCATGAGCTCGGCCATTTTTTTGCCTGCCGCTATTATGGAATCGCCGCCAGTTATCCCTACTTCATTCCCGCCCCGACGCTCATCGGCACCATGGGCGCTTTTATTCGCATCCGCTCGCCGATCGTAAATCGCAAAGCGCTTTTTGACGTTGCTCTGGCCGGCCCCGTGGTGGGGTTTATTTTTGCGCTGCCCGCGTTGGCCATCGCCGTGCACTACTCCAAAGTCATCCCCGGAATTCAATCCGAGGCGGTGATCAGCTTCGGTAATCCGCTGCTCGTCGATCTTTTCACGCGCTGGTTGCGGCCGGGAGTGGCCCCTGGCGATCTACTGCTCGATCCCGTGGGACGCGCCGCGTGGGTCGGCCTGTTCTGCACCGCGATGAACCTGCTGCCCATGGGCCAACTCGACGGCGGCCACCTGCTGTACACGCTCTCGAGCAAACTGCACAAGCCCCTCTCCCTCTTCACGTCCATAACGTTACTGGTGCTGTCGAGATTCTTCTGGGTGGGCTGGGCGGTGTGGGCCATCTTGCCGCTGCTGCTCGGTTTCCGCCATCCTACGCTGCTCGACCGCTGGGAACCGCTCGACCGCAAACGCCGGCTCTGGGCGCTCGTGGCGCTGGCGATTTTTCTCCTGTGCTTCATGCCCCAGCCTTTCACAATTCACGAGTAGAAATTCACCGCCTCGCCGAGCCTTGCAGTATTACCAAAAGAAGGTATGATTCGCGCGGTTTAGGCAAGGCGCGTCGTACCCATTTCCCGTGGCCAATCTACAACGCACGCTCGGTCTTCGCGATCTCACCATCCTGGTTTATGGCTCGGTGGTTGGTTCCGGCATTTTTCTAGTGCCTGGTGGAATTCTTCGCCAAGTGGGCGGCTCCACCGGCCTGGCCATGCTGGTCTGGGTCGCAGGAGGCGTGCTCTCCCTGCTCGGCGCGCTCACCTATGGAGAGCTCTCCGCGATGAAGCCGGAAGCGGGCGGTCTTTACATTTACATTCGCGACTGCTTCGGACGTCTGCCCGCATTTCTTTACGGCTGGACGTTGTTCCTGGTGATTGCCAACGGCGCCGTGGCCACGCTGGCAGTGGCCTTCAGCACCTATCTCGGTACCGTGATTCCGCTGGGCTATTGGTCTGGAAAAGCGGTGGCGGTGGGCATGATCGCGGTGATTACCATAGTGAATGTGCGCAGCACTCGCGCCAGCTCTGATCTGATGAACTGGACCACGCTCGGAAAAACAGTTCTGCTGCTGGCTATCGCCGCGGTGCTGCTCTGGCGCGGAAATCATTTTGGCCAGGTGACTGCGTCACTCTGGCCGGAACACGTCACCGGCGAGACATTTTCCAATTTCGGCCTGGCCATGATCTCCGTGCTGTGGGCCTACGAGGGTTGGCAATTCGCCACCTACAGCGCCGGAGAAGCGAAAGACCCGCAGCGAAATTTTCCGCGCGCCTTTCTCATCGGAGTGCTCTGCCTGATCGGCGTCTACGTTCTGGTGAACCTGGCGTATCTGAAGGCGCTCGGGCCGCAGGCCGCGGCCGGCTCGAACACCATCGCCGCCTCGGCCATCGCCGCGGTGATGAATCCTCGCGCGTCGACGCTGGTGTCTCTGGCGATTCTGTTTGCAGTCTTCAGCGCCGCCAACAGCGTGCAGTTAACTGCCCCTCGCGTCTTCTTTGCCATGGCCCGCGACGGCCTTTTCTTCCGCCGCCTCGCCGAAGTGCATCCGCGCTTCCACACGCCCGCGGCAGCGGTCACTACTGGGGGAATCTGGGCCGCCGTGCTTGCCTTCACCGGTACCTTTGAACAGTTGCTGAGCTACGTCGTATTCGCCGGATGGATTTTTTATGGCTTGGCCGCAGCAAGTATTTTCGTCTACCGCCGGCGCCAGCCGGAGCTCGAGCGGCCCTATCGCGTGCCCGGTTATCCGTGGACCCCGCTGGTCTTCGTCATAGCCGCCGCCGCACTGGTCGCCAATACCATGTACTCCGCGCCCAAGACCGCAGCGGTAGGCTTGGGAATCGTCCTGCTGGGCCTGCCCGCCTATCTCTTCCTGCGTAAAACAAGCCACCCAATCGCTTCATAGCGCCGGCTTCCAGCCGGCTCTTTTGTCAGCGCTTCCCGCGCCATCCCTACAAAAGATTCACCGGATCTATATCCACCAGCACGGCCCCTTCGGGAATTTCTTTCTGCGCGCAAAAATCCAGGCACGCCGAAAGCGTCGCCGTAAGCTGCGAGCGCTTCGGCGCCTTAAGCAGAAACTGAAACCGGTAATCACGCCGCAACCGCGCCAGCGGGGCCTGCGCGGGACCCAGCACCTTAAGCCCCTTGGCCTCCTCCGGCGCAAAAAACTTTTCCAGCGCGCGTGAATAGCGGATGGCGTTCTCGATTTTTTTGTCGCGCACCAGCACCAGCGCCAGCGCGGCAAACGGCGGATAGTGCATCATGCGGCGGAAATGCAGCTCCTTCTCAAAAAAAGCCGCGTAGTCCTGGCGCGCGCCGAACTGAATTGCGTAATGCTCCGGGTAATTCGTCTGGATGAGTACTTCGCCGGGCAGGCTGCCCCGGCCGGCGCGTCCGGCCACTTGCGTGAGCAACTGAAAGGTGCGCTCGGCGGCGCGAAAATCCGGCAGCGACAGCGAAAGATCGGCGGAAACCACGCCCACCAGAGTGACCTTATGGAAATCGTGCCCTTTGGCCACCATCTGCGTGCCCACCAGGATGTCCAAATCTCCCGCGGCAAATGCGCCCAGAATTTTCTGATATTCGCGCTTGGAGCGCACCGTATCGCGGTCCAGGCGCGCCACCCGCGCCGCGGGAAATTCCGCGCGCAGCTGCTCTTCCACCTGCTCGGCGCCCTCGCCCACAAAATAGATGTATTCCGCGCTGCACTTGGGACAGCTCTTCGGCACCGCGCGCGCGTAGCCGCAGTAATGGCACTCCAGGCGCCGGCGGTTTTTGTGATAGGTCAGCGAGATGCTGCAGTTCTCGCACTGCACTGCGGCGCCGCAACTGCGGCACATCGCGCACCACGAATAGCCGCGGCGATTGATGAGCACCAGCGCTTGCGTCGCATTCTCCAGCCGCGCGGCAATGCCTGCGCGCAGCCGCTCGGAGAGCGCGGACGCTCTATGCGTGCGGCGAAAATCGTCGCGCAGGTCCACCAGCTCCACGCGGGCCATGGGGCGGTTCTCGACCCTGGCGGGAAGCTCGATCAGGCGGTACTTACCCGTGCGCGCGTGCTGATAACTCTCCAATGACGGTGTCGCCGAGCCGAGCAGCGCCGTAGCGCCCTCCCGCTTGGCGCGAACCAGCGCCGTGTCGCGTCCGTTGTACTTCGGCGTTTCCTCCTGCTTGTAACTTGACTCGTGCTCCTCATCGACGATCACCAGGCCCAGCCGCTCGAGCGGCGCAAAGACCGCCGAGCGCGTTCCCACCACCACTCGCGCTTCGCCTCGCCGCACGCTCCACCACGCCCGCGCCCGCTCCACATCGGGAAGCGCGCTGTGCAGGACGGTGACGCCGGCGCCCGGACCCAGCCGCTCGCGCAGCAGCCGGCCCATGGCCAGAGTCAGCGCAATTTCCGGCACCAGAAGAATTGCCGTGCGGCCGGCCGCCAGCGCGGATTGCGTCGCGCCAAGATAGACCTCGGTTTTTCCGCTGCCGGTCACGCCATGTAGCAGGCTGGTGGAAAAGCTGCCGCTGGCGATGCCGCTGCAAATGCTATCGAGCGCTGCGCGCTGCGGCGGGTTGAGCACGTTGCGCGGAAGCTCTAAATCATTCTCGAGAATTTCCGGTTCTTCTCCCGCAGGCTCTTCCCACGTCTCCAACGCGCCCTGAGCAATGAGGCTTTCGACAGCCTTCTGGCTGATGCCGGCTTCCGCGAGCAGGACCTTTATGGGCAGAGGGCCGCGCGTGGCGGTCAGAAGAGCGAAAACTGTTTCTGCCGCTGAGCCCGGCACAGGTGCGGCCGCCGTGTGCCGCCAAGCCACAATCTTCTGCGTGCGCGCAGTGCGCCGCCGGTAGACCTCGCGCGCTTCGAGCGCTCCCTGGAGCAGAAGCCGCGTTACCGCCGCAGGGCCGCCAGCCGTTTTATGGAAGCGCGCAGCGGGCAGCGGTGCCGCTGCGGCGTCCAATCGCTCCAGCACGGAAAGTTCGGCACGCTCCTCGTCAATCAGTTCCTCGCGCGCGCGCAGCGCCGCCGACAATTCCCGTCCGGGAGCAGTCAGCAACACTTCGCGCACCGGCCGCACTTCCACGGCCGGCGGCAGCATGGCCCGGAAAACCTCACCCACCGGCGCGAGATAATAAGACGCCACCCAACGCCCGAGCTCCACCAGCGCGGGCGGCAGCGCGGGAACGTCGTCCACGAGCTCGACAATCTCGCGCAACGCCTTGGCCGCAGGAACTCGCGTGGAACAATCCAGAACCACGCCGATCATGGCGCGCTTGCGAAATGGCACCATCACGCGCATTCCCGCTTGCGGCGGGACGCCAAATTTTTCCGGCACGGCATAGCTGAACGTCGAGCGCAGCGGAACCGGCAAAGCAACGTCGCAATAGTAGCGGGGCATGAGAGGTTGAGAACCCGATTGTACCAGCCTGGCTAAATTTCTGATGCCGCTCTGGGCAACCGCAAAGAAGGAATCTCCGTCCTAGACGATAAGTGCATCTAACATAAGAGAAATCGTAAAGCCGAAAGGGGTTCGTCACGAATGAGGAAGTACGCAACGCTTACGGGCTGTGTGGTAACGCTGGCGGGAGCGCTTCTCGCCGGTCTGCCTTTGCGTGCCCAAAATTCGGTCACTGCGGACACGACTCGCGTGACCGTAACGGTCACCAGCCGGGATCAGGGCGTGCCCGCGGCCAGTCTGCGCAAAGAAGACGTTATCGTGCGCGTGGACAATTCACGGCGTCCCGTGGTCGATTGGGCTGGGGCTGCGGAAGGCGGCGTGGGAATGGATCTGGCGATTCTGGTCGACGATTCACTCGACACACGCCTCGGGGGCCAGTTCAAGGATCTCCATGAATTTTTGCGCGCCCTGCCCCCAACGACGCGCGTGGGAGTGGCCTATTCCTCGCACGGCAGCGCGAGGTTCCGTCAGGAGTTGAGCGCGGATCACGAGCTTGCCGCCAAAGCGCTGCGCCTCCCCAGCGGCGCGACGAATGACGTCTCCGCTATTTACCTTGCGCTCGCCGACATGCTGAAAAACTGGCCGGCCGGCACAAATCGCCGCGCTGTGCTGCTGATCTCCGATGGCATCGATCTTTTTCGCGGAGTGTCAGATTCCGAACCTGGTCAGAACATCGACCTGCAGGCCGCCATCGATCTCGCACAGCGCAACGGCATAACCGTATTCACACTATTCGCCAGCGGCGCCGCACCTTACCGCAACAACTTCTACCTGGTGGGCAACGGCCAGAGTGGACTTTTGCGGCTAGCCGCCGAAACCGGGGGCGAAGCCTATTTCCAGGGATCGCAAACTCCCATCGCCTTCCGCCCGTTCCTCCAAAAAGCGGCCCAGCGATTCGACAGGCAATACGTCTTGACCTTCCGCGCCCACACCGGCGAAAAAACGGGCTTCGCGCGCCTCCAAGTCACCACCGAAGTCCCCCGCGTGCAAATCGCCGCCCCCGCCCGCGTCTACGTTCCGCCCAACCAGTAAAATCGGATTGCCGCAATGGCCGGTAAGGGCACGGCATGCCGTGCCCGGCCGCTAAAAGCGCCTACGCGCGAGGGTCAACCGCAAGCCAGAAACGCGATCGGCTTTACGCCCGTGGCCGCGCAGGCGGCGGGGTCAACCCCAAAAACGCAATCACCTTCTTCAAATCATTCCAAACTTCGCCCTTCGCCGCCGGATTCCGCAGCAAATACGCGGGATGGTAAGTAGCGATCAGCCGCGCCCCGCGAAAATCAAACCACTGCCCACGAAAATGGGAAATGGATTTATTCGTGCCGATCAGAGTCTGCGAAGCGCAATTCCCCAGGCACACGATAACTTTCGGGCGGATAACGTCAAGCTGGCGAATCAGGAACGGCGAGCATGTTTCAATCTCATCTTTTTCCGGCAAACGATTTTCCGGCGGCCGGCACTTGACCACATTGGCGATGTACACATCCTGCCGCGCCAGTCCCATGGCTTCAATCATCTGCGTCAGCAGCTTGCCCGCGCGGCCCACAAATGGCAGGCCTTGCATGTCTTCATCGCGCCCCGGGCCTTCGCCTACGAACACCAAGTCAGCGCGAGGATTGCCGTCGCCAAAAACGATTTTGTTCCGGCCCTTGCAGAGTTTGCAGCGCTGGCAATCCCCGATAAACGCACGGATGTTTTCCAGCGTATCGCCTTCCAAGCGAGTAGCGGCGTCGAAGAGCGAGGCCACGGAAACAAGCGGCGCGGCGACAGGCGCGCGAACAACCGGATGTAGCGCCGCAGTGACCCCCGGTACACGCCCTCCCGGTGCACCCGTCTCGGCGCGAGATCCCGCTGGAAGTTCGAGCGCAGCGCGATCGGTGTAAAAAGCCGACAAGCCGATGTCGTCAAAATAGGTGAGCCAGGCCCTGACCTGGTCCTGCTGGGATGCGTCCATGCGGAAGATTCTAGCTTGATACGGAGCGTATGCGCAGCACTTCGTCGAGGACGCGATTGGCAACCTCAAGTTTGCTCAACTTGGGCAGCGCCGCCTCGCGCCCGTCGCGGGAAAACAGGGTGACGATGTTCGTGTCCACGTCGAACCCGGCGCCTTCCGCGGTCACGTCGTTCGCGACTACGATGTCCGCGCCTTTGCGCAATAGCTTGCTACGGGCATTTTCCTCGAGCGCGCTGGTCTCGGCGGCGAAGCCAACCACGGTGCGCGATCCCTTGGCACGTATCACCTCGGCCAGAATATCGGGAGTAGGCTCGAGGTCCAGAGCCACTGGTGCCGCGGACCGCTTAATTTTCTCCGAGTGGACTACCGCCGCGCGATAGTCGGCCACCGCCGCAGCCTTGAGGACGATGGTAGCCGCGGGCAGATGACCCAGCACGGCGCGTCGCATATCTTCACTCGAACGCACCGGAACAAATTCCACGCCCTGCGGCGGATCAAGCGCCACCGGCCCGCTCACCAGCACCACGGCCGCGCCGCGGCGCAGAGCAGCCTCGGCCAGGGCATAACCCATCTTCCCCGACGAGCGGTTGGTGAGGAAGCGCACCGGGTCCAGGTCTTCGCAAGTGGGGCCGGCGGTAACCAGCACCGTATCGCCTTCCAGATCGCGCCGCAGACCGAGCGTGTCGGTGACCGCGCGGGCAATCGCCTCGACGCTGGCCAGCCGCCCGGCTCCAGTCATGCCGCAGGCCAAATAACCGTCTTCCGGCTCCACCACGCGCACGCCTCGCGCGCGCAGCCGGGCGATATTTTCCTGTGTGGCGGGATGCTCCCACATCTGCACGTTCATGGCGGGAGCGACGACGGTAGGAGCTTTCGTGGCCAGGTACAGCGTGGAGAGAAAATCGTCGGCAATCCCCGCAGCCATTTTTGCCAGAAAATCAGCCGTGGCCGGCGCAATAACCAGCGCATCGATTCGCGTGGCCACAGCGATGTGTTCGATAGCGCTTTCGACGTTGGCAGGCGCGGCGTTTTCCGCCGCGAACATCGAGGTGATTACTTTCCG
>JAAFGT010000010.1 GCA_010365215.1 Acidipila sp. | reverse complement strand
GATGTTCGTGATGTTGGTGATATTCGTGATGTTCGTAATGTTCGTGATGTTGGCCAGGTTGCGGTCATTGTCGAACCCCCGCCGACGGCCGCCGCCCCACCACGGCTGGTAGTAATCGCTCGGGCCGATCGGGAGCCAACCGATTGAGCCGAAGCCAAAACCGCCGCCGAAGCCCACGCTGATTCCAAAGCCGCCGTGACGCCCGAAGCCGAAGAAGGAGACATAGGCCGGCGACCAGACGGGGTAGTAAACCGGCTCGATGGGACCGGGCCACCAGCACCACGAGCCGCTATTGTTGAACCAGCGGCCGTAGTGATAAGGCGCCCATCCCCAGGGCTCGTAGGAGACCCAGGTGTAGCCGTAATACGGCTCCCAAACCCAGCGACCCTCGCGATACGGCGCCCAATCCGGCGCTACCGCAGGCTGCCAGACGTCCCCATAACCAGGCACGGAAACCCATCGGCCGTGACGATCCAGATCTTCCGTTCCGGCATAATAGCGATTGGTATGCCTCCAGCTTTCCGCCTCGCGGATCTCATGATCCCGATCTTTATTAAAATTGTCCCACTCATCGTGTGAGGGCGCCTCCGCCGTCTGGTACTCGGCGTTGTCGCGGCCGCGCACTGTGATGAGCTGATTCTTGCCCACGCGAGTGCTGCCCTGCGGAGTTGTAACCTCAACTTCGCCCTTGCGGACAATCACCTGTGTCTCGTCGTCTGAAAAAACCTGAATTCTAAAGCTGCTTTCACCGATTGGATGAACTGCGACGTTTGGCGTATCGATTTCCGCATCCGCCTCGCTGCCTTTCAGCGCCGAGAAGTTAACCAGCCCCTGGCGGATCTGCACCTGGATGCGCGTCCGCGTCAGCTCGGCCAGCTTGGCTTCCGCGGAGGAATCGAGACGAAGGATATTAGCGAAGTCCAGTTGCACTTCAGCGCGCGAGCTCGGTCCGGTGGAGACGTGATCGCCGATCACGACCGGCGTGTTTATTGTGCCGGCAACCCATTCGCCGGAATCGCCACGCTGGGTGGAAACATCGCCGCGAATCAAGCTGATGCGCGCGACTCCCGGCTGCGGTTCGTCGGCCCAGGCAGCGGTCGTCGCGCCGGAAATACTCATGAAGACTGTTGCCAATCCAATCAGCAATCTATTTTTCATGGCTGACCTCTTAAAGTCCTATTGCCAGGGATTAAGAGAGCAAGTGAAGGTCCAGACTCGAAAGCGCAACTTGCCCGTGCCAAGACCTTATTCAAGTGTAGGTTACCGCCGAGGGCTATCTAGAGTAGCGCTTTCTCGTTTCGCGCTCGTGGTGCTATTGAGCCACGGGTGGTGGTTTTCAACCAGCCAGGAAGAAAAGAATCACACGTCATGCGCACCTGACGATTCGCCGGATGCTCCCGCTACTCGTCAGGCTCGTCAGCGGCGATGCCGATTTTCGAAAGCCGATACCGCAAGGCATTGCGGGAGAGTCCCAACAGGCGGGCCGCCTGGCTCTTATTCCCGCCAGCCCTTAGCAGAGCTTCGCGGATCATATGGTCTTCCCACTGCTCAAGAGTCGTGCCATCGGGCAGAAAGCTATGCGACTGGACGGGCGAGAGCGATGGAGGCACGTCGAGGTGGATATCCGCAACGTCCAGCATGGCGCCATCGCAAAGAGTAACCGCCCGCTCCACGATATTTTCCAGTTCGCGAACGTTTCCCGGCCAGTGAAAACTCGTCAGCTTCTGCAAGGCGGCGGGGGAGATGCGGCAAACCTCCTTGCCGGAGGCGTGGGCGAAGCGCGCCAGAAAATGTTCCACCAGGGAGGGGATGTCGTCCCGGTGTTCGCGCAGCGGGGGCAGATCGATGGGCACAACGTTCAGCCGGTAATAAAGATCTTCCCGAAAAGTTCCTTCCTCCAAGGCGGCGCGCAGATTGCGGTTGGTTGCGGCGATCAGACGAACATCCACTTTCAGTGTTTTGGTGCCGCCCAAACGCTCAAATTCACGCTCCTGAAGCACTCGCAGTAGTTTTACCTGGATGGCCCCAGGCACGTCGCCAATCTCGTCGAGGAAAATGGTGCCGCCGTCGGCCAGCTCGAACTTTCCCGGCTTGCTGGTGGTGGCGCCCGTGAAGGCCCCTTTCTCATACCCGAAGAGCTCGCTTTCCAGCAGATTTTCGGGGATGGCGGTGCAATTGATTTTTATAAATGGCCCCGAGGCGCGCCGGGAATTTTCGTGAATGGCGCGCGCGATGAGGTCTTTGCCCACGCCGCTCTCGCCTCCCAGCAGCACGGTCGAATTGGTCGGAGCGACGCGCTCGACCAGGGCGAGCACCTCCTGCATCTGCGGGCTGCGCGAGACGATGTTGCGGTAGCTGTATCGCTGCCCCACCGCTTCGCGCAGCGAACGATTTTCCTCGCGCAATCGGCGCGCATCGAGCTCTTTGTGAATCACCAGGCTCAGTTCGGCAAGAGGGAAGGGCTTCAGAACGTAGTCGCTGCCTCCTGCCTTCATCACCTCGACGGCGGTCTCGACATTTCCGTACGCCGTCATAATCACCACGGGCAGCGCGGAATCCACTTTCTTAACGGCCTGAAGGAAATCGAGCCCACTCATCCCGGGCAGCTTAAAGTCACTGACCACCAGGTCGATCTTTTCGCGGTGCAGAATTTTTAGACCCGACTCCGCGTCTCTCGCAGTCAATACGGTGAAGCCTTCTTCAGACAGGTGCAGGTCCAGCACCCGCAACATTTTCGGTTCATCTTCGACGATCAGCAGCGTGGGCATGCGATTCAGAGCATCTCCATCAGGGGCTCATTTCCGGGCCGGGCGTAATCATCCTGCGTTCGCAGGAAAAAATACCCGGAAGCTGGCGCCCTTATCCGGCTCGCTGATCACGCGGATCTTGCCTCCATGGTCGTCCACGATCTTGGAGACGATCGAGAGGCCCAGGCCCGCGCCGGTGCGCTTGGTGGTGACGAAGGGATTAAAAATCCGTTCGCGGTGCGATTCGGGGATGCCCGGTCCGGTATCTTCCATGATTACTTCGACGCCGCGAGGGCCTTCCGAGGTGCTTGGCGAAATTGTGACGTGAAGAATTCCGGCGGCGGCGCCGATGGCTTCGTAGGCGTTCAGCGCCAGGTTGATGAAAACCTGCTCGCAAAGAGCTTCATCCAGCAGGAGTTTTGGGATTCCGGAGGCGTAGTGGCGCTCGACCGTTACCCGCGCCTCAGGGTATTGGTCGTGAACCGCCTTCAGCGCCCGGTCCACCACCGCCGCCATATCCTGCGAGCTGCGCTCCAGCGGCTGGGGTCTGGCGAAGTCGAGAAAACGGGCCAGAAGCGCGCTGAGGCGATTGACCTCGCTGGAGATGTTTCCGGCCAGCTCCACCGCCACCGGACTCGCATCGCGAAGCTTTTGCTTGAGCAACTCCGCGGAGCCCTTAATAATGCCTAGCGGATTGCGAATCTCGTGCGCAAGTCCGGCGGAAAGCTGCCCCAGCGCGGCCAGGCGCTCGGAACGGCGGGCCTCGGACTCGGCCAATAGCAGCCGTTGATTCGTTTCGGCGAGCGTCTCCGCTAGAGCCTGAGAACGCTTCGCCTGGCGGCGGCTTTCCATCACCAGCCGGTTCACCAGCACGCCGGCCAGAAAGAAAAACAAAATCCGGATGGCCAATTCATCGAGGCCGGACGCGGTAATCTGATAGTAGGCGCGCGCGGGAATCAACAGCGAGCAATAGGCCGCCGCGGCCAGGGCCGTCCAGAACAGCGTAGCCCAGGGACCAAAATAAATGGCCGCGGTGATGATGGGCAGGTAGTAGATGGGATGATAGCTGCTTTCAATGCCCAGAGCGCTGGTATGCTCCATCAGCAAGGTGGCCAGAAGAATTTTAATGAGTACGCTGTATTGGCGCCCGCGCTGCGGCAGCAAACTTACGAAACGGCCTTCGTAAAGTTGAAAGAGGCCGATAGCCAAAAGCACTACCTGCTTGTGAATTTCCGCGATGGGCTGCAGAGCTGCCAGGGCTCCCAGGAAGACCAGCCAGAGCGCATCCATCCACGAGGTGGTAACGTGATTTCGCGTTTTCATTGTGCCGTGCCAGACTCCGCAATGTAACACGAGAGCGCGGCCGGAGGCTGGACGCGAACCGGCGCTGCAGCCATTGCTCGTCGCGCCATTTGCAATTAACCGCTGATTCGCGCATCATTAGTGGTTTTTTAGGGCCTGCTGCGGCGGATGGCTCGCTGGCACTTAATCACTTTTATTTAACGCTAAGGGAGTTCGATGCATAAGCCTGGGAAAATTAGGGCGCCGAAGGGCAAACTGGGCGTCTTGCTGCCCGGCATGGGCGCCGTCAGCACTACGTTCATGGCCGGAGTTGAGCTGGTGCGCTCGGGAAAGGCCACGCCTGTAGGATCGTTGACGCAGATGGGTACCATTCGCCTGGGCAAACGCACCGATAACCAGTCGCCGCTGATCCGGGATTTCGTAGCCTTGGCCAAGCTCGACGACCTGGTTTTTGGTGGGTGGGATCCGTTTCCCGAGAATGCCTATGCGGCTGCGGCCAAGGCCGGAGTATTGGAGCCGCATCACCTCAAAGCAGTTAAGCCTTTTCTCTCGAAGATCCGCCCCATGACCGCGGCATTCGACCGCGAGTATGTGAAGCTGCTCGATGGTAAGCACGTAAAGAAGGGCAAAACCAAGTACGACCTGGCGCTGCAGATCAAAGCGGACATCGCCAATTTCAGGAAGAAGCACAATCTTGCCCGCCTGATTGTGCTGTGGTGCGGATCGACTGAAATCTATCTCACCCCGGAAAAGGTGCACAGCACTCCCGAACGGTTTGTCGAGGCCATGAAAAGCAATCATCCCGGCATTGCCCCGTCGATGCTTTATGCCTGGGCGGCGGTGACCAGCGGAGTACCGTTCGGCAACGGCGCTCCCAATCTGACCGTCGACATTCCCGCCATCCAGCAGCTTGCCCTGGAAAATGGCGTGCCCATCGCCGGCAAAGATTTCAAGACCGGCCAGACGTTGATGAAAACCATTTTAGCGCCAGGCCTGAAAGCGCGGATGCTGGGGCTCAACGGCTGGTTTTCCACGAATATTCTCGGCAATCGCGACGGCGAGGTGCTGGAAGATCCGGGCTCGTTCAAGACCAAGGAAGAATCCAAGCTCGGCGCGCTCGAATATATTCTCCAGCCGCATCTTTATCCCAAGTTGTACGGCACCATTCACCACAAGGTGCGCATCAACTACTACCCGCCGCGCGGGGACAACAAAGAGGGTTGGGACAACATTGATATTTTCGGCTGGCTGGGCTACCCCATGCAGATCAAGGTGGATTTTCTTTGCCGCGATTCCATCCTGGCGGCTCCGATCGTGCTCGACCTGGTGCTTTTTCTCGACCTGGCGCATCGCGCCGGCATGCGCGGTATTCAGGAATGGCTCAGCTTCTATTTCAAATCCCCGATGTGCGCGCCCGAGCTTTACCCCGAGCACGATCTCTTCATTCAGCTCATGAAGCTTAAAAACACGCTGCGCTGGATGATGGGTAAAGACCTGATCACTCATCTTGGCCAGGAATATTACGATTAGAGATTTCCCAGTCGCCAAGCGGACGCCGCAAAATTACGAATGCTGATTTCCGACGCAGTACCCGGCGCGCTCCAGGCGCTGACGCGAGATGGCTGGTTTCTGTTCCTTACGCGATTCATGCGCCTGTTCGCGTACGGCTTGTTATCCGTAGTCCTGGTTTTCTACCTCATCGCCCTGGGCCTCAGCGAATCCCAGGCCGGAATTCTGCTCACGCTCACGCTGGTCGGTGACACGGTGGTGTCGCTTTTTCTCACCACCCGGGCAGACCGCATCGGCCGCCGCCGCATGCTCATCGCCGGGGCGGTTTTGATGACCGCTGCGGGCTTGGCATTCGCCTTCACCAGGAATTTCGTGGTGCTGCTGATTGCCGGCACCATTGGCGTGATCAGCCCAAGCGGGAATGAAGTGGGCCCGTTTCTGGCGATTGAGCAGGCCGCACTTTCTCACGTGGTGCCACAGCGCACCAGGACTGAGGTCTTCGCCTGGTACACGCTGGCCGGCTCGCTGGCAACGGCAATCGGGGCGCTCGTCGGTGGAACCCTCGCGCAGACTCTGCAGACCGTCCCCATGACCCCGGTAGCAAGCTACCGCGTAATCGTAGTGCTGTACGCAGCCATGGGCGTGGTATTGGCCTTATTTTTTAGTCGCCTGTCCTCCGCGGCGGAAGTCAGTTTGCCGCTAGGTTCCACCTCGCGCGGAACGATCGGCGGATTTTGGGGGGTGCCCCGTTCCCGCGCCGTGGTCATTAAACTTTCCAGTTTATTTGCACTCGATTCCTTTGCCGGCGGTTTTGTGGTGCAAAGCCTGGCAGCGTACTGGTTCTACCTGCGCTTCGGCGTAAGTCCAGGAACCTTGGGCGTCATTTTCTTTTGGGCGAATATCTTTGCGGGAATTTCCGCGCTGCTGGCGTCCCGCCTGGCCTCGCGCTGGGGCCTCATTAACACCATGGTGGCCACGCATCTTCCTTCGAATATCCTGCTCATTCTTGTGCCGCTGATGCCCAATCTGCGTCTGGCGGTTCTGGTGCTGCTGGTGCGATTCAGCATCAGCCAGATGGACGTTCCCACCAGGCAATCTTTCACTATGGCGGTGGTGCCCCAGGAGGAGCGCTCGGCGGCTGCTGGAATTACCGGCGTCGCGCGCACCATGGGCGCGGCCATCAGTCCCATGTTCGTGGGATTCATGTTTGCCCGCCCTTCGTGGATCAACGTGCCATTCTTCCTGGCGGGTACATTGAAAATTGTTTACGATCTGCTGCTCTATAAACAGTTCATCGCCATTCAACCACCAGACGAACAGTAGTGCCGGGCCATCTTTGGAGAAGCATATGCGACGTAAACGTGCCACACACCCACCCGTCGGCAACAGCCGCGGTTTATTGACGCGCCGCATCGTGCTGCAGGGCGCCGGATGGGCGCTTGCGGCCGCCGCGGTTCCACCGGTTGCGCTCCGTGCCGCGCAAAATACGGCCGCGCAAGATACCACTGCGCAAAATGCCGCGCAGCCCATCAGTCCGGCCATGGCCAAGCTTAGCGCGTACATGAGCGAGGCGCGCGACCGTGAACTTCCCGGCGAGGCACTGGAGCTGTGCAAACATCATCTCCTCGACACTTTGGCGGCGATGGTTTCCGGAGCCCAGCTGCTCCCGGGACGCGAGGCCATTCGGTTTGCCCGCGCCTATGGCGGCGAAAAGGTTTCCACGGTGGTTGCCTCCAATATCCTCTGCGGCCCCATTGAGGCGGCCATGGCCAATGCGGAATTGGCCCACTCCGATGAAACCGACGATTACGATCCGCGAACCAGCGGACATCCCGGCTGCTCGATCGTGCCAGCAGCACTGGCGCTTGGCGAGCAGTTCGGCATCAGCGGCCGGCATTTTTTGCGCGCGGTGATGCTGGGCTACGACGTCGGCCTGCGCGCAATCAACACGGTGGTCCTGGGAACAACGGTGAAAGACATCCACAATATGCTGGGAACTTTCGGGGCCGCTGCGGCCGGCGGGTGCGCGGCGAGTTTAAACTCCCAGCAGATGCGCTGGCTGCTCGATTATGCCGCGCAACAATCAGCCGCGGGACTCGCGGTGTGGAAACGCGATACCGATCACATCGAGAAGGCCTTTATCTTTGCCGGCAGCGGGGCGCGCAACGGAGTCACCGCGGCTCTGCTGGTGCACTCCGGTTGGACCGGAGTGAATGACATTCTGTCTGGCCCGGGAAATTTTTTCGAGTCCTACGCGCCGAAGGCCGATCCGGCGACCCTGACCGAAAAACTTGGCCAGCGCTACGAAATGGCATTTGTAAACATCAAGAAGTGGAGCGTGGGAGGCCCCATCCAACCCGTCCTCGACGCGCTGGAGAATCTCTTCAAGCGGCGTTCCTTCAACCCCGAACAGGTGCAGCAGGTTATCGTGCGCGTCGCCACAGAAGGCGCGGCGATCGTCAACAACCGGGAGATGCCGGATATCTGCCTCCAGCACCTGATCGCGGTAATGCTGATCGACAAGACGGTTTCCTTCCACGCCGCCCATGACAAGGCGCGCATGCAGGACCCGGCGGTATTGCGCCAGCGTGCAAAAGTCCAACTGGTCCCCAGCGAGGAACTTCAGCGCCTCAACCCCAGGAGGGTTGCGGTGGTTGAGGTGACGCCCACAGACGGCACGCTGCTGAGCGAGCGCGTGGAAGCGGTCCGCGGCACGGTAGAGAACCCCATGACTCGTGACGAGGTGATCTCGAAAGCCCGCGATCTGATGGCTCCAGTTCTGGGTGCGGAGGCTGCCGCGAATCTCATCGGCAAAGTGATGGCACTCGAAAATGTTAATAACATCCGCGAGCTTCGACCTTTTCTCGCTGTTGCAAACTGATCCACGGACACTGCGCGCTTATCGCCAGACCGCCAGATTGATGGACCGCCCAACAGCGCAATGGAAGCTGTGGCTCCCTCGGGCGTCGCGAGGACAATACCTACCACGTACATCCTCTCGAGATCGGAAGGAGGTCTTTCGACTTCCTGCCTCACGGCGTTAGTGACACTGCATTGACAGGGGAGTCGACCTCGAAATGCAACTTGGAGGAGAACTACAATTCAGATGGTTGCGGAGTCCGCGGAAGTTGCTGAAATGAACGAAATTTTGGTTGCGGGGGTCGGATTTGAACCGACGACCTCCGGGTTATGAGCCCGACGAGCTACCAGGCTGCTCCACCCCGCGAATGAAATATATCCGAGTTGTACCTCAGCGTCAACTTTTGCCGGTAAATGGCGCGCGAATAAAAATCGTAATCCGCTGTATCTCACCAGCGACTGCTGCCTGAAATCTATCTTGCTTTGACGCTGGGCTGGTCACCACGAACTGTAGGGTGTGCCTTCGAAGGGTGAAACCTGCTCGGAGGAGGAATGCACATCGGTGATTCCGCTGCCGGTCTGATCCGGGCTCAACTGCACGTCTTCGGTAAGCGTCTGCCAGTCCTTGCGGTTGGTGATGGGATCCGTGGGAACGATTCGCAAGTACTGCGCCGCCACTAAATCCTCGAGCGAGCTGGGTGCGGACTCTTTATCCAGCGTGAACTGGTCAATCGCCTGGCGCAGGACGAACAGATCCTGCTTCAGCGCGGCCTCCTTACTGCGAATGATCGACCGCTCGTAACGCCCGCCGCCGATGGCCAGCAAAATCATGATGATGGTCACGACGATCATCATCTCCAGGAGAGTGAAACCCCAGTTGCCCCGGCCGGAGTCGCGCCGCGCCGTGCACCGCCGGCCCAGTGTTTTCCAGTTTTTTCTACCAGTCAGCATAACGAGTCCCGTCTACCGCCGTCGCCTGGGAATGAGAAAACACATCAAAAACATTTTGCCCGCCCCAACTGGAGGAGTCGGCATCGTCCTGCACCGAGCGCATCCCCCACTCGGCGCGCCCGGTCATGGGGTCCAGGGGAATTTTACGCAGAAATCGCAGCCGGCGTTCCGTCTGCTTGCCGCCGATGGCGCTGAGCGTGACGCCTTTCACCAGCGTCTCCAAGTCAGGCGGATAACCTTCCGTGCCCACCTCCACGCGAATCTGGTTCTTGTCGGCGGCGTCCTTGTAGCGGTCGATGGCCGTGCGCATCTCGCGCAGGGCGCGACGCAGTTCCACCTCGCGCTGATGACGGATGCTCGCGCGGGCAATAGGCAGCGCCGCGGACGCCAGCGTCAAGAGGATGCCCGTGGCCACCACCAGTTCGAGCAAAGTCATGCCCGATTGGCGCGAATGGAAACGCGAATGCCAAGTGCTCTTCGTTTTGGTGTACTCGCGACGCATTAATGATTCATTCGCCGGTCCATTCGATTCGCCCGGCAATTCGAAATTCTCGTCCGCCTACTGCACCCGCCTACTGCACCCGAATGGCAGCCTCTCCCGAGACCATGGGAATCGGTTTCTGCTGCGAATCACGGGCATTTACCTGCAGCACCGAAATCGGAGAAGCGCCCGCGGCCACTCCACGCAGCACGATCAGCATCAGCGGCCCGTTGCCGCTGATTCCCAACGCTCCCGGAGGCCGCGCCGCGGAAACGATCGCCTGCCCGCGATCCTTGTCGATGCGCTGAACCAGTGCCACATCCTGCGTGCCGCCCGAAAGAAAGCCCCCGTGTTTCACTTCTTCTACGGTGACCACGGCGGGGTTGAAGCCCAGCAGCATGGGAATCGAAAACAGGTCTTTGGCGTCATCAATCATCAGTGCGATGGTCGCTGTTTCTCCGGGACGCAGCGTGACACTCTGGGGCTCAAAGCGCAGGCGGCTCGCACCGGCCGCCGCTGCCGGCGGCTGCACTGCGGACGGCTGTCCCGCCGGGGTTGGCACTGCGCCAGGAGGCGTTTGCGTTGACGGCACGGCGCCGGGCGCAGGCGTCATCGATGGCGCCGCCACGGAGTCCATTTTGCGCACCTGAATCGTGCTCTCCGTACCCGCGCTCAAGCTCTGCAGGTTGCCGGGCGTAAGCTCGGGCAGCCGCACAATACGCGGGGTGAGCACGATGAGTACTTCATTCTCCTGGACGTCCTTGTTCTCGCCGGAAAAGAAATAGCGCAAAAACGGGATATGCGAAAGGCCCGGCCAGCCGGTAACCGACTTGGTTTCCGTGCGCTGCTCCAAGCCGCCGAGAACGCTGACCTCACCTTCCTTGAGCCGTACGTCGTGCTCGATCTTGCGCTGGCTGATGATGGGCTGCTGAATCCCGCCGATGTTCACCTGCCCGGTGACCGAGGAAACCTCGATGGAGACCTTCATGCTGACTTCGCGATTCAGGTGCACGCGTGGCGTGATGTCAATGTTCACGCCGACGTCCTGATATTGAAACTGCGTGTTAACCAGCGGGTTCACAAAAGCCGCGCTGGCCGCGCCGCCAATCGCGCCTCCCAGACCCGCCTGGAAGCTTCCCGTGGCGATGGGCACGCGATCGCCGATGCGCAGTTTCGCGGACTGGCCATCCACTACGCGCACCTCGGGGTTCTGGATGATCTTTGTGGTGCTGTCGGTGAGCAAGGCCATTACCGAGGCGCCGGGCAGCGTCAGGCTGTAATCAGCGCTGGAGAGATGCTGCAAGTCCCGGATGCGGATCTGGCCGGGCGCTGTGGCCGTGGTAGTCGTGCCGCCGGTCGTTGTGGTGGTCGGTGTGCTGGTGGCGTTGCGCGGGGTGAAGCTCAGCACCGAACTGGAGCCCGGCGTGATGCCCAGGTTTCGCGCGCGGTCGATGCGCGCCTCCAGAACGGACACCTGGATGACCACCTCCGGCTTGGCGCGGTCGATGTCGCGAAGAATTTTTTCAATCAATGCAATCTTGTCCGGGGTATCGCGAACCACGATGGCGTTCTGGCTGGTGACCTGCTGGATGCGGCGCAGGTCCGCAATCTGGCGCAAGCCCGCAACCACCTCGGTCAGGTCCTGCGGCTGCACCGTGTTGGCGAGATAAAAAGTACGCACCACGTAGTCTTCGTAGTCTTTTCGCTTTTGCGCCTGTTCCGGGATCACGAAAATGATGTTGCCGGTCACCGGCTTCCAGAATGTTTTACTTTCCAGTGCCACCACATCCAGAGCCTGCTCCAGCGTGACGTTGGTCAGCTCGGTGGTGATTCGCCGCGGCTGGAAGTCGGGATCAAAAATCACCGTCAGGCCGGCCAGCTTGGCGATGGTCTCGAAGACAATGCGCGCGTCGTTGGTAATTTTAAGGTTGATCGGCTCGCGGGAGACCGGCCTCAGTTCCGCGGGCTTGTCCAGCAACTTGGCGGGTTCCCGGGCGGCTTCCCCGGCGCCGGGCGCGGAAATTCCGGGTCCTGTGGCTCTGCCCGCGAGCAGTTCCATGGTCTTGCGCATTTCCTGCTCGGCCACTGCGCTGGAGGGGTCAATGGCCATGGCCTTCTCAAATTCGGCCAGCGCAATTTGAAGCTCGCCCTTATCGCGAATCTTTACTCCTTGCCGCACGTGGAAAAGGGAAGTTTCGAAACGCACGCGCGTGGCGCGCAGGCGGTATTCCGTATTGCCGGGGTCGGCTTTCAGGGCGCGCTCGTAGTGATCGAGGGCGGTATCGTAATCCTGGACCATCTCTGCCTTCTTGGCCGTGGTGTAATCCTGGTTGCCCTTGGGGCAGCCAGCCAGCATCAACACCCCGAGTGCCAGCCCAGCAGCGGCCCGTAACCTTTGTGCCATCAATCCCCCGATCTTATTTCCCAGCGGTTGAAGTCTAGCATTCGCATCCGCGGCCAGCAAGGTAACCGGGAGCCATCCGCCGGCGGGAAGGCGCGGCCCAGCCCTGATGACCCTGAAGAAAAGTCAGATGCCAGGCATGTGCGCGCGGTGGCCCGGGCCGGGACGATAACCTCGCACCGGCAGCTCCGCATCGTCGCCCCGGCACTCAGGAACTAACACTCGCCATCTGAGACCTTTGCACGCTTTCCCGCGGCCGGATATGATGGAAGGTTGTGGCTACTCCCAAGAAGAAATCAGAAGCCTATGGCGACCGCGCGGTGGCACAGAATCGCGCCGCCTCCTATAACTACCACATCCTCGACCGTTTCGAGGCGGGAATGGCCCTTTTGGGCACGGAGGTGAAAGCAGTGCGCGAGGGCAAAGCCAATTTGCGCGACGCTTACGCCGAGGTGCGCGGCGGCGAGGTCTGGCTGGTGAACTGCCACATTCCCGAATATACCTCGGGAGGCCCGTGGAACCACGGTCCCTTGCGGACGCGAAAGCTGTTGCTGCACAAAGAAGAGATTGCCCGGTTGGCCGGAAAGACCGAACAGAAAGGCCTGACGCTCATCGCCTTGCGCATCTATTTCAAAGGAGGCCGCGCGAAATGCGAGATCGCGCTGGCCCGCGGTAAAAAGGAGCACGACCGCCGCGCGGCAATCAAAGAGCGCGACACCAAGCGCGAAGCCGCCGAAGAGATGCGTAACTTCAATAAGAACAATTCCTGAGGAGAGATACGGCACACATGCATATAAAATATGATTCGCAATCGTTGGCAAAAATCGAAACCCCCGCGCTGGTCACTTACGCGTTTGAGCACGAGAATCGCATCGAAGGCGCTCTGGCGGAACTGGACGCGGCCATCGGCGGGCGGCTGAAGACGATTGCCGATGCCGGCGAGCTGACGGGAAAGACGCTGGAAATGACCATGCTGCACGTGCATGGCGCATCGGGTCCTGCGCGCGTTCTGGTAGTAGGGGCAGGCAAGGCGGACAAATTCGACACCGCGATCCTGCGCAGAATCGCCGCGGCGGCGCTGCGGCATTTGAAGGCCAGATCGGTAAAAAGCCTGGTCTTTGCCCTGCGCGAGGGTCAACTTACCGCCGCGGCCGCGCAAGCGGTCACCGAGGGGCTGCTTCTGGGCGCCTATGATTCAGACAGCTACAAATCCGAAAAGAAAGCCGGTGCTGCATTTGAATCCGCAGCATTGGCCGGGTTCGGCGCGGCCCAAGCCGAGGCGGAGAAGGGCATCGCGCGTGGGCGCGTAATCGCCGAGGCCCAGAATTTCGCGCGCGAGCTGGTCAACGAGCCATCCAACAAATTAACCCCGCGCATTCTCGCCGATCGCGCCTTAGCCATGGCGCGCGAAGCGGGGCTCGACGTCGAAATCCTCGACGAAAAGCGCATCGCCGAACTGAAAATGGGAGCGCTGCTGGGTGTAGCGCAAGGCAGCGACGAGCCGCCCCGGGTTATGGTGCTCACCTACACGCCAGCTAACCCGCGGCCTGGAGCGCCCGTGCTGGGCTTGATCGGCAAGGCGGTCACCTTCGATACCGGTGGAATCTCCATCAAGCCTGCGGAAGGCATGGAAAAAATGAAGTACGACATGGGCGGCGGCGGCGCCATGCTCGGAGCCATGCGCGCCATTGCCGCGCTGAAGCCCGCGGTGAAAGTAATCTGCGTGGTGCCATCCGTGGAAAATATGCCCGGCCATCGCGCGCAGAAACCCGGCGACGTAGTAATCGCCATGTCCGGAAAAACCATTGAGGTGATCAACACCGATGCGGAGGGCCGGCTGATTCTCGCCGACGCCATTACCTATGCCAAGCAGCTTGGCTGCACTCACCTGGTCGACGCCGCCACGCTCACCGGAGCGATTGTTGTGGCCCTGGCGAACGTCAACGTCGGCGCGTTTACCAATAATCAGCCCCTGATGGATCGTCTGCTGGCCAGCGCCAAGAATGCCGGCGAAAAAATCTGGCCCATGCCGCTCGACGATGAATACAGCGACTTCATCAAGAGCAACATTGCCGACATCCAGAACATCGGCAGCGGCAAGGGCGGCGGAGCGGTCACCGCGGCTGCTTTTATTCGCGAATTCGTCGGCGACACTCCGTGGGTCCACTTGGATATCGCCGGAACGGCATGGCTCGATGAAGGCAAGCCCTGGTCCGCCAAAGGCCCTACCGGCGTGCCTGTGCGCACGATGGTCGATCTGGCCATGAACTTCCAATAACCACGAAGCGCTGTGGCGCCTTCGCAAGACCTGGGACGTTACATTTTTTCTGGTGATTCAATTCCCAGCAGGCCGAGCGCCGTCACTAATTGCCGCTCCACCAGTTGAGCCAGCATCAGTAGCAGCGCCTTCTTCTGTAGGTCTTCTTCCGAGAGGATGCGGTGCTTATGGTAGAAAAGGTTAAACGCCTGCGCGAGCTGGAATGCATACTTCGCCAGTACCGCCGGCTCCTGCGCCTGCACCGCCCCGGCTATCGTCGCCCCTAGCGAACCTGCCAGCAGCGCCAAGTCCCACAGGTCGTCACCCGCTGGAGCGGCAAGCATTTTCCCCAGGGCTGCGTCATCAACAATCGCTCCGGCTTTTTCTGATGGGTAGCCGGCCTCCTGGGTGGCCAGTTTGCGGAAAATATTCCTGGCGCGCACCACCGCGTACTGGCAATACGGCCCCGTCTCGCCCTCAAAGCTCAGCGCTTCTGCAAAGTCAAATGTAATGACGGCGCTGCGCGTATATTTCAGCAGGAAGTAGCGCAAAGCTCCAATCGCGATGGCATGTGCCATTCCCGTGCGTTCATTCGCGGGGAGGGCCGGGTGCCGCGCATCCACCTCCGCGCGGCAGCTGGTTTCCAACCGGTCCAGCAGATCGTCCGCTTTGACGCCCAGCCCGCGCCGGCCGCTCATCTCTACGTAACTGCGCTTTTCCTCTTCCGGCGAAAGCACATAGCCCATGGCCATGGCGCTGCGCGGCGAGAGCGCCACCATCTCGTAAGAAAAATGGATCGAGCGGCGCGCTTCGTCTTCGTACCCTAGCGCACGCAGGCCGGCCACCACCACGCCCTGCAGATAAGCCTGGCGCGAATCGATCACATTGAACACTTCCCAGCCGCGGCCGAATGCCGGCGCGTCAGGATCGCTCTCCTCCGCGCTGGTGGCCCAGATCGGCCGCCCGTCGGGCGTTTGATCGAAACGCCGGTAATGAAAATCGAGCCCGAGCAGGCCAAATTTCCAGAGCTGGTAGGCAATGTCTTTACCCACGTAGGTGACCGTGCCGTTCGACCGCACGATAATCTTCGCCGCGGCGTTCTGGTCTTCTTCGCTCTCGCCCGTGTCGGCGGCGCGCATCACCCAGCATCCCGCATTTTTGCCCGTGCTCACCAGCTGGATTGCGTTGCGTTCCTTCAGCAGCGCAAACGCCTTCTCCCAGAATTTCAATCTCAGGATTTCGCTCTCGCGCGGAAGCAGGTCGTAACCCACCTGCATCCTCTCCATCGTTCGCAGGTGCCGGCGCACCACGGCATCCGCGACGCAGGTGGCCATCTTCGCCAGGTCGCCGTGATTTTCTTCAATCGACTTCAACGCGTCGGCTCGCAGCGAGGTGCGGCTCTTATCTTCCTCGTAAAACTGAGTCACTCGCGCGTAAAGGTCCCAGCACAGGTAGTCGAATCGCGGAGCAGCGCTGAGCGCTTGCACTTCCGCGGGCGTCTTTTTTTCCAGGTGATGGAAGCCCACCACCACGTCGGCCACCTGCACCCCGGTATTGTCGATGTAATTTTGTACTTCAACGCGTCGGCCGGTATAGCGCAGCAGCCGCACGAAACTGTCGCCCAGCGCCGCATTGCGCAAGTGTCCGATGTGCGCGGCCTTATTGGGATTGATGTTGGTGTGCTCGACGATCACCTTGGGCGCGCCGTCAGCCGCGGCGGCTGCCTCGCCACCCGCCAGGGCCATGGCTTGCCGTAAAAATTGGGTGCGCTCCAGAAATAAGTTCAGGTAGCCGGCGCCGGCAATTTCAATCCTCGCCACACCTTCGATCGGGCCGATGCTGGAAGCGATCTCCTGCGCAATCTGTCGCGGCGCGCGCTTCAGTCTTTTGGCCAGGTCAAAACAGACCGGCGACGCTACTTCGCCCATCTCCAGCCGCGGTGGTCTCTCCGTAACCACCGCCGATTCCAGGCCGTATTTTTCGAGGATGTACGCGCGCAGCGCCTCGCGAATGCGCTTGTCGATGGGATGATACACGACGGATTTTGCCCCCAACTGAAACGGTCATTCTAGCGGATGGGCGCGCCAGCGTCGAGAAGAACCCGCGTGAGCCCTGCGGCAATCTGGCGGAAAATTGACAGGCTGCGAAGGGGCGTCTAGTATCACTCGTTTGCAGTTGGCGTTTGTAGTTGGCGTTTACAGCCAGCGTTTATAGTTGCAGCGACCGGTGTGCGATTCGTTTTATCGGTGCGTTCCCGGCGGAATCCACTATGAAGATCGCCTATTTTGACTGTTTCTCGGGCGCGAGCGGCGACATGTTGCTCGGCGCTCTCCTCGACGCAGGTGTGGACTTGGCGACGCTCGAGGCGGAACTGCGCCGGCTGCCGGTCGCTGGCTGGACCATCTCCGCCGGGAGAACCAAGAAGAAAGGCATTGCCGCGACGCAGGTGCGAGTGGAGTCCGGCGAGCATCATCCGCACCGTGGCCTGTCCGAAATTCTGAAACTGATTGAAGCCGCAGCCGGTGCCGGACTATCGCGGCGCGCCGCTACGCTCGCCTCACGGATTTTCACCCGGCTGGGCGAGGCGGAAGCGAAGATCCACAACACCACCACGGAGAAAATTCATTTCCACGAAGTGGGCGCGGTAGACGCTATCGTCGATATCGTCGGCGTCGCCATCGGTTTCGAGATGCTGGGCATTGAACAATTTTTCTGCTCGCCGCTCAACGTCGGCAGCGGCCGCATTGAAGCCGCACACGGCATTCTGCCTGTCCCCGCGCCGGCCACGGCGGAGTTGTTGCTCGGTGCGCCAACCTATTCTTCAGGGATCGAGCGCGAACTGGTGACCCCCACGGGCGCAGCCATTATTACCACCGTGGCAAAATCCTTCGGTGCCATGCCGGCGATGACCGTCTCGAAAATCGGTTACGGCTCTGGTACCGCTGATCTGCCCACGCAGGCCAACGTATTGCGCATGTTTGTGGGTGAGGCGCTGGCCCACGGGTTGGCAAGCGCAGGACCGAGCGCGTGTGATGAGACGATTGCCGTCATCGAGGCTAACTTCGACGACTTGAATCCTCAGGTGTACGGCTACTTCGCGGAGAAGGCGCTCGAGGCCGGCGCGCTGGACGTTTTCTGCGCAGCGGTACAGATGAAGAAAGGCCGCCCGGGCCAGCTGGTCACTTTGCTTTCGCCCCTCGATCGCACCGACGCGCTCACCGAACTTCTATTTCGCGAGACCACCACCATCGGTGTGCGCACGCACCAAGCCAGCCGCCGAATTCTCGCGCGCGAATGGGTGCCGGTGGAAACTCAGCACGGAACCGTGCGCATGAAAGTGGCTCGTGCCAACGGGCACATCCTGAACGCCGCGCCGGAATATGAAGACTGCCGCCGCATCGCTTCCGAGCGCGGCGTGCCGCTCAAGCAGGTTTTGGCGGACGCGGCATTTGCTTTCCAAAAGCGCACGTCCGGGCGAGAATAAGAGCTCATGGCGAAATTTTATCTCACTACGCCGATTTACTACGTGAATGCCCGGCCACACATCGGCCACACGTACACCACCGTGGTGGGAGACGCCATTGCGCGCTACAAGCGGATGCTGGGCGACGAAGTGGTTTTCCTCACCGGCACGGACGAACACGGGCAGAAAATCGAGCGCTCGGCTAAAGCTGCGCGCATGGAGCCCCAGAAGTTCGTCGATCGTATCGCCAATGAGTATCGCAGCCTGTGGGACTCGCTCGACCTGCGCTACGACCGCTTCATCCGCACCACCGAATGGCGCCACGAGCGCGCCGTGCACAACCTGCTCTGCAAGGCGCGCGACGCCGGATACATCTATAAGGGCACCTACGAGGGCTTGTACTGCGTCTCCGATGAACTCTACGTCGACGATCCCACCGCGGAAGGAAAGTGCCCGCTGTGCGGGCGCGAGCTTGAGAAAATTTCCGAGGAAAATTATTATTTCAAGCTTTCGGCATTTGCCGATCGTCTGCTCGAGCTGTACAACCGGCCGGGCCTGCCCTTCGTTCAGCCGGAGTCGCGCCGCAACGAGGTGATCTCCTTCGTGAAGGGCGGGCTGCGCGATCTTTCCGTCAGCCGCACATCGATAAAATGGGGTATCCCCTGGCCCGACGATGATAAGCACGTGGTCTATGTCTGGTACGACGCGCTGACCAGCTACATGAGCGGCGTGGGTTATGGCGACGACGAGCTTCAATTTGAGAAGATGTGGCCCGCCGATCTGCACCTGATCGGCAAGGAAATTTTGCGCTTCCACGCGGTCTACTGGCCGGCGTTTTTGATGGCCGCGGACGAGCCTCTCCCGAAGCGCGTGGTGGCGCATGGCTGGTGGACCTTCGAAGGCGAGAAGATGTCCAAATCGCGCGGAAATATTCGCCTGGCTCAGCCCATCGCTAATGTCCTGGGCGTGGATGCTCTGCGCTACTTCCTGTTGCGCGAGATGGTTTTCGGGCAGGATGGCAGCTTCAGTTACGAGGCTTTGCTGACGCGCTACAACAGCGACTTGGCGAATGGCCTGGGCAATTTTGCCAGCCGTACCCTGGCCATGATCGAGCAGTATTTCGGAAGTGTCGTGCCGACAGCCGCTCCCGCTACGGACAGCTCGCTCGCCGCGCTCTCCGCAGACCGCCAGGCCGCGGCGCTCCGGCACTATGAAAAGTTTGAATTTTCCAGCGCGCTGCAGAGCATCTGGGATCTGATTGCCGCGGGCGATGCGTACCTGACGCGCGAGAAGCCGTGGACGCTGGCCGCCGACCCGGCGCGCCGCGTGGATCTTGGTATCGTTTTGTACAATGCGGCGGAACTGTTGCGCATCGTGTCCATGCTGGCCCACCCCGTACTCCCGCACAGCACGCAGAAAATCTGGGCGCAGCTCGGGCAGAAAACTCTGCTGGCCGGGGAACGCATCGACCAGATCCAGTGGGGCGGACTCAAACCTGGAACGCAAATCGAGAAAGGCGAAGCGCTATTTCCAAGAATTCAGAAGGAAGACGCGATCGAAAGGATGGACCAGATGGAAGAAGAAATTCGCTCAGAAGGCGCACCGAAGCCCGCAGCACCGGCGGCAGCCTCCTCGGCAGCACCGGCGGCAGCCGCAGCAACCGCGCCGGCGGCAGACAACCGCATCGGCATCGAAGATTTTGCCAAAGTCGAGATGCGCGTTGGTGAAGTGAAATCAGCCGAGCGCGTGCCCAACGCCGACAAGCTGCTCATGATCATGGTCGACATCGGTAGCGAGGTTCGCCAGGTCGTCTCGGGAATTGCGCAGTTTTATGAGCCGGAGAAACTGGTCGGCCGCAAGGTAGTGGTCGTCGTCAACCTCGCTCCGCGCAAGCTGCGCGGCGTCGAATCGAATGGCATGATCGTCGCCGCGTCGGTCGGTCCGGAAGGCAAGCCGGTTCTGGCAGGCTTCCTCGAAGACGTTCCCGTCGGCACGCGCCTGAAATAGTCGGCACGCGCCTGAAATAGCGCGCGTGCTTGAACTGACGAGGTCGTCTTCGCTCCATCCACTCGTGCCTGAACCGGCGTGGAGCTTCGTCGGCATGCGCCCGAATTAGCGTATTGGCTTGCCGTCGCCGCGTGTATCCATAGCTGCTGGAATTCTTAACTTATGAATGATCTGCCCGAACTGATCGATTCGCACGCTCATCTGGATTTCAAAGATTTTGACGCCGACCGCGCCGAGATGCTCGAGCGCGCCCGCCAAGCCGGGGTGCGCAACATTCTGGCTATCGGCAGTGCCGCCGGTCCGGATCATCTCGATGCTGCGCTGCCCTTCGCCCGGCAGCACGACTGGATTTACGCTTCGGTGGGCATTCACCCGCACGAGGCGAAGCTTGCCGAAGAGCAGCATTTTGCCAGCCTCTCCGCGTTGGCGCAGGATGCGCGCGTGATTGCCTGGGGCGAGATCGGCCTGGACTACCATTACGATCATTCCCCTCGGGATGTGCAGCATTCCGTCTTTCGCCGCCAGCTCGAGTTGGCGTGCGCGGCGCGCAAACCGGTAATCATTCATTGCCGCGAGGCTTGGGAAGATTGCCTGGCGATCTTGGAGCAGGACTGGCGCGGCACCGGGCTGGGCGGAATTCTTCATTGCTTCGGCGGCACGCCCGACGACGGGCGGCGCGGCCTCGCCCTCGGATTCCGCATCTCCTTCGCGGCTAACATCACCTACCCCAAGGCGCAAAATCTGCGAGACGTCGCGCGCGACCTTCCGCTCGACTGCCTGCTCATCGAAACGGACTCTCCTTTCCTGGCCCCACAGGGCCGCCGCGGCAAGCGGAACGAGCCGTCTTTCGTGCTGGAGGTGGCGCGGACGCTGGCAAATGTGAGAAACTTGCCGGTGGAAGAGATTGCATCACTCACGGCTGCAAATTTTCGAGGGCTTTTCGGGCTCAGCGGCCCGAAGGAACTTCCCGCCGTGCAAACTCCCGGAGGCTGATATCGCGGTCATAACTGCGCGAGAGATGTTCGAACTCGTCCGGGAAGATCTGGCGCGGGTGGAGCAGGAGATTGCCGCGCAAAACGCGCTGGCCATTCCTCCGGTTGCCGAGATCAGCTCTTATCTGCTGGAAGGCGGCGGAAAGCGGCTGCGTCCTGCCTTGCTGCTGCTGGCCGCGGGGATGTGCGGATATCGCGGTGACAGCGCGATTCGCCTGGGCGCGGTGGTGGAGATGATTCACACCGCCACGCTGGTCCACGACGATGTAATCGACGAAGCGGACTTGCGCCGCGGGCGGCCGTCGGCAAATTCGCGCTGGGGAAATCATCGCAGCGTTCTGGCCGGCGACTGGCTGTACATGCAATCGTTTCGCATGGCTTTGCGCGAGCGCAATTTCCGCATCCTCGATATTCTCATCGAGCTGACCCAGAATATGGTCGAAGGCGAATTGCTGGAGCTCGATATGCTCGGCCGCATCGACCTCTCGGAAAGTGAAGCCATTGAGCTGGCCTATCGCAAAACGGCGTGTCTCTTCAGTGGCTGCACGCACCTGGGCGCGGTCCTGGGCCAGCGCGGCCCCGAAATCGAGCAGGCCCTCTCCGAATACGGCCGTTACGCAGGCCTCGCTTTTCAGCTTGTGGACGACGTTCTGGATTTCACCGCGTCACCCAGCCAGCTCGGCAAGCCCGTGCTGAACGATTTGAAGGAAGGCAAAGTCACTCTGCCGCTGATCTACGCGCTGGAATGCCGCAACGGCGACGCGCGCAAGATGGTGGGCACCGTACTGGCCGAAAAAGGTTTTCACAGCGTGCGGCCCGAGCAGATCGCCGAGCTGGTCCATGGCACCGGAGCCGTGGAGCGCACCCGGCGCATGGCCCACCACTACGCGGCAAAAGCCAAATCGCTGGTAAGCGAGCTGGTGGATAGCGATTTCCGCCGCGCGCTCCTCGCCGTTCCCGATTTCGTCCTCGACCGCGAAAACTAAGTCTCCACCCATAACCTCCACGCACCAGTTGAATGGAGGTGCTTCCTCAACCTCTTCGTGCCAGATTCACTCCACTCATTCCAGGATCGCGATGGCGCGAATCGGCGAACCGTCGGCTCCCGCAATCTTAAGCGGCAGGCCGATGAATTGGAACCGCTTGCCGATGACGGCGTCTAAATTTACCAGGCCCTCGATGATGGGAATGTGATTGCCCAGCAAGGTTTTGTGCACCGGCCAGGCGATTTTCTGGTTCGCTGGATCCGTCCAGTGATTGGCCACGCCGCGCTTGTAATTCTCAATCCCCGGAGTATTGCTCCCGATGCAGCGAACGCCCTTGGCCACCAGGTATTGCGCTGTCTCATCGGTTAAATAGGATTGGGAATAAAGTTCTCCCGGTTTCGGCGTTTCATAGTGAAAGTAGAAGATGACGATATCGCCCGCGCGAATCTTGTATTTCTCAAGGTCGGACGGGTTTACGGGATCTGCCGCGGTCTTGGCGCGAAAATCCACCACCACGCCCGGCCCCATCACGTGATCGAGGTCCACCTGATCGATGGGCCAGCCTTCGGGCTCGACGTGAGCTCCGGCGTCCATATGCGTGCCAATCTGCGTGGAAATGCTCATATAGGTGGAGCGGCCGGTGGTCTCGCGGAAATTCATCTCGGGTTCGAAGCGCACTTCGTGGATGCCGCCTTTGACGATCATCGCTTCGCCGAGAGTTTCCTTCACCAATCCCACGCGGATGGTGTCAGTGAGATCCACGATCCGTTTCTGGCGCGCAGGCTTGCCTTGTGCGCCTGTCACGAAGACACTAAGCATGACAATCCATACGGTGCGTCTCATCTCCCCTCCTCGAATCCGCTACGCCTCTTAGAATTCAACCCGGAACACAAATTGCGCCGCCCGCGGGCCGCCGGAGCCGAGCACGCCTCCGGCGGTGCGGTGAGGAAACGCGAAATCCGGCGCCAATACGTTGGTCTGCGCCCCGGAGACGCCCGAAAAGGTTGGCCCGCCATTCGACAGGTAGTTGACGTGATTGAAGAGATTGAATCCTTCAATGGCGCCGGTCAGCGTGATCTTGTCCTTGATCTTAAAATATTTTGTCAGCCGCACGTCGCTCGAAAAGAAGAAGAAACTTTTCGGCGAAGTGGTGGTGATTGGCGCCAGTTGGTTCGCGGAGCGGAAAGCATTGATGGCCGCGATGGTAGCCGCGTTGTCACGCGCTCCCATGTTGCGGGTCACTCCGGGGGGCCGCGTGGGGGAAGACCCATCGGGCGATGCCCCGGTAACGATGTCGAAGGGCCGGGCGGAGGCAAAGGAGGTGATGCTGGAAAGTTCGAAATCCCAGGGGAGGTGGACAAGACCGTTGAAGACGAAGCGGTGGCGCTCATCACGATTGGAGTCGCCACGTTCCGGTCGCAGGTCGAACGGATTGGCCACCGCGGAGCCGATCGAGTCGTCACCCATGTCCACCGCATGCGAAAGTGTGTACGACGCTTGGAACTGGAAGTTGCGGCTGAACCGCTTGTTGGCGGAGATTTCCAGCGCGTTGTAGGTGGATTTCCCCGCATCATCGACTCGAATCACCGGACCTAGAGACGCGGCCAGGGCCGGACTGAATTCGTGCGCGAGCATGGTAGCGGGAGTGCCAATGCCACCGCTGGCATCCAGGTTGATGTCCCTGCCCAGCCTCTCCTTCAAGCCGAGATTGTGCACATAATCCACGGTCAGGGCCATCGAACCGAAGAGCTCCTGCTGAAAGCCGATGGAAGTCTGTTGCGTGTACGGCGTCCGCACATGATTACCCAGCGTCAGCAGCAGCAGTTGTGGCTGCGCAAATACGGCAGCTTGAATCTGTGCGGGTGTCAGACCGGGGAAAGGGTTGTTGGTATCGATGGGGCCGAAGAACAAGCCAAAGCCAATCCTGCGCCCGTCGAACGCGCTCTCCACGTCCGGGTCAGTGGCCACCGGGAATGCATAAAAGATTCCGTAGCCGCCACGGACGATGGTCTTGCCCTTGCCGGTAAGGTCAAAGGCGAACCCCAGGCGCGGCCCCCAATTGTTGTAGTCCCTCGTGCGCACACCGGGCGGCGTGATGGGCGAAGTGAAAGTCGGATTGTTTTCGTTGGTGGAGAGATCCCAGCGCAGCCCCAGATTCAGTGTGAGGCGCTTGGTGACCTTCCAATCGTCCTGTGCATAAACACCGATCAGGTTGTCGGCGTAGGTTGGGAATTTAAAATTCCCAGCGGAGAAGAAGAGCAGGTCGGCGGCCGTCGCGGTAAGCGGTGCATCGGAGAAGAAGGCGAACTGACCCCTGGATGCGAACTCCAGGCCGGCGTCGGAACTTGCATGGTTGTAGTCCGCGCCGAATTTCAAGTTGTGAGTTCCCCACGGGCTGCGCTGCGTCACGCTCAAATCGTCACGGATCTGGTGCCGGCTGATCAGCGTGTTCTGCGGCGTGTTGAACGCTCCACCGGTGATCAGGTCGGGGCGATCGATCTCCGGCGTCAGCGATAGCGGCAGCAGGTGATTGTTGAACTGGCTATAGGAATACAGCAATGTATTTACAGCGCGAGAAGAGATCAACCGCGTATAGGTGGCGGCCAGAGAATTTCCCCGGTTCGTGCTGCGGATGCCGTTATCCGCGGCGCGGATTCCTCCGATGCCTTGCGTGCTGAAGTTGTTTTCGAAACTGTAGCGCAACATCAGTTTGTTTTTGTCGTTGATCGAGTGATCGGCTCTCGCGGTCAGGTAGCGCGCGGTGAAGGGAAGAGGGAAGCTGCCGTCAAACTGCGGGAAGATTCCATTCGTGTTGACGATGCCCAGGTTCTTTTCGTCGAAATTTTCAAACGCCACAAAAAAATGCGTTCGATCTTTCCAGATCGGGCCGCCAAGCGTAAATCCCTGCTGGGTTCGGTGGAAATCCGGTTTGGTGGTTTGAAAAGGGTCGCGCGCATTGAGTGTCTGGTTTCGGTAGAAAATGAAATAGCTCCCGTGGAAGGCGTTGGTGCCTGACTTGGTCACCACGTTGACGGCCGCTCCGAGGGCGCGGCCCTGGTCGGCGCCGAACCGACTGCTGGCCACATGGAACTCTTGAATCCCTTCGATGGTAAAGCCCTGCAGCAGGCCGCCGTTCACCAGATCGGTATTCTCCGCGCCGTCGACAGAAAAGTTCGAACTGCGACCGTCGGATCCCTCGGCGGCAATATTCAAGATTCTCGTTTTGATGGGATCGAAGTTGGGCGCCGGCAAGACCCCTGGAACCAGCGTAGCCAGCTCACCGAATTGGCGGCCGTTCAAAGGCAGGCTGGCCACCGCCCGCGGCTCCACTACGCCCCCAATCTCAGAGCTTTCCGGATCCAGCAGCGGAGTCTGTGCCGTCACGGTGACGCTCTGTTGAACAGCCTCAACGCCCAGGGTGAAGTTGGTCACCACCACTCGGCCCACCAGCAGCTCGAAGGATTGCGACTGCGTGGCGAATCCCTCTTTCGCGATCTCCACCCGGTAGGACCCGGGCGGCAAGCTCTCGGCGGCAAAACTTCCGGTCTCGTCGGTCTGCAGATTACGCTCAACCACACCGCTGGAATCATTCCGCAGCCGGAGCGTCGCGCCCGGCACCGCGGCGCCCCTGGAATCGAGCACCGTTCCGCGGAAGGAAGCCGTCGGCAATTGCGCCAACGCCAATGAGCTATACATCGCCACAGCTAGAACAGCGAACGGCAACTTGCGAAAAAACATCTCGGCCTCCCTGGGATTATCAGTTGTAAAATTTCCAGCTCCAGAATCCTCAATAGAGGATCCCCCTACCTGCGAGGGAACTACAGCCAGGGTATGAGTATCTAGATTCGGAGAGACAGTACAGCAGTTACAAGGTCAGGCAACTCGGAGAACTCCTCCGGATGCCTGCCAGGTGCGGGGACAGACGCTGGAGGCAAAAGATCAACTTCGTTGCGGATCGCGATAAGCGGAGACGCGCTAATCCAACCGGAAGAAACAACCACACGCAAATCCGTTACAGCTTCTCCATAATGAGGATGACGTCTGCATGGCTGGTCCTGGGCTGGCCGTTCACTGCCTTCGCCGGCTGGGCGTGGAAGAGCGGTATGTTGCTGGCAGCTCCCGCCAGTTCCCAGCGCCTCATGGGTCTCGGAGCTCTTCTTGGCGCACTCAACCCCACAAACGGGCGCGGCAGCTGCCGTCAACCATAACAATCCAGCCACTAGTAGTGCGAGAGGTCGCATCAAATTTACTTTCCGTGCGCACAGTACCATCCTGTTTATGCAAGTCAAGAATAAATTCGGACCTGTGAAGGATTGCGTCGGCGAATGGTTCAGGTTAGTCTCATTAAAGTTTCGCGCGTCCGGCTGCAGTCGTCCCAACTCCGCTGCCGGATGTGCACCAAGCCATGCTGCCTTTCAAACTGATCTACGACCGGCGCTACGATCTAAATCTTGGCGCGCACGTTTTTCCGTCGCAGAAATACCGGCTGGTGCACGAGGCGCTGCTGCGCGAAGGCGTGGCGGATGCCGCGGATTTTCTGAGCCCGCTGCCGGCCTCGGACGATGACGTCTTGCGTGTGCATTCCCGCGAGTGGGTGCGCAAATTAAAAAACGGCACGCTTAGCCCCACGGAGCTGATGCGCCTGGAGATTCCGTGGTCGCGCGAGATGGTCGAGGCCTCCTGGCTCGCCGCAGGCGGCTCGATCCTCGCCGGTCAGCGCGCGCTTGCCGACGGCTTTGCCGCCAATCTCACCGGTGGTTTTCACCATGCCTATCCCGAGCATGGAGAAGGCTTCTGCGCGATTCATGATGTGGCCGTGGCCATCCGGCGGCTGCAGTTTGATACAGCGATTCACACCGCCATGGTTGTGGATACGGATGTGCATCACGGAAACGGCACTGCGGCGATTTTTGGCGGTGACGCCGACGTCTTTACGCTATCCATTCATCAGGAAAACAACTATCCGGTTCCCAAGCCGCCTTCGAGCCTCGATATCCATCTGGCCGACGGCACTGGCGATGAGGAATATCTTGCTCGTCTCGAAAAGGGCCTGGTTCAGGCTTGGGAAACTTTTCATCCCGGCATGATTTTCTACATTGGCGGCGCGGACCCCTATCGCGAAGACCAGCTCGGAGGGCTCGCGCTCACGCTCGAAGGACTCGCGGCGCGCGACGCGCTGGTATTCGACCACGCTCATCGCCGCGGTATTCCCGTGGCGGCGACCCTCGCCGGCGGTTATGCCCGTGACACCGCCGACACCGTTCGCATCCACGTGAATACCGTTCTTGCCGCGCGGGGAATTTACCGATCTAAACTTGCGCAGGATGCCTAAGCACTAGGGCGCGATCTGAGGAAGCCAACCGGCGGGCGCGGCTAGCGAATCACGATGGATCCCGACCCGGTATTAGCTTCCACTCGCGCCTCGCCCGAACCTATATTGGCACGCAGTTCTTTGCGCGTCTGCTCCTCGATGGCGATGGGCAGGGCCGTGCTCACTACGCCGCTGTCCGTTTTCGCATGCAAGCGGAAACTTGCTGAGCTGGGTACGGAAATATCGATCCCACCGGATCTCGACGCCAGCTCCCAGTAGGTATGGGCGGAAGGACTTCCAGAAATGTCCAGCCCTCCGGACCCTGCGGTGGCGCGTAGATCAGCGGTTGCATCGCGCACGATAATTCCGCCGCTCTTGGTTTCTATCGATACGCGGCCTCCCGGCCGTTCAATCTGCAGCCCGCCGGACCCTGCGCTGCCTCGAATGTCTTCCTTTATGTCTTCCAGGGTGGCGCCGCCGGAACCTGCCGTGAAGGCCACGCGGCCGGCGACGTGCGAAATGTTAATATCGCCGCTGCCGGTGGTGACGGTAACGTCGTCGCCGATATTTTCCGCCTCGATTTTACCCGAGCTGCTCGCCAGCTTGGCCGGCCCATGAACGTTCCTGATCTCGATCTTGCCGGAGCTGGCTGCGGCTTCCACCCGGGTGTCTTCGGGTGTTTCGATGACGTAGCTGATGGCCAGGCCGCGCGACCCCTCGGGCAAATCCTTACCAAGACGGATGACGTTTCCTACCTGCACGATGGGCGGATTCGCCGCGGTTTCCTTGACGCGCTTCTCGTCGGACATGGTGAATATCCCGCTGCAGCGCACTTCGCCACGAATGGAGACGTGTCCGCTGCCGCCACGAGTGATGGAAATGCCCCCCGAACCTGTTGCTACCTCCAGCCGCACCGGGCCATCCACGGTCAGATCCCGCTGGAAATTTTGCGTATACACGCCCACCGAGCACGCGCTTTGCAGCGCACACGCCAGCAGCGCCGCGGCTACCGGCCCGCCACGATCGATTCGCTTGCCTGTCATGCTGTTCTTGGCCATCGTTCCTGATAATCGTTCCTAATCGATGTCTCTGCTAGAGTGAAACGCCTTCCCGGAGAAGAAAGTTCCCCAACCACCCCCGGCAGGTGTCCGGTTATAAAACTTTTAGCGATGCGTTCAGCGAGCCTTGCCGGTAGCCGTCGAGGTCCAGCGTGACGTAGAGAAATCCCGCCTCGCGAAACCGCTGGCCGAGTTGGCGCGCGATTCCCATTTGCAGCGCGCGCTCCATCTCTTCCGCGGCGATCTCTATGCGGGCCAGCTCCCCGTGGTGCCGCACGCGAAACTGCCGGAATCCCATTTCCCGCAGAATGGCCTCGCCTCGTTCCACCTGCGCAAGCTTCTCGGGCGTCACCGCAGAGCCGTAGGGAATACGAGAGGAAAGACAAGCCGACGCGGGCCGATCCCACGTGGCCAGTCCCGCGCGGCGGGAAAGCTCGCGTATTTCCGCCTTGGTCAGTCCGGCGTCGAGCAGCGGGGCCAGGACGCGATGCTCGCTCGCCGCGCGATGGCCCGGCCGGAAGTCATGCGTGTCGTCAGCGTTAATTCCATACGCCACAGCGGAAAACTTGCGCTCGCTGGCCAGTTGGTCGAGCACCGTGAACAGCTCGTCCTTGCAGTAGTAGCAGCGGTCGGCGTTATTCGCGGCGTAACGCGGATTTTCCATTTCGTGCGTTTTCAGGAACTCGTGACCGAGCCCCTGCTGCCTCACCAGGGCTTCCACCTGCTCACGGTCGTGCGCGGAAAAACTGGGCGAAAGAGCGGTGACGGAAAGCGCGCCAGCTCCAAGCGCGCGGTGCGCGGCCCAGGCCAGATACGCCGAATCTGCTCCCCCCGAAAGGGCCACTAGCACGGAATCGAGCCGGCGCAAGCCGTCGTGGAGTTGCTCTTCTTTTGCAGCGAGCGCGGGTGGCGTTTCCGTTTGCATGAAGGCGAAGTATAACGCAACAATGCCCGGCGTGCCCCGGCGTGCCCCGGCGCACTTCCGCGCCTACTGGAAATCCAGAAGTATGTCCACCAGCTTGGTCTCGGGGTGCGGCTGCAGTAGATGCCCGACCGTTTCGAAATGCACCGCGCTGTTTAAGAAAAGCTTTCGCGCGCCAGTGGCCACGAAATCATCAAAATACTGCCGGTTGAAAACTTCTCCGCGCGGCAGGGACCATGCCGCCAGCAGTTCGCGCTCCGCGGCGGGCGATAGACCGGTAATGATAATCTGCCCCACGCGGTACTGCAGCCCTTCCGTGATATTCACGCGGTAGGAAATTTTTGCTGCTGCGTCGTCGAATGCCGGGTGAGGTTCGATCTTCGCCTCGATGTAGCCGCGTTTCCCGTATTCGGTTTCCAGCCGGTTCCAGGCGCCCTGGATCTTGTTGCCGTCCACGGGATCACCCGCGGCCAGGCCGGTCATCTGGTCGAGCGATGCAGCGTCGAATGCATTGTTGCCTGTCCAGGTGGCGCCACCCCAGCGATAAATCTTACCCGGGGAAATAGTCAGTCGCACGCTCACCGTATCCGGTAAAGCGTTCCTGGGATCGCCGGTAAACCGTACCTCCGGGGCTCCGAAGGCCGCGCGCACATAACCTTTAGAGAGATACAGCGGGCGCAAGTATTCGTAAGCGAAAAGATCAAGGGTAAGCCGCGAGTACGGCTTGCCAATGATGTCGGAAAGGCGCTCGGCCACATGCGCGTCGCCGCGCGCAACAGCATCGCCGAACTCCACGCCGCTTACTTTAATCAGCGGGCCGTTCAGGTGAAAGCGCTGCACACTGCCCGTTTCGCCCGGCGCGGCGACCAGGGACGTTTCCACCTCGCCACGAATCCCGCGTGTCCCCAGCAATTTTTCAATGGAATGCTTCATCTTTTCCAGCGCGTCACCGCCCTCGGGTGCCGTGCCGTCGAACAGACCCGCATCGCCGCGAATGGCCTGAGCCAGCTCCTGATCGGTAAACCAGGGAAAGTTGTCAAACGCCACGGGGACCACCGGGGCGTCGTCCAGGGTGAACTCCACCTCAACGCCGCCGTCACGCGCGGTGTTGAACTTGTACTGCACGTGGTTGAACCATCCCAGCGCGCCCAGGCGATCGGCGCCTGCCTGAATCTCTTCGCGACTGACTACGCTGCCGGGCTGGATGCCGCTCGCCACGGCCAGGTCTGCACTGCTGAATTTCTTCGACCCCGAAACTTTTATAGAGGAAACTTTCGCGCTGCCCGCGGCTTTGGCTGGAGCAGGTGGGCTCTGCGCGCAGAGGTAAACGGGCGCTGCGCACATCAGATACAGCGCCGCCGGGAGTAGTCCCGCCATTCGACGAGCCTGAATGTGACTTAGAGCCATCTTGGCAATTCTATGCGAGGGCGGGCGGATGCGCTAGTTGGGGTGGGGCTTGACACCGTCGCGTTCTCCCGTGAGGATACCTGTCGACCCGCTCGGGGAGGAGACCCAGTAAGGAGACTTAAATGAGCAAAGTGCGCGTATTGGTCGGTACTCGTAAGGGCGCATTTATTCTTACCTCTGACGGCAAACGCGAGAAGTGGGACGTTGACGGTCCCCATTTCGCAGGCTGGGAGCTCTATCACCTCAAGGGTTCTCCGGCGGACCCCAATCGCCTCTACGCCTCGCAGTGCAGCGGATGGTTCGGGCAAGTCATCCAGCGCTCCGAAGATGGCGGCAAGACCTGGCATCAGCCCGGAACGCCGCCCGGCGAATCCACCACCGGCCCCGGGGGGATGCCCAAGGGCGAAAGCAACAAGTTCGTTTACGACGGCGTTGCCGGCACGCACCAGTGGTACGACGGCACTGCCCACCCCTGGGAGTTCAAGCGCGTGTGGCATCTCGAGCCTTCGCTCACCGATCCCGACATCGTGTATGCCGGAGTGGAGGATGCCGCATTGTTCCGCTCCACGGACGGCGGCCAAAGTTGGAAGGAACTCTCCGGCCTGCGTAAGCACGGCTCCGGCCCGCACTGGGCGCCAGGAGCCGGCGGGATGTGCCTGCACTCGATCATTCTGGATCCCAGCAATCCCCAACGCATCTACATCGCCATCTCCGCTGCCGGCGCCTTCCGCACCGACGACGCCGGCAAAACATGGCGCCCCATCAATCAGGGCCTCAGGTCCTCGCACATTCCCGACGGAACCGCCGAGGTTGGCCACTGTGTCCACCACATTGCCATGCATCCCTCGCGGCCTGGCGTCCTGTTCATGCAGAAGCACTGGGACGTCATGCGCAGCGACAACGCCGGCGATTTGTGGCGGGAAGTCAGCGGAAACCTGCCCACCGACTTCGGATTCGTGATCGACATCCACGCGCACGAACCGGAGACCATTTACGTGGTCCCCATAAAAAGCGACGGAGAGCATTTTCCCCCCGATGGCAAGCTGCGCGTCTACCGCAGCCGCACGGGCGGCAATGAGTGGGAGGCGCTCACCAAAGGCTTGCCGCAGCAAGACTGCTACGTAAACGTGCTGCGCGATGCCATGGCTGTCGATTCGCTCGATTCCTGCGGCGTCTATTTTGGGACCACCGGAGGGCAGGTGTACGCCTCGGCCAATGCCGGGGACTCCTGGGCGCCCATTGTCCGGGATCTTCCCGCGGTTCTATCTGTCGAGGTTCAAACGCTGCCATGATTCGCGTCGTGCTTCCGCCACATCTGCGGACCCTTGCACGAGTCGACGGGGAACTAACGCTCGACGTCCGCGGTGAAATCACGCAGCGTTCGGTGCTGGACGCGCTGGAGGCCGCCTATCCCATGCTGAGCGGTACGGTGCGCGACCACGTTACCCAAAAGCGCCGGCCCTTCTTGCGCTTCTTCGCCTGCGAGGAGGATATCTCGCATGAGCAACCCGACGCGCCCCTGCCGGAAGCAGTGGTATCAGGTGCGGAGCCGCTGTATATCATCGGTGCGATTGCGGGCGGCTAACTTACGTGGGGTACCAACGAATGAGACCAACAAGTGGGACCAACAAGTGAGAATCAGCGAGTGACCGTACGGCGGCCTGTGCGGTGTGCCGCATGAACAGCCGCCCGGTTACAAGAGTTAAGCGCTATTCCACGGTCACCGATTTTGCCAGGTTGCGCGGCTGGTCGACGTCGCAGCCGCGGCGCACGGCGATGTGGTAGGCCAGCAGCTGCAGCGGCACAATTTCCAGGATCGGCGCCAACATTTCCGGGGCAGAGGGAATTTCGATGACGTGCTTGGAGGCCTGGCGCGCCAGCGTGTCGCCCTCGGTGACGATAGAAATGACGATGCCGTCGCGCGATTTTACCTCGATGATGTTCGACACCGTCTTTTCATAGCGCGTCATCGACGCCGGGTCTTTTTCATCTCGCGTGGCCAGAATCACCACCGGAAGGTTTTCATCGATCAGCGCGTTGGGGCCGTGCTTCATTTCGCCCGCGGGATACCCTTCGGCGTGAATGTAGGAAATTTCCTTCAGTTTCAGCGCGCCCTCGAGCGCGATGGGATAATGGATTCCGCGGCCCAGGTAGAGAAAATCCGTGTGGCGGAAAAGTTGACGGGCAAGCTCTTCAATCTCCGCATCATGTTGCAGGATCGCCTCTATCTTCTGCGGCAGGCAGGTAAGTTCCTGAAGGATGCCTTTGGAAGTCTCCGCATCGATGGCCCCGCGCGCCTGCGCCAGGTATAGCGCCACCAGCTCAAGCGCGGTGAGCTGCCCCGAAAATGCTTTTGTGGAAGCCACGCCAATCTCCGGACCGGCATGCGTGTAAATGGTCCCGGAAGCTTCGCGCGTGATCATGGATCCCACCACGTTGCAGATGGCCAGGGTCTTCGCGCCCTTGCTCTTGGCCTCGCGCTGCGCCGCCAGGGTGTCCGCTGTTTCGCCGGACTGGCTGACCACGATCACCAGCTGCTTGGAATTAACGATGGGGTCGCGATAGCGGAATTCACTGCCGTAATCGACCTCTACGGGAATGCGCGCCAGCCGCTCGATCATGAATTTGCCGGCCAGCGCAGCGTGCCAGCTGGTGCCGCAAGCTACGATTTTCACCGCCGTCAGCTCGCGCAGTTCCTGCTCGGTGATGTCCATCTCGTCCAGGAAGACGCGCCCGGTGTCGAGCGAGATGCGGCCCAGCAGCGTGTCGCGCGTGGTGCGCGGCTGCTCGAAAATTTCCTTCTGCATGAAATGCTTGAACCCGCCTTTCTCCGCCATGATCGGGTCCCAGGTGATGTGCTGCACGGCCCGCTCCACCGGGCGTCCCTCAAAATCCATCAGGCGCACGCCTTGCCGGGTGAGCACGGCCAGATCGCCGTCGGCCAGAAAAAAAACGTCACGCGTGTGGTGCAACAGCGCGGGAATATCGCTGGCCACGAAATACTCATCCTCGCCAAGTCCAATCACCGAGGGCGGTCCAAGGCGCGCGGCTACAATCTTTTCGGGATCTCTAGTTGAAATAATCGCCAGCGCGTAGACGCCATGCAGTTGCTTTATAGCGCGGCGCACGGCCTCTTCCAGCGGGACATCCTTGGAGAATTTTTCCACCAGGTGCGCGATGACTTCCGTGTCCGTCTCAGTAACGAATTTGTGCCCCTCGGCCAGCAGCTGTTTCTTTAACTCCACGTAATTTTCGATGATTCCGTTATGGACCACCACGATCTCGCCGGTGCAGTCGCGGTGCGGGTGAGCGTTTTCTTCCGTGGGCCGGCCATGCGTGGCCCAACGCGTGTGCCCGATGCCGTAGAGACCTTCCAGCGGAGACTGGCGGATAATCTCCTCGAGATTACGAAGCTTGCCCGAGGCCCGGCGAATTTCGAGCTTGCCGTTCTGGTTGACCACCGCGATGCCCGCGGAGTCGTAGCCGCGATATTCCAACCGCTTCAACCCATCCAGAATTAGCGGCACCACTTTCTTCGGGCCAATGTAACCGACAATCCCGCACATAACGGAGGACTCCTGTGAGTTTAATTATTCCGCGGGCCACGCAGCTTGCGCCCGCCAAGGTGGCACTTTAAAAGATTAACATACTCAATCTTCGGGGCAGGCGTTGCGCCCTTCAGGTGTTTCCACTCTTCAAGTGTTTCCACTAGACGAGAAAACGTTGGGGAAGTTTCCGGTCCGCCTGGCGCAGACTCGGGTGCGGTTCCGCGGCAGCGCCGCGCACGCCGGGCCGAAGCTATTCGATGATTTCGAACCGGAAATCTTCAATCACCAGATTGGCAAGAACGTCGCGCGAGATTTTCCCAACCTGCGTTTCCGCTTCGGCGCGCGTTAGTCCTTCCAACTCCAGGACAAAAAATTTACCCTGGCGGACGCTCTGCACGGTTTTGTAACCGAGCGAGCTGAGGGCGTTGTGAATGGTTTTACCCTGCGGGTCCAGAACGGTCAATTTGGGCATCACCCAGATGTGTGCTTTCATCCAGGAAATTATACCAGCCCCTGCGAATTTACCGTCTCGCGGAACTTGTTCACCAGGGAATCCTTTTCAGCCGCAGGCAGAAAGGCGGCCTCAAACGCCATCTCGCCGACGCGGGCCAGGTCTTTGACGGTCAGCCCCGTTTCCAGCGCTGTTAAATATTCCAGCACCAGGTCGGTCCCGAACATCGGAGGGTCGTCCGTCGAAAGATTAATGAGCAGCCCGCGGCGAAAAAACTCTCCCACCGGGTGAGCGGAGAGCTTCGCGTCTTTGTCGCCCAACTGGCGGGCCAGCGCGCCGGTGCGCAGATTGCTTACCAGGCAAAGATCCAGCGGAATACTCCGTGATGTCAGCATTTCCATCAGCGCGGAGTCACGAATGGCGGCGATGCCGTGATCGATGCGCTCGGCGCCCAGAACCTCCACCGCCTTGCGCACCGCATCAGGACCGCCGACCTCTCCGGCATGCACCACCGCGCGCAAACCGTTTTGGCGAATGAAATCGTAGACGCCGCGAAAATCTTCCGCAGGGATGGAGAGTTCGTCGCCACCCATGCCAAAGGCCACTACGCCCTCCTCCATCATCCTCGCTGCCCAGCGCGCGACTTCCATCGCCTTCTCCGCTCCAAACTGGCGCGTCGCGTCCATGATCCATTGCACGCGCAGCCCGCTGGCCGCCGCCGCGCGCTGGGCCTCGCGAAGCGCGAGGAAAATCGCCTCCACGTCCTGCCCGCGCCACAGCCACACGCCGGTGGAAAGCGTGATCTCCGCATACACCACATTTTGCCCGCGAAGCTGCCGCGCCAGCCGTTCGAAGACCAGTACAAAGTCCGCAGGATCGCGCAGGAAAGAAGTCACCCACTTGAAAGCTTCAATAAAGCCGTTGAAGTCAGTGTATTCGTAGCGGGTAGCCACATCGAACTCTTCCACCGTTACGCCGTGACGCGCCGCAAGCTTTACTACCGTCGATGGCCGGATCGACCCTTCCAGATGTAAGTGCAGCTCAGCTTTAGGCCATGCGGTAATGATCTCGCGAGGTGGTACCGGGGACATGGGTAGGCGGTCTTTACTGCGATGGCAACGCCGGCCGTCCGGCATTGATCCACGCGGTCAGCCAATACGAGCCGACGTCCGTGGAAGCGTCAGAGAGTTGCCGTATCAACACCGACCCGGCGCTGTTGAAGAACCGGTCGAAGTATTCATCGGTGTAATCCGGTAGCCCGTGGCGAGCGCGCCGGTCGGCCAGCAGCACCGGTTCCACCCAGCCGTGGGCGGTAAGGCAAACTTCAAAAGCATGGTCCGTGGGATCGTCCACTTTACTGGCATCGCTGGGCCGCACGTAGATAAAGAGCGCGAAACGATCGATCAGGGCCGTCCCGAAACGCAGTTGAACCCCGACTTGACCGGCCAGGTGTCCATCGAAGTTCTCCGTGGTGCTGAAGGGATCGTGCGCCTCCTCGATGTAATGCGCCAGCAACGCCGCATTCTGCCGGGCATCGTCCCACTTCCCGTCGCGGAATGATTCCGTAAGCCGCTGGCTGTAAAAACCGATCTGCCAGGGAAGCAGGCCATTCGCCTCCACCACGGACTTGGTGAACTTGCGCACCGCTGCCCGGTAATCGCGCGGCAACGCTTCAAAAGGGAAGTGCCCGTACTTTTCGAGCTGGATAGTTTGGTTGCGACGCTCCGCGGGATTCTTCGCCAGCCAGCCGATTGGATCGGTGACATGCTGCGTGATATAGCTGCGATTCCCCTCGAACCATGGGCGCAGTTCTGGCGGAAGCGTGTCCATGGCTTTGTTGGCGATCAGGCGGTGCCCGTTGGGCCCCCAGGCGGAGAGAGGGGCGGGAGCCAGCACGAATGCCGCCAGCGCGAGTCCCGCGGACAAAAGGACCCTACAGGTTGCGCTACCGGCAAAATGAACAACGTCAATTCCGCGCATGATTTTTGTGCTTATACAGCCCGCGAATCCTTCAGATAACGAACCACGCCCGCCGAGCCGAATCCCAGTCCAACCACCGCTAACACCACTGCGTAGATCACCACCTGCGTGTCCGGCATGAGGTTGCCGCGGAGCAGAGCTATGGTGACGACGATGGAAATCAGCACCAGCAGCGTACAAATGCCCAGCAGGGCCTTGTCCGCTGTAACCATCATGCGGTTGCGCTCGGCCGCGCCGGATTCCTGACCCGTACTGCTGCGACGGATGCCATAGGAGAAATAAAAGAGCAGTCCGATAATCAGCCAGACGATGAAACGAATCCAGTTTTCCACCGGCAGTCCCATCATCAGCACCAGGCAGCAGGCCACCGACATCGGCGCCACGAACCACACTCCGGGAACGCGAAATGATCGTGGCCGGTCGGCCTGCGTCCGCCGCAGAATCAGCACCGCCAACGAAACCAGCAAGAACGCGAAGAGCGTGCCGATGTTGGAGAGATCGGCCAGCGTTCCGATGTCGAAGATGCCCGAAGGAATACCCACAAAAAACCCCGCAATCCATGTGGCCGTAGCCGGTGTGCGGAACTTGGGGTGTACTCGAGCAAATGCCGGCGGCAGCAGCCGGTCGCGCGACATGGCGAACCACACCCGCGCCTGGCCGAGCTGAAACACCAGCAGGGAAGAGATCATTCCCGTCAACGCGCCGATGGTCACCCAGCGGCGCAATCGTTCCAGACCGATATTGTGCAGCGCGGTGGCCACCGGGGCGGCATCGCCGCGAAAAATTGTGTAGGGCTGGATTCCGGTCAACACCACGGCCACCGAAACATAAAGAATCGTGCACACGATCAGCGAAATCAGTATGCCCAGCGGCAGATCCCGCTTGGGATTCTTGCACTCTTCCGCCGCGGTGGAGACGGAATCAAAACCGATATACGTGAAAAATACAATGGCGCCGCCGGTCATTACCCCTTGCCAGCCATTGGGCATGAAGGGATGCCAGTTCGTAGGATGGATATATTTCGAGGCCACGAAAACAAAAACGAGAATCGCCGTCAGCTTGACGCCCACCATGAACGTGTTCGCCCGCGCCGACTCCTTGATCCCGCGCACCAGCAGCACGGTAAGGAACATCACGATTACAAATCCCACCAGATTGAAGTGCAGCTTCCAGCCGCCATCCGGCGTATAGGCCGGATTCGCCAGAGCCTCCGGGAAATGCAGACCGAAGCCCGCCAACAGGTCATTGATATACGCCGAAAAGCCCACGGCCACGGCCATGTTCGAGACCGCGTATTCCAGAATCAGATCCCAGCCGATAATCCACGCCACCAGTTCGCCGAGCGTGGCATACGTATAGGTGTAGGCGCTGCCGGCAATCGGGATCATCGAAGCGAGTTCGGCGTAGCACAACGCCGCGAAGCCGCAGGCCACTGCCACCATGAAGAACGATAGCGCGATAGCCGGCCCTGCTCCGGGACGCCCGGCAAAGTTGAGAGGCGTGCCGTTGAAAAGGCTCATCAGCACGCTGGTGAGCGGAGCTTTCAGAATCGAAGACTCGGCCGCCGTCTCGCCCGCCGCTGCCGTGCCCGTGAGGATAAAGATGCCCGTGCCGATAATCGCGCCAATACCCAGAGCCGCCAGGCTCCACACACCCAAAGTTTTTCGGAGCCTGCGCTCAGGCTCGTCGGCGTCGGAAATTAATTTGTCGATGCTTTTTGTGCGAAAGAGCTGAGAGCCCACTATTCCCCCGTTGGCGAATGGGCCACTCTATCGCGAGCCGTGGCAAGGCGCAAGATGACAACGGGAATGCAGGAACCGCGAGCGAAAGCCAATGACTTGGCTTCCTCTAGCTCTTCCAGAACACGGATTTCTACAGACACTCAAAGGCAGGTGTAATGAAAATCTCAGAATCTTTCCAGGTTGGCGTATCTCTCGACCATTTTCTTTGTGCCGTGATCCGTGAAGCTGACCGTCAGCTTGCGCTCTTCATCTTCACCTTCCACGCCGATGATCGTGCCCGTGCCGTAAGTGCGGTGGCGCACGCGCACGCCAATCAGCGGATGTGAATCGGCGCCGCGGCGCGGCTGCCGCATCGCCGAAGATCCCGCGCTTCGTGTTCGCGAAGGCGCAGCGCTGGAATATCGCCCCCTGGATCGCGATAGAAATTCCCTCGCGGCCTCCTCCGGGTCGGGAACATACCGCCGCGTCTCGCCCGCCGAAGAGAGCGAGCCTTCCGCCGCCTCGATCAGCTCCTCTGGAATCTCCATTAAAAACCGCGAGGGCATCGGCGCGGACATCAGGTCGTTGCCATACGAGCGGCGATAAATCGCGCGAGTCAGGGTCAACGTATCTTTCGCGCGGGTCATACCCACGTAGCACAGCCGGCGCTCCTCTTCGATCGCCTCAGGGCTGGCCAGCGAGCGCGAGTGCGGAAAAAGCCCTTCCTCCATGCCGCAGAGAAATACGTGGTCGAACTCCAGCCCCTTGGCGCTGTGCAGCGTCATCAGCGTCACCGGCGCGTCCTCGTCGAACTGGTCGGCGTCGGCCACCAGCGCGCAGCGATCCAGAAAATCCTCGAGGGTTTCGCCCGCTTCCTGTGCTTCCACCAGTGCGTTCACCAGCTCGCGCAGATTCTCGGCGCGGGCGGAATCTTCCACCGAGTCCTGCTGTTCCAAATGGTCGATGTAACCGGTCTCTTCAAGAACCTTGGTGAGAAAGTCGGCAGGTCCCAACGTGGTGGAAACCCCGCGCAGCCGTTCCATCAGCTCGAGAAAACCTTTCAGCGGCGCGATGCGCTCCGCTCCGGACGCAACCGTCTGCGTAATCGCTTCGTAGAGCGAGATTTGCCGTTGCTCAGCGGTGACACGAATGACGTCAACAGTCGTCTTGCCTATGCCGCGCGGCGGCGTATTCAGAACGCGCAGCAAAGCAATATCATCCGCGGAATTGCGCACCAGTCGGAGATACCCCAGCGCGTCCTTGACCTCGGCCCGCTCGTAAAAGCTGAATCCGCCCACCAGGCGGTAACGCAGGCTGCGCCGGCGCAGAGCCTCTTCGAAGGAACGCGACACGGCATTGGTGCGATAGAGCACGGCCAGACGCATCGCCGGATCTTCGCGCAAAAGATCTGAAATTCTGCTGGTGACCCACTCCGCCTCGCCCGGAGCGTCCTGCGCCTCATAAAAACGCAGCGGCGCCCCGGTGCCGCGCGTGGCACGCAGGCTTTTTCCCAGCCGCTTCACATTTTTTGCCACCACCGCGCCGGCCGCGTCCAGAATGGTTTGCATCGAGCGGTAATTTTCTTCCAGGCGCACCACCCTGGCGCCGGGAAAATCTTCGGCGAAGCGCAGAATGTAAGCCACGTCGGCTCCACGCCAGCTGTAAATGGACTGGTCCTCATCGCCCACTACGCATAGGTTCCGCTCCGGGCCGGTCAGCAGGCGCAGAATTTCATATTGCAGGCTGTTGGTGTCCTGGTACTCGTCGACGTGCAAGTACCGGAAACGGCTGCTCCAGGCAGCTCGCGCTTCAGCATGGTCGCGCAGCAGGTCTACGGTGCGCACCAGCAGATCATCGAAATCCAGCGCGCCGGCTTGCCGCAGAATGGTCTGATAAGTTTCGTAGATCTGCGCCAGCTTTCTCCCGCGGTCGTCGAAAGCCTCCGCGGCCATCTGCGCTGCGCTCTGGCCGCGATTTTTAGCGCCGCTCATGTGCTCCAGAACGGAACGCGGCGTGTAGGCCTTCTCGTCCAGATTGAGCCGCTTCAGTGCAAACTTAACGGCGGCGGTCTGGTCGTCCATATCAAAGATGGAAAAATCGCGCTTAAGCCCCAGCCGCGGCGCCTCGCGACGCAGCAGTCGCGCGCAGAGGGAATGAAACGTGGAGATCCACACCTCGGAAGCTTCCCGGCCGCTGCCGGAGAGCAGCGTGGTGACGCGGTCGCGCATCTGCGCGGCAGCTTTATTGGTGAACGTAACCGCAAGAATGCTGCCCGGCGCCACGCCCTGCTCGATCAGGTGGCCGATGCGATAGGTGATGACGCGAGTCTTGCCGCTGCCCGCGCCCGCCAGGACCAGCACCGGCCCTTGGGACGAAGTGACAGCTTCACGTTGCTGCGGATTGAGACGGTCGAGTAGCGCCATTCGCGGATTTCCTGGAGCAAACGTATTTTAGCCGACCACCCGGCCATTCGCCTAACTTCGGTCGGAAAATCTTTTATCTGAACTAATGCCGGAGTGCCGGAGCCAGGTCGACTTCGAAGTAAAGCAGCTCCTCGCGGGAGGGAACGAAGCGCAACTCGGGAACATAGAGGCTGGCATGAGCCAGCCAGTCGAAGTGTTGGTTCACATCGAAAAATAGAAATCCCCGCGTGGTGGAGTGGGGCGGTAGGATATCGCTGGAAAGGGCGGTGGCCGTCAGCGCGGCGCGCAGCTTCTGCCAGTCCTTGCCGCGTCCTCCTTTCACTTTGCGGCCGGGAAGCGGCGAGCGGGAAAACACCGGATTGGTTCCACCCGGCTCGGCGATGCGGTCTGCGGCGTCGTCCAGCTCCAATGGCTCAAGGCTCTGCTTGCGCTCGCCCGGCACCTCGAGCATCAGTCGAATGCGCTCTAAATTCACCGAGATGGGATTATCCGTGTCGTTGCGCAGGCCAACTTCCAGTGCAAGGACGCCGGCATCGTAAGGGTGTTTCTTCCCAAACTTCTCCTTGGATCGTGCGGCGTCAGTATACGGATCGGCGGAGATCACGCATCCCTGGTGCGCGTCGTGAGCAGGCATTCCCTGCGGACTGGTCTGCGCGGCAAGTCCCAAGCATGCAAAAGCACCCGCCAGCGGAAGCAGTAAACAGTCCTGCACTGCGTGGCCGATGTGTACGCGTCTTTTCAATTCCTCTCCCGCACTTGAGATTTCACCCGTCTGACGGTCGACAAGAGCCCCGAATCAAAACATCGCTCTGCACTTCGATGCCGGACCCGCAACGAAGGTATGCCTTAGGTAAGCCAACCCTCTAGGAGGCAACGCCCCTATAATACTCAGTTTGCGCATGGCTCGCCCGGGAAGGGAACTGAGCCCGCGCCAGGGATATCGTGTATTTTCTTTATACTCTGCTGACCGCTACCGGCGCGCTGCTGCTGCTGCCCTATTTCGCCTTCGAGCGCTGGCGGCGCGGCAAGTATTTTCATGGCCTGAAGCAGAGGCGCGGCTACCTGCCCGCTGCCGTGCGCACCCCGGATGGCGAAAAAGGTACCATCTGGATTCACGCCGTTTCGGTCGGCGAAGTCCTCGCTGCTTTGCCGCTGGCCAGGAAGCTTCGCGAACGATTTCCGCGGCGTCGACTGGTTATCTCCACCACCACGCCCACCGGGCAGGTGCTGGCCCGTGAGCGTGCGCCGTTTGCCGACGCTGTTTTCTATTTTCCCTTCGACTGGCCGCGGCCGCTGTCGCGAGCCTTCGAAGCCGTGCGACCCGCGCTGGTGGTCATTATGGAAACGGAAATCTGGCCCAATTTTCTGCGCCACGCACGCCGCGCGGGAGTGCCCGTGGTATTTGTCAACGGACGTATCTCTGAGAAATCTTTCAAGCGCACGCGGCGATACAGCGACATCAGCGGACACTTCATGGAAAAAGTGCTCGCCGGCCCGGATCTGTTTCTCATGCAAAGCGCCGACGACGCACGCCGCATTCGCCTGCTGGGCGCGCCCGAGGAACGCGTTGCTGTCACCGGCAATTTGAAATATGACGTGACCCCTCCGCAGGGTGGAGCGCTTCTGGCCTGGCTCCAGCGGCAGATTCGCGAGCAGGAGCGCTGGCCGGTGATCGTCGCCGGCAGCGTGGTGGCCGACGAAGAAGAAGAAGTGCTCGCCGCTTTCGATGCCGTGCAGCGCAAGTGGCGGCACGCCTTGCTGGTGCTCGCGCCGCGCAAGACGGAGCGTTTTGTCCCCGCCGCTTCACTTGTGGAGGAGCGCGGCTGGACCATCGTGCGGCGCAGCAGTCTGGATCTGACCGGGGCGCTCAATGATTCGGCCGACGTTCTGCTGCTCGACTCGCTCGGTGAGCTGGCCTCCCTTTACGAAGTTGCCGACGCCGTTTTTGTGGGTGGGTCGCTGGTCCCCGCGGGCGGTCACAATATCCTGGAGCCGGCGTGGTTTTCCAAGCCGCCCGTCTTCGGCCCATCCATGGAAAACTTCCGGCAGATGGCTGCGGAGTTTGTAAGCGCCGGCGCGGGTGTGCAGGTGCGCTCCAGCAGCGAGTTGGGCCAGGAATGGGTGAAGCTGCTGGAAGACAAGTCGCGTCGCGAATCCATGGCCATCGCGGCGCGCTCGCTGGTCGAGCGCAATCAGGGCGCAACCGATCGCACTTTGCAGCGGCTGGCCGCATTTCTCGACGAACCTGCTTACGCCGAGCCGGCTGGCATCGAGCCGGCTGGCACCGCGACACTGCCCCCCGAAAAACGAGGGCGCGCGTGAAGCTCTATCCCGTACTTCGCGCCGTTATCCGGCCATTGAGCCTGGTTTATGCGGGCGGCTCGCGGGCCAGAGTGTGGCTCTATCGCCGGCGTTTCTTCCGCCAGCACCGCCTGCCGCAGATTGTCGTGAGTATTGGAAACCTCACTGTCGGCGGTACCGGCAAGACGCCCATGGTGCTTTGGATCACCCAGCGGCTGTTGGAGGAACGCAAACGCGTCGGAATTCTGACGCGCGGATATGCTGGATTCGGGAAATCGAAAAGAAGAGGGAAGCCGGAATTAAGCGATGAAGTGCGCCTCCTGCAGGCCAGGACGGCAGGCCAGGCTCCCATCGGAGCCGGGGCCAACCGCCGCGCGGAAGCCATGCGCATGGAAAAAGAGGATGTGGAATGGCTGGTGCTGGATGACGGCTTTCAGCATCTCGCGCTGGCGCGGGATGTCGACGTCGTCCTCATTGACGCTACCAATCCATTCGGCGGTGGCCTGCTGCCGACCGGGCGGCTTCGCGAGCCTCTCCCGGCTCTCGAGCGCGCGGATATTCTGGTGATCACTCGAAGCGCAAGCGCTCCGGCGATCGAAGAGCAACTTCGCCGTTATTCCACCGCGCCGATTTTCTACGCGCAGACGCACCTGCAGCAGATTTTATCGATTCCAGACGGAAGAGGAACTGAGAAGCAGCTGGTGGTCCCCGGCAAGACGAAGTTTTTTACCTTCTGCGGAATCGGAAATCCTGCCGGCTTCTGGAGCGATCTGAACAAGCGTTGGGGATTTCATCTGGTTGGCGCGCGCGCTTTTCGCGACCATCACGCCTATACCACCTACGAGCTGCGCAAAATGGAACGTCAGGCGCAGGCCGCGGGCGCCGAAGCCCTGGTCTGCACGGAAAAGGACGTTTTCAATCTTCCCCCGAACACATTCGAAACGCTCCCAGCCTACTATTGCCGCATCGAGATGCGTCTCAACGATCCCCATGGCTTCTGGCGGGCAATTCTGGCGAGTGTAAAGCGCCACCACGGAGCCGCGCGGTGAAGATTCTGGTCCGCGCGACGAATTGGGTGGGCGATGCAGTGCTTTCGATTCCGGCGCTGCAGGCCATCCGCAAGTGTCAACCGCAAGCAGAGATTCAAATCCTGGCGCGGCCCTGGGTGGCGGATATCTATCGCGGGCAACCCTACGTGGATGGCCTGATCATTTTCGAAAACAAAGGCCGTCATCGCGGCCTGGCCGGGCTTGAACGCCTCGCGGCCGAGCTGCGCCGCGAACGATTCGACACCGCCATCTTGCTTCAAAACGCCTTCGAAGCCGCGTGGATTGCCTGGCGCGCGAATATTCCCGAGCGCATCGGTTACGCGCGCGACGCCCGCGGCTGGCTGCTCACGCACGCCGTGCCGCTGCCCGGCCCGGGCGGATCGCCCCCACACGAGTCCAATTATTACCTCGAGCTGTTGCGACGCGCAGGCTGGATTGAAAGCTTGCCCGACTCCCGCAACGTCCGGCTGCAATTGGAAACGGCAGCTCTCGACCGCGCCGAAGAAACTCTCGTGTCCGCCGGTTCGCTTCGCGGCAGGCTGCGCATAGCGTTCGCTGCGGGCGCGGCGTACGGCACGGCAAAGTGCTGGCCGGCGGATCGCTACGCGCAGCTCGCCGGCCGCTTAATTGCTGAGTTTGCCGCCGATGTGATACTTTTCGGCGCGGCCTCGGAGAAAGAAGTGGCCGCACGGGTGGCCAGTCTGGAGCCTCGCGTCATCAATTTAGCCGGCAACACCGCGATCGGCGACCTGCCGGCATTTCTCGCGCGCTGCGGTCTTTTTATTGGCAATGATTCCGGAGCGATGCACCTGGCCGCAGCCGTGGGCCTTCCGGTGGTGGCCGTATTTGGCCCCACCGATCCCGGCGGCACGGCTCCGCTCGCACCGCTGGTGACGGTGGTGCAGCGGCGGGTGGCCTGCAGTCCCTGTTTCCTGCGCCATTGCCCGATTGACCATCGCTGCATGACCGGCGTCAGCGTTACAGAAGTGCTTGATGCCGCGCGGCCCGCGCTGCACGCCTATGCCGCACAGCGAGCGGAGAGGAAATCCAACGGTGTCTAGCCCGGGTTTGAAGCGCCCAGCCGTCTTTCTCGATCGCGATGGCACGCTCTGTGAGGAAATGGGCTACCTGAATCACATCAGCCGCCTGAAAATGTATTCCTTCGCGGCTCCGGCTATTCGCCGGCTGAACCAGGCGGGTTGGCCGGTGATTGTGGTCACCAACCAGTCGGGGATCTCTCGCAAAATATTTCCGGAGTCGCTGGTGGTCGAAGTCCATGAGCGGATTACGGAAGCCCTGGCCGCCGAGGGCGCTCACGTAGATGGATATTATTATTGCCCGCATCAAAAGGCCGATCGCTGCGAGTGCCGCAAACCCTTGCCCGGCCTCATTGCCAGGGCTTGCCAGGAGCACCACCTGACTAAAGAGGGCTCGTGGATGGTCGGAGACCGCTATGGCGATCTGGAACTGGGTTTCGCCGTGGGCGCGCGTACCATTCTGGTGCTCACCGGCTACGGCGCTGGCGATTACCAATGGCATCATGGAGAATGGCCGCGCCAGCCTGACCATGTGGCCGAAGATCTGAGCAGCGCGGTGGATTTAATATTGCCGGGGAATAAATCGTGAGTGCCGATATTGGCCGCCTGATCGAGCTTGTCGAAGCATTCGCGCAACAGCGCATTTTGGTATTGGCGGATCTCGTGGCCGACGAGTTCGTCTTCGGCGAGATCGATCGCGTCTCCCGCGAAGCTCCCGTGCTGATTCTCCGCCAGCAAAAGACTGCGCTCGTGCCCGGCGGCGGCGCGAATGCCGCCAACAACCTGGCGGATCTCGGCGCGCGCATAATTCCCGTGGGGGTGGTGGGCGATGACGCCGCCGGCCGCGCTCTGCTGGATTATTTTCGCGCCAAGAAAGTTTCCACTTCCGGGATCGTCACCTTGCGCGGCTGGACAACTCCCGCCAAGACGCGCTACTTCGCCGGATGGACGCACACGGCACAGCAGCAAGTGTTGCGCGTCGATCGCCAGCCGTCCGGCCCGTTACCATCCCCGGCGCGGCACGCACTGGAGCTGCGCGCCCTACAGCACGCAAGCAAGGCCGGGGCCATACTTGTATCCGATTACGGTTTTGGCGCTATCACCCCGCGTATCGTGCGTAGGCTTGCCCGTTCCGGCGGGCCTCCGGTGATTCTCGATTCGCGTTACGCACTGCTCGATTTTCGTGGCGCGGGAGTTACCGCCGCCACGCCCAATGAGCCGGAGCTGGAAGCGCTCTACCACCGGCGTATTGGCCATGACACGGCTGAGCTCGAGCGGCTGGGCCGGCGTGCTCTTCGTCATCTGAAGTTGCGCGCGCTGCTGGTGACGCGCGGCAAAGACGGCATGGTGCTTTTCGAGCCGCAGCGCGCGCCCCAGGCCATCCCGGTTTTCGGCGCGGAAGATGCCGTGGACGTCACCGGAGCGGGCGACACGGTCATCGCCGCGTTTACCATCGCCGTCGCTGCCGGAGCAACTTTTCCGGAAGCCGCGCGCCTGGCCAACTACGCCGCAGGCATTGTGGTCATGAAGCGCGGCACAGCTACGGTCACGCGCGCCGAGCTGCTGGCCGCCCTGCACAGCGAGGTCAGCGGCAGTGCCGCTGCAACTTTGCCATCCGGCCTCGCGCGGCAATCGTCTCCACGGCGCGGAAGACCCAGGCGCCGGGCGCCCAAAAATGGCGCTCGCAGGAAATGACCTTGCCGGCTCGCCGATGATAACTACCGACAAAAAAATACTCTCGCGTGACGATCTGCGCAGCCGCCTGGCCGAGGAGCGCGCGCGTGGCCGCCGCATAGTACTGGCGAATGGCTGCTTCGATCTTTTGCACGTGGGGCACGTGCGCTACCTGGCGGCGGCGCGCGCCTTAGGCCACGTGCTCGTCGTCGGCGTCAATTCAGACGCGAGCGTGCGGCGTTTAAAAGGCGACGGTCGTCCTGTGCTGGGTGAGCGTGGCCGCGCGGAGCTCGTGGCCGCGCTGGCGGCGGTCGATTATGTAACTATCTTCGACGAGCCTGACGTCGAGGCCCTGCTGACTGCCTTGCGCCCCGACGTACACGCCAAAGGCACCGATTACACGGTGGATTCGGTGCCCGAGCGCGAGTTGGCCGCGCGCCTCGGCGTTCGCGTGGCTATCGCCGGCGATCCCAAACGCCATTCCACCCGCGACCTGTTTACCGCCATCCGCCAGAAATCAGATGGCTGAGGACCGCTACCTCCTGGTCCGGCTTAGCTCGATGGGGGACATTCTGCACGCCCTGCCCGCGGCTAGCGCGCTTCGCACCAGTTTTCCCGCGGCGCGGCTTGACTGGCTCGTCGCTGAAAAATGGCAGCCGCTCGTCGCGGCATTCGCCGGCCTCGACACGGTCATCCCGCTGCGCCGATTCTCCTGGCCCCACGTGCGCAAAGTAACTTCGCAACTTCGCGCGAACAATTACACCTGCGCAATTGATTTTCAAGGACTATACAAGTCGGCGCTGCTGGCGCGCCTTTCCGGCGCAACACGACGGGTAGGTTTTGGCGCGCCCGCAATCCGCGAGCGCGGCGCCGTGCTGTTTTACACGGAGCAAGTGGTGCCCGCCGCGAAACACGTGGTGGATCAGAATCTCGCACTGGCCGCCCATCTGGGCGCGCGCCCACCCGCACAACTGCCCGCAGGCGATGCCGCCACCCTTTTTCCTTTGCGCATCCCGCCCGAGGCTGAAAGCTATGCCAGCGCAGCCCTCTCGGCTTCCGGCGTCACCGATTACTTTGTGCTGAGTCCGGGAGGCGGGTGGAAATCCAAATGCTGGCCGGCGGAACGTTATGGCCAGTTGCATCGGCGCTTGGCCAAGCGCCTGGGTTATCCAGGCGTGGTGAGCTTCGGTCCCGGTGAGCGTGATCTCGCCGAGGCCGTGCGCCTCGCCGCCGGGGAGCCCCAGCCCTTGTTGCTGGAAATGGATGTCCTTCAGCTCGCCGCCATGCTGCGCCGAGTGAAGATTTTTATCGGAGGCGACAGCGGGCCGCTGCATCTTGCCGGCGCGGTAGGCGCTCCGGTGGTGGGAATTTACGGCCCTACGGATCCCGCGCGGAACGGCCCCTATTTTCCCTCAGACGTTTCCGTGCGCAACGCCACACCTGCGGAGACTACACATCATCGCGGTAATTCGATTTCGCCCGCCATGCTTTCCATTTCCGTGGAACAGGTGGAAGAAGCTGTCGTTCAGCGCTTAACTGTTCAGCGCTTGATTGTCGGGTGCTTAGGGCCCGCGAGTAAACCGCGATGAGCGCGCCGCCCGGGTGGATTACGCGTTGGCGCGTCCGCGCGGGCTATCCCGCCGCGCTGGTTTTTTTAGTCTTTGCGCGACCTGCTCCCATCCCTCTCGAGGCCGGGGCGATGGTGGCCGCCCTCGGACTTTTCGTGCGCGGTTATGCCGCCGGTTATCTTTACAAGCATGAAACGCTGGCTACCGCTGGCCCCTACGCTTGGACGCGCAATCCTCTTTATCTGGGCAGCGTGATTCTGGCGGCCGGCATTGCCCTCGCAGGCGGCTCCTGGCTTGCCGCCATTCCGTTGGCAGTATATTTTCTGGTGTTCTATCCCGGCGTTATGCGCAGGGAAGAAGCCGAGCTCCGCGCTCACTACGGGGCGGCGTTTGAAGAGTATGCGCGGCGTGTCCCGCTCTTCTGGCCGCGGCTGCCCCCGCATACTCCTATCGCTCCGCCGCTCGGGACCATGGGCCCGGCGGGTTTCTCGTGGATGCAATACCGCCGCAATCGTGAATACCAAGCTGCTGCTGGAGCGGTGTTGGGCTTTGCCGCGCTCCTCGCCCTGATGTTTGTAATTCGCCGTTGAGGTATTCCGTACTTTTTTCCCCGGCTCTCCCGTGATGAGCTATGATGTCCGCACCGAACGAGAATCCGGAAATGGTGGCCGGAGTGATTGATGACTGATCCAACGAACAAGGGGCCCCTGGTGGTAATCCACGTAGCCGGAAGCTCTACCGAAGCCATGGTAATCCGCGGCTTGCTGGAAAGCGCTGGCATCCACTCGCCCGAACCTTCCGGCCCGGACCCTTTCCCCACCGGCACGCCCGGCCTGGACACCGCCGCGGTAAATATCCAAGTACCGAAATCTCAGTCCCAGGACGCCAAGCGAATTATCGGAGAGTACCTGACGCCGGCCGACGTCCTCGAGATTCAACCTGACGATCAAGATCCTCCCGGCAGTTCGGTTGACTAGCTTGGCTAGCTCGTGAGTTGACGTGACTTGAAGTGAGTTGACGTGAGTTGACGTGACGTAACTTGACTCGCCGTTTCCGCCAGTCCGAAAATCTGCTTCCTCGTTCGCCCATTCGCCAGTAGAGTCATGCCCGGAGTTAACGTGCCCTCGACATCCCATCGCGTCGCCATCCAGGGTGAGCACGGCTCGTTCAGCGAAGAGGCTGCCCGGCGGCTGCTGGGCAGGCGCGTGCAGGTCACCTGCTGCGCCACTTTTCCTGAGGCCTTTCAGCAACTGCGCAGCGGCCGCGCGCGACGCCTGGTGGTCCCGGTGGAAAACACGCTGGCCGGATCGGTGCATGAGAATTATGACCTGCTGGTCGAGCACGGGTTCCACGCCGAAGCTGAGCTGGACCTGCGCATTCGCCACGCGCTGATTGCGCCGCGCGGAGTCCGTCTGGACGCCGTGAAGTTTGTGTACTCGCATCCCGTGGCGCTGGCGCAATGCCGCAAGTTTTTTGCGAAACACCCGCGGCTGAAAGCCGTGGCCGATTACGACACGGCCGGCAGCGTCAAGCGCATCGTGGCCGAAGGCCGGCGCGATGCTGCGGCCATTGCCGGGCCTTTCGCCGCGGCGGTTTATAAGGCTCGGATTCTGCTGCGTAATTTGGAAGATCATCCTGGCAACTTCACGCGGTTTCTGGTCATCCGCCGGGATCGCGCGGCGCGGCCCGGCCCTGACTGCGACAAGACCTCCATCGTCTTTGCCACCAAAAATATTCCTGGTGCGCTTTTCCGATGCTTGGCCGCTTTTGCGTTGCGCGACATCAACCTCACCAAGCTTGAATCGCGGCCCTGGCACGGGCGTCCTTTCGAATATCTTTTCTATCTGGATTTTATCGGCCGGCCGGATCGCGCGCCGGGAAGAGCAGCTCTGGCGCAGCTCGGCGAATACACTTCCAGCGTTCGCATACTGGGCTGTTACCCGCGCCACCGTTAACGCGGGATTCCTTCGGCAAAACTGTGCACATGCCAGGTGTGGCCGTCGCTGGTCACCGTGACCGCGCCATCGCGATCGGTGCGCAACACCCGCGCGCCGTGTCCCGCCAGATGGGCCAGGACTTCTGCGTTGGGATGGCCGTAGGGATTTCCCTCGCCCGCGGAGATCACTTCGATCCGCGGAGCGACCGCCGCCAGAAACGTCTCGGTTGAAGAAGTGCGGCTTCCGTGATGCGCCACTTTCAGGAAATCAGCACGCAGATTGTCGCCGCGCGCCACCAACTGGTCTTCAACGCGGCGCTCAATATCCCCCGGCAGCAGCAAGGCCACATCCTGGTAGTCCAGGTGAACCACCAGAGAGTCATCGTTCGCACCTCTCGCAGCGGGTGAAACGTCCTCCGGCCAAAGGATCAGACCGCTGACACGCCCCCAGGTCACCGCATCACCTCGATGATGGTGCACCAGCGCTGTGCCTCGCGCCGCCGATTCTGCCAGCAGGCCGCGGTAAGGCTCCGACGAAACGTCGCGGCCCACCCACAACTCGCCCACTTGGAAATTGTCCAAAACCGCGGCGAGCCCGCCCAGGTGGTCCTGGTGCGCGTGAGAGAGCACCACCACGTCGATGTGCTTCAACCCGCGTTCCCACAAAAAGGGCGAGACCACCTGCTCGCCAACGTCGAAAGAGCGTTCCCCTCCTCCGCCGCGAATCAGCCCGAAAGCCGGCTGGCCCCCGCCGTCTACCAGCATGGTGTGCCCGTCAGGAAATGCCAGAAAAATTGAGTCGCCCTGGCCCACATCGATCACCGTGGCTTCCAGCAGTCCCTTCGCAAGGCGTGGCGCGAATGGATAAGTCGCTACGCAGATAGCAAGGGCCGCGAGTATTACGATGAGCGACCGTTCCTGCCAGCGTGCGTGCCAGCGTTTGTGCCAGGCTACAGGTGCGGGCGCGGAACCCTCCGGCAATGGCGCGGCGCTTCGTTTCGCATGGACCATGATCCCCAGCAGCACCAGCGCGCCTAAAAAGCTGAGCAGCAGCCACAGCGGCGGTCCAGGAATCCGGTAAGAGACGCCCGGCCACTGCGCAATCCACCGCACCGTTCTCTCTAACAGCGCCACCAGTGCACCCAGAGGAATGGCCAGCGCCTGGGCAGCGGGGAGCCACAGAAAACTCACCGCCAGCGTCAGGAATCCCAGCGGCACAATCAGGCCCGTCAATAGAAGTGCGGGCACATTGCCGAGCGTCCCGGCAAGACTCACGCGATGGAAATTGCTGGCCAGCAGCGGCAGCATCCCCACTTGCAGCACAAAAGAAATCAGACATATCTCCCACAGGCGCAGCGCCAGCCTGCACGGCACGGTCACGCCGGCCGAGGCATGGGTAGTCAATCGTTGCGGAAGGCGCGCCTGAATCCAGCGCACCGCCGCGCGCGCATCCAGCCGGAATTGCGCGGCTCGGGGGCTGTGCGCCGGATCGCGCGTGATATCACCCAGGTGTTTTAGCGCGCGCCGGTAGGGTTCGCTCGAGCGCTCGATCCAGGGCGCTCCCAGGGCGGCGATGGCTGCCACCGCCAGAAAGGAAAGTTGAAAACTGGGATCTTCCAGCGACGAAGGCCGGAACGCCAAAATCGCCAGCGCGGCCACCGCCACCGCATTCACCAGCTCGGCACGGCGGAAAAAAATCTGCGCCGCGAGAACGATGGCAGCCATCACCGCCGCGCGCAGAATGGGCGGGCGATCCTCAACCACGGCAACGAACAACGCCAACACCACCATTGTCAGCGCGATTCGCCACTCCATCCGCAGCCTCAGCACTTTTCCCAGCCAGATTAAAAACACCGCCAAAGCCGCAACATGCAGCCCGGCGATCACCAGGACGTGATAGACCGCGGTCTTCTGGAAATCCACCGCCAGCTCGTGGTCCAGGAATCCGCGATCGCCCAAAAGCATGGCGCGCAGGATTGCCGCCTGCGCAGGCGCTTGCTTGAACAGGGTGTCCAGGCGTTCCAGTAAACGGCCGCGCAGGCGCGCCAGGCGATGCCGCAATGCCGGCGGCGGTCCGTCCAGCGCGCGCACCAGCGCCGCATCCCGCAACGTACCCACCACGTGAATCTGCTGGCGGTGGTGATACGCGCGCGAATCGAACGCGCCGGGATCCTGATAGTTGCGGGGTTCGCGAGCGTGCAACAGAAACTCGGCGCGATCACCGGCGCGCAGCGCTACCGGAGATTCCCGTTTGCGTGGGTTCTCGTAGAGATTCGCGCGCAACCCTCCCGTCACCGCCATCAACGTCCCGGCCACTTCCACCTGTTCCAGGTCCACGTCGTAGCGAAGTCCATCAGCGATGGGAATCGGGTCATAGCGAAGGCGGCCCGACCAGCGCAGAGTTTCGCTCGCGTCCAGGCGTCCGGAAGCAATCAATACGGCCACGTTGTTCCCAGGCACGGACCCACGCTCGAAACTCGCCGCCAGCGCGCCGAGAAAAACCCATGCCACCAGCCCGAGAGCTGCTGCGGAAGGGATCGCGGCACGCCGGAAGAACGCGAGCGCGGCGAGGAGAAATAGCAGACAGAACGCAGCATAAACGCCCGGTAGAAATCCCGCGCCGCTACCCATGGCGATGCCGGCAGCGAAGGCGGCTACGATCGGGACGGCGGGCGCTCTCATACCATTATTCGCGACGCTGCAAGCTCACTAGCGATTCCAAATGGTAGGTCTGCGGGAAGAGATCGAACAGCGAAACTTCTTTTAGCTCGTAGCGGCCGGCCAGCGCGCCCAGGTCGCGGGCCAGCGTGGCCGGATCGCAGGAGAGATAGCGAATCTCCGGCGCTCCGAGCTTAAGCACTTGCTGCACTAACTGGGGAGTAAGTCCGGCGCGCGGCGGATCGAGCACTAATAGATCCGGTGTTTCGCGGTGACGCCCCAGGTACGCCTCCGCTTCTTGATTCACTGCCCCGGCTCGACCCCCGGAAGCGCTGGCCGCGACCGCGCGAAGATTTTCTCCCAGATCACGCGCCGCAGCCGGGTTGCCTTCTACCGCGACCACACGCTCGAAATTCTGCGTCAGCGGAAGTGAAAACAGGCCTACGCCCGCAAATAGATCAAGAGCCAGCTTACCCGAAGTGCCGGCGATAACGGTCCCTGCCAACTCGGCTACCAGAAATCGGTTCACTTGGAAAAAAGATAGATGCCCGGCGCGGAAGCGATGCTCCCCGACCTGGTAATACAAAAAGCCCGGGCCGATCAGTTCGAACCGGTCGCGGCCGCCATCATGGAGAAGGATGCTCTCGATTTCCGGCAGCTCTTCCCGCAGCGTGCCCGCCAATATCTCCGGCGCCACGCCGTCGAAGCTCGAAAACGACGCAGTCAGCAGAATCTGTTTGTCGTCCGCGTCCGTAAAGGCTTCCACCTCCACCAGCCTGCCCAGCAGCCCGCGGTTCAGCACACTGCGCAGGCGGTCGAGCGTTTGAGCAAGCAGCGGAGAAATCAGCGCACATTCGTCCACCGCGCAGAGCTTGCTCGATCCCGCTTCGAAATATCCAATGCCCGGCGCCGCTCCTTCCTCCGCGCTTCTAACCTTCCATTGAGCGCGGTTCCGGTACCCGTAGGGAGGGGAAGCATGTATCGCGATGGGGCCGGTCCAGTCAATGCGTCCCAGACGCTGCAAGGATTCCCTCAGGATCGATTCCTTATATTTCACCTGCGCGTCGGAGGCGATGTGCTGGTAGTGGCAGCCACCGCAACGGGTAAAGTAAGGGCAGGGAGGGGGCACGCGCGCCGGCGACGGCTCCACCAGGTTTTCCACGCGGCCGCGCGCAAACTTTTTTTTCTGCTCGGTCAGCTCCACTTCGGCCACTTCGTCGGGCACCACAAATGGCACGAACACCGTTCGCCCGTCCGCATGCGTCAGTCCTTCCCCGCCGTACACCAGCTTCTCGATCTTGACTTGCATGGTCCCCTTGGCAATTCTATGAAACGAACGTTCCAGTATTTCCATCACGCGAAATAAAACAGGCTTAAGCGCGGCAACCGGTATTCTTCGAACAGCCGCCGGCGGAGATACTGTTGCTCCAGCATGGCCAGCTGTTCCGCGGACATTTTTCTGCGGTACGGCGCGAGCGTCCGGTCCATCTCCCGTCGCACCTTCAAGACAATCTCTTCATCAGCGTTGGCCGTAAGCGCGGCGCAGAGCCGGTCTTCCAGCGCGGTTAGCCGCCGCTCGAGCTCTTCCAGGTCGAGCGCGCCGCTGGTGGCAGCGAACGCGGTGAGCTCCACCAGCTTTCCCTGCGCCTCCTCGATCCGCCGTTCCAGCTCCACCGATTTTTCCCGCAACAAAACCGCCGCGCGGCCGCATTTCTCTCCCAGGCGTCGCAAATAGTCCTGCAACTCATCGCGCGAAAACGGCTCTGCGGCTTGCAAGGTACGCGCCCGCGGCGCCGAACCCACCGCCACTTCTCTGGCTTCCGCGGCCGCTTCCATCACCGCATCGACGCAGTAAGCCAGGCTCTTGAGCAGCTTGCCGGAGCCGCGTCGCGATCGCGCGTAGCTCTCGAAAGCCCGGTCAATTCCTTTCTGTACCGCTTCCAGCGGGATCTCCGCCTTCTGCCAGCTTTCCAGGATGGCCCAGTCGAGCGGCGAGATCAGCAGCTGCGCGCCGCGTTTTCGCCAGAAGTACTCCTCAATCTCGGTGAAATAGTTAAAATAATTAAACGCGGCCATCAGCGGCGCGGCCGCTTGGAGGGCCGCGTCCCGGCGCCTTGCGCTGCTGGCGCGGGCGCGGCCGCCTCGCTGTTGCGTTCCCACACGATGCGCAGTCCTTCGAGCGTCAGAAATTCATCCACGGCTTCAATGTGTCGCGAGCCGCGAGCCACCAGCGCAGCCTGCCCGCCGGTAGCCACCACGCGCGTGTTGGCCCCCAGCACCGCTTTCATGCGCTCCAGAATGCCATCCACCAGGTCTACGTAGCCGTAGTACAAGCCCGCCTGCAGCGAAGCAACGGTGTTCGTGCCGATGATTTTTCCCGGGTCTTTTATCTCCACGCGGAACAGCCGTGCCGCGCGCGCAAAAAGCGCCTCGGAGGAAATTCCGATTCCCGGCGCAAGTACCCCGCCAAGGTATTCGCCCTTCGCGGAGATGGCATCGAAGTTGATGGCCGTGCCGAAATCTACGGCAATGCAGGGTCCCCCGTACTTGGCAAATGCCGCCACGCTATTGACGATGCGATCCGCGCCCACCTCTTGCGGCGAATCGTAATGCACCGGCATGCCGGTTTTTATTCCCGGCTCCACGAACAACGCTTCGATTCCACAGTAGCGCAAAGACATCTCGGCCAGCGTGGCGTTCAGTGGCGGCACCACCGAGCTGATGATCACCCCTTGAATGCTTTTTGGATCCAGGCCCTCCAGCGTGAACAGGGTTCGCGTCAGGATGCCGTATTCATCCACCGTCTGGTCGCGCGCGGTGGTCAGCCGCCAGTTCGCGGCGAGCTGGGTGCCGTTGAAGACGCCCATCACCGTGTTGGTGTTTCCCACGTCAATCGTAAGCAACATCAGAGCGCCTCGTGCACGTCGCCGGCCACCACCGGCTCGGTTCGTCCGTCGTCGCGCAGTACGCGCAGCATTCCGGAAGGCTCAAGTCCCGCGGTCAGCCCCACATAACATTCCGTCGCCGTGGTGATGCGCACGCGCTTCCCCTGGAAGTAAGAGGACACCTCGGCAAACCGTGCCACCAGCGGCTCGCCGCCCTCGCTAAGAAACAATTTGTAATAACCGTCGAGATGCCGCAATACCCGCACCACCAGCTCGGCGCGGGAATGCAGGTGCCCGGTCTCCATCCGCAACGAAGTGGCGATGGAGTCGATTTCTTTGGGCATCTTCGTGTGGTTCACATTGATTCCTATTCCTATAACCACAAAGCGGATGCGGTCAGGCTCGGCATGCATCTCGGTGAGGACTCCTCCCACCTTTTTTCCATTCAACATCAGGTCATTGGGCCAGCGAATGTCGCAATTTAAGCCGCTGGCTTCAGAAACCGCGTCGCGCGCCGCCAGCCCCGCCACCAAAGTGAGCATCGGCGCCTGCACCGGAGAAACCGCCGGTCGCAGCAACACCGTCATGTGGATGCCGCTCGATTTTTCGGATAACCAGGTGCGGCCGGCCCGGCCGCGCCCCGCAGTCTGGTACTCCGCCACTACCAGCGCGCCGTGCGGTTCGCCGGCCTGTCCTAATTGCATGGCCACATCATTGGTGGAGCCAACGGAAAAAAAATGGTGGATGCGTTGCGAAAACGGCGTGCCTGCCAGGCGGCGCTTAAGCACCGTCGGCACCAGCACGTCCGCAGCGCCTTCGATGTGATAGCCGGTGCGCGGATGGCCTTTGACGTCCACGCCGAGTTCGCGCAGCTTGCCCACCCACCTCCACACCGTGGAGCGGCTTACCCCGATATGACGCGCCACGCGCGCCCCGCTCAGCACCAGCAGCGGATTGGCGGAAAAAAGCGCAAGCAGGGAGAGGACTTTTCGATCAGTAGTGCCGGGAACGGTACGCACGGATAAGCCACCTGTCCGTCGAAGCTTACTCGACGCCGCTCGAATCGACAAGCAGGCTCAAATCCGCCGCGGGCGCGGAATGCGTCAACGCCCCGATGGAGATGTAGTCGGCGCCGGCCTCGGCATACGCGCGAACATTGGAGAGATTCACGCCTCCGGAAATTTCGATCACGCAAGTGGAGCTCAGCCCGCGAGCGATCGCGATCAAGCGCGCCGCCTCCACCGGTGGCGTGTTGTCGACCAAGACGGATCCGGCCCCGGCCTGAATGGCCTCGCGCAGTTCCGCTTCGTTACGCACTTCCACCTGAATGGGAATCTGCCGCGAGGCGCCGGATTCCGCCGGAGCGCGGAACGATTCATACGCGGTCATCTCCCGCGGCACCGAAACCGGCTCGGCCTTCGCGCGGCGTATCGCTTCCGTTACGCTGCCGGCGATAGCGATATGATTTTCCTTGATGAGGATTTCGTCGAAGAGTCCCAGGCGATGGTTGCGGCCGCCGCCGGCGCGCACCGCGTACTTTTCAAGCACGCGCAGCAGCGGCAGGGTCTTGCGCGTGTCGCGGATGGATGCCTTCGTGCCGGCGATGGCTTCACTGAACCGGCGGGTCAGCGTGGCCACGCCCGAAAGATGCGCGACAAAATTGAGCGCGGTGCGTTCCGCCGAAAGAATGGGGCGCGCCGGGCCGGCCAGCCGCGCCAGAACAGCGTCGCGAGGCGCTTCTTGTCCATCCGCGAACAACACCTCAATGCGCACATCCTGGCTGAGCAGGTGAAAGATGCGCTCGAACAGCGGCATTCCCGCAACCACCAGCGCTTGCCTGGCCACCAGGCGAGCGGTGGCCTGCGCGCCCGCAGGCACAATGGAATGTGCCGTCAGATCGCCTGACCCCAGATCTTCCTCGAGCGCCATGCGCAGCCAGAGAGTTATTTCCGGACCGTCCCAATTGGGCGCGCCGGGAATCGCCGGAACGCTGCCCGACACGCTGGCAGGCACGGCTGATCCGCCTGGCGCGGCAGGCATGACATTTTTGACGGGATCTGTAATCGCATTACTCCTGCGGCGCAGCTTCGAGCTGCTTGAGGCGCTCGCTAAGTTTCTGCAGTTCCACGCGGCGCTCCGCCAGCGTGTCTTCCATCGTTTTTACCACTTCGCCCGGTGCTTTGCTGCGGAACGCCGCATCTTCCAGTCGCGTGGTCTTGGATTCCACATCTCGCGCCAGGCGCTCTTTTTCTTTGCGCAGCTTGGCGATTTCTGCCTTCGAATCGATAGCGTCGCCAAAGGGAATGCAGATCTCGAAGTCCGGCGAGGAGCGCACCGCGCCCTTGGCCGGGTCCAGGCGTTGACCCTCTCCCGGCGCGATGTGCAGAGATGCGAGCGATGCCAGCCGCACCAGCGGCTCAAGATTTGCTTCGATCAGCGCTCGCGTAGCGGGCGCGCTGACCGATACCTCGGCCGCCACTTTGCGCCGGGGATCAAGCTTAAGCTCGGAGCGCGCGTTCCTCGCGGCCACAACAATTTCCTGCAGCAGCGCCATATCGCGTTCGGCGCCCAGGTCGCGGGCCTCTGGCCGCGCGCGAGGAAATGGCTGCAGCGAAATCGATCGCGCTCCCGCAGCCTGCGGCAAGCGGTGCCAGAGCTCTTCGGTAAGAAAAGGCATAAAAGGATGCAGCAGCCGCAGTGCGGCCTCGAAGACGGCGAACAGGTTGCGCCAGGCGACCACGACATCTTCGCGGTCCGCGCCGGTCAGCCTCGGCTTCACCCATTCAATGGCCCAGTCGCAGAAGTCGCCCCAAAAAAAGTGGTACACCACGTGGGCCGCTTCATGGAAGCGATATTCCGCCAGCGCCGCGTTCACCTCCGCGGTCGTGGCCGCGAGGCGCGAAAAAATCCAGCGCTCGGCAAGGTCCAGCTTGCCGTCGCGGCGATGCGGAGCGGCAGCGCGAATCTCCGGCGCGGCCAGCTCTTCCAGGGTTATGCCCGTGGCCTCGACCTTTTCCAGATTGACCAGCAAAAACCGCGCCGCATTCCATATTTTATTGGCAAATGCGCGCGCCCCCAGGATGCGATCTTCGCTCAATACAATGTCCGTTCCCGGGGCAGCCATGCTCGCCAGCACGAATCGCATGGCGTCGGTGCCGAAACGCAGGTTCAAATCGATCGGATCGATGCCCGTGCCCTTGGATTTCGACATCTTCGCGCCTTCCGCGGTGCGCACCAGGGAGTGCAGATACACCGCGCGGAAGGGAACCTGCCCGGTAAATTTCAGGCCCATCATGATCATCCGCGCCACCCAGAAAAACAGGATGTCGTAGCCGGTAATCAGCGCGCTGGTCGGATAGTATTTTTTCAGGTCTGCGGTCTGTTCCGGCCAGCCCATCGTGGAAAAGGGCCACAGCGCCGAGCTGAACCAGGTATCCAGAACATCGGGGTCCGCGGTCAGTTTCGCCGACCCGCACTTCGCGCACTCCGCCGGCGTCTCCCGCGCAACGGTGATCTCCGCGCAGTCGCCGCAATGCCACGCCGGAATGCGGTGGCCCCACCACAGTTGTCGCGAGACGCACCAGTCGCGGATGTTGCGCATCCATTCGAAATATTCCGTGCGGCGGTTTTCCGGAATGATGCGGATCTGCCCGCTCTCCACCGCGGCCACGGCGGGCTCGGCCAGCGGCTTCATCTTTACGAACCATTGCATCGACAGGCGCGGTTCCACGTCGGTCTTGCAGCGGTCGCAAGTCCCCACTGCGTTCACGTGATCCGCCACGCGTTCCACCAGCCCCAGCGCGGTCAGATCCTCCACCACTTTCTTGCGCGCCTCGAAGCGGTCCAGCCCGGCATACTTCCCGGCGGCCGCATTCATCTTCGCGTCATCGGTCATCACGTCGATTTCCGCAAGGCCGTGGCGTTTGCCGGCTTCGAAGTCGTTGGGATCGTGCGCGGGAGTCAACTTCACCACCCCGCTGCCGAATTCCCGGTCCACGAAACTGTCCGCGACAATGGGGATTTCCCGGTTCATCAGCGGAAGCAGAACCTTCCGGCCCACCAGGTGCGTGTAGCGCTCATCGTCCGGATGAACGGCGATGCCGGTATCGCCCAGCATCGTTTCCGGCCGCGTCGTGGCCACCACCAGGTGCTCGGACGAGCCAACCACGGGGTAGCGCAAATACCACAGCTTTCCGTTGCGCTGCTCGTGAACCGTTTCCAGATCGCTGATCGCCGTCAGGCAGTGCGGGCACCAGTTGACGATGTAACGCCCGCGATAGATCAGCCCATCTTCAAACAGGCGCACGAACACTTCGCGCACGGCGCGGGAAAGTCCCGGGTCCATGGTAAAGCGCTCTCGCGTCCAGTCGCAGCTCTCGCCCAGCGCGATCATCTGCCGCGTGATGGTGCCGCCCGACTCCGCCTTCCATTCCCACACTTTCTTTTCGAATTCGTCGCGCCCCAGGCCGCGGTAGTGAATTCCTTTTTCGGTAAGCTGGCGCACCACCACGCGCTGCGTGGATATCCCCGCATGATCGGTGCCCGGCAGATAGAGCGTGTTGTACCCGCGCATGCGGTGCCAGCGCACCAGGATGTCGATCTCGGTATGGTCCAGCATGTGGCCGATGTGCAGCGAGCCGGTGACGTTGGGAGGCGGAATGACGATCGAAAACACCTCGCCCGGCGCGCCTGCATCGGCGCGATACAGCCGCTCCTCGTACCAGGCGCGGGCCCAGCGCTGCTCGATTTCCTGAGGCTCGTAAGCCTTGGGGATTTCTCTCGGCATGGGGATAAACGAGAAAGTATAGGAGGCGCAGCCAGCGCCGTCAAATCAGGCGTAGCCAGACTGCGTAATGGCGCGAAGTGGCTATAATGCGCACATGCAGCCTGACCAAGACGTTATAAAACGATGGACGGGTTCCGCGCCGTTCTGGGAGAAGCACCGCAATATCATCCGTCTGATGTTTGCGCCGGTTACGCAAGCGCTTGTCGAGGACGCGCAGATTAGCAGCCAGGACTCGGTGCTGGATGTTGCGATGGGTCCCGGTGAGCCGGCATTGAGCTTAGCTGCGTTGTTCGGACCCGGCGGCAAGATCGTCGGCGTCGACCCGATTCCTGAGATGGTGGCGGCCGCTCGGCGTGAGGCCGACCGTCTGAGATTAAAAAATGTACAGTTTGACGTCGCCTTTGCCGACCACCTGCCGCTTGCAGCCGATACTTTCGATGCCGTGGTCAGCCGCTTCGGCGTGATGTTCTTTCCGTCTCCTGTCGACGGCGTCCGCGAAATGCTCAGAGTGCTCAAGCCGGGAAGTAAACTGGCTTTAGCGGTTTGGCATTTCGCCGAAAGAAATCCTTTCCACCATGCGCTGTCTCGTGTCGTAGACCGCTATGTCGATTCGCCACCACCTGCCGCGGATGCTGCGGACGCATTCCGGTTCGCGCCTCCAGGCAAATTAAGGGAAGTTCTTATCCAGGCGGGCGCGATGGCTCCCTCCGAGCGCCTGCTGCGATTCACCATTCAGGCGCCCATCTCCGTGGAAGAGTTTTGGACACTTCGGCGCGAGATGTCTGACAAGCTTGCTGAAAAGATGGCCACGCTTTCGAAAGAGCAGGCGGCGAAAGTGAAAACGGAGATGCTGGAAGCTCTTGGCGAGTATTCCACGGACGGTGGGATGAGTTTTCCCGCAGAGGTTCTTATCGTCAGCGGCGGAAAGCGCCGTTAACCCGGACTCGGGCGGCGGGCATCGAATTTGGGAGAGATTATCCCTTATCGACTTCGCGGCGGATCAGCGCTTCGATCAACGGCCGGATCAGTTCGCGGCTGATTTTTTCGATGGCCGAGGGATCGAGCTGTTTCAAGACATTCTCGGTGATGGACTGCACTAGCCGCTCGGATGGTTGTTGCGACTCGCCCGCCGATAGCCCCGACGATACTGGAAATCCTGACGGCGTCGCAGCGCGCTCGAAAGCCTTGCCGCCGTGCTCCTCGGTGTGCTGGTCTAGCTGCTCGACTCTGTGTTCCGCGTTGGCGAAGCTCTCGCTCTGCGTGTGAGCGTGAGTTGCACCCGCGGCCGCGGCGATCGACGGAGCAGTCGGCGTCATAAGCCCTTCGAGGCGTCCCCAGCGAGATGGTGGCTGCGGCGCCGTGTGCGCGTCAGGTTCAGCAGATTCGATGCGCCCGGCGGTACGCGCCGACTCCGCCGTCACCACCTCCTGGGTCTCTTCCTCGGCTGCAGCGACCTCCGCGCTCGTCTCCGACGCACGCACAGTAAACGGCGCAGAGGTGAAGTACTGGTGAGGTTCTTCAACACTTTTCGCAGGCTCCACCTCGGGGGGCGGTGCCGGCGATTCCGATTCCATGCGCAGCGCCTCGGCACTCGGCTCGGCGACCGGTTCCGGCGCAACCTCTGGCGCAAGTTCTGGCAAAGACGCCTGAACTGCCGGGCGCGAGCTCATCCAATCGTTGGCGCTCGAGACCAGCGCAGGGTCCGGCTTTACCGCAATCTCTGGCCCGCGTTCCTCGCTGATGATTTCCGCCGGAGCCGATTCCCCAAAGTGTACCGGGATGGGCGGCTCCGCCGGGTCCGGCTGCTTCATCTCTTCCTTGATTCCGCCCCAATGGTCTTCGGCCTGTTCGTGACCCTGTTCGTGATTTTGATGATGACTCGGTGCGTGGCTTTCCTCGTGCGCCGCGGGAACTTCCGCTGCGGCCCCGGGTTCGAGCTCGCCCGGGAAGTGGTAGGCGGACACGCTTGAAGCTTCGAAACTGTTTACCTTTGCCGCCGCTTCAATCTCTTCGGTTTCCTCTGCGGTTTCATCCGCTTCGTCCGCAGGCTCCTCTTCGTCCCCGAGCATTTCCTGAAAGGCCAGAGGCGAGTGGGCCGCATCGATATTGAGTACGTTCGGTGGCGCGGCGTACTGTTCAGGCTCGGGTTCAGGCATTGAGAACGCAGCCGCGGACTGCTTGGTTGCAGCAGCCACCTCTTCAGGACTCAACCGCTGGGTTTTTTCTAGCCCGGGCGCGGCGGACCCAAATCCCCTCGAGGCCGCTGGCGGCTGTGCCGCCGCAGCAGTGGCAAATTTTTCCAGCAGCGCGGTCACCATCGTGATCAGCGGCGTGGGAGGAACGAACGGCTTCTTCAGCACTCCGTCAGCGTGGACGCGCTCCACCTCGTGTTCGTCCAGCGGGTCGAATGCCCCCACCAGCAGGATCACCGGAATGTGCGCGAAGCGCTCGTCGGTCTTCATGTACTCGCAAACTTCGTAGCCGTTGCGCACCGGCATGAAGATGTCCGCCAGCACCAGATCGGGGCGCAGGTCGGGGAGCTTGCGCACCGCCGCCTCGCCATTGCTCACGGCGACAACGGTGATGCCCACATCTTTCAAGGCCAGCGTCACCATCTTCTGGATATTGCTGTTGTCGTCCGCCACTAAAATTGTCGGCACAATTTCTCCATCGGCGCCGCGCGCAGACAACAATAACCAGCGGCGGGCTCGCCGAAATGTATGTAGATTCGTAGCATCTAAATGGGGGTGAGTCAATCGCTGGGGAGCAAGGCGGTTACCTATCAGATAGAGCGGCCTGAGATATGGGCTGGCAAGCGAACCGGCTTGCGGAGGGATTTGTGTCGGCGAGGGTGAACGGGCTAAAAGGGAATCAGCTTGCGCAGTCCCTTTTTCTTCTTGCTGGTCGATTCCTTGTTCGCGGCTCGTTTCTTGGCGCTGGGATCCTGATGGTTCGGCAACTCCAGCTTCGGATCAGCCGCAGCAGGCGCGGCCGGATCCCCAGCGGCAGGGTCGGTAGCGTTTTCTGGGCTGGACTCTGGATTCGTCGCGCTGCCCGCCGACGCCGCGGGCGTTCCCTCAGGCGCTGGCCCAGCCACTACGGTTTGCACGGTCGCCCCGCCACCTGAGTTTCCGCCAGGCCCTGCGAGTTGCGCCTGTCCGCCCGCGCGCAGCGTTTCGGTACCCGCTGGTTCCCCTGCGGGTACCAGATCCGGCTCGCCGGCATGAGCGGCGCTGGCCACATCCGGTCCGCTCTTCAGAATCCCCAGCGAGCGCCGCAGCATCCCCGGACGCGTGCGGTCCAGTTCGCGCTCGTGCTGCATGCGCGCCAGTGCCTCCGTATCCGGCTGCGGCACCGGGAACCCTAGCCGCACCAGGCTTTTCTTGGCGTCGTCCACGTGCCCGGAAAGCGGATACCCGCGCACTATGCGCGTATAAAACCGCGCCGCATAATCGCCCTTTTCGAAGCGGTCGTACGATTTTGCCAGCATCCACAACGCGTCGTCGGCCTTGCTGTAAAGCGGGTAGCGGTCCACGATCTCATTGAGCCGCGCGCTGCTGGCGCGGTACGACCCGCGCAGGAAATAGAAGCGCGCCACGCGGAAGTCTCCCTCCGCCAGAACTTCCTGGATCTCCCGCAGGCGCTGCGCGGCTTCGTCGGCCAGCGGATGCTTGGGATACTTCAGGATGAAAGTTTGGAACTCCTGCTCGGCCAGCTGCGCCTGGCTGCGGTCGCGGTCAGGCTTTTCCATGCGGCGGAAATGCGCCAGGCCCACCTGCATCTGCGCATAGGCCGCTTCGTCGAGGTAAGGAAAAAAAGTAATGAAGTCTTTATATTCGGATACCGCCTGGGTAAGCCCCGCCGTGTCGCCTTCCTTGAAATAGGAATCGGCGATGGCCAGCTTGGCCTTGGCCAGATATTCGCTGTCGGGATAAGCATTGAGCAGGGTCTGCAAAGTCAGGCGGGCCACCGCCAGGCGCCCGTGCTTGATGTCGTCCTGCGCCCGTTCGAAAAGAACTTTGTCGGGCTCGGCGGATGTGTCCGCGCCACGCGCCTGCTGTTTCTTATGCTTGCCGCCGCAACCGCCCAACAGCAATACGGCCAGCAGCGTGGAAACCAGCGCGGAAGTGAATCTGGGATGAGCGGAGCTGTAAAAATTGCGCATTAGACTTTTTGAGTTAGAGCCTCTACCCCCACCTGGATCAGCTTGCGAACCGCGCCCGCGGCGTCCGGCGTGTGAAACACCGAAGTTCCCGCCACCAGAATATCCGCGCCGGCGCGCACCGCATCGGCCGCATTTTCCGCGGTAATTCCCCCGTCCACTTCGATGCGGAAGCGGTAATGATACCGTTCCCGCAGCTCGCGAAGCTGCGAAATTTTTCGCAGCGCCACCGGCAAAAACGACTGCCCGCCGAATCCCGGGTTCACCGACATCACCAGCACCAGCTCCACGCGCTCCAGCACTTCGGAAAGCGCCGCCACCGGCGTCGCCGGATTCACCGCTACTCCCGCGCCGATTTTATGCTGCTGGATGGCGGAGAGCACTCGCTCCAGATGGCACGTCGCTTCCTGGTGCACGGTAACGATGCTCGCTCCCGCCTCCGCGAACGCCTCCACGTACCGCTCCGGCTCGATGATCATCAGATGCACATCCAGTGGCAGCCGGGTTGCCTTGCGCAGTGACGCCACCACCGGCACGCCCAGCGAAATGTTGGGGACGAAGCGCCCGTCCATCACGTCCACGTGAATCAATCCCGCGCCGCCTTGCTCCACAGATCGGATCTCATCGCCCAGATTGGCGAAATTGGCGGCTAGAATGGAGGGAGCGACTTCGACTCGAGTGCGGCTCATTCCCGCAGATTTTAACACAGTCTCAGGACTGCAAAGCTGGGCCTATTGGCCCACCTGCAGTTCCACCTTCGTTCCTTGCGTTACGCGGGTCCCGCGCCCGGGCGACTGCGAAAGAATAATCCCTTGCGCCTCCGGCGGCCCCATCACCGGCGTCAGATTGCTCAACACAAATCCCGCGACGGCAATGCGCCTCTCCGCCTCCGCCAGTGTCAGCCCGGTAAATTCCGGCATCACCCAGGCCACCTCCGGACTTCCCAGCGACACCAGCAGGTCCACGCGCGGTCCGCGAAGCACCGCGCTCTGCGGCCCCGGGCTCTGCTGCACCACGTTGTCTGCTTCCGTCCCCGGCAGATGCACGCTCGATAGATGTCCCACCTGCAGCCCGCTCTGCAGCAGTTCAATGCGCGCGGACCGCAGCGACTCTCCTTCCAGTTTAGGCACCGAAGATTTCTGCCCCCCCAGGCTCAGCACCACGTGCACGCGCTGCGATCGCTTTACGCCCTCCCCCGGCTTGGGGCTCTGCCGGATGATGGCATCCACCGGCAGCGTGCTGAACACGCGATCCTCAATCTTGATTCCCAGCCCCAGCCTGGCCAGCTGCTCTTCCGCCTCCGCGGCGCGCATCCTCACCACGTCCGGCACCTTCACTTCGCTGCCATGAATGGCAATGCGCATAGCCGTAATCGCGCTAAGAAACGCCACCGCCGCGAGAATAAATACCCGCGCCGCAACCCGCCCCCACCACTGCAATCGTTCAGAGAAATTCATAACCCGACCATCTGCAGGCTACCACGCACCGGCCAACCCGGCAAAATTGACGATGGCGCAGGCATAAAGCATTACGAGGATTTTGGGTGCCGCACCCTTGGGTTTTAAGGGTGCGTTTTTTGACTTTTCTCTGATTTTGCGGGCCAGGCACCCCCCTACCCACAAAGGATAATTGGCAAATGATATACTCCCCCAGTGCCACGTTACCAAGAGAATCCTTATTTTAAATTCTGTGCGCCACCCGCCCGGTTAGCAAGATGCGCTGAGCGTCCCTAAGGGGGTTAATTGAGAACCGCTGCCTGGGTGACAGCTCTGACCCTCGTTGGATCTGTCCTATCCCTCAAGGATGCTGACTGGATCGCGGATCGATCGCTACATAATCTCGGCGTGCTTGGTGTGGGCGCGGTAGCCGGCGGTTTGCTGGGCTTTTGCCTCGCCCATGTAGTGAAGCCAATAACGCAAACTAGAGACCGCGGGTACAAGCTGGTGCTCTGGGTTTGCGCCTTTTCAATATTGGGCTTCGCTCTTGGTCACGGAAATGTTCCTTGGAGCACCACTTTGAAGATTATGGGCGGCGCCGCGATTCTGGGGCTAATAATCGGGGGTGTACATTTTCGGGTAGAGTTCCGAATCCTGTTGAAAAGTTGATAGCGCTTTTTGCCTGAGAAGTCGTGTTGCAGGCCGCTCTTGGGATAACAAGCGCTCAGCGAGGTTCATCCTGGTGATACTTACACCGGTGCTTGCGCGATGGGTCGCGTGGCTAACGGTTTTCTTTAGCTTGCCCCTTTGCTTCACCAAGCTAATTCACGAAACCCGCCTCCCGGAAGGAATGCCCTTCGTATTCGTCTACACTTGGGGACTCATCGCGGTCGTCGTCCTTCCGATTCTTCTTCTGGTGCAACTGTATCTCCTCATCCGCAGTTTGAAGGGGGGTGACCGAGGCGCGGTCCTCATAAGCGCATTCGCGCTTTGCTTCGGTCTCGCCGCAGAATGTGTATTCCTTGTGGCACGTCGGTGACAGGCGAGCGACACGGCGCACCCACGTCCCTACCCACAAAGGATAATTAGCGAATGATATACTCCCCCAGTGCCAAGTCACCAAGAGAATCCTTACTTTAAATTCTGTGCGCCACCCGCCCATGCGATTGTTTCAGAATCCGGAGGTTGAGAACCCACAATCTCGAATGTTCCAGGCCTCACGATTCTGGACATCGAACGTATGGGGAGCGGTAGTCGCGGGAATTGGCGGCGGAGCACTTATGACAGTGATCGCTGGGATTTTGGTTTGGACGTCAAAAACAGAGAAAGGATTGATCTTTGGGGCTGGCTGGATTTTGACCATCGTGGCAACATTCTGCTGCTGGTTCCCCGGTAACTTGGTCGCGGCGACTCCCTTTGCCGTGGAACTGGAAGAAGAAGGATTGCGCCTTTATGCTCCGTTCAAGAAGCTCTACATACCAATCGAAGAAATCAAAGAGGTTAAAAGAGGCTTTTTGCAACAAGGGATCGTCGTTAAATTAAAGAAGCGGCACCGTTTGTTGAAAAGTTTCAACATTCACTGGGCCTTTGGCGAGCAGGGAAGGCAACTGGCTCGAGCACTCGAGAATGAAATTGCCCGCAGGCAGTCGACCTAACTCATTGGGGCTGATTAGGTAACGTCGTCGGGCAAGTGGGTCACCCTTAAGAGGAGGCTAAGGTTTGGGGTGCCGCAGCCCTTCGCGGTTTAGATTTATGCAAAGGGTGCGGTTTGTCAGCTCTCTCGGGCGGGTGGCACAGAGATGAATCATTCGGACGATTTTGGGTGCCGCACCAATCGGTATTAAGGGTGATAACCAAGACCTCTGCAGAAAGTGCAACTTGGACAAATCTAACAAATCTCCACAACAACAGTAACGAGTAAGGTGGACTGTGGCTGAAGAGCTCGCAAAGGTTTTCTTTTATTTGGAAAAGGACAAGGACGGTTACCCTCCCGTCGGAGTTGAGTCCCTTTGGGCTATCCCTCGCGACGATGGCTTCGAGTTGGACAACATCCCCTTTTACGCCCGAGGCGTAGCCTTAGGAGATGTAGTGAGTGTAGAGAAGGCGGCAGACGGCGGTCTCGAATTTAATGGGGTGGTCAGACGGGGTGGCCATAGCTGCTACCGGATATGGCTACTGAAAAAGCGACCGGATGATCCGCAGTTTACCTTCGAGGAACTCAAGGGTCTTGGGTTAAGAGTCGAAATAGATCTCAACAAACTGATGGCAATCGATGTTCCTCCAAATCTTCCTCTGGCATCCGTTGAAGACTTTCTCGTCAAGGGTAAGGAGTCCGGCCGATGGGAACTAGAGGATGGCTATTGCGCAGGTGAGTGACCTGTGAGGCAGGACAGTTTAGATGTCGAATCAAACTACATTCGTGACCAAATATCTTGGTGGGATCGTTGCACCTATGGTGGGCGGTCTCCTTGCCCTGCTGGCGATGATCATTGCTTCTGCGGGCGTAGGGCCGCTGGTTGAAAGAATTTTCGAACTTCCCCAAGTGCGTGGTGAAGTCACTACCCGGGAAGAGGCGATTGCTCTTCTCGTCCAGTCGTCAGTCCTCGCTGTTTCGTTCGCAGCTTTAGGTTTCTTGGGAGCGCGCGCGAAGAAATCCTCATCGCTCTCTACGGCCATCTGGTTCGCGAATCCCTTGACAGTCGGAGTGGGCGTTTACCTCTATACTCTACTTCGATTTCAGGTTCCAAGAGCTTACTTCCCTGCGTGGGCCTTGGAACGGCAACGACTAATCCTGGTGTTATTATTCGTCTCCTTCCTGGCCTCCTGGTTGGGAGCTGAGATCTCTCGACGTCCAGCGAGCAGGAGAGTTTGAGCGTTTCGGTGACCGCGTCTAATCAGCTCACGAATGCGCAGGGATATTATTACGACGGCGGGTGGATCACCCTTAAGACGGGGCTAAGGTTTTCGGTGCCGCATCCCTTCGCTGTTTAGATTTATGCAAAGGGTGCGGTTCTTGACCCTTCTTGTTAAACCCTCGTCCAGCTCCCACCTGGCTTCTTAATTTGATTCCGCTTCCGAATTCTCTAAGCTTCCTTGACATCCTGGTATCTTAATGGTATAGTTACCCAGGAGGATAGAAAGATGGCCGTAGCGACCTCAAGCCTCCTCTGCTCCCACCGTTTTCCTCTAAACCCTGTCGAATGCATGCTTACGAACTTTCCGCCTGTAAGTCCTTTAAATCTCACTCTTACAAATCCGGTACTTCATAAGTCCTTTGTCTTCCACTCTTACGAAAAAACACCCCGGGGGGTACCCCCCCTTTCAGTTCAGCAATTGCAACACTACCGAGACCCAGGTCGTTGCCTGTCCACTGCGGCGGCGAAGAAGCCGTTGGTTCCATGAACATGTGGCAGCGTGCGAAAAATTCCTTCAGAGTCGAACAACTCCTCCACCCTGGCGCCCGCGGCAAGAAACGGCGCGAGTATCTCCGCGCCCGACTTTGCACCGCGCCCGGCCCGTGCCGCACCTTCCGGACCACCCTCCTTCCCGCCTCTCTCAATTTGTTCCAGCGCGGCGTCCAGCACCTCTTCGTTTTCTTCCGGTTCCAGAGAACACGTGGAATAAATGAGCCGGCCGCCGGGCGCAAGATGTTCGAGAGCATGCGCAAGCAGCGCCGTCTGTTTGGCGCGAAGGGCCGGCAGGTCTTCTGGCTTCAGGCGCCAGCGAATTTCTGGATTGCGATCCAGCGTGCCAGTGCCCGAACAGGGCGCATCCACCAGCACGCGATCAAACGTCCCCCCCAATATCATCTGGAAGGGAAGAGTCCTTTCCGCGTCGAGCGCGACCATGCGCAAGTCCTGGATTCCGATGCGTGCCAGTTGCTCCCGCAGAACCAACAGCCGATGAAGATGCAGATCAGCCGCCACCACATACTGCGCGCCGCCCGCGGCGCGGATCAGCGGCACAGTTTTTCCGCCCGGCGCAGCGCACAGATCCAGCACGCGTTGTCCCGGGCGCACGTCCAGGAGCAGCGGCACCATCTGCGACGCTTCATCTTGCAGCGAAATCCAGCCGCGTTGGTAAGCCTCCGTGGCCACCACGTTGCCGCCGTGAACGTACCGTGCCGACGCGAGCCACCGCGCCGGTTGCGTTACAATTCCGGCCGCCCGCAACGACTCTTCCACACGCGCGAGCTGCGCGGGATCATGAACCGCGCACGCCGATCGCGCCGGACGGTTATTCGCTTCGAGCAACTGCGTAGTGGCCTCTTCGCCGGTGCGCGCCAGCCAGCGTTCCACCATCCATGTGGGATGGGAATGCAGAATGCCCAGTCGCTCGGCAGGCGCGCAGTCGGCGGGAAGAAGTTCTTCCACGTTTACACGCGGCCCTCGTCGCAGGAGCCCGCGCAGCACGGCATTCACCAGGCCCGCTGCCGAGCTCTTGCGCGACTGTTTCACCAGCTCCACGGATTCGTTCACCGCGGCCGATGGCGGAACGCGCGTCAGGTAGCGCATCTGGTAGAGCCCCAGCCGCAACGCGAGCAGCGCTTCGAGGTCCAGGTCTTCCACGGGGCGGCGCGCCTGCTCCTGGATCAGGAAATCGAGCAGCCGTTGCGAGCGCAGCACGCCAAGAGTCAACTCCGTGGCCAGCGAGGCATCTTCGCGTTTAATAGTTTTGCCGAGCTGCTGGTGGAGAAGGTCCGCCGCGAAGCCGCCCTGGGCTTCCACGCGGCGCAGCACGTCGAAGGCGATGCGCCTGGCCGCGGAAATCATCGTGGCTGGCCGAATCGCTCGCCGGGCTGGAGTCGTGCGCCACTCAGAAATTCCCGCGCCGAGACGCGCTTGCGGCCTTCGAGCTGCAGAGCTTCCAGCCGCAGCAGTGTTCCCTCGCCGCACACGACGTCGAGGTCGGCGCCATTCGCGAGCAACGTCCCGGGGAGCATGGTGCTTTCTACGGTGGGCGTCGAAGTGGATAGAGAAGGCAGAAGTGCTGCAGCCGCGGACGCGTGTGGCCTTCCCCACAAGTGGCTACGTTGTCCGCGGAACGAAGTGAACGCGCCTGGCCACGGTGCGAAACCGCGCATGCGATTGTCGATCTGCTGCGCGGTCAGCGACCAGTCAATACGGCCATCCTCACGCTTCAGGATTGGCGCGTAGGTTGCCCGCGAATCATCCTGCGCTTGCGGCGCGATTGTTCCACGCTCCAGTCCGCGAAGCGTTTCCACAAGCAAAGCCGCGCCCGCCTCGGCCATGCGCGCAGAAAGCCCGGGCGCCGTTTCGCCAGCGTGAATTTCCATCTCCCGCTGCATGAGCACCGGCCCGGTATCCATCCCCGCGTTAATTCGCATGGTGGTCACGCCGGTGCGTGATTCTCCATTGGCGATGGCCCAGGCGATCGGAGCGGCGCCACGATATTTCGGCAAGAGAGAAGCATGGACATTGATCCAGCCCAGACGGGGAATGCTCAGCAGGTTTTCCGGAATGATCTGGCCGTAGGCCACGATCACAACTGCGTCGGGGGCGAGCCGCGCGAGCCATTCAGCCGTTTCCGGCGCGCGTACTTTGCCGGGTTGGTGAACGGGAATTCCCGCCGCAAGCGCCACACTCTTAACCGGCGAAACGGCCGTTTCCAGACCGCGTCCGCTGGCGCGGTCGGGTTGGGTCAGCACAGCGTCCACGTGGAAACCCGGCTCTGCCAGCAGTCGCCGCAATGTCGGAACGGCGAACTCAGGAGTGCCGCAGAATACGAGGCGCATGAACGCCGCCTACCACTGACCGGCTTTCAGAAGTTTGCGGATTTTACGCCGGATCAGATCGCGCTTGAGCATGCCCAGGTGCTGGATAAAAAGCACGCCATCCAGATGATCGATTTCGTGGCAGAACGCACGGGCCAGCAGATTTTCGCCGCGCATTTCCCACGGCTCGCCAGCGGCGTTCTGCGCGCGCACGGTGACGAACAGCGGCCGCATCACCATCCCGCGAAAAGAGGGTAGAGAAAGGCAGCCCTCTTCTTCGCGCTGCTCGCCCTCGGCGTGGACGATCTCCGGATTCGCCAGCACCAGCCGGGCCTCCGGATTCTTGCCGATGGAAACGTCGATAACCGCCACGCGCAGGGACTTTCCGATCTGCGGCGCAGCGAGTCCCACACCCTGCGCGGCATACATGGACTCGAACATATCATCGGTGAGTTTGCGCAGGTCGTCATCGAATACGGTCACCTGCTCCGTGGGTTTTTCCAGCACCGTATTCGGATATTTTACGATCGGGTAGATCATCTGTCAGTCCAGCAATAATTCAGTGTTTGTCCAGCGTAAGTCCAGCCGGTTTTCGTGCCGTAGGCTTGCAACCCTGCGTGCGCGTTTCTAAATTTAGAAAGCATCGAGCTGGCGTTGATATCCGTCGAAATTGCGGCGCATCTCGCCGAGCGAGTCGCCGCCAAATTTTTCAATGAGCGCCTGCGCCAGCACCAGCGCAATCATCGACTCGCCGGCTACGCCTGCGGCGGGGACTACGCAGACATCTGAGCGCTCGTAGGCCGCTTTCACGGTTTCTTTGGTTACCAGGTCGGAAGTTTCGAGCGGGCGGCGCAGCGTGGAGATGGGTTTCAGATAGCCGCGTACCACGATGTCTTCGCCGTTGGTGATGCCTCCTTCGAGCCCGCCCGCGCGGTTGGAGAGGTGCGAGAAACGATGCCGGGCAGCATCGTAACGGATTTCGTCCTGCACCGCGGAGCCCGGCGCCACTGCATTGGCTACGCCCGTCCCAAATTCAACTGCCTTCACTGCTTGAATGGACA
>JAAFGT010000009.1:92448-136963 GCA_010365215.1 Acidipila sp. | reverse complement strand
TCCACATGACCACACCTCTACACAAAGCCGGACGCTATGAGTTGCAGGGCGAAATCGGCCGCGGCGCAATGGGCGTCGTATACAAAGCCCTTGACCCGCTGATCGGCCGCACCGTAGCGGTGAAAATTATGCGGATCGACGATCTGGGCGGAGACACCCCGCGTCCGGAGCTGCTCGCGCGATTCCAAACAGAGACGCGTGCCGCCGGGCTGCTCAGCCATCCCAACATCGTGGTCATTTACGATGCCGGTTCTGACGGTTCGGCTCTGCAGGGGGACGATCTTTTTTATATCACCATGGAGTTTGTCCCCGGCCGCAGCCTGTTGGCCATGATAGAAGACCGGCAGGCGTTCCCGGTGCCGCGTCTGTTGCGCGTGATGGAGCAGGCTTGCCACGCGCTCGATTACGCTCACCAGCGCAACATCGTTCACCGCGACATAAAGCCTGCCAACATTCTGGTAGGTGAGCTCGACAACCTGAAAATTACCGACTTCGGCACAGCGAAAATTCTTGAGCTCGGCAGCACCGAAACCGGGCACCTCATAGGCACTCCCAGCTACATGTCTCCCGAGCAGGTCAAAGGCCGGCCCGTCGACGGCCGCGCCGACATCTTCTCGCTCGGCGTCATTCTTTACGAGCTGGTCACTGGCGAAAAACCGTTTCCCGGAAAAAACGTCACCACGGTCATCTACAAAATCGTCAACGAAGATCCCATCCCGCCCATCGAGCTGGATGCCTCGCTGCATCCCGGTCTGAACGCGGTCATCAAAAAAGCTCTGGCGAAGGACCCCGACACCCGCTACCAGACTTGCGGCGATTTACTCAAGGCGCTGCGCGGCTATCGTGAGGTTGCCGGCAGCCAGTTGTCTGCTACCAAGCGGGTGCCTGCCGCTACGAGCCGCGTGGCCGCAACCGCGAGTCCGATGTCTTCGCCGCGCGGGCGTTTTCCGGCGCAATCGCAGCGGAAAAAGTCGGCACAGCTCTGGTTGGCACTCGTGGTATTTCTCGTTCTTGGCACCGCCGGGTATTTCTCCTGGATACATATCCACGACCTGTTGCAGCGTAGCGCGCCCACCCTGACTACGCCGCCGCCGCCGCCTTCGCCCTCGCCGGCGCCCGCTCCGTAACTCCAAATGCCTCGCCTGGTCATTGAAAAATCCGGACAGGAGCAGCAGGTGTTCGAGCTGCCGCCGGACCGGCCTGTCCATGTGGGCCGCGCCGAGACGAATGATTTGGTGCTCCGCGAAACCAGCGTTTCCCGCCAGCACGCGGTTCTATCTCCCGGCCCGAATGGTTCCTGGCAGCTCACCGATCTTGGCAGCGCCAATGGCGTGGTGCTGAATGGCCACGTAGTCCGCGAAGCGTCGCTCAAGAACAACGATCTTCTGAGCATCGGTTCTTACAGCGTGCGTTTCGAATCGCTGGAATCTCATCTGCTCCTCACCCACGCCGCCAGCATGCCCGCGCGTTTGACCATGGTCATGAGCATGAAAGACGTTTCTGCCGCTCTGCAGATTGCCGAGTCCGTCCAGCCACCTCCGTCCGCAGCGGGAGCTATTTCGCGCGCGACGATCTCGCCCGCTCCCGCGCCGGGCGATTCCGCCGACCTCGGCGAGATGACCAACGCGACCGCCGTCGCCGGGCAGCGCCTGAAGGCCCTGGAACACGAGAACCGGCTTCTTTCCTTGCTCTACCAGGTGAGCCGCGCTCTCGCAGAACTGGTCTCCATCGAAGAGGTCGTTAAGCAGGTGCTCGATCTGGCCCTGCAGGTGGAAGGAGTGGAGCGCGGCTACGCCATGTTGCTCGACGGCAAAGGTGGATTCTTGCCCGCGGTGATTCGCTATCGCGACTCCAACCCGGCGACGCACGGCACGCAGATGATTCTTTCGCAAAGCATCATCCAGCGCGTGCTGCAAGGCGGCGTGCCGCTACTGGTGCGGGACGCGCGCTCCGACTCGCTCCTGGGCTCCAGCCGCAGCATCGCTCTTTCCGGCATGCAGTCCGCCATGTGCGCGCCTTTGCGCAGCGGCGCTCAGGTCTACGGGTTGCTCTACGTGGACAACCTGGTGAAGCGTGGGATGTTTTCGCAGGAAGATCTGAATGTCTTCAGTGTCATCGCCGCGCAAGCCGGGCTTTCCATCGATCGCGTATCCACTCGCCAGGAAGTCGCCCGGCAGATTATTCAGCGCAACGCTCTCGAGCGCTTCCTTTCGCCGGGCATCGCAAAAAAAATCGCCAGCGAGGCCGCCAACATCGAGCTGCGCGGCGAATCCCAAAAGGTCACCGTCCTCTTTTCCGACATCCGCGATTTCACGTCCATGGCCGAGACCATGACTTCCGAGCAGACCGTTGAAATCCTGAACGACTACTTCAGCGCTATGACCGAGCGCATCTTCGAACGCGAAGGCACCCTCGACAAATTCCTCGGCGACGGCCTGATGTGTCTCTTCGGTGCGCCATTTTCTACGGGGCACGACGCGATCAACGCCGTGCGCACCGCCATCGATATGCAGCATACCTTGGTGCAGCTCAATCGCGATTTCCAGCGGCCGCTGCGCATGGGCATCGGCATTAATTCGGGCCCAGCCGTCGTCGGCTACATCGGTGCGTCCCGGCGCATGGACTACACCGCAATCGGAGACGTGGTAAACGTAGCCTCGCGCCTCACTGCCCGCGCCGCGCCCGATCAGATCCTCATCTCCGCGGCCACGTTTGAAGAGCTCGGCGGCGTCCTGCCCGTGCGTATGCTCGAGCCCATCCGCGTCAAAGGCAAGTCCGCCCCCATCGCCGTCTACGAAGTTATTTGGCAAGAATGTCCTCCGCCATCGCCCCCAAGTACCAAGTAACCAGCGCCTGCCAGAAGCCCGGCTTCCTTACCGGTAACCTTTCCTCCCTTCGTTGCCTCATGCGGTAACCACTTCGTTCGCCCCGGCCAGCCAACCTCTTGTAAATGCCATCCTGTAGCCTCATTCTGGGCGGCACTGGGCGTGCTCTACCTTAGGTATACAAGAAGCTTCGCCCGCAGCTTGGGTTCCTCCGTGGGAGCAGCAGCAACTTTCCCTTGGGGAAAAAAGAGGTCGCGAGATGACGGTCAGGGCTCCCGGATTGGGCGTCCCTCAGGGAAATGTGCGTCGCCGCGCCGCGCGCGAGACGGCTGCACCCGAAGCGGCAGCCAGCCGCTTTCTGCTTTCCCTCCACGTTCTCGGCCGCTCACGGCGGCTCTATCTGCACGACCATCCGAAAATTGAAGAGAGTCTCGACGCCGCGCAACGCAGCCTGCACGACGCGCTGGCCGGCGGTGGTTTCCTCGCCGTAACCGTCGAGCGCGGCCAGGTGCTCTTCCGCGGCCGCGCGCTTGGCGATTCGCGCGGTGAGATGAAGTCGCTTTCCGAGGACCTGCTCCGCCGCGGGATTACCGCCGTTGTTTTTGACCGTGAAACACATGCCGGCGAGTTGCTCAGTTTCGCTGAAGTTTTCGAGAATCCGCCCGCGGCCGATCCGGCCCGCGAGAGAAGCTCCGTCTCGGCTTGGCAGGAATGGCTGGCCGCGCGACGCATCGCCGCGATTCGCGTCAATCAACCCGTCACTGAAACGCGCGCCGACGCCATGCTCCCGCGAATCCTCGCGGCCATGCTCGAACAGCGCGTAAAACTCGCGCCGGGGGAGACGCCCCCAGAATCTTCGGCGGAGCCGGGCGAAGCAGGTCTGGTCTCAGCCTTCCAGCTTCTCGATGCCTTGGTCAGGATTCTGCCGGCGGGCAGCGCTTCTTCCTCCGACGCCGCGCGGGAGGCAGCGCGTGAGTTAGAGCGCGCCTTGTCCGCGGCCGAACGCCCCGCCATGCTGCTGCTCGCCCGCATCATGGACCTGCACCCGCCGAGAGAAGGTTCCGGAGAGACGCTGGAGGTGTACTTCGCCCGCCTTGCCGAAGAGATGGCAGTCAGCTTCACGGTGGCCGAATTTCGCGCTGGAAGGCTCCCTGTTTCTGCCGTGCGCGATTTCGCGCTTCGGCTTGGCCGCGCCGTAGCCGCCCTTCCAAACATCCATCATGCCCTGCTGGGGCAGGTTCAGAGCTGGGGGCATGACAGTGGAGCGGCGGAATTTGAACTGATCTTTTGGTCCGAGCTGTCCCCCAAGGAGCTCAACGACGCGCTGCGATCTGAGGAGGCCTGGGCTGTGCCCACGCCGATCCTCCGCGCGCTGCTCGAGCAGGCTAACACCACCAGCGGCATGCGCGATGCGCGCTCCGCCCTGATGGCCTACTCGCGCTGCCTCGCTTCGCCCGACGCGGCGGCACGCCAGGCCACGGCTGCGGGTCTTTCCGATCTGGGCGATACGCTCACTCGCTTCTGGCCCGAGCAGTTACCCGAAGAATTTGGCCGCGCGATTCTGGATGCCCTGATCGCCGAGCGCCAGCCCGCTGTGGCCGCGCTGCTTGTCTCCGTAGTCGAGCGCCTGGCGCTCGCCGCGCTCAGCAAGAGCCGCTATGCGGAATATGAAAAGGTCTCGCAGGCCCTCGCGCGCTGCCCGCAGAGCTCCGATCACGACCATCTCCGTCTGATCGAGCGCAACCTGTTTGAGGGCGAGCATTGGGATACGCTGGTTGCCGGCGCCCTGGAACGTCGCCCACTCGACGCCAGCCTGGTGCGCCTGCTGGCGCGCGACCCCGACCGCCTTCTGGAATGCCTCACCGCGCTGCTTTCCCCGGCACAGGCCGAGTCCGCGGGAACCGCGCTCGATGCCCTGCCTGCCATGGTCCGCCTGGTGCGCACCATCGGCGACAGCGCAGTGCAGGCCCTGGTAAAGCGCGTTTTTGACAAGCGCATCGGCCGCTCCACCGCTGCGGTAAAACTTCTTGGCTCGACGCGCCCGCAGGAACTGTTGGAAGCCCTTCCCCAGGCACTACCTGCTTGGGACTGGAGCATTCAAGACCTGGCCATCTCCGAGCTGGCGCGTAATAACGTGCCGGGCCTCGCGCTGGTTTTGCTTCAGATACTGCCGCAGGCTCATCTCCACGTAGTGCCCATGATTATCGACCAGCTCGCCGCCGACGGCGATCCAGCTTGCGTTCCGTATTTGCTGGAAATTGCCGCGGGCGAAAACGAACGCGTCACCGATCTCTTCATCCGCATCAAGGCCATTGAAGCCTTGGGCCGCATGCGCGCTGTCGAAGCCGCCCTCCTGCTGCGCACCATTTTGCGCAAGCGCAACGGCCTTAGCTATGCCGAGCCCGCCGGACTTCGCGCCGCCGCCGAAGAGGCCCTCTACCAGCTCGAAGGGCGTGCCCCGACAGCCCGCCAATCCCAAGACGGCGAGCCCGCTCCTTCCTCCAACGTCACTTTCGCGCGGCCCCGGCGCTATCCGCGCTACCCCCTCGAGAGCCCTTGGCGAGCGCGAATTGCAGGGCCGCAGCCCGCTTCCGCCCGCGTCAACACCATCAGCATGGGCGGTGCAAGCCTGCAGTCCTCCCGCCGCCTCCAGGTCGGCGATTCGTTTCCGGTGGAGATCAAGAGCGGTCTGCGTACCATTCATTCGCTCGCCGTGGTTCGGAATATCCAATCGGATGGATCAGGCATTGAGTTCGTCCACATGGCTTCCGAAGACCGCGAAAAACTTCGGCGTATCCTCAAGGGCCTCTCGAAAGACTAAGCGCGGTTAAGCCCACTCCCTCCAAGCCTCCCAATTTGGACCCCATCGATCTTTAGGAATTGACTCACGTACCTTACCGATAGCAAGCGGCCAAGAATAAAGTTGAACTGACCATTGCATTACTGTACAAGCGCTTAAGGGAATATTTCGTAAGGGGATGAATTTACGGGAGTTGCTGTTTTGGCTTGGGCACTGGGGATCCCATCCATTTTCTGCTGTCTTGGGGAAACTAGGAATCCTGCACGCGCTCAAGCTCCCCGCGAATCGACCTTAAGGAGATACTGCTAATGCGCTCGCTCAACGGCACTCTGGTCCTTCTATGCGCTTTGCTGATCGTCTTGCTGACGGTGAGCCCGATGTTTGCCCCGATGCTTGCCCAATCGAATGCCGTGGATCTCTCGGGCCAAGCATTGGACCAGCAGAGCGCTGCGGTGGTCGGCGCGAAAGTCACCGTCACAAATCTGGCCACGAGAGGCTCGCGCACCGTGGAGACCAACGACGAAGGCAGCTACACCTTCGTCGGCTTGCCGCCAGGCCGCTACGAGCTCTCCATGGAGAAGCCGGGCTTTGCAAAACTGGTGAACCCCGAGCTTGTGCTCACCATCGGCCAAGCTGCTCACTTCGACGGCCATCTGACCATCCAGAGCGGCACCCAGGTGGTCACCGTCACCGATTCCGCCGACCTCATTGAGACCAGGCGCACTGCCGTCTCCGAAACTGTGGACACGCGCCAGATCGAAAATCTCCCCATCAATGGCCGCAACTACGTCAATTTCACGCTCATCAATTCACAAGCCGCGCGCGATAGCGCCCCCTCCATCGGCGCCGCGCCCACTAGCGGCCTCAATTTCGGGGGCCAGCGCGCGCGTTCCAACCAGGTTTCCGTCGATGGCGCCGACGCCGGCGACAATTCCGTGAACGGCATCCGCTCCACCGTTTCCCAGGAGGCGGTGCAGGAGTTCCAGCTCATCATCAGCAACTACATGCCGGAATTCGGCCGCGCCACCGGTGGCGTCATTAACATCGTCACCAAGGGCGGCTCCAACGAAGTGCACGGCGACGTGTTCGGCTTTCTCCGCCACAAGAGCCTGCAGGCGCGCAACCCCTTCTCCGTGCGGATCGATCCGCTCACCGGCAATCAGGTGGGCATAAAGCAGGCCTACACCCGTGCGCAGTACGGCGCCACCTTAGGCGGTCCCATTAAGACGGATAAAACTTTCTATTTTCTCTCCTACGAAGGCACGCGGCGCCACGAGACCGGCTTCACCGACATCGGCGGCAACAACTTTGACGGCTCCAGCCCCACTACTGGCCTTACCGCAACGCAGGCTGCCGCGCTGGCCGCTTTCCCCGCGAACGTGCAGGCCATCTACACCGGTGTAGCGGCGTCCAGTTCACTCTTCGCGCGTACCGGGATCGATCCGGGTCTGATCTCCGGCATGCCCGGCGCGCATTTCCCGCTGCCGGTATCCTGCGCGCCGCTGACTCTCTCGCCCATTCCATGCGGTCCGGGCGGGATCGGCCTGGCGCCGCGACCCGCGTCGTTCGTTCCGCTCTCCAGCTTGATCGGCAACTATCCCATTAAAGAAGCCACCAGCCTGTGGTCTGCGCGCATCGACCACATCTGGAATTCCCAGAACAGCAGCTTGCTGCGCGTAAACGTTTCGCCCTCGCTGGTCACCGGCATCCAGGTGAACGCGCAGAACCAGAATTTCGGGCAAAATGCCGGCTCGCGCACCTCGCTCAATCAGTACCGCGATCTGGCCATTGTCGCTCAGCACACCACCTCGTTTACCAGCAATCTTCTCAATGAATTTCGCTTCCAGTTCGCGCGGCGCGGCCTGCACTACGGCTTTTCGCAACTGCCTGGCGGCGATCAGGTGGCCGTGAATATCACCGGCTTCGCGTTCTTCGGACGCGAGCCCTTTTCCACCGTGGATCGCATCGAGCGCCGCTTCCAGTGGACTGACAACGTCACCTACGTCCTCGGCCACCACACCCTCAAGACCGGCGTCGACACCAACCTGATTCAGTTGCGCTCCAAGAAGACGCAGATCTTCGAGCTCAACTTCGGCGGCATCTTTAACTTTGGAAGTATCGGCGCCGACAACGTGGTCAACGGAATTCTGGCCAGTATGGGTATGCCCGGCGTCTCGGGCCTCCCGCAGTTCTCGGCAATCCAGGCCTACGGCCTCGGCCTGCCACAGAATTTCATTCAGGGCGTGGGAAATTCCAACAGCCCGCTGGACAATAAAGCCCTAGGGCTTTTCGTGCAGGATAGCTGGCGCATGAGTCCGCGATTTACGGTGAACTACGGCGTGCGCTATGACATCGAATTTACTCCCACCTTCACTCCCGCCAATGCCACGAACGCCGCCGCGGAAAGAGCGCTCGGTGTGCTCGAGGGAATCCCCGTATTCCACAAAGGCATCCAGCCGCGAATAGGCGTGGCTTGGGATCCCTGGGGAGATGGCAAGACGGTAGTGCGCGCCGGCTACGGGATTTATTATGACCATCCGTTGCTGGCCATCGCGTTTGATTCCACCACCGCGGATGGCGCGCGCTCCTCGCAGCTTATCGCCGCGGGCGGCGCGCCTTCGGCCTGCGGAGTCTTTCCTAGCGTGATTTTTTCTGTATGCGGCGGCGCGCGCGATACTCCGGGAAACCTGAATGCCGGCTCCCTCTTCCAAGGCGTGCTCAATACCGCCACGCCCGCGGGATTCCCATTCACCATTCCCTACGTAGCCTCGCAGCAGCGGTTTAATCCCAAAGATCCGAATTCCGTGTTCATCAACGAGAACTACATTGCCGCCGGTTTCCCCACGCCCATCTTGCCGTTCACTCTACCCGTGGCGCGCAATTTTCAGTTTGGCTATTCGCAACAGGCGAATCTGACCATCGAGCGAAACCTCGGCAGGGACTTCAAAGCCAGTGCGTCCTACACCTTTAGCCGCGGCACGCATCTCAATCGCCCGCGCAACGTCAACACCAGTAACCCCGCCACCATGGTCGCAAATTTCGCCAATAGTGCGGCGGCGGGACGCGTCTTTTCGAGTCCCGTCACTGTGCAGGCCCCGTCCATGAATGTTGCTCCCACTCCCACCACTTGCGGCATCACCGTGATCGCGCCTAACGCCCTGGGAGTCCTAAGCGGTTGCCCCATCGCGGCATTAAACGGCGGTTTCGTCTCCACCGCTGCAATTTTCAATTTCTTCCGCCCCAGCGGCCCGAATCCTTCCTTCGCGGGACTTTTCCCCGCCGGCTATGGCACGCCCACCACCCCCGGCAGTGAAGTAGGAATCGCGGCGATTGCCGGCTACCCAACCGGTACCTCTGGCCTGATCGTGCCCTTTAGCGACGTGCTCCAGCAGGAGTCATCCGGAAATAGCGCCTACCATGGACTGACCCTCAATCTCGAAAAGCGCTTCTCGCAGCACGTTCAGTTTCTGGCCAGCTATACCTGGTCGCATGCCATTGACGACTCCACCGACCTGCAAACGCTGCTCGCGCCGCAGAACAACAATCGTCCCGACCTGGAGCGCGGCAACTCCACCTTCGACCAGCGCCACCGTTTCGTTTTTAGCGGCGTGCTCGAAAGCCCCTACCACTGGCGCGATTCCGGTTTCCTCCACAAGCTGGTGGCCGACATGACCTTCGCGCCGCTGATCGAATTTTCCAGCGGCCGGCCGTATACCGTGCTCACCGGCACGGACTACAACCTGGACTTCGGCTCCAACACCGACCGGCCGTCCATCGTCTCCACCGCCGGCCCGGGCACGGCTACTTCGCCATTCATCAAAGGCACCATTTTCAGCCTTCCCACCGTGTGCCCCACGCCCTTCATCCCCGGCCTCGTTCCTCCGGCAGGCTGCACCGGTAACTCGGGCCGGAATACATTCACCAGGCCAGGATTTGCTTCCTGGGACTTGCGCGTCTCGCGAAAGTTTTATGCTACCGAGCGCCTCAACCTGGAAGTCATCGCCGACGCCTTCAACCTCTTCAATCGCTTCAATGTTGGCGACGTAAACCCGTTGTGCGATCCCGGCGCCAGCACCACCTGTTTTGCCGGCCAGCCCACGGCGGCTAACGATCCGCGCACCATACAGTTCGGACTGAAGATTAATTTCTAGTTTGCATTTCGATTTGGGTCTCGGCCCAATCCCGCCCACGGGCTCCGCGCAAGCGGAGCCCGTGGCGTATGAAATGGAATTAGTTTCTCATCTGCCGGCAGACCATCGCTGGCAATGGGGAGGGAACTGCGATTACTCGTCTTCTGGGGAGAGCATCGCCAGCTGGCGCGGCATGGTTTCGATCTGTTCCACGGAAGGAATGTCCTCTCCGGACGGCGCGGCCAGCACTTTGAACTTTGCCGCGCCCGGTATGAGCCGCGATTCCACCGATGCCACGGCCTTGTTAAAGGCTTTATTGGCGCGGTCGAGGTTGCTGCCGATTTCGCTCAGGTAATTCAGAAATTTGACGAACCGCTCGTGCAGGTCCTTCCCCAGCTCGGCAATTTTCTGCGCGTCTTCCCCCGACTGCTGCTGGTTCCAGCCATAGTCCACCGCGCGCAGCAGCGCCAGGAACGTCGTCGGACTGGCCAGCACGACGCGCTTGTTCATGGCGTCTTCGATCAGCGTGCGGTCCTGCTCCAGCGCCGCGCTGAAGAAGGATTCCCCGGGCAGAAAAAGCACGACAAAATCCGGAGAAGGAGTGAACTGGTCCCAGTATTTTTTCGAAGAGAGCGCGTTTACGTGGCTGCGCACCAGCGCGGCATGCTGGTTCATCGAGGCGCGATATTCCTCGGCCGTGCGCCCGGTCAGCGCGGTAAGAAACGCATTCAATGGCACCTTGGCGTCCACCACGATCTTGCGTCCGCCGGGCAAATGCACCACCAGGTCCGGCCGCAGCCGCCCATCTTCGGTGTCAAGCGATAGCTGCTCCGTGAAGTCGCAATGTTTCGACATCCCGGTCAGCTCCGCCGCGCGCCGCAGCGTCATCTCGCCCCACTTGCCCTTGATCTGCGGCTGCCGCAAGCTGGTCACCAGGCTTCCGGTCTCCTGCCGCAGCAGCACACTGCTTTCCGTGAGGTGCATCATCTGCGCGCTCATCTCGCCGTAAGTCTTCTGGTGCGACAGTTCCACGTTCGAGATCTGCTCCTGAAACTTATCCAGCGAGGTCTTCAGCGGGTCCACCAGTCCGGCAATGGCCGTCTGCCGCTGCGCCAGGTCGCCGGCGGCGCGCTGGTGCAGCACCTGAAAATTTTCTCCGGCCAATTTCAGGAACTGCTCGCTACTGTCGCTCAAGGCTTTCGAGGCCAGCGCCTGAAAAGCATCCGTCAGCCGCGTCTTGGCTTCCTCAATCAGCTTCTTTTGCTCTTCGAGATTTTCCTGCGTTTTGCTGAGCGCGGTCTGCGCCGCGGTGCACGCCGCTTGCTCGTGTTGCAACTGATTGCGGTTCGCGTCCAACGCGCCCTGCAAACCGCTGACCTGTTTGCGCAGCTCGTCCGCGGCGCTCTCCGCCCCCGCGCGGGAAGAATCCGCTTCGCGCAGTTTTTCATCGGCCGCCGCGCGAAGCGACGCCGACGCCGCGAGCCAGGCCAGCAAAGCTCCCGCCGCAAACGCGAGAACTCCCACCACCAGCATTGAATTCATTCTTTTTCCTTCCGCACGAGGGTGTAGAAAAACGGGTGAGTAAATTCTAGCACGGCGCCAGGCGGCGCACCGCACTTCAACGGTTCAGCAGGATCTTCCACGCGGCTTCGAGCCGCCGCCCGAAATCACCTTCGGGGCGCTGCGCCAGCATTTTTTCCAGCGCGTCACGCACTTTGACTCCATCCTGAGGATGCTTATCCAGCTGCTCGATCAATTTTTCCAGGCGCGGCCCCCAACCCGCCGGGGCCAGTGGCAGTGCCGAGAGCAATTGTCGTCGCGCTGCTTCCACGTCCACCATACCCTGGGCGCTGGGCACGATGCGCGCCTCAACCGCGAATTCGCCTCCCGCCACGCCCAGCATCTCAAAGCTCGCATCGTTCCGCGCGCCGCCCTGGCTGGTTTGACGTTCCACTCCTCCCGCCACGAACTGCACCACATCGGGAGAAAGACTGCGCGCTTCAATCTCCACGGGCTCTTCTGTCCCCAGGATATGCACGATCAACCGGCCCTGCTCTCCGGCTTTTAGTTCCGACTTCTCCGCTGAAATCTTCAGATTCACCAGCGTAACCGGCGCGGGTCCGGCGCTGCGGCCGCCAATTTCCACCGACAGTTGCGAGGGACCCGTCGCCACTTTCGCAGCCGCCAGGCAGACCAACTCCACCGGCGAGGCAGCCAGAACAATCGCCGGCTCGCCACCCACCAGAACGTGGTTTTCATCGGCCGCGCCGCTGAAGCCAACTCCAGCGATGGAAAATTGCCCGCCGATGGTCACCAGGCGCCGCACGTCAAGTATCTGCAGCGCGTCCGTATTCTCTTTGGGTGGCTCCAATACCGTTGCTGACGCGTTCGCGGTCTGTCCCGACAGGGACACGCGCAAGATTCCCAGAACCCCCGGAACCTGAAAGGTCAGCCGGCCCGTTGCATCGGTCGCCTTGCGGCTGCCGCCGCTGAATTCAACTTCCACCCCCGGCGCCAGGCGGCCTTCCGCATCGAGCACAGCCAGCGTGGCGCGCCCGCCGGCGAGCAGCTTGCCTGCCAGCACGATGCTCGCGCCCGCAGAATTCTGCGCCGCTGCCGTTGCGCCTGTAAAAAAGCTCAACGCCACAACCAGCGCGAAAATTAGACCGCGATTCTTCATGGAGTATTCAGGTCTGCTGCTTGGTCGTAAGCTCGTAAATCCGCGCGTCGGCAAACATCTGGAAAAGTTCTCCGTCAAGCTGCTGCCGTTTCGCCTCGGACGCCAGAATGTCCAGCGCGCGATCCGACGGCACCGCGCGCTTGTACGGCCGGTCGGAAGCCGATAGCGCGTCGAAGATGTCGCAAATGGTCATCATCCGCGTCTGCACGGGAATATCTTCCGCCTTGAGTTGATAAGGGTAGCCCGAACCGTCCAGCTTCTCATGGTGCCCGCGGGCGATCCCGGGAATGTTGCTGATCTCTTTGGTCCAGGGAATCTGCGTCAGAAAATTAAACGTGTGTATGACGTGCGACTCGATCTCCACGCGCTCCGCCGGGTCCAGGCTGCCTTTGGGTATGGACAGGAAACGGATCTCCTCCGGGTCGAGATAGTTATGCTCGGTGCCGTGCGCATCCGAAAACGTCTGCCGCGCAATTTCCAGCAGCCTGTCGAATTTCCCGCCGGGCAGCACGGTCGGTTCATTCGATTCCAGAATCGTCTGGAAGTAGTCGTCCACTTCCGCCAGGCGGTGCACGTACTCTTCTTCGAGAGGAGAAATGAGCGACAGCGCCTCCTCCCGGTTCCGCTCGAGGAAATACTGCAGCTTCCGCTGCGTATGCCGCGCTTCCATCTCCTTGCGGATGTAATCGAACCGTTGCTTCAGCATCCCCATCTGCCAGGGATAAAGTTTCTTGGCCTTGACCAGCACCTCTTCGCGCACGCCAACTTTGCCAAAATCGTGCAGCAGCGCGGCGTAACGAATCTCCTTCATCTGCTCGCGGGTAAAATGCGTGCCCGCGTAAGCGCCTGCGGGGCAGCGGTCCACCGTCTCCGCCAGACCCACGGTAAGCGTGGAAACGCGGAAGCTGTGTCCTGAAGTCGTGGGATCGCGCTGCTCGATGGCGGTTACCGCTGCTTTCACGAACCCTTCGAAAAGCGTTTCGATGTCCTGATAAAGCTTGCTGTTCTCGTAAGCCACTGCGGCCTGCGAAGCCAGCGAAAGCGCCATGCGCGCGGCGTGCGCTGGGAAAGTAGTTACCACGCGCTCCACATCTTCCAGCGAATGCAGCAGCGCGCCGGGCTCGCCGTGTTTGCAATTGATCAGTTGCAGTACGCCGATCACTTCGCCCTTGGTGTTCCTCATGGGCAGCGTCAGCATCGACCGCGTGCGGTAACCCGAGTCCTGATCGTATTTGGGATTGAAGTGATACGGAAGCGCCGGCGCGATCGCATAGGCGTCGGGTATGTTGATCACCTCGCCGTTCAACGCCACATGCCCGGCCATCGACGTCTCGTTAATCGGCAACGTGTATTCGGCGAAAGGGAACTGGCGGCTGTCGTTTTGCGTCAGCTTGAAGCGCAGTCGCTGCTCGCGGTCGCTGACCTTCTCCACCATGTACAGCGAGCCGGCATCGGCCGCGGTGATCTCGCGCATCTTGCTCAGTATCAGGCTCAGCAGCCGCGTGATATCGCGCTCCGCGGAAAGCGCCACGCCGATGCGGTTCAGCGCTTCCATTTCGCGCTCGGCGCGCGCCAAGTCTTCCCGCGCGCTGCGCTCGCGCACGCTCAGCTCGATATTCTCGAACGCCGCGGCGATGGTGCGCTCCACCTGCTCGGGCGGTGTTCGCCGCGGCAGCAACGCGAACAGCGCCGAGGCCCGTGCGGAGCCCCTCGCGGAGCCTCTCGCGGAACCCCTCGCCGATCCCGTTGCGGATCCCCGCGCCGGTCCGCGCCGTGATTTGCCGCCAACCGTCGCCGAAGGCTCAGCCGCGTTAGCTTCGCTTCCGGAACCCAAACCCACCAGCCGCACGTTCGGGTGGTGAGCAGCCAGGCGGACCAGAGCCGCAATGTCATCCCGCTTAAGATCCAGCAGGCACACCACCAGCTTGCCGTCCGCAACCGCTAGCCGTGACCCACGTGCGTCCCCCGAACCATCCGCGGTCAGCTCCCGCAGCGCCAGTTTGGCCTTTAACTCCCCAGCCAGCTTGGCTGCGCAGGAGCCCCGGTAATACCAAAGTTCTTTCTGGGATTTCATCGCAAGGTGGGAGTATATCGAAAACGCAGCCCAGCGAGTACTTCATGCTGTTGTGCAAGTGCTACAACTGCTATCTCTACGTACCCAAAAATTCCAGCACCCGAAGCCCAGTGTCAACGAGCGTGTCCGATTTTCTCAGCCCCGCAGCCGACGGGTGACCATTCAGCGCCGCGCCCGTCTAACCCAGCGGCGCTAAAACTGCGGTCCCGGCAATATCAAATCCGCGCGGGCGGAGGGAACTTCCGCGCGCTTGCCGGCGTAACTCAGCTTGAGGTACATCGATGCAGACTCTTTACCGCAATTTCCGGTACGCGCTGCGCCAGTTCCGGCGTTCGCCCGTCTTTACCATCACCGCCGTGTTGACTCTCGCTCTGGGCATCGGCGGCACCACTGCCATCTTTACCTTGATCCATGCCGTGATGCTGCGTTCGCTCCCGGTCGCCGATCCCGCCAGTCTCTACCGCATAGGCGAGGGCGACAACTGCTGCGTGCAGGGCGGTCCCCAGGACCAATGGGGCCTGTTTTCATTCCCTCTAGTCGAGCGCCTCAAAGCGCAATCCCCGGAGTTCGAAGAACTCGCTGCCTTCCAGGCCGGCCGCGATCGCTTCAGTGTGCGACGCGAAGGAGTCGAGTCCGCCGCCAGGCCGCTACGTTCGGAATATGTCAGCGGCAATTATTTCTCAACTTTTGGCGTGCGCGCTGACTCAGGACGAATTTTGACGCCTAACGACGATCGCGCTGCTTCCCCGCCGGTAGTGGTGATGAGTCACCGCGCCTGGCAGACGGCCTACGGAGGCGATCCTTCAGTCGTCGGTTCCACCCTCTTCGTCGAGGGACACCCGTTCACGGTAATCGGTATTGCTAACCCGGCCTTTTTCGGGGATACCCTCGAAAGCGACCCACCCGAAATTTGGATCCCGTTGCAACAGGAACCCCTGATCGCTGGCGAAGGAACCTTGTTACACCAATCGGTTGCCGCGTGGCTGCGCCTCGTCGGCCGCCTGCGGCCAGGCGCCTCGATCGACGGCATGGCTCCGCGCCTTACAGCCTCCCTGCGGCAATGGATGCAGAATGATTCCGGATATCCCGCCAACTGGATGCCCGACGTAATCCGCATGCTTCCCAAACAGGTTCTCAGTGTAGTTCCCGCCGGCGCAGGTATCGCTGTGTTGCAAGAGGAGTTCGCGCGCAGTCTTCAGATCCTGCTTTCGGTCTGCGGCCTGGTTCTACTCATCGCGTGTGCCAATGTCGCCAACTTGCAACTGGCGCGTTCCGTCGCGCGTCGCGGCCAGACCGCCGTTCGGCTGGCCATCGGTGCCACTCCTCGGCAAATTATAATTGAGGCGCTCTCGGAAAGCGTTTTGCTGGCCGTTTTCGGTGGCGTTGCCGGGCTTATTGTAGCCGTGGCAGCGGCGCGTCTACTGCTGGCCCTCACCTTTCACAGCTCGCACTTTATTCCCATCAGCGCTGCGCCATCTTTTATGGTCCTGGCTTTCGCTTTCGCGTTGTCGCTGTTGACCGGAATAATCTTCGGCGCGGTGCCGGCCTGGCTCGCCACGCGTACGAGTCCATCCGAAGCATTGCGCGGCGCCGGCCGCTCCACTCGGGACCACTCTTCATTCGCCCAAAAAGCTCTGCTTATCGCGCAGGCCACTCTCTCCATCGTTCTGCTGGCTGGATCGGTGATGCTCGCGCGTAGCCTGGACAAACTCGAAAATCAGGATTTCGGCTATCAGGTAGACGGCCGCATAGTCGTCGCGCTGCACAACCCGCAGAAGGGCTACACCGTGCCTAAGCTAAACGCGCTCTACCGTCAACTTGAAGAGCAGTTGAATCGCCTCCCCGGCGTGCAGGGCTCCGGCTTGGCCCTCTACAACCCGCTCACTGACAACTGGGGAGAGCTCATCATGGTATCCGGCCACCCCGCTTCCCAGCTTAATGAGCACGCTGGCGCTTCCTGGGACCGTGTGAGCTCCAACTATCTTCAGAACTTCGGCATAACCGTCATACGCGGACGTGCCTTCACCGCCGCCGACAATGAAAACACCGCGCCCGTGGCCATCGTCAACCAAGCCTTCGTCAAACGCTTTTTCAAAAGCGCCGAAGATCCCCTGGGCCAGCACTTCGGCCTGGACGTGCCTGCCAACGCCGGCACTTACAACATCATCGGTGTGGTGCGCGACGCCAAGTTCGCAGGCTGGGGCCTTGAACGACCGGCGCGCCCGATGTTCTACGTGCCGCTAGCGCAAAGTGTTGTGTATACAGATGACTCCATGAAGACCACTGAGCTGCGCTCGCACTTCATCTCCGGAGTGATGCTCGTAACCAATGCTTCTCCCGGCGCCTTGGAACCGCAGCTCAAACGAATACTGGCCGATCTCGATCCCGACCTCACCATCACCAGCATCAGGACCATGCAGCAGCAAGTGGAGCTTTCCTTCGATCAGGAGCGCGCCGTGGCCACGCTTGCCGGACTGTTTGGTCTCGTCGCTCTGCTGCTGGCTGCCGTTGGACTCTATGGCGTCACCGCCTATAGCGTTGCCCGCAGAACCAACGAAATCGGCATCCGTATGGCCCTTGGCGCCAACCGCGCCCGCGTCGTTCAACTCGTCCTTCGCGGCGCATTCCAACGCGTGTTAATTGGCCTGCTGCTGGGCCTGCCTCTGGCTATAGGCGCCGGCCACCTGATCGCCTCTCAGCTCTACGGCGTCTCTTCCTGGGATCCCCTGGCGCTGACCCTGGCCGCCGGCGCGCTAGCCATCTGCTCCTTCTTCGCCGCCATCATCCCAGCCAGCCGCGCAGCCTCCATTTCTCCCATGGACGCTCTGCGTATCGAGTAAGCGTTCTCCGCGGAATGGTGTCGCGAACTCGTAACGAGTGCATCTTGCCGGCGCTTTTACCGACAAACGTGCATCAACATGTGAATTCCAGGGTGGAGTTAGAGGAGGCGGGTCTTTGAGATGTTAATATGATCGTTTCGCGAAGTGCCCTGCGCAATTCTCACGGCAGGATAACAACTAATGTGAGCGACGGCGCGGAGATCGGCCCTTACTGCCCCTTGGCCTTGCTCTCCGCAATCAACTGCGCCACCTTCGAATCGGCACCCACCGGCTCAACAAAAACAATCTGATTGGCGTTCAGATACATACGGTCCGGCGCATGCAGTTCCTTCCCCCGTTTCACCAGCACATTCGTCGCCTGTTTCGTTTCCTGGTTGACCGAGGTCTGCACGTAGTAGACGTCGCGGAGAAGCGGATGCTTCGTTCCGTAGTTTTCCAGCTTGCCGAAGTAAACCGAACCGTTAGTCAGCAGCACTGCTTGATAGGGGGTGTCAAATTTCACGGATTCGTGATTATGCCGGAGAAATGCAAAAACCCCGGCGAACACAATCATCAGCAGTACGGCCGTAATCGTTGCCGCGCCCGCTGCGCCGATTCCGCGTTCGCTGCTTTGCCCGGAAGGTGAGTTCGCGCTCAACGGCGCACGAGCCGTTTTCTGGTATATCCGGCGAGACCGACCAGCCCGCTCCCAAACAGGATCATGCTCGCAGGCTCAGGGGACTGCGCGATCTGCAGGGTAACGCTGCTCGCTGTGAACACGTCCGTGCACGTTGCGTGCGCCGGGCAGCTCCAATTCGTAAACATCATGCTGTTGAAATTACCGCTGACCGAGCCGCCAAACAAGAATGTAAATTTGTCGCCGATCATCGGCTTGAATCCGTTCAGTGCGGCGAAATCAACCTTGCCGCTTAAGTTTACCGGGCCATTAACCGAGAGGACGCCGAACTGTCCGTTGCCCGTCCCCGCCAGGTCGATGGCCAGCGCCCCCTGCGGCCCCTGCGTGTAGGTCCCATTGATCGTTAGCGTGCCTGGCAGCCCCAGCAGTCCGGGATGTAGGGTGCCGCCAATAAGGCTGAACGCGCCGCGTATTGTGCCCAATCCCTGCACCAAACCAGCCGTGACATTAAAGTTAGTCGTAGAAATGAGGCCGCCAGATTGAATAGTCGTAATGCCGCCATTGTGCTGATAGGTCGTCGTATTGAGGATTCCTTGGACGTCAGTGGAACCGTTTGTCTGCGTATAACCGCCATTCGCGTTAAGTACAACACCATTACCATTTCCGAGAATCACGCTGCCGGAATTCCTGGTTACGCCCGCTACCGTCACCGATGACGAGCAGCAATTGTCGTCCTGTAAGACTAAAGTTCCCGAATTGATAAGGTCACCTCCCGCCGAGAGGTTCGAGGTATACCCAACCGTGAAAACGCCGGAATTAATGATTGAACCGGTTGTGACAGAGGCATCCGTGGCTGTGAAGGTACCTCGGTTTAGAAAGTCTCCTATGGCGAAAGATTGATCTGAAGTAGTTACGATTGTTCCGTCATTGGTGACGTCCCCGGCATTCAACACGGAACCGAATAGTATCTCGATATAGCCCTGACTGTCGTTGTGAATTGATCCAGTCACGTCCAATTCGACCGAACTAGGGCCTGCCATACTTATGAAACCGCTGTTTTTGAGATCTCCTGTGATAAATATTGGCCCGTTATCGGAACTGGTCATGGATCCCAGGTTCGTCACAACGGTCCCCGACAAATTGAGCGATCCGCCTCCTGCGCCGCCCAGGGATAGTGAGCCGTCGTTTGTAACCCCAGAAGCGTTCGAGATATCCACGTTACCCACTGCCGTAATTCCGCCAGTATTGTAAAACAGTCCCTGAACCGTCAGGGATATCGCAAGCACACCGCCTGAATTATTAAAAATACTTCCCGGGGAAAAGCTCATCCCACCTGCGAATAGGTTCCCTATGTTATTTATCGTGCTTCCCGAGGTAAAAGTCGCACTGGCTGACAACGTTCCAGCGTTCGTGAGAGTTCCGGAAATCGAGCCGTCTCCGAGGGTGAGCGAACCGGCCTGATTGATCGTAAGCGAGTTGCCAGCATTCAGCGTTAGGGTTCCCAGGTTCTGCTGGCCCACGTCATAAGTCACGTCGGCTCCAGTGGAGTTTCCCGCTCCGATAAGCGCGCTATCACCAAAGCCGGCGTTTACACCCGGTACTCCGTTTGGGGACCAATTACCGGCCGAGCTCCAGTTGCCAGTCCCATTATTCCAGGCGAAATTGATCCCGTTTGCAAAGGCGCCCGCGCAAGACCCCGCACCTAGGAAACCTGCCAGGAGAATTCTGACTGAAAGTAGGTTCGCTAATTTTTTCATAGTTACTCCCCATCCAGCTGAGTCGGTGGATTGGAAAATAAAATAAGAATAGATAAGTCTTTTAAAGGACTCTGCTCGTCGCTGCGAAAAGCTGCGAATTAGATTGCCGAGAATTGCACTTTTAGTAAAGATATGTCAAGCCTAACCGTCAAGCGTTACATCTCGTGTAGTGCCAGTCGAGGAATCGCCGTTTCCGCGAGGCGCCCCATGAGAATTAAGCAGCGGTTTTTCCGCGGGTTCAGCGCAGTCAGAAGTTTGACCGCGGCGCGGGTTTGGGTTGCAGGTCGCGCGGACGCGCTCAGAATCGATTAGATCTATGGCCGTCGGGCAATCTGCCTCTCCGTCCGATTGTCGACGCGCAGGTAACTCCTTCCCCCGGTTCACCTTGAATTGACCTTCCCGCTCTGTTAGCCTACCGCTCAATACTGGGGTTTCAGCTTACGTTGCATAACGCTAATTGCGCCGACGGGCTAGTCTGTTCCTGCTAGGAGGCGGACTTTGCTGCTTGGGGATGCCGACTGATGGCTGATCGAAAATTTCCGGTGGTGGACGTAATTCTCGGGGCTGCCGTGTCGCTGGTTATGCTGCTGGGTCTGTACATGGGTGTCGGCCCTATCGACACCTTGGAACTAAAACTGTACGACCTGCGCGCCAAGCTTCGCGCCAATCGTCAGGTCGGCGACGAAATCGTTATCGTCGCCGTGGACGATGCTTCCATCTCCCAGATAGGCCGCTGGCCCTGGCCGCGCGCTTACATGGGCCAACTGGTTGACCAGCTCTCCGAAGCCGAATCCAAAGTGATCGCCCTCGATCTGCTCTACTCCGATGCGGAGATTAATCCCGGCTTGGAAGCTGTGCGCGATCTCCGCAAACAGTTCCAGCAGGCGCAGTCGGGGATGAGGTTTGAGAAAGAGGCGATAAAAGAGCGCGCGCAGTCGCAGCGTTTCTTCGGCCAGTTCCAGAAGATTTTTGACGATACCGGCAAGCGCCTCGACAACGACGCGCGCCTGGCCGATTCCATCGCCCTCGCCGGCAACACCGTGCTGGCTATGAATTTTGGCTTGCCCGGCCCTCCGCTGGGCCGCCCCGACCAGCCTCCCTCCGCTGACATCCTCAAAAATTCGCTGCCCGGCGCGGAGTCTAAGCTCAAAGGCACCGACCTCGATGCCAAGGGCATCGTCCCACCCATCGACCGCTTCGCCAAAGAAGCCAAAGCCATCGGCCACATCAACTGGATTCCCGAGCGCGACGGCGCCATCCGCCGCCAGCCCCTGGTCGTGGAATACGACAGCAAGGAATACCCATCTTTTTCTTTGCAGATCGCGCGCGTCTATCTCAACCTCGATCCCGGCGAGATTCTTCCCAAAGGCGACGGCGTCCAGGTGGGCAACCGCCTGGTTCCCACCGACTCGCACTACCAGATGCTGGTGAACTTCAACGGCGACGTAAAAACTTTCCCCCATTTCAGCTTCGTCGACGTGGTCACGAACAAAGTCACCAAGGAAAATTTCAAGGGCAAGATCGTGCTCGTGGGCTTCACCGCCACCGGGCTCGGCGAGCAGCGCGCTACTTCCGTCTCCGCCACTCTCCCCGCCGTCGAGTATTTTGCCAATGTGGTCGAGAACGTTCTGCACAACAAGTTCATCACTCGCCCGCCCTGGGCCCGCAACCTCGAATTGGGCGTTATGCTGTTGTTCGCCCTCTTCGTGACTCTCGGATTGCCGCTGCTTCCCGCAGGCATCAGCGCGGCCATCGCCTTCGTCCTTCTGGGCGCATTCGGCGCCACTTCTTTCTGGCTGTTCAGTTCCAAGGGCTACTGGATCGAGATGATGTATCCCTCGCTCCTGCTCGTCCTGGGTTACGTGGTCGTTGTTTCCAAGCGCTACTTCGGCACCGAGCGCGCCAAGGAAACGCTGGAGACCGAGTCGGTGGAGACTCTGAAAATGCTGGGTCTCTCCTTCCAGGGCCAGGGCATGCTGGACATGGCTTGGGAGAAATTCCGCCGCGTCCCGGTGGATGCGGGAATGAAGGATACGCTCTACAACCTGGCACTGGACTTCGAGCGCAAACGCCAGTTCAACAAGTCCGTCGCGGTCCTGGAACACATCGCCTCCGCAGACAGAAATTTCAAGGATATCCGTGAGCGCATGGAGAAGCTGCGGGCCATGGGTGAAACGCAGATCAGCGGCACCGCCGGCCTCAAGAAGGGCCGCAGCGTCGAGTCCACCGTCATGATGACCAGCGGCACGGACGTGAAGCCCACCCTCGGCCGCTACGAAGTCATCCGCGAGCTGGGCAAAGGCGCTATGGGCACGGTGTTCCTGGGCCGCGATCCCAAGATCAATCGCCAGATGGCCATTAAGACGCTGCGCTTCGACGACGAAGATCTCAGCCCCGAAGATCGCAAAGCCCTTCAAGAGCGTTTCTTCCGCGAAGCGGAATCCGCCGGGCGGCTCACGCACCCCAACATCGTAAACATTTTCGATGCCGGCGAAGATCAGGACATCAACTACATCGCCATGGAGCTGCTCGACGGCGCCGACCTCAAGCCCTGGTGCGCCAAAGGCCACCTCCATCCTCTGCGCGAAGTCGTAAATGCCGTCGCCAAAGTGGCCGACGCTCTCGATTACGCGCACGAAAATAACGTGGTGCATCGCGACATCAAGCCCGCCAACTTGATGATGCTCAAAAACGGCGTCATCAAAGTCACCGATTTCGGCATCGCCCGCATCACCGACCAGTCCAGGACGGCCACCGGCACCGTGCTCGGCACGCCCAGCTACATGTCGCCCGAGCAGCTTGCCGGTAAAAAAGTTGACGGCCGTTCCGACATTTTTTCGCTGGGCGCATGCCTGTTCGAGCTGCTCACCGGCGAAAAGCCTTTCCACGGCGATTCCGTTGCCACACTCATCTACCAGATCACCAACGAGCCTCACCGCTCCGCTCGGGGAGTCAACCCGGCCATTCCCGAATCCATCGAAGCGGTGATCGACCGTGCGCTCGAGAAAGATCCCGCCAAGCGCTATCAGAAAGCGGGAGAGATGGCTGCCGACCTGCGCAAGGCTCTTGCTGCTCTGGAGCCGGTGGTCGGATAGGATCGGGCTTGCGAATTGACGCTGGGGCGCGCACCGACCTGGGTCGCGTCCGAAAAAATAACGAAGACTCCTTCGAAGTCTTGCCGGAGCTCGGACTCTACATTCTTTCCGACGGCATGGGCGGCGAAGCGCACGGCGAAATCGCCAGCCGCATGGCCGTCGAAGCCATCGCCCAGCACTGTCGCGATTCTCTGCTGGATCCCAAGCTGCCGCTGCTCGAAGGCGCCGTGGCGGATCTGGGGGTAAGGACCAACCGTCTGGCCAGCTCCATTCAACTGGCCAATCGCATGATTTATGAATCCGCGCAGAAGCATCCGGCGCAGCGCGGCATGGGCGCCACCGTCGTGGCGGTATGGCTCGATGGCTCGCGCATGAGCTTGGCCCACGTGGGCGATAGCCGCGCCTATCGGCTGCGTGGCGGCGCTCTCGAGCAACTCACCCAGGATCATTCTCTGGTTGCCGAGCAGGTTCGCCGCGGCATTCTCACCCAGCAGCAGGCCGACGAAAGTGAGATGCAAAGCGTGCTGATCCGCGCTCTGGGTATCGATGCTACCGTGCAGGTGGATGCCGACGAGCACACTCTGATTGAGGGCGACACTCTGTTGCTCTGTTCCGATGGCCTCAGCCGCATGGTCACCGACGCGGGCATCGCCAGCGCGCTGCTCACCTCGCTCAATTCGCAAGAGGCCGTCGATCGCATGATCGAAGCGGCCAATGATGCCGGCGGCGAGGATAACGTTACCGCAGTGGCTATTCGTATCGTAAGGGAATCGCACGGCCCGTGGACTCGCTTCATGCGCTGGCTCGGCGGTTCAGGCTCTTAGGAGGATCCGTCCATGGCAAAGCTCATCCTGAAATACGAGGCAGCGGTGCTCAAGGAAGTGAATGTAGGCGTCGAACCGCTGACCATCGGCCGCGCCCCGGACAACGATATCCAGGTGGATAATCTCGCCGTCTCCAGCCACCACGCCAAAATCGTAAATGAGGGTGGCAAGCTGGTCGTCGAAGACCTCAACAGCATGAACGGCACATTCGTCAACAATCAGCGCGTCAAGCGCCTCAGCCTCAAGCCTGGCGACATCGTGCTGGTAGGCAAGCACACCATCGAGGTCCGCGGCGAGGCCGATGTCCCGCCTCTCCATGGTGCGGCCAGCGCTCCCAAGCCGGTCATGCCCAAGATGGAAGAGACCATGGTGCTCGACACCAAAAAGCGCCGCGACATGCTCGCCGCCGCCGGCGAAGGCACCCAGCAATCCGTTCCTACTCGCGTCCGCATTCCCACGCTCGTCATTTTGAGCGGCAAGACCGACCAGTCGGAATATCTGCTCACCAACAAGCTTACCGTCATCGGCAAATCCGAGATGGCCACCGTGCGCCTGCGCGGATGGTTCGCGCCTAAAGTCGCCGCGCAAATTAATAAGCGCGATGACGGCTACTACATCGGCACCGCCGACAAGGTTCCCGTGGTCAACGGTCAGCCCATCCACGGCGCCGCCCGCCTCAATGACGGCGACACCATCGAATTGGGCAACGTCAAGCTGAGCTTCGTCTACAAAGACTAGCGCCCGGCGCTCCCGGAGAGGCTCCGCATTCGATGGCCGACGGCAAACCAGACGCACCCGGAAGCCTGTTCGGCTCCGCACTCGGCACGCTGTGGCGCCAGCGCATGTCGCTGCTCATCAGCCTGGTCGTAACCCTTCTGGGTTTTTTCCTTTACTACTATGTGTTGGTAGGAGAAAGAAACGCGGCCACCGCCAATCTGCTTACACGCCTGGAATATTCCACGCTCGACGCGCGCTTTCTTTTGCGGCCGCGCTTCCAGGCGCCCCGCCCCGACCCCCGCATCGTAATTGTCGACATCGATCAACGCGCCCAGGAAGTTCTCGGCCGCTGGCCTTTCTCCCGTTCCAATTTTGCCAAAATGCTCGATGCCTTGCACGACGATGGTGCGCGCGTGGCAGGTTTCGACATCACTTTCAGCAAAACGGACGACTCGGTGCGGCCGTTACGCGAACTGCGCGCGCGCCTGCTGCAGAAGCAGGGCCAGAAGATCGACCCGCGCCTGGAATCCGCTCTCGTCGACCTCGAGAAGGAATTTAACGCCGACCAGCAATTTGCCGACTCCATTAAGCGCATGGGCAGCGTGGTATTAGGAAACTTCTTTTTCAGTTCTCAGGCAGATTTGAAAGGTCTGGATGACGCCACACTCGATCGCTACGCTCGTCTCCTGGCTTACTTTCCCTACCCCCAAGCGCGGGCGGCACACTCCGCGGAGGGCGCGAAAAGCTTTCTCGACATGATTCAGAAATTCGATGAGCAGGAAATTTTGCCCCTCGGCGCCGAGGCCAACATCGAACCGCTGACCGACGCTCTTGGCGGAGACCGCGGGTCCACCGGTTTTTTCAACGTCTGGCCGGATCCGGACGGTATCGTGCGCCGCGCCAACCTGGCCATACCGTTTGGACGCTCCAAGAACCGCTCCGAATGGGATATTTACGCCTCCATCGACGTGCAGACCGTGCGTTACTACCTGGGCCTGCCCAACGAGAAGATGATTCTGAACTTTGGGTCGTCCGGCATCGAAAATTTGGAATTTGGCTCTTCGATTATCGTTGTGCCCGACGATATCGGCCGGGTGATGATCAATTTTCGCGGTCCCGTGCGGACTTTCCCTTACGTCTCCATCGCCGATGTGGTCAATCACACTTTCCCGCCGGGCACTTTTAAAGACAAGATTGTTCTGGTCGGCGCCAGCGCCACCGGCATCGGCGACCTGCGCAGCACTCCCTTCAGCTCTATCAATTATCCCGGCGTGGAGATTCACGCGAATGTCATAGATAACATTTTGAATCAGCGGTTTCTGCAGCGTGACGTCACGCAGATCGGCGTGGACCTGTTGCTGATTTTCTTCTTCGGCGTGCCGCTCGGGCTGTGGCTGGCCGTAACGCAGCCCAAGTGGATGCCCCTGGCGCTGCTGTTGGAGTTGCCTTTCGCCGCCGCGGTAATGTTCGCGTTTATTCACGGCTGGTGGCTCAATTTCACCCTGCCCACTCTGGTGCTGCTCTCCAACACCATGCTCGTCTCTCTCTACCGCGTGCTGGTGGAGGACCGCGAAAAGCGCAGGGTGCGCGGCGCCTTCCAGCAATACGTCAGCCCGGAAGTCATCCGCCGCGTGCTCACCAGCCCCGAACTGGTGCAGCCCCGCAAGCAGGAGATCACCATCCTGTTCAGCGACATTCGCGGCTTCACCAGCATCTCCGAAAAACTCGACGCGCAGAAGCTCGCCGACCTGCTCAACGGCTATCTCACCGATATGACCCGCATCGTCTTCCGCAATCAGGGCACCCTCGATAAATACATCGGCGACGCGGTCATGGCTTTCTGGGGTGCGCCCTTTGAAGATTCCGGCCACGCGCATAAAGCCGCTCGCGCCGCTCTCGACATGCTCGCCAAGCTCACCGAGCTGCAGAAAATCTGGAAGCGCGACGGCCTGCCGCTGCTCGACATCGGTATCGGCCTGAACACCGGCATGGCCTCGGTCGGCAACATGGGCTCGAACCTGCGCTACGGCTACACCGCCATCGGGGATGCGGTGAATCTGGCCGCGCGCCTGGAAGGCCTCAACAAGGAATACGGCACGCGCATCCTGCTCACCGAATTTGCCTTCCGCGCGGCGCGTTCTCCTGATTTTATTTTTCGCGAAGTGGACGTAATTCGCGTGAAGGGGAAAGAACAGCCCGTCACCATTTTCGAGTTGCTGGGCTACCGCCAGGAGGGCAGCGAACTACAGGAGCGCGTCGAGCTCTATTCCCGCGCGCGTTCCTTCTACAAGCGCCGCGACTGGCGCCAGGCGCAAACCACATTCGCCAAAGTTCTCGAACGCTGGCCCGATGACGTGCCCTCCCGCGTCCTCTTCTTCCGCTGCGAAGAGTTCCTGCTCGAGGAACCCGACCCCCAATGGGACGGCGTCTACGTCATGAAACACAAGTAGGGTATTTTCTCCCCGGTAATCCGGCGTTGCCCTCAGTATCGCTACGGCTGCCCTGGGTTAGCTCGCCCGGCACTCCTGCATTTCGTGATAGGCTTCTATCCTTCAGGAGCAGCCCAGGAGGGGACTCGTGTCCCAGCACATCAGCCGGAAAGAACTGAAGCACGACGAATTCAAGGAGACGCTGACGCACGGGGCGCAGTACGCGCTTTCGCACACGCGCATGATGTGGATCGGCGCGCTGGGCCTGCTGGCCGTAGCCGTTCTGGTGGGTGGCTGGTGGTTCTATAGCGACCGGCAGTCGGAGCGCGCCGGAGTCGCCTTCGAAGACGCGCGCAAGACTTTCGATGCCCGCATCCGTACCGCCGGCGAACCCGATGAGCCGGGAGAAATCTCCTACCTCGAGGAAAAAAATAAATATCTGGACGCGCAGAAGAAATTCCGCGACGTGGCCTCGAAATATTCCATGACCCAGCAAGGGCAGTTGGCGCGATACTACGCGGCGGTTTCCACGGCGCGCATCGGCCAGACCGACCAAGCCCTGAAAGAACTCAAAGATGTCGAAAGCGGCAGCAACGCCGAAGTCGCCTCAATGGCCCGCCTGGAACAGGCGGAAATTAATGCCCAATCCGGTAAGCTGGATGAGTCCGCGCGCCTGCTCAAGCTGCTCATCGACAAGCCTACCGACCTCGTTCCTAAACCGCTGGCGCAGATGCTGCTCGCCGACCAATATCGCAAATCGAGTCCGACGGAAGCCGCCAAGCTCTACCAGCAGGTCAAAAAGGACCATCCCGACACCGTGCTGGCCGAAGAGGCTGACAAACGCCTCACCGATCTCGGCCCGCAGAGCTAGCGAATTTGACTCATCCAGCATGAAGCTCGCTTCCTACGCGATGGACGCGGCCCACTCTCGCGGCCGCCGCTACCCCGAGCCCCCTCACCCCTACCGCAACATTTACGCGCGCGACCGTGATCGCGTCATTCATGCCCGGGCCTTCCGTCGCCTCGAGGCCAAGACCCAGGTTTTCACCACGCGATTCTCCGATCACTTCCGCAACCGCCTGACCCACACCCTCGAAGTTGCCCAGATCGCCCGCACGGTAGCCGGCGCCTTGGATTTGAATTCCGATCTCGTCGAAGCCCTGGCGCTGGCGCACGATATCGGCCATCCGCCTTTTGGCCACGCCGGAGAACACAAACTCGACCAACTGATGCGCAACTTTGGCGAGACTTTCGAGCACAATCTTCACGCCCTGCGCATCGTCGAGAAGTTCGAGCAGCGCTATCTCGCTTTTCCCGGGCTCAATCTCACGTTTGAGGTGCGCGAAGGCATCATCAAGCATTCCCGCGATTTTTCCGCACCGAACTCACTCGAACTGGCCGAGTACCTGCTTGATCTTCGCCCACCGCTCGAAGCGCAATTAATCGATCTAGTGGACGAGATTGCCTATAACACCGCCGATCTTGACGATGGCCGCGAGACGGGACTTCTGCCGCTGGCCGTTATTCTCTCGGAGGCGCCGAGGCTCGGGGAGATTTACCAGGAGATCGACCGTCGCTATCCGGAGGCCAGGGAAAAGCTGAAGTTTCTTGAAGCGCTCAAACGCATTCTCGACGCGCTGGTCACCGACCTGATCGACGCCTCCCGGCGAAACATTCAGGCCAGCGGCGTTAAAAGCCTGGAAGACGTGCGCAATTCGCCCGTGCGGCTCATCGGCCTGAGTCCTGAAGGCGCCGCGCTGAGCGCCAGCCTCAAGAAATTTCTGCACGCGCGCTTTTATAATCATGCCGTGCTGGTTCGCGAGCGCGACCGATCCGTGGCCGCTCTCGAGGAAGTATTCCGCTACTACTTCGCGCATCCCCAGGCCATGCCCGAATTCTACTCGGAGCAGGCTGAACGCGAGCAGCGCCATCGCGTGGTCTGCGACTACATCGCCGGGATGACCGATCGTTTTCTGCTACGCCAGCAGCACGATATTCTGCGCAGCGCCACCGGAGACTAGAAGAATCTAAAGACGTATTAAGCCAATGCTTGCATCAGGTCTTCAATCAGGTCGTCCGGATGTTCCAGGCCAATCGACAGGCGCAGCAGATTCTGGGGAGCTTTGGACATTTTCCCCTCGCTCGATGCGCGATGCTCCATCAGGCTTTCCACCCCGCCCAGGCTCGTGGCGTTTAGAAATATCTTCACCCGCGAAGCCACCCGGAGTGTTTCTTCGCGCCCGCCGCGCACCAGAAAGGAGAGCATTCCACCGTAGCCCTTCATCTGCCGCCGCGCGATGTCGTGCCCGGGATGCGACGCCAAACCCGGGTAGTAGACCGCCTCCACCAGCGGCGACGCCGCGAGCGCCGCGGCAACTGCTGCAGCATTCGCCGAATGCCGCTCCATGCGGCACGGCAGCGAGCGCAGGCCCCGCAGGATCATCCAGGAATTGAAGGGTGACGCCACGGCCCCCAAAAGTTCGCGCACGTGAAAAAGCTTATCGAGGATTTCGCGTTTTTTCACCACCAGGCAGCCGCCCTGAACATCGCTATGCCCGCCGCAATATTTCGTCGTGGAATGCAACACGATGTCCGCTCCCAGGCTGAGCGGTCGTTGCAGCACCGGCGTGGCAAACGTGCTGTCGATTACCAGATGCGCGCCCGCGTCATGCGTGGCCGTAGCAATCGCTGCAATGTCCAGGACTTTCATCAACGGATTCGAGGGCGTCTCACCCCAGACCACCTTGGTATTGGCCCGCATGGCGCCCTTCAGTTCCTGAATGTCTTGCATATTTACCACGCTGGATTCGATTCGCCAGGCGGGCAGGAAGTCCCGGATCAGATTGCGGAAGTCGATATACAGGTCATCGGAAAAGATGACGTGCGAGCCGGGTTCGAGGGTTTGCAATACGGCCGCCCCGGCGGCCATCCCCGAGGAATATACCAAAGCACCCAAGCCGCCCTCCAGCTGAGCCAGTGCTCCTTCGAGCCGCAACTGCGTGGGATTCTTCTCCCGGATGTACATGAACCCGTGGATCGCCTGGCTGGCCGGCCCGTGTTCAAAGGTGGTGGAAAGATAGAGAGGCGGCGCCACGGCACCTGTGGTTGGATCTACTTCCGCGCAGGCGCGAACCGCAATGGTTTCCAGTCTCATGGGAGCAGCTCCTCGGCGTCGTTGAATTCCCAACGCAATACGTTGGGAATGGTAACAGAGCATGGCGATTTCGCCGGACCGTCTTTCCGGGCACCCAAGGTGGCGCATTCGTGACTCGCCATCGCCGGTTTCTTGACAGGCTTAACCAGCGCCGTATAATCGATTGTCGTTAAGACTGACGCAGCAATGAGGGCCTGGCCCACATGTTCCTCGACATTAGAGAGCTGGCGGTGCGCAAGGCGCGGATTCACAAGCACTACCCGCCTGGCACCATCGACTTCCATACCGAAGATTTCCGGCAGATTGAGTCGCTGGAGCTGCGCGCCACCGCGGAGTTGCTCGAGGAGCAGATCCGCATCTACGGCGAGATCCACACGCGCCTGGAAATGAATTGCGCCCGCTGCCTGGAGCCGGTGACCGAAGAGATTCATCGCGAATTCGATCTGCTCTATCGGCCCCTAAAGACCGTTGGCAAGGAAATAGTCCGGCTGGACGACGAGGAGGCCGAGGTCGGCTTCTATGATGGCGACGGCATTTTCCTGGCCGACATCATCGCCGAGCAGGTGAATCTGGCGATTCCCATGAAGGCCATCTGCCGCAGCGATTGCCGGGGCCTGTGCCCTCATTGTGGCGTCAACATGAACCACGAGGAGTGCCACTGTCAGACCCACTCCGCCGACCCGCGCCTCGCGCCCCTGGCGCGGGTCAAGCAGATATGGTTCAAGAAGCAATAGCCTTTCCAGCGTAAAACAAGTAAAATCTTCAGTTTCATACTAGAACGCCAGAGGAGTTTGTATGCCAAATCCAAAGCGCCGGCACTCCAAAATGCGCAAGAATTCCCGCCGCGCCCATCATTTTCTCACCGCGCCCACGCTCGGCACGTGTCCGCAATGCCATCACAAGAAACTACCGCATAATGTCTGTCAGGAATGTGGGTACTATAAAGGCCGGGAAGTAATCGACACAAAGGCTTAAATCACCGTAACTGCACCGGATTTTAATTTCCCCCGAGAAACTAAATGACCACAATAGCGCTCGACGCCATGGGAGGAGACAACGCCCCGCGAGCCGAGGTGGAAGGGTCCATCCTCGCGGCCCGGGAATTTGGCGTGCGCGTCATCCTGGTGGGCAAGCAGGATGTGCTGCGCGAGGAGCTCGCGCGCCACGCGCATGGCGATCTGCCGATAGAGATTGTGCATGCCGCCGATGTCATCACCATGAAGGATTCCCCCATGCAGGCTTTCCGCAAAAAGCGGAACAGTTCGGCGCACGTGGCCGCCAAGCTGGTGCGCGACGGCGCTGCCGACGGCTTCGTGAGCGCCGGCAACACCGGGGCGATCATGGCCGTGGCGCATTTCATTCTTGGCACGCTGCCCTCGGTCGACCGGCCGGCTTTGGCCGCTCCCTTTCCTAACTCGAAAGGCACGGTCTCGGTGATGCTCGACGTGGGCGCCAACGTGGACTCCAAACCCCTCCACCTCGAGCAGTTCGCGGTGATGGGAGAAATCTATTACCGCCTGCTGTTCGGTACGCGGCGCCCCAAAGTAGCTTTGCTTTCCATCGGGGAAGAGGAAAGCAAAGGCAACGATCTGACCCGCGAGGTCTTTAACCGCTTGAAGAAGAAACCGCTGAATTTCGTTGGCAACGTGGAGGGACGCGACGTCTTTGCCGGCGTTGTCGACGTCATCGTTTGCGACGGCTTCATCGGCAACGTGGCGTTGAAGATCAGCGAAGGGCTTGTGGAGCATCTGGTGCGCACGCTGAAGACGGCCTTGAACAGCACTCTCAGCGCGCAGATTGGGTCGATACTTTCCCGCAGCGCTTACCAGGGGTTTAAAAAGAATCTCGATTATTCCGAGTATGGTGGCGCGCCGCTGCTGGGCGTGCGCGGCATCACCGTCATCGGCCACGGCCGTTCCAACGTGAACGCCATTAAGAACGCCATCCGCGTGGCCTCGGAGCTGGCTCAAGCCAGGCTTAACGAAAAAATTGAAGCCGAGCTTTCCCCCGCCGGCGTCGAACGTCGAATCGCGGCCAGCCGCTAACCCGGAGAATCGAGCCATTCCATGGGCAAAATTGCATTTCTGTTTCCTGGTCAATCGTCCCAGTACCCGGGGATGGGCCGGGATCTTTGGGATAAAATTCCGGCGGCGCGCGCCGTATTCGATGAAGCGGACAAAGTCCTGGGCCTGCCCCTCTCCCGGATCTGTTTTGAAGGCACTGACGAGGAGCTTCGGCTGACGGAAAATACGCAGCCGGCCATTCTGACCGTCTCGGTGGCCGCCTGGCGCACTCTCGAATCTCGTGGTGTGGTACCGGATTTTGTGGCCGGTCATAGTCTCGGCGAATATTCCGCGCTGGTGGCGGCTGGTGGCTTGGCTTTTGCTGATGCCTTGCGCATAGTTCGCAAGCGCGGCCGCTATATGCAGGAAGCGGTTCCCGCCGGCGTGGGTGCCATGGCCGCGATTCTCGGACTTTCCCCGGCTCAAGTCGGAGAGATTTGCGAGAAGGCTGCCGACGGGGAAGTGGTTTCCCCGGCCAATCTGAATTCTCCGGAGCAGACGGTTATTTCCGGTCATGCCGCAGCCGTCAAGCGCGCGGTGGAGCTGGCCAACCAGGCTGGCGCAAAGCGCGCCGTGATCCTGCAGGTTTCCGCCCCGTTCCATTGCGAATTGATGCTTCCGGCACAGCAACGGCTGGCCGAAGATTTACGCAAAACCAAATTCTCCGAATTGCGCATGCCCCTGGTCACGAATGTCGGCGCGGAAGCCATCGAAAAGGGTGACGATGCCCGCGAGGCGCTGATCCGCCAGGTATCTCTGCCGGTGCGGTGGGAAGATTCCATTCGCACGCTTGTTGAGTTGGGCGTGGATACGTTTGCTGAAGTCGGTCCGGGACGCGTGCTGAGCGGCCTGCTCCGTCAAATTGACCGCTCCGTGCTCTGCGTGAATGTCGAAGACGAAACGAGTCTGGGGCCTGCGCTCGACAAACTGGGAAACTCGCGAGTCACCGAGGGCGAATAGAACGGGGTAGTGGTTCGCCCCTAAGAATATTTCGATTTGACGCTGCGTCTTTGTCTGAAAAGCCTGAAGAAGAGCCTGAAGAGCCCTGAAGAACATGTTCAGTCTGAAAGATAAAATCGCGCTCGTTACCGGAGCTTCGCAAGGCATTGGCCGAGCGATCTCGGTGGCCCTGGCGGGGGCAGGCGCGCGCGTGGTGGTTGCCGCGCGAAACGAACAGAAACTTGGAGAAGTCGTTGCGGAAATTGCGGCGGCCGGCGGCGAAGCACTCGCCGTGCGCATGGACGTTTCCAGCGCCGAGGAAATCAAGGCGGGCTTCGAAGCCACGCGGGCAAAATTCGGCCGCCTGGATATTCTCGTCAATAATGCCGCCATTACCCGCGATGGCCTGGCCTTGCGCATGAAGCCGGACGACTGGGAAGCCGTCCTGCGCACCAATCTCACCGGCGCGCACCTCACCATTCAGCAGGCGCTTGGGCTGATGTTGCGCCAGCGCTCCGGCCGCATTATCAACGTGTCGTCGGTGGTCGCGCAGATGGGCAATGCCGGGCAGGCGAATTACGTGGCTGCCAAGGCGGGTCTCATCGGGCTGACCAAAGCCATCGCCATAGAAGTGGCTTCACGAAATATCACCGTGAATGCAGTGGCGCCGGGTTTCGTGGTTTCGCCGATGACGGATCCACTGCCGCAAAAGGTAAAGGACGAACTGCTGGCGCGAGTGCCGCTGGGACGTCTGGGCAGCGACCTGGAGATCGCCGCGGCGATCGTGTTCCTGGCCAGCGATGAAGCCGGATACATAACCGGGCACGTCCTGGATGTAAACGGCGGGCTCTACATGGCGTAATACATGGCGCAGCGCGTAGCGTAGAACATGGCGTGGACTGTGGCGTGGACCGTGGCGTGGAAATATTGCGATGCCAAAAACTGGAATACTCGGAATTTTTTGTGTTGTTATCCTGACGCTGTCCGCGACGCTGGCGCCGGTTTGCGTTGCGGTGGTCCCGGAGACGCAGGCGCTCCCCGCTGCATCGACAACCGGCGTTTCCGCATTCAATACCCTCGAGAAATTCGCCGAGGAGTTCTGGACTTGGCGCGCGCGCTATCAGCCGTTCACCTCTGACGACATTCCCCGCATCGACCATCCCGCAGGGTTGCGCGATTGGTCCGCAGCCGCTATCGCCAAGCAGAGAGAAGCTCTCAGCCAGTTCGAAAGTCGCTGGAAACGCCTCGACTCTCCTGCATCGGCCAGTTCCCGGGAATTGGCTTCCTGGCAAGTGGATTACCGCTTGATGGGATCGGCGCTGGCGCGCGTGCGCTGGGAGCTTGATGTCAATCGCCGCTGGGAGCGGGACCCAACCTTCTATGTGGAGCAGACTTTGGGCGCGCTCAACGATTCTCTACTGGCGCCTCCGCCATTCGGCGCCGCGCGCAGCCGTGCAATCGTCGAACGAATTGAAAACATTCCGGCGATTCTGGGGAACGCAAAAACCAATCTACATGCCGCCAGGCCGTTCGCCAGGTTGGCGATCGACTCGCTCACAAACATTCGCGCGCAGATGCAGATAGTGGAAAGGGAACTGAGCTCTTTGCTGGCGGGCGGCGCCGCGGAACCGTCAGACGAGCTTGCAAAAAAACTCGCACCAGCCGTCGGACGCGCCGCCACGGCTCTGGAGTCCTATCGCGCATGGCTCGTGCAAACCGAGCCGTCCATGCCCAACGAAACCGCGGTCGGCCGCAAGCAGTATGAGTTCTTTCTGCGCGAGGTTGCGCTGCTTCCCTATACACCCGAACAGCTGTTGGCACTGAGCCGGCAGGAATGGGAACGAGCCGTGGCCTTCGAGCAATTTGAGAAGCAGCGCAATCAGGGGCTGCCGGAACTTCCGCTGGCGGCCAGCGCCGAAGATCAGATACACAGAACCGAGCGCGCCGAGGCGGCCATCCGGCGGTTCCTCGAGGCCCAAGGAATTCTCACCGTCCCGGCAGCCATGCCGCACTACACCGTGCGCGCCTTGCCAGGCTACCTCCAAGCTCTGTCCGATTTTGGCGAACTGGACGATTTTACTTCGCCAACGCGCCTGCAGGAGAACGGCATCCGCTGGATCGATCCTCCTTCGAAGAAACTTGGCTATTTCTGGATGGCCACGGCAAAGGATCCGCGCCCCATCATCGTCCACGAGGGAGTGCCGGGACACTACTTCCAAATGGCCCTGTCGTGGAGCCACGAAGATCCTATCCGGCGTCACTACTACGATTCGGGAGCCAATGAGGGCATCGGTTTTTATGCCGAGGAAATGCTTCTGCAGGCTGGCCTGTTTGACGACAGCCCTAGAACGCGCGAAATCATTTACAACTTCATGCGGCTGCGGGCGCTGCGCGTGGAAGTGGACGTCAAGCTGGCGCTAGGGCTGTTTACGCTGGAGCAGGCGGCCACCTATCTCGCCAGCACGGTTCCCATGGACGTGCACACGGCCGGGCAAGAGGCGGCTTCTTTCGCCACCGCCCCGGGCCAGGCCATCTCCTATCAGATCGGCAAGATTCAGATTTTGCGTTTTCTCTCGGATGCGCGCATCGCCCAAGGCGATAAGTTCAGCCTGCGCGCGTTCCACGATTCCTTGTGGAAGAATGGCAATGTGCCTATCGCTCTGCAGCGCTGGGAATACCTGGGACTCGAGGATGACTTGGCTCAGCTTGCCGGGGGGCAACCTTGATACTCACAGTGACCTGCTCCCCAACAAACGTCCATTCATCATGTAGCTTTCTGGGTTTTGTGTTCATCTCTGCTGGCGGTGATGAACACACCGCTGAACTCGACTCCTCGGGCTGCGAACACCGCCAGCGTTAGATAGCCCAGCGCGTTGCGCGGCTGCACTTGATTGTAGTCCCTCCGTCAGCTTCGATCTTCTCCAGCACGTCCACCAGGCTCACGAACCAGATTTCATTCAAGGACACCTCCCGCATCTTCCCGGCGAAGCATTCCCAGAATGCGTTCTCCCCCCGGTCTGCCCGCGTGATGATTTACTGCCGCACTGCGTTGCCGAACGCCCACCAGTTCATCACTGTGCCCGTAAAGTCCGGTCCGTAGCCCCTGACAATCCATTGCGGCTTACTCCCGCTCTGATTGCGGCTCGTCTTGCGGGCTAACGCAGTTGGATGTATAATTCTCGTACTTTAGAAGTCAGTATAGAGAATCCGGTTATTAATGTTTTTGGAGTCTTTCTCTCTTGAATTTTTTTCATTTTCCTAGTTTGCTCGTTTGCGCCATCTGTTTCCAGAGAGTGGTGAACAAACCCGGGTGCAGTTACTTTGGCGTGGACTGGAACCCGAAACGGTGGAGGGACATATGACGAGACTTAGAACAGCTCTCATCATTGCGGCGTTGATTCTAGGGCCCTGCGCCATGGCTGCGTCCGCCCAGACCTTTTTAACTTTGCATAGCCAGCCGGGTGACTATGTCGGCCAAGGGATGAATCAGACCTTTACCCCGGCGGACGGCATCTTCACAGCCCAATCGACTTTCAATGGCGGCGTCGAATTCTCATTCCGCACGCCGACCTTCAGCCAGTTTTGGAGCTTGGATTTCAGGCCCCCGATTGGCCAAAGACTCGTTAAGGGAGAGTATGAAGGCGCGCAGCGTTTCGCCTTCCACGCTCCTCCCAAGCCGGGGATCGACGTATCCGGCGATGGCCGCGGATGCAATATCGACACGGGGCGCTTTCTGGTGTCGGACGTGGCGTTCGCGGAAGATGGTTCTGTTCAGAGGCTTGCCATCGACTTCGAGCAGCACTGCGAAGGCGCTCCGCCAGCGCTCTTCGGCTCGGTGCGATTCAATTCGAGCGTCCCCGCCGTGCCGCGCGTGTCAGTCGGAGATGCCACCGCTCTCAAGGGCAACGTCGGTACCAGCGACGCGAACGTTACGCTTTCTCTTTCGTTGCCGAGCACCAGCCCCGTCAAAGTTCAATACAGCACCGCCGATCTTACAGCCTTGCAAGGGACCGATTATATTGCCACTTCTGGAACAGTGCAGTTCCAGCCCGGCACGACGTCGCAAGTCGTCACAATCCAGATCCTGGGTGACCGGCTTCCACGGGGTAAGAAGGCCTTTCGAGTGCGGCTTAGCCCGGTCGGGAGCGCGCATCTGGGCGACGGATCGGCCGACGTCACTATCCTCGATCCGAATGTTCCCTTGACCGCGTTGGCCATGAGCAGCCAGCTCGGCGATTACATCGGTCAAGGGCAGCTACTCCTCTTTACGATGGCGGACGGGGCCTTCAGCCCATCAGTGAATTTCGACAACGGCGTGAGCGTGGTGCTCCGGGCTCTCGACTTCTGGCAACTGGATTTTGCGGGCCCCATCCACGCCATCCTCACTACAGGGAATTACAACAACGCTGCGCGGTTCCCTTTCCAGCCCCTCGGCACTCCGGGTTTGAGCGTCTCTGGAGCGGGGCGCGGATGCAATACGCTGACCGGCAGCTTCACGGTCGTCGATGCCTCGTACGGACCGAACGGCGACTTCGGGCGCTTCGGGGCGGACTTCGAGCAGCACTGCGAGGGTGCGCCCCCGGCCCTTTTTGGGTCGATTCGCATCCGCTCCATTCTTCGCCAACTTTCCGTCAGCAACGCGACGATTGATCTTACGGGCGCATCGGCCGTGTTTACCGTGACGCTCAATCCGCCAAGCCCAAACCCCGTGTCAGTCAACTTTACGACGGTCGACGGATCAGCGGTGGCAGGCACGGACTACGTTGCGACGACGCAGACCATCCTATTTGGCCCGGGAGAGCTGCAACACACGGTGACTGTTCCGTTGCTTACACTTACACCCGGGAAGGAATTCTTCGGGCAGATCTCGTCACCCAGCGGTGCGGCCACCTGGATCAGCCAAGGGTCAGCCATCTTCTAACCCGGCCTCGGCTGAAGGCACCCCGGGACGAAAAATTCGAGGGCGCACCTGGTCTTACCGATCTTCCTGCCACCTTCCGGGAAATAGGCATCAGGTCAAATAGGTACGGGTCACCTGACCGTGTAACGCAACTGTAGAAGTCCACAACTTGCCGTAGAATTCCCGTTCGAAGTCGTTGAAGCAACGCTTGGCCCACTCCCTCCATTTGGATACGGGGCTGGCAAATCGGTAAGTGGCCAAGGATAGAGTGCGGGTTTTGTTGACCCAGCACGAGCCAGCGACTACAATTCCGAGGCTGCGTATTGTGGGGGGCAAGTCCCGACGCCCGCATCCGGAAGCCCGGAAGACAGATAATGAGGGGAGAGGCAGAATGGCAAGCGTCGAAGAACGCGTCAAACAGATTATTGTGGAACAGCTGGGTGTCTCCGAGGAAGAAGTCACGTCCACTGCATCGTTCGTCGACGATCTGGGCGCGGACTCCCTGGACCAAGTCGAGCTGGTAATGGCCTTCGAAGAGTCCTTCGGAATCGACATTCCGGATGAGGACGCCGAAAAAATCACCTCGGTTAAAGACGCCATCGAGTACATCGAGAAACATTCTCAAGCCAAGAAGTAACCTCGCCGGGCCCCGGGCCCGAAGTGGAGCCAATCAGCCTTGAGCCGACGAGTTGTCGTGACCGGGGTGGGTCTCGTCTGTGGTTGCGGGATCGGAACCGAACCGGTTTGGAAAAACCTGCTGGCCGGGGTCAGCGGCATCGGCACCATCACTCATTTCGACGCCTCGAAATTTGACGCTCAAATCGCCGGGGAAATTCACAACTTCGATCCTCTCAACTGGGTAGAAAAAAAAGAACTGAAAAAGATGGGCCGTTTCATCCAGGTGGCGCTGGCCGCGGCGGATTTTGCCGTGCGCATGTCGGGGCTGAAGATCACTCCAGAAGATGCCGACCGCAGCGGCGCGTACGTCGCTTCGGGAATCGGCGGGTTCGACGTGATCGAGCGGGAACATTCGAAGTTCCTTGCCGGTGGCCCAGGAAAAATCTCTCCTTTTTTTATTCCTGCGACCATCGTCAATCTGGCGGCCGGGCACATCTCCATCCGTTACGGAGCGCGCGGACCCAATTCCGCGACGGCCACGGCCTGCTCGGCATCGGCCCATGCCATCGGCGACGCCTTCAAGATCATCCAGCGTGATGACGCCGACGTAATGATCTGCGGCGGCGCGGAAGCCTCCATCACCCCGATGTGCGTGGGTGGATTCGCGGCCATGCGCGCCCTTTCCACGCGTAACCACGAGCCGCACCGAGCCAGCCGGCCGTTCGACGCCGAGCGCGATGGATTTGTGATCGGCGAAGGCGCCGGGATTCTTGTGCTGGAATCGCTGGAGCATGCGCGCAAGCGCGACGCGAAAATTCTTGCCGAGGTAGTGGGTTACGGGATGAGCGGCGATGCCTATCACATCACCCAGCCGGCCGAACGCGGCGACGGTGCGTATCGCGTCATGCTGCTGACCCTGAAGGATGCCAAAGTTTCTCCTGACGTGGTGGACTACGTGAATGCTCACGGAACGTCGACGCCCATCGGGGACGCGATTGAAACCACCGCGGTAAAACGCGTATTCGGAGAGCGTGCGCACAAAGTGCCGGTAAGCTCCACCAAGTCGATGACCGGGCACCTGCTCGGCGGCGCCGGCGGGCTGGAAGCCGGCATCTGTGTTCTGGCCATCGGCGACCAGATCCTGCCGCCGACGATTAATCTCGAAAATCCTGCGCCGGAATGCGATCTGGATTACGTGCCCCTGCACGCGCGCAAAACTGAAGTGCGCTACGCGCTATCCAATTCGTTCGGGTTCGGCGGCACCAACGCGTCGCTGCTCTTCAAACGCTGGGAAGAAAATTAAGAGTTTCCGCGCGCCGGCCGATTCGTCGGTCATCTGCAATGCTGAGCAATGCCACCATCTCAACGGGCTCTGCGGGAATTGTCTCTTCGGGAATTGTTCGCGGCAATGCGAGATGGATACATCCATTAGGCAGTGGGCGCGTGGTTAGGAGGGGCAGTTGAAAATTGTCGTCTGCATCAAGCAGGTGCCCGCGAAGGACGCCCCGCTGGCCATGGCCGAAGGCGGCGCGTGGATCAAAGAGACGGATATCGGCTTTGAGATGAATGAGCCGGACGCCTACGCGCTTGAAGAGGCGTTGCGGCTCAAGGAAAAGCATGGAGGCGAGGTGATCGCTGTTTCCATGGGGCCCGAGCGTTCGAAGCAGGCCATTAAGGAAGCGCTGGCGAAGGGCGCGGACCGCGGCATCCACGTAGCCGACGAGCGCTTTTATACGCTGGATCCGCTGGGCGCCGCGCGCTCGATAGCCGCGGCGATCCGCCGCGAGCCGGGTGTGGATCTTATTCTCACCGGACTGCAGAGTGATGACCAGGGTTTTGGGCAGACCGGTGTGCTGCTGGCGGAACTGCTGGGGCTGCCGCACGCCACGATCATCATGCAAATTGATGTCGCCGACGGCCGCATGAAGCTCAAACGCGAACTGGAAGCCGGCTGGTTCCAGTGGGTCGAGCTGCCGCTGCCGGCGCTGCTGTCGATTCAATCGGGTATTAACAAGCCGCGCTACGCCACGCTCAAAGGCATCATGGCCGCCAAGAAAAAAGAAATTGTTTCGGTCGTGCGCGCTGAATTGGGCGTAGATGAGCCGGCCACGCAGCACATCGAGCGCATCTACGTGCCGCACAAGAGCAAAAAGACGGAGATGCTCACCGGGTCGCCTAAAGAAGTTGCCGCCAAGCTGGTGGAGAAACTTCGCCGCGAAGCCCGGGTGCTGTAAAGCAGCGCGACGCGCGGGCGAGGGAAGAACAGATGAAGATTCTGGTAATCACGGAACAACGGGAAGGGAATTGGAACCGGGCGAGTTTTGAAACTCTTTCGGCGGCGCAGCAGATGGCAGCGGATGCTGGAGCTACGCTGGTCGCAGCGGTAGTGGGCAAGGGTGTTGCGGCGCTGGCCGGCGAGCTGTCAGGCTTCCAGGTGGAAGAGGTTCTGCAAATCGAGCACGATCTGCTCGAGAAATACACGCCGGACGGCTATTCACTCGCGTCCGCGCAAGTCATCGCGCACGAGAAACCGGAGTTGGTGTTGCTGCCGCATACTTACCAGGTCCGCGATTTTGCTCCCAAGCTCGCGGCCTCGCTCGGCAAAGGAATGATTGCCGACTGCGTGGGCTGCCGCCACGAAGGCGGCCGTTTCGTGTTCGTGCGCCAGATGTTTCAGGGAAAGACGGCCGTGGACGTTACTTTTCAGGGCGAGCCGCCGTGGTTTGCCAGCTTCCAGACAGGCGCTTTTCGCGCCGATCTGCTCAAGCCGCACGCTGCGGGGAAAGCGCCCGTTCGAAACGTCAACGTGGAACTGAAGCCCGAGCAGATCCGCACCAAGCCGCTCGAGCTCTTCCGCGAGGCCAAGCAGGCCGTGGACCTGACCCAGGCGCCGATCATCGTAGCGATCGGGCGCGGCATCAAGGAACCGGCAAATATTCCGCAGGCGCAAAAGCTGGCTGCGCTTCTTGGTGGCGAGTTGGCCGCGTCGCGGCCCATTTGCGATGAGGGCTGGCTGCCTATGGACCGCCAGATCGGCAGCTCGGGCCAGACGGTTGCGCCAAAACTATATTTGGCGCTGGGCATAAGCGGCGCGATTCAGCATGTGGTGGGAATGAAAGGGTCGCGCACCATCGTGGCGATCAACAAAGACGCCAACGCTCCCATCTTCGAGGTCGCCGACTACGGAATTGTTGGCGACATTTTCGAGATTATCCCGGCGCTCACCGAGGAATTGGAAAAGACCAAGGCGTCTTGAGTGGCGCAGCTACGGACTATTTGCCGAGTCCTGGAATCCCCCCAGAAAGTTCATACTCCGCCAAGCGCACAGGCAGGAGTGCCTGCTCTACCTGATACAATAGCCGCGTGACAGTCGCGCGCGAACAACTGGAAGCCGATGTTTTGATCGTCGGTGCCGGCCCTGCCGGCCTGGCCTGCGCGCTTCATCTCGCCAATCTCATCAAGACGCACAACGCCTCCGGAGCGAAGCCCGAGCTCTCGGCTGAAAATATTTACGTCCTCGAGAAGGGGCGTGAGGTCGGCGCGCACCAGCTTTCCGGCGCGATCATGGACCCGCGCGGCCTGGCCGACTTAGTGCCCGATTTCGAGAAGACCGCGCCTCTCGATACGCCGGTCACCGATGATGCGGCGTTCTTCTTTACGGAAAAAAGCGCTTGGCGATTTCCGATTACTCCTCCGCCGTTCAAGAACAGAGGCAACTATGTTGTGTCGCTGAGCAAGCTCACCAAATGGCTGGGCGGGCTGGTGGAAGCGTCCGGAGTAAATCTTTTCACTCAATTTGCGGGGGCCAGCCTGATTTTTGAAGGTCCAGGCATCGCCGGAGTCATTACGGATGACAAGGGCATGGACAAGAACGGCCAGCCCAAGGACAACTTCACAGCGGGCTACGAATTGCGGGCGAAAATTACCGTGCTGGCCGAGGGCGCGCGCGGCTCGCTTACCAAGCAGCTGGTTTCGCGGCTTAAGCTCGATAATCTGAATCCACAAGTCTATTCCATCGGAGTAAAAGAATTGTGGGAGGTGCAGCCAGGCCGTGTGCAACCCGGATTTGTGGCGCACACCCTGGGCTGGCCGGTGCCCTTCGAGATGTATGGCGGAGGATGGATTTACGGGATGCAGAACAATCGCGTCTCGCTGGGCTTGGTCGTGGGCTTGGAATATCACGATTCCCTGTTCGATCCCCACGAAGCTTTCCAGAAATTCAAAACTCATCCATTTGTGAGAAAGATGCTGGAGGGCGGCAAGCTGGTGCGCTATGGCGCGAAAGCCATTCCCGCGGGCGGCTGGTACGCCATGCCGCGCACTTTTTTCGACGGCGGATTGATCATCGGCGATTCGGCCAGCTTCCTCGATTCGCAGAAACTGAAGGGCATCCACATGGCGATCAAGAGTGGAATGCTCGCCGCGGAAACAATTCTTGAAGCTCTGGTGAAGGGCGACGCTGCGGCGGGCACGCTCGCGGCGTTTCCTCGCAAGGTGGAACAGAGCTTTATCAAGAAGCAGCTCTGGTCGGTGCGAAATTTTCACCAGGGATTCCAACACGGTATGCTCGCGGGACTCTTCAATGCCGGCTTGCAGCAGGTTAGCGGGGGGCGGGGGCTGGTGGATCCCATACGGGTACATGCCGGTCACCTGGCCTTGCGGCAGCTCAATGGCCGGAAGCCGCCGGCGGAACGGTTTAAGGGCGACGGCAAACTTACATTTGACCGGCTGACCGATGTCTATCACTCAGGGACGCGCCACGACGATGACCAACCCTGCCATCTGCACGTCCTGGACATGAACATCTGCGTGGATCGTTGTGTGCGCGAATTTGGAAATCCTTGCCAGTATTACTGTCCCGCGGCGGTGTATGAGATGACCGAGGAGCGCGGCGAGCGCAAGTTGAAGATCAATTTCGCGAACTGCGTGCATTGCAAGACCTGCGACATCATGGACCCTTACCAGATTGTCGACTGGGTTCCCCCGGAAGGCGGCGGCGGACCAAACTACGAAGGGATGTAGAGGGTTCTGGTACGCGTAGTACTAGACTGGTTCTGGAAGATTAAGTGGTTAAAGCTGAAAACGGTTGCAGCGGCGGCGCCGGTGAAGGCAGAGTCTTGGAGTCTTCCTAAAGTGAAGCACGTGTAAGTGACAGAAACGCTTGCAGATGGGATAGTACGTTTTCGCGGCGAATTCCACGCACTAGGCCACTAGATTGCATCGGTTGACACTGAAACTCTGAAACTAAGCTTTGTGTTGACCAGGAGAACGTCCGAGGATGAGAGCCCAGACTCGAATCACCTTAGCGGTTGCCGCACTTGTGCTGGCTGTGGGGATGCCCGCCATGGCCGACAATGTCCACATCAATTGCCTCTCGACTTGCTTTGCCCTCGCTGGCAGCCAGGGCACCAAGTCGTTCAACCCGACTTTCACTATTACAAATATGGGGACTTCGGGGTTAATCACATCCAGCGGAAAAGGAAAGAATATTATAAAATTCCCAGCCTCGGGCACAATGTTTCTAGTAGTCTTGGCTCCGGGGAATTCGACGCTGACCTTCAAGGCCAACGGCGTTGCTTCGGGCGCTGTGACGAGTTTCACATCCCCTTCAAAGTTCCTGTTCCCTACGCTTGGCACGCCCGGTGGGAATCCAGCGAATCTGCAGGCCTTCACGTCGATTACGCAGGCCGTACTGCCCAGCTTCACGAGTTCAGTGGGTTACAAGGTCTCCACGATCTCCTTGGGCGCTTATAATTTTACGAAGAATGGTGGCCCTATCAGCGTTGGTTTTAGTTCGTTCTTCAATGGCACGAAGCCTTCGAAGGGCTTTGCGGCAGGAACGCTCTTCTTCGCCTACCTGATTGACAACAATCAACATGGGATCATTGTGGATCAGACCCCTTTCAGTGAGGTGCTCGGTATCACTCAGGGGCCACCTGCGCCGACACCGGAACCAAGTTCTCTGGTTCTGTTGGGCAGCGGTCTCATCACCCTTGCCGGGTTCGTCCGCCGGAAGCTTGTGCGCGACTAACGCTTCTTCTGAAGAATGTCTTT
>JAAFGT010000009.1:0-92434 GCA_010365215.1 Acidipila sp. | reverse complement strand
CGCCCTTTTTATTTTTGAGCGCGCTTCCTCGGATCTCCTTGGCGGGGATTTCGCGCAAGACAATTTCTACGGGGAATTAAGTGCTCTTCGGCTTGCCGCCGAACAGTCGCCGGAAGAAATTTCGGAAGCGCGATCCAAAGCTCGTGTTCTTTTCCGCTAGCGCAACTTTTGAGTCGGCAATCTTTCGGTCGCCGGAGGGAGCGGTCGCAGCGGGCGTAGCCGCGATCGCGATAACGGTGCCATGAAAAACGGTTCCGGACTGCACGCGCGCTTCCCGCAGCAGCAGAATGGTTTCCGGCTTGGGTGGCGGCGCGAGAGATGCCGCGGCGTCAAAGCGTAGCGGCGGCATAATCACTTTCCACACCGGTTCGTCCGTCGCGCGGACGTCAACCGGAGGTGTGGCCGCTGCTGGCGCGGAACCGGTTGCTAGTGGTTCCGGCGTGACCGATCGTGGTGCAGCAACGGGCTTTAGTGGCGCAGAAGCGGGTGGCGCAGAAGCGGCGGCAGGTGGCGCAGACCCCGTCGCGGAGTCCGGTTTCATCGCCGTTGTGGCTGACGGTAGCACGCGGTCGCCCAATCCCGTCTGCGTGCTGGTTTCGCTTCGCACGGCGAGCGCGGGGGGATCGATAAACGCTTCGAGCGCATTGCAGCGGCATGACGTGGGAGCGGCGGAAACCTCCTCGAGATGGCCCTCGCTGAAGGACGCTTCCATTTTTTGCGGCACCAGCACGGCACCCTCGCCAAACTGCGGTTGCACGCGAACCGCGCCGCGCACGGCGTAGAGGCACATCTGCCCCGTCTCGGCGAGTCCCAGGTGCAACTCGTCTTCGCCCGGGGTGATCGATACCGGCGTAGCCACCGCCAGCGGCGTATAAATCGTCACTGGCTGAGCATGATTTAGACGCGCGTGAATGCGTCCGAAGTCGAGCGCCAGGGTCAGCGTGGCTCCGGAACGAAGCAAAGAAAATTTTGCAGGCCCGCAAACTCCAATCTCGCCGCCTCCGGCCAGCTCGATGCGCGCCTGTCGCGAGCGCACGGTGACCTCACTGCCACTGGACAGCTCGGCGAAGGTGTGTCCGGTTTCGCGCTCCATGTTCATCTGGCCGCGAATGGTGATGTCGTCGCCCTCGATTCGCGCAACCGGTGCAGCGACGGGCTGATCCCCCGGCGCACCGGCCAGGGTGGCGCATAACAGCAAGGACGCCGGGAGCAGAGCCACCGGGGCAAATCGCCGCAGACGGGAAGTTGCACGTGGTTTCATTCGAGCAGGTCCAGATTCACTTATACTATACGCGTTTCTCTGAAGCTTCCGATGCCCGACCGCCCGCCCATGCCGCAGACCACCGACGACAAGCAAAATGAATCCGCGGCCGTTCCCTCGAGCCGGCATTATGACACCCGCGAGCGCGAGCTGACGCGCTGGCGCCGCATGCAAATTCCACTGTTCGCGAATGCGGTCTATAGTTTTGTACGCGCCGTTGGCCCCACATTGCGATTTGAAATCCTGGGATGGCAGCACGCCGAGCGCGCTTACGCCGCGGGGCAGCGCATCATCTGGCCGTTCTGGCATCGCTGCATTCTTCCCGTGCTGTGGTGGGGCCGCGGCCGCGGCGTAGTGGTGATGAACAGCACGAATTTCGACGGGCAGTGGACGCGCCGGGTGATCGAACGCCTGGGATTTGGCACGGCACAGGGAAGTTCGACTCGCGGAGGGCTGCGCGGCCTGGCGGTCATGGCGCAGCGTCTTGACCAAGGCAAAGATGTCGGCTTTACCATCGACGGGCCGCGCGGCCCGCGTTATATCGCCAAACCCGGTCCCGCGATGCTGGCGCGCCGCACAGGGTGCCCCATCATTCCGTTCCATGTGGGCGTCGAGCGAGGAACTACGATTCAGAAAAGCTGGGATCTCTTCCGCGTTCCCCACCTCTTTTCGCGGGTGATTTTCTTTTTTGCGCCGCCTATTTATGTGCCGCAAGATGCTGGCCGCGAACTGCTCGAAACCAAACATGCGGAGATGCAGCACGCGCTGGAGCAGGTGCGGGATCTGGCCGAAGGCTGGTTCGAACTAACTGCGCAGGAGCAGGAGCGCCTGCGCGCCAAGTGGAACGCCTGATCCGGTTTTTTCGGCTCGCCGCCGTGCCCGGAACTCTATCGCTCGCCGAGCGTTGCTTTTATATCCAGCTTGTCCCGCCCGCGGTAGATCGTGAGCGTCAGCACATCGCCCGGCCGCTTGTGATTGAGGGAGCGGTTCAGGTCGAATTGGCCGGCGACGGGATTTCCATCGATGGCGACGATGATATCGCCGCCTACGGCGATACGTTGCAGGCCGGACACCACCTCGCGGTCGCCGCCCTTCAGCCCAGCCCGCGCAGCCGGCCCGTCCGGCGTGGCGCGCTGCACCAGCAATCCTTCCTGCGCCGGAGCGTTCAGAAAAGTCGCCAGGTCAGGGAACAGAGGAAGGACTTCGACGCCCAGGAAAGCGCGGTGCACGCGTCCGTCGGCAATCAGGTCGGTGGCGATCTGCTTGGCCAACTTGATGGGGATAGCGAAGCCGATTCCGGCCGCCGTACCGCTGGGAGAAAAAATCGCGGAATTGATCCCGATCACTTCGCCGTGGGTATTGAGCAGTGGCCCGCCGGAATTCCCTCGATTGATGGCGGCGTCGGTCTGGATGGCGTCTTCAATGAAGGTTGTCTGGCTGGTCTGCACGGTGCGCCCCAACGCGCTGATCACGCCGGTGGTCAATGTGGATTGAAATCCAAATGGATTCCCGATGGCCAATACTTTCTGACCAACCAGCAGCGCGCTGGAGTCTGCCAGCGTCAGCGGCGTGAGCTGGTGATCCTTGGGGTCGATCTGAATCAGCGCCACATCATTGCGCTGGTCCGCGCCGAGCAGCTTGGCAACATATCGCCCGCGCGAACTCTGATCGCCCAGCAACACCTCAATGCGTTGCGCTCCTTCAATCACGTGATAGTTGGTCAGGATGTGGCCGGCGGTATCGATGACGAAGCCGGAACCCGCGCCTTCGACGGGGACTGCGTTGTAGAAAAAATCGTACTCCACGGTGCGAGTGATGATGTTGGCTACCGCCGGAGAAGCTTTGCGGTAGATTTCAATATTGATATTTTCATCCGCGGTGTAGCTGCCCGGACCGGAAGACTCGAGAAAATCCGGCCGCGCCTGCACATGGCTGGTGTCGCGCGGTCCCCAGTGGGACCCGGCCCAATAGCCCAGAAGGATTGCGGTGAAGCCCAAGCCGATCCGGCGAAAATTGCGGCGTGACGTTGTAGGCGTGCTCATGATGGTTCCCTCTTCTTCGGGCTTTGCCTGTTTCGCGCCCGATGATCCGGGCGCTCTTCCTCGAAGCCCTTTTAGAGCGGCCCGCGCTCCAAAGTTTCCTCCGCGGCCTCGGCATTCAATCGCGCAACCAAAGCGGCCACTTGACGCCGCGTCTCTTCCAAGCTGCCTGAACAGTCGATCACATCGTCGGCCATGCGCCGCTTTTCTTCGGCCGGCAATTGCGCCGTGATTCGTTGTTCGCACTCTTCGGCGCTGAGCCCCCGGCCCAACAGCCGCTCGCGCTGCTGTTCCGGACGGCACCACGCCACCACCAGGCGATCCAGATTCTTATGATAGCCCGCTTCGATGAGCAGCGCCGCTTCCACGATGCCAATACCGCTAGGATTGCCGAATTCCATTTCCGTCAACTGGCGTTCTTGCGCTTCGATGACGCGGGGATGAATGATGCGGTTCAGGCGGTCGAGGCGCGCGCTATCGGAAAAAACGATGCCGGCAAGCGCTGGTCGATCGATGGTGCCATCGGGCCGGAGAATCACCGAGCCAAACTCACGAATCACTTCGTCGTAGGCCGGTTGCCCGGGCTCCATCAGACGATGGGCCAGCGCGTCCGCATCCAGAACCGTGCAGCCCAGCTCGCGCATCATGCCGGCGACGGTGCTCTTGCCGGAAGCGATGCCGCCGGTCAGCCCCACGCGCAACATCAGCTTCGCGCCACATGCTGCGCTGCCCAGGCAGTGCCACTTCCTCGTCGGAGGCGGGCAGCTTTCACGGTGTTGGACATGAGCATGGCGATAGTCAGCGGGCCGACGCCGCCCGGGACCGGCGTGATCGCGCCCGCAATATGCGCCACGTCGGGATGGACGTCACCTACCAGCACGCTGCCCTTCGCGTGGAACGCGGCCATTTTATCGGGGAAATTTGCAAAGATGCGCATCGCCTCGGCGGCGTCGGTGACCACGTTTTGTCCCACGTCGATCACCGTCGCTCCTGGGCAAATGTAATCGGCAGTGACCATGGCGGCGCGTCCCATCGCGGCCACCACGATGTCGGCACGCCGCGCAACTTCTGCAAGGTTTTTAGTTTTCGAGTGGCATACGGTCACCGTGGCATTGGCGTGGAGCAACAACATCGCCATGGGCTTGCCCACGATATCGCTGCGCCCCATCACTACGGCGTTGGCTCCCTCCATGGTAATGCCGCTGCGGCGGAGAATTTCCATTACCCCTGCCGGCGTGCAGGGGACAAAAGACGGTCGCCCGGCCACCAGGCGCCCGACATTTAAGGGGTGAAATCCGTCCACGTCCTTGGCCGGATTCACCGCATCCAGAATCTTTTTTGGATCCACATGGGCAGGCAGCGGCATCTGTACCAGAATTCCGTCCACATCTTCGCGCCGGTTCAGCTCGTTCACTACGGCCAGCAATTCAGTGGTCGTAGAACTTGCGGCAGGCGTGATGTGAAAGCTGGCCAGGCCCAATTTTCCGCAAGCGGCGATTTTGCTGCTGACGTAAAGTTTGGACGCGGGATTGTCGCCAACCTGCACGGCGGCAAGCCCGGGGCGCACGCCCGCCGCCAGCAGCGCCGCTATTTCCGCGCGCAACTCGGAATAGATCTGGTCGCGGATCAGGTTGCCATTCAGGATTGCGGCGCTCAACGGCGGCTCCCGGCGAGAATCATCTGGCTTCGATGAGCATCATAGCATACGGTTTGTGGGCGTCCGGAAGCGCCGCGCAAACCTGAAACGGCGTTGTAAAAAAGCGAGCGATTAAAATGTTTGAGAACTCTACCGAACGGAAAACGCGGGAAAGAGAAATGAAAGCCGCTGGAAGGCTGCCGCCGGGGCAGGCTTTGACGCTGAAGTGGCCGGTGCTGCACGAAGGCACGGTGCCGGAATTTGATCCCGCCATATGGAATTTCGAAATTTCCGGACTCGTCGAGAAACCGGTACGTTTGACCTGGGCGGACTTCACCAGTTTGCCCATGCGCCCGGTAACCGCGGACATGCACTGCGTCACACGCTGGAGCCGGTTCGATAATCGCTGGGAAGGCGTGCCGTTCACGGAAGTGGCTAAGCTGGCGGGCATCAAGCCCGCGGCCAGGTACGTGATGGTCCATGCCGAGCAGGGCTACACGTCCAACGTGCCGCTCGCGGATCTGTTGCGGCCGCAAACGCTGTTTGCGCTGAGGCATGACGGCGCCGCATTATCCCCTGAGCATGGATTTCCACTGCGCCTAGTGGTGCCTCACCTGTATGCGTGGAAAAGCGTGAAGTGGGTGCGCGGGATTGAATTCCTGGCCGCCGACGCTCCCGGTTTCTGGGAAAGCAACGGTTACCACATCTATGGTGACCCGTTCAAAGAGCAACGCATGACCGCGGATTAGCCGCCCGCGCCTAGACTGTCCGGCTCGCGTGGTCCAAGACTTCCTAAAGCTGGGCGCGCTGTTGCCGGTTAAGGGGCCGCCCGACCACCGCCAGCCACGCGACGGCAATGTGGCTCACGCCGACCGCAACGAACGCCCCGTACTCGCGTTGGCCGAAGTAAGTTACGCCTGATCCGGCACATTTGCCTGGAACCTATATTGACTCGCCATCCACATGCATGAACGACTGTCCGGTCTTTGCGGCCATTTCGTCCAACATGTACTTGAACACGCCCTTAAGTCCCATGAATCTAATTTCTAATATTGGGGCCATCTTAGGGGAAGCAAATTCCACGCTGCTGTGCCACGACGTGTTTTCAAGTGCCAGAGGGTAAATATTGATATTGCCAACCAGATAGTTCTTTGGACATTTTCCAGAATCAAAGTCAGTAGACTGCTTGGAAGTATCAAGTTGTTTTATTAAGTTACTGACCTTTGCCCTCGTTCCTTCAGAAAGTTTCGACGGCTGCTTCAAAGCGTAATAAACAAAAACGATGGTCGTGTCCTGTTCTGATTCGTTTCTTAGTGCGTCTTTGTACGGAAGAAGAGCTTTCACAAGTTGGATTGCCTTCTCTTTTTGATTCGACAATTGGTCGATGCTCTTCAGCTCTGCCAGTAACGGCTTAAAATGGCGGTCTTTTTGAGAAGAAATGTATGCGACCAAAGGCCTTAGATTATCGGCGCTGGTATTTCCGACAAATGTCTGAATGTTCACTTGGTTTGGGTCCATACCCTCCAGTGAAAGAAACTGGTCAATCCGCGCTGGGATTTCGTCGCAATTCTTTAGGGCCGTGCCATACGCAAATTCGTGCGGTGGGAGGATCTGGCCTCTTACCAAAACCTTGAAAATAAGAATCAGCAGAATCACAGCAAACAGCGTCCCGGCAAGTGATGACGGCGTCATTTTCATACTTTTTCTCGACTCCGCTACGGATGCTGGACAAGGGTACCACGCTCAGTCGAGTGATGATTCGCAGCCTGCGAAAACCGCCGGCAGGCAAGTCAGTGCTCGTTTAGTCGTTATCTGATACTAAGGCAGCACCCTAGTAGATGTCGAACTGTTCCCAGTGCAGCGACGGGTCGCCCTGAATAATTACGCTCTTCTTGATCCACTGCTCGAGCTCATCGATCAGCGCGGCCTCGCGGGTTTTGAGCGCCTTGGCAATTTCCGGGTGAACACGCAAGGTAACGCTGGCGGCGTCAATTTCCGCAGCCATCTTGCGCGCTTCGGCCTGCGCCTCGTAGCAGATGGTGTGTACGGATTTGACCATTCCCGATCCGGTGCAGTACGGGCAAGGCTGGCAGAGGACGCGCTCCAGCGCTTGTTTGGTGCGCTTGCGGGTGATGGCCACCAGGCCGAATTCGTTAAAGGGCAGGACCTTGGACGGAGCGCGGTCGTCGCGCAGCGCTTCCTCGAGCGCCTGCATCACCCTCATGCGGTTTTTGCGCTCTTCCATGTCGATGAAGTCGACGATGATGATGCCGCCCAGATCGCGCAGCCGGATCTGGCGGACAATCTCCTTCACCGCCTCGACGTTGGTCTTCACGATGGTGTCTTCCAGGCGCGTCGACCCGCGCCCGACGAATTTCCCGGTGTTGACGTCGATGGCCACCAGCGCTTCGGTGTGGTTGATGACGATATAGCCGCCGGATTTCAGCCAGACCTTGGGCCGCAGGGCTTTGTCGATCTCCTGCTGGATTCCGAATTCCTCAAATATGGGCGCGTCTTTTGTATACAGCTTCACGCGGCTGACCAGCCCGGGCTGGAAGCGTCCGATAAATTCCAGCACGCGCGCGAATTCATCCTGGTTGTCGACCCAGATGGCGGAGAAGTCGGGACTGAAATAGTCGCGCAGGATGCGCTCGACCAGGTTCAGGTCGCGATGCAACAGCGAAGGCGCGCGGCGTTGCTCGGAGCGGGCGCGAATCTCCTTCCACGTGCTGCCCAGATATTCGATGTCCGCACGCACTTCGTCATCGCTGGCGGTTTCCGCCGCCGTGCGCACGATGAAGCCGCCGGGGAAAGTAGCGCTGTACTGCGAGACCAGGTGGCGCAGGCGCGAGCGCTGTTCCGGCGAGCTGATCTTTCGAGAGACGCCGGTATGCTCGAGCGTGGGCATATACACCAGAAAACGGCCGGGCAGTGCCACGTGGCTGGTGATGCGCGCGCCCTTTTTGCCTAACGGCTCCTTGGCGATCTGGATGATGATTTCCTGCCCAGCCTTGAGCAGGTCGGAGATCGATTGGCCGCGACCGCGTTGTGCGTCGTGGCGGCTTTGCGAACGGCCGTGTTGAGGGCGGCCGCCGCCGCGCCGCGGCGGCGCTCCCTGGCGCTGCGGGCGCTGCAAGCGCTGCTGCTGGTTATCCTGGACTCGTGCGCTGAGTTCGATGTGCGGCTGCATGGCCTGATCATGCGCGGCGTCGGCGACAGCATCGGCGGCTGCGTCGCTAATACTCGCGTGCTCTTCGTCGTGGGCGCCGGCACCTTGGCCTGACGCTTCAAAAATGTCCTCGCGAATCTGCCGGTCGGTGTCACCTTCTTCGTCGAGCTCGGGGACGGCCTCTGCCAGGCGAGTCTCTTCGTCGTCGGCGAGTACGGCCGCCTCGGCGTCTTCCGCGGCGGCTTCCAGCAACGCTGCGGCCTCGGCTTCGGAAAGGTGGTGTTCATCCCTGGCGTGGAGTTCCTCGCTGCTCGAATCCGCTGCGTGCAAATCCACGTCGCGGGATCCGGCGCCGTGCGATTCAGCTGGACGCGAATCGGTGACCTGCTCGGTGTGATGATGCTCCTGAACCGGAGGCAGAGAGGGCGTCTCGGTTTCTGCGTAAGAAGATTCCGGGGTGCGATTCGCACGATCCGATCCCGCGCGAGTGAGCAGTCCCGGGAATCGTTCCGAGGTCGGCTCGACATGGTGGGATGAGCTTGCTGCGGTTTCCGCCGGGGATTCAGCAGGAGTTGCCGCGGTCCAGCGGGGCGTAGGTATTTCCGCACTCTCGGGCCGGCGTGTTTCCGGTTCCAGTTGCGTCACAGGCTGCGTAGCGGGCGGGGACGGTTGGGCAAAGTCGTGCTCAACGCCTTGCGCAAGTTCGTGCTCAACTTCATGCTCAACTTCGCGCACAAGGTCGTGATGAATTTCGTGACTGACGGTCGGTTCAGTCGACGAAGCAGGCGGCGCAGCGGGAGGAGTCGCCTGTGCTACCGGAATTGCTGGCGGGCGGTTCTTGTACTTTGCCAGCGATTCGCCGGGAAGAATTATGGGCGGCAGATCCGAAGCCGGCGAGGCTGAAGGAGTATCACGATAAGCCGTAGACTCGCTCGGCGCGCGATAACCCCCTTGGGACCTGCCCTGCGACCTGCTTTGCGATCTGTCTTGCGATCTTTCTAGCGACGACCCGCTTTGTGGGGATCCACCCTGCGCGGGTCGCGCGTTTCCGCCTGGCGTTTCAGGACGCGCGTCCAACGGAGAATTTGAAACGTATTTCGAATGCGGCAGGTCGCGCCGGTCATCGCGTGGCGCAGGGCGACCACCGCGTCCGCCACGCCAACGTCTGCGTCCCCCATCGCGCCCGCCTTCTCGATTAGATCCGCCACCCTGATTTTGACGCGCGCCCTGGGTTTGCCCTTGAGCCGGAGATGGAGCGTTTGAAGCGGGGCGGTACGATGGTGATGGCGCTACAGGCAAAGCATGTGCGGCAGGCGGGACAGGCTGAACGGAATCGCCGACGACTTCTGTCGGTTCTACGGCGCTGGAGGTGCCCTCGGCGGGACGCGAAAACAGCTGCGCGCCCTGGTCCTCCATTTTCTGAACCTTTTCCTCGACGGTGGCGACGATGCTGTCGTACTCGCCCAATTCCTCTTCCAGCACATCGCTGACGTAGAGAAAAGCGTCGGTATCCAGGCCAATCTCCACGAACGCGGACTGCATGCCAGGGAGGACGCGGGTGACGCGGCCCTTGTAGATGCTGCCCACAAGGGCGTATTCCTTTTCGCGTTCTACGTAGATTTCACAGAGATGGCCGTTTTCGAGGACGGCAACCCGCGTCTCGTGCGGGCTGGTGGAGATAACTAGCTCTTTCGGCATGAAAACTCCTAGATGAGCCGCAGCGCGCGGAAACGCGGCGCGCGACTAAGCGAAGGGAGTACACGGCGGGCGGGGCAACGGAAACAGGATGCACCGAATTGGTTTGCGGGTGCGTCATCGTCTGCTTCCTCTTGATCCAGCCGTTCCTTCGCCGCGCCACTCCGTAGCGCTGGGCTCAAAACTCTCCGTCTTAAATTGGCCGGGGCTCAATTGACGAAACGCCGCAGGCGCACGTTCATCGCCAGCCCCAATGCCATAAACACAAATAATGTGGCCGAACCGCCATGGCTCATCAGCGGAAGTGGTATCCCGGTGACGGGCATATATCCAATGACCATGGCCGTATTCACCAGAACGTGGAATCCCAACACCGCCGCCACGCCCATCACCAGAAACATCCCGGCTCGATCGTTGGCAAGTTGTGCGGTACCCACCAGCCGTAACAGAAGACCCATATATAACAGCAGGGCAACCAGCACGCCGGCGAAGCCCTGCTCCTCCGCCAGACCTGCCAGGATGAAATCGGCCCAGCGCACGGGCACATACCCGAGCTGGTTCTGACTTCCCTGGTTGAAACCCTTTCCCCAAATACCGCCGGATCCTACGGCGATTTTCGACTGCAGCGTCTGATATCCGGAGCTCTGCGCGTTTTCCTCCGGATCTAGAAAAGCCTGGATGCGCTGCTTCTGGTAGGGCTTCATGACGTGCCAACCGACAGGCAGTAGCAGCGCTCCGAGAAGAACGATTGCGATTGCATGCTTCCATTCAAGGCCGGCGAGAAAAACACCTACGCCGGTAAGCGCCATTAATACAAGTGCCGTTCCGAGATCGGGCTGGCGCAGGATCAAGGCGATGGGCAGTCCTGCCAGCACCCCAACTTTGGCGATATCCGTCAGGGTCAGCCGTTCCGTCCGTAATTCGCTGAAGTAACGGGCCAACACAATTATTATAACCACTTTAACCACTTCTGACACCTGAATCGATTGGTGGGCAACGTCCAGCCACCGGCGCGCCCCGAATTTCGTGTGGCCCAGCACGAGAACGGCAAATAGCGCCAGGAGCGCCAGAAGATAAAGAATCGGAGCCTGCTCGAGGATGGCGTGGTAATCGATGCGGGAGATTAGAAACATTCCGGCGAGCCCCATGGCAATCCAGCCGAGCTGTTTCCACTGCAGACCAGCTAACGCCGAGCCGCGGGTGGCCGAATCGATCTGCACCAACCCTACGGCGCAGATGGCCAGTGCCAGGGCCAGCATGGCCCAGTCAAAATCTTTCCACCAGTTGCGTTCGCGGATCATGCTCTGCTTAATTCCTGAATAGATGCGTTCGCCGCATCTTTTGCTCAAGCTCTTATGATTGCGCTATTGCCTCTTGCCTGCGCCACCTACCACCGAACTCGCCAATCTCTGCGGCGTTTCGGCGCCCTTCGGTTCGCGAAGCAAGTCGACCGTCAACTGTTTCTGGTCTTTGTGAGATTTCTTATCGTAATACGCCTTGAGGATGTCCCGCGCGACGGGCGCGGCGGCGGAGGCTCCATGCATGCCGCTCTGCACCAGCACGGCGATCACGATTTCCGGATTGCGCCGCGGCGCGTAACCTACGAACCAGGCATTGTCCTTGTAACTGCCCGCGCCCTTCCCCGCACGCTGCTTGGCTTCATTTCCAATTACCTGGGCGGAACCGGTCTTGCCGCAGAATTCGATGCCCTCGAGATGCACCAGGTGCGCTGTGCCGCCTGCCTCGTTGACCACGTCAAACATCGCTCGGGTTACTTTATCGGTGGTGTCTTCGGTGAGTGGAAAGCGCTTTTCGCCAACATCCTTCGCATCGAGCAATAGATGCGGTTGCTTGAAGACGCCGCCCAGGGCGATACCACCGATGGTGTGGGCCATCTGCAAGGGCGTGGTGGTCACCGCGCCTTGACCGATGGACACTGAAATCGTTTCGCCGGGATACCACTTCTGCTTGAAAACTCTTTGCTTCCAATCTTCAGAAGGGATGAGGCCTTCCTGCTCGCCGGGCAGGTCGATGCCGGTGCGGCGGCCCAGGCCGAGTTGCGTGGCGAAGTAGGAAATACGATCGATGCCCAGCCGCTTGCCCAAGTTGTAAAAAAATATGTCGCAGGAGTGCACAACAGCGTCATGCAGGGTCACGTGGCCGTGCGAGCCTTTGCCATAAATCCAGCACTTGAACGGGCGGCCGTAAAAAGTTTCCGCGCCGGTGCAGAACGCGGAAAAATCTTCGGGCACAGCTTTCGATTCCAGCATGGCCGTGGCCATGACAATCTTGAACACCGAACCGGGTGCCAGCTGCGCCTGGATGGCGCGGTCGAGCAGGGGCTTGTCGGGGTCCTCGTTCATTTCTTTCCATTGCTCGTGGCCGACGCGGATGGCGAAGACGTTAGGGTCGAAAGCGGGATGGCTGGCGAATGCCAGCACTTCACCGGAGCGCGGATCGAGCGCCACCACGGCCCCATTCTGGGCGCCGAGCGAATTTTCCGCCACCACTTGCAGGTCGTAATCGATGGTCAGCTTGATCGGCTGGCCGGCCACCGCGTCTTTCTGCTGCAGCCGTCCAACTTCGCGGCCGACGCTGTTTACGATCACGCGGCGCGTGCCGTCCACGCCCATCAGCGCGTCGTTGTACTGCCGCTCCAGTCCGGATTTTCCGGAAATGTCGCCGGAGCGCAAAACGCCGTGGCTGTTTTCGATGTCCTTCTCGGTAACCTCGCCCACGTAACCGATGGCGTGGGCCATGAATCCGCCCGGCGCGTAGCGGCGGCGGTGCACCATGAGCATTTCGAGCACAGGTAGATCGGCGCGATGCGATTCGATAAAGGCGATGTCTGCCTGCGATGCTTCCGGCTTGACGATGATGGGATTGAAACGCGGCTGGCCGCTGGCGTCTTCGATCTGCTGCTTCAAATCTTCGAGCGGAATCTCCAGGCCTTCGGCGATCTGGTCCACGTGCTTGGAGACCAGCTCCATATCGTCACGCAACAGCAGCACGCTGAACGATGGATAGTTGTCCACCAGCACGTGGCCATCGCGGTCGAGCATGCGCCCGCGCGGCGCGATGATGGGAATCGAGCGCACGCGATTACGCTCGGCGAGCTGCGAATAGTAGGAGTAATCCAGGACTTGCAGTTTCCAGAAACCGAACAGCAGAAGCGCAATCATCCCCACAAACGTGTAGGAGACGATTGCCAGACGGCTCGAGGGCAGCCGGTTATCTCGCCCTATCCAGTCGCTCACGCGAATTACGCCTCTGCTCCGATACAACCGGAGAAGCACCTTGCCGCTTGTCCGTTGGTGTGCCGCAAAGATTGCGGATTAATATTGAATTGCGACGTTGCCTAATTTTCGCGATCACGCCGGGCGGGGGAACGCGACGAAGCTGCTCACCAACGCTGCAAGCTGTTGCTAAGCTATCACTTGCATCGTTTTAGAGCAAGTTGGGGTTGCTCGAAGAGATAGCCCCAAGAGGCTTCTGGAGCGCGAGGTGGGCGGCTGCCTCCGAGGGTTGCCACCAGGTCGCGAACGTCTCCAGTTCGGGCCTGCGCGGGAGTAGAAAGATCGTGCGATAATTCCCAGAAGGTGACTATTGGAGACAAGAACGGGGTCGGGCATAGGCGTCCGCGCGGCAGAGCGTCCGGCAATACGTCTAAGAACAGCCCAGGTGCGGGCTTTGGGAGGTTAGCCGGAGAATTGGCCGCCACGGGACGTGATTTTTACGCTCGCGGCTGGGTGCAGGGCACCAGCGGGAATTTCAGCGCCGTGCTGTCGCAAGAACCCCTGCGTCTGGTCCTCACGGCCACTGGTCTCGACAAGCGCACTCTGGTACCGGAGCAGTTCTTGGAAATCGACGCCGCCGGAAACGTGCTGCGCGGCACCGGGCGCCCCTCGAGCGAGACGAGGATCCACCTGGCCATCGTCCGCGAGCGCAACGCCGGCGCGGTCTTACACACGCATTCGATTTGGAACACGATTCTCTCCGAGGCGCGCGGTGCCGACGGCATCGCGCTCGAGGGATACGAGATGCTCAAGGGCCTTGATGGTGTGCGCACCCACGAGCATAGCGAGTGGCTGCCCATTCTGGAAAATTCGCAGGACATGGCGGCACTGACGAAAACGGTGGAGGCTGCGCTACGCCAGTACCCCGCGGCGCACGGGCTGCTTCTAAGAAGGCATGGCCTCTATACATGGGGCCGCAACCTCGCCGAAGCTCGGCGGCACGTCGAAATTTTTGAATTCTTGATGGAAGTGCTGGGCCGGCAGCAGAATGCTCCCAGCGCACGGTAGGGGAGGTAAGCACAATGGCCAGCGTCAGACTGACTGAAGAGAAGCGTACGCTTACGGACGCCGTCGAAGTCACGCGCTATCTCGCAAATATTGGTATCGACTACGAGCGCTGGGAGGCCAGCGCGCCGGTCTCGATCGACGCGCCCGCCGCGGAGATTCTCGCGGCGTACGCGCCGCAGATCGAACAGCTCAACGCGCGCGGCGGCTACGTGACCGCCGATGTGATCGACGTGACGCCGGAAACGCAGGGCCTCGATGCCATGCTGGCGAAGTTCAGCGTGGAGCACTGGCACGACGAAGATGAAGTGCGCTATATCGTCGCCGGGCGGGGAATTTTTCACGTCCACCCACGCAGTAGTCAAGTGATCGCCATCGAAGTCGAGGCCGGCGATCTGATTCGCGTGCCGCGCGGGACCTGGCACTGGTTCGATCTGTGCGGCGACCGCCGCATCCGCGCCATTCGCCTGTTCCAAGATACCGCCGGGTGGACGCCGCACTACACGGCCAGCGGCGTCGATCAAAATCATCAGCCGCTTTGCTTCGGTCCCAGCTACATTCCGCCGCAGACCACGCCGCCAAAGCCATCGCCGCGAACGCAGAGTTGACCTTGTCGGTTCCACTGCAGGCTGACCAGATCCGCGCGGTGCTCCTGGACATTGAAGGCACCACCACGCCGGTTGATTTCGTGTACCGCACGCTGTTTCCGTACGCGCGACTCAAAATGGAAGATTTTCTGGTGCGGCACGGAAATGATCCTGCCGTCCTCGCAGATGTGGACGGGCTGCGCCATCAATCCAGCGCCGACCAGGAGCGTGGACTGGACGTTCCGCCGTGGCGCGGCGGGTCGCAAGACAACGCGCTCGCCTCAGCAGCGGCGTACGCGCGCTGGCTGATCGATCGCGATAGTAAATGCACGCCACTCAAATCGCTGCAAGGCAAGATCTGGGAAGAGGCTTACCGCAACGGAGAATTGCGCGGCGAAGTTTATCCCGACGTGCCGCCGGCAATGGCGCGTTGGACCGGGCAAGGCAGAGCAATCGCGATCTATTCTTCCGGGAGCGTCCTGGCGCAGAAGCAACTCTTCGTAAACACCGTTGCGGGAGACCTGACGCCGTTAATAAGCGCCTATTTTGACACTACCACCGGCATGAAAACCGTGCCCGAGAGCTACAAGAAAATCGCCATCGCCATGAAATTCGCGGCGCCGAAAATTTTATTCATCTCGGATGTGGATCGGGAACTGGAGGCCGCGCGTACCGCCGGAATGGAAACACTGCTGTGCGTGCGCATCGAGGGACCACCGTCGCCGTCGAAGCCGCTCACTTCATCCGCCGTGATTCACTCCTTCGGCGAAATCCTGGCGTGATCAGTCTTGCGAATCGCGCAGGCGGTCGAGACAGGCGAACAGCGGGACGGCGAGCGCGGCGTTGAACAGCGAGGCGAAGAGCAAGGTAAGCGAAAAGATTATTTCGTGTTCGTTGAGCAGCCAGCGGCGTGTGAGCGCGTGAACGATGTGCTGAAAATGAAACGCCAGAAACGTAAGGAATAACCGGCTGTAGGGATGCTCCACGTCCAGGCGCCCGCCGATGGTCGATGCCAGATAGCCGACCAGGGTCAGGGCTATGCCGTACAGGCCGATGGGCATTCCGCTCAACCCGTCCATGGCCATCCCTACTACAGTTCCCAGCAGAAGGCCGCGCGCGGGATTGCGGCGGCTCAAGCCAAAATAAAGCGTAACCAGCAGCGGCAATTCCAGCAGGCTCGCTTTGCGGATGTAGATGGGCAGAAACGCCTGCAACAGCAACGCCAGAAACACGGTGCCAGCTACGGCGCCCGCGCGAAAACGGTGCACCTCCACACGCGATCCCATGGCCGTGTGCGAGGGAATGCCGGGCGAGTAGCTGTCCTCGAGCAGATCCACAGGGCTCATGGCTTCTGAACCTTCGCTTTACGGTTGGGAGAGGAGTCGGGCACGGTGGCAGGCGGTGGCTCCCATTCCGCGCGTGAAAGCATGACAAAAACTTCTTCCAGGCGGTCGAGGCGGGCCGCGGGGCGCACATCGATCACCTTAAAGGGATTGCCGTTGTGCATGCCGACCACGTTGCCGACGGGAATATCCTTGGGGAAGATGCGATCGATGCCGGAAGTGAGCACGGACTCGCCGATGGCCACATTTTCATCGTTGTTCACGTAGCTCAGCAAAAGCAACGCCTCGCCCTGGCCTCGCGCCACGCCTTGTGTGCGCGAGCCGGCCAGCAGGCAGCCCACCCCGCCATCCTTATCGGTGATGAGCAGCACCTGGGAAGTGGAAGAATAGACTTCCAGCACTTTTCCCACCACGCCTTCGGGTGTGATCACGCCCATATCTTTTCGAACGCCGTCATTTTCGCCGCGGTCAAGATACACCGTGCGGCTGGCTCCTGGGCCCGCGCCGATAATACGAGCGCCTAGCAGCGCCCCGGGGGGATGCGCGTCGCGAAAAGCCAGCAACGCGGCGAGTCTGGTCGCTTCCGCGGAACGGCTCTCCAGTTGCCCTGTGCGCATGCGCAAATCATTCAGCTCCCGGCGCAACTGTTCGTTCTCATGGCGCACCTGGTGGAGGCTGACGTAGTTCTTCCATCCGGCGCCCAAACGGCCGACGATCCACGATGCGGCGCTCTCGATCGGTGTTACCAGGCCGACGGACCACACACGAATCAGCCGCACCTGCCCGGGCCGGCGAATCTGAATGGCCAGAAGCAGGATCTGAACAAGCAGCGTGGCGGAGAGAAGAACGATGGGCCGGCGGTGAGTGGGGCTGGTGAGCATTCTGCTTCTTTACATAACGATCTTGCCCCGCTGTCTTTGCGGGGACGCAAAAACCGCTCGGGCAGTTGTTGCGAACGAAGCCGGAATTTTACATCGCCAACGGCGATGCGTCAGTCGTTGAGCCAGCCGATGAGCTAGTCGATGCACACCTGGCGCAGGAGGTTGAAGTCACTGAGCATCTTGCCGGTGCCCAGCACCACCGACGCCAGCGGATCGTCGGCGATGGCTACGGGCAGGCCGGTCTCCTCGCGGATGCGCTTGTCGAGATTTTTGAGCAGCGCCCCGCCGCCGGTGAGCACAATCCCGCGATCACTGATGTCGGCGGAAAGTTCCGGAGGTGTGCGCTCCAGCGCCACGCGCACGGCATTCAGAATCGTGGCTACGCAGTCGGAGAGCGCTTCGCGAATCTCGCTGTCATCAACGGTTATTGTCCGGGGAACGCCTTCGATCAGGTTGCGGCCCTTCACTTCCATGGTGATTGGCTTATCGAGGGGATAGGCCGAGCCGGTTTCAATCTTGATCTGCTCGGCGGTGCGCTCGCCCACCAGCAGGTTGTACTTGCGCTTCAGGTAGTGCATTACCGCCTCGTCCATTTCATTGCCGGCCACGCGCACGGAGCGCGAGTAGACGATGCCGCTCATGGAGATAACCGCGATGTCCGTGGTGCCGCCGCCGATATCCACAACCATGTTGCCGCTGGGCTCCTCGATGGGGAGGCCCGCGCCGATGGCCGCAGCCATGGCCTGCTCTACCAGGAACACTTCGCTGGCGCGCGCGCGATACGCGGAATCCTGCACCGCCCGTTTTTCCACCGGCGTGATTTCGCTGGGCACGCCGATGACGATGCGCGGGTGCACCAGCAGGCGGCGATTGTGCGCCTTCTGGATGAAGTAGGTAAGCATCTTCTCGGTGACCTTGAAGTCGGCGATCACTCCGTCCTTCATCGGCTTGATGGCTACTACGTTGCCCGGGGTGCGCCCCAGCATTTCCTTGGCTTCACGGCCCACGGCCACGACGTCGCCCGTGGTCTTGTTGATGGCCACGATGGAAGGCTCGTTGACCACGATTCCTTTTCCGCGCGCGTAGACCAGCGTGTTCGCCGTGCCCAGGTCGATCGCCAGGTCGGAGGAAAACAAACTGAACACCGACCGTAAATTAAATCCGTTCTTGCTCATCTGTCCCTTTCCTGATTTACGGGGAGGCTGGTTCCCCGTTTCCTTCGAGCCTGGGAGCGCCAGGCTCGGGAGTGTGGTCCGTGCCGTTACGCGGCACGCCTATGGTACGACGATTGGCACTTTCTTGATGGCCGTTCCGCCGCGGCGGTTCTGGCCGATGATGACGATGGTCTGGCTGCCGCGCGCAAATGGCGGCGTGAAATATTGGAAGTGGCCATCCTTGTCTATCTGCCCGACGTTTTGTCCGTTGACCAGGAGCGTGGCGCCCGGCTCGGTGCGCCCGGTAACTTCTACCACGCTGCCGTGGAGTTGTGTGCCTTCCACCTCCAGCAGCATTTCCTCGCCGCGACCCTGTGCCGCCAGGGTGAACCTGGACGCGTCGCTGGGCTCGCTGGTGCGGTTTTGCGCGTCGGTGGCCGTTACCTTCCAGAAATAGTCGCCCGCGGTCAGCCCGGTGAGTTCGGTGGTGGTGCTGGTGACGCGCTTCTCCGAAAGCACGTGCGAAAACATCGAAGTGGTGCTGATGTAAAGCGTATAGTGCACGGCGCCCGGCACCGGCAGCCATTCAAATTTTACGGGCGTCTGCTTGGGCTCGGGCACGATGATGGGCTGCAAATTGGATGGCTGCCTCAGCTCCGGCGGCGCCAGAACCTGCGATTTGCTGGCCGGCGTGCCGGGCGTAAAGGTGGCGCGTTCGTAACGGCCCAATTCCACGCGCTCGTCGCCGCGCTGCAGCGACGCGCTGCCGGTGGAAACGGTAATTTCGCCTTGGTTGCTTCCTGGATCGTTACGCACGGACGCGCGAGTGTTCTCACGCAGCGAGGCCACGGACTTATCCTGCGGGAAGCGGACTTCGGCCTGCGAACCGGGGGTTTCCCAGCCGCTGGTGGAGAGATCCAGCGCGCCGCTGGTGATGCTCACGCCCACGCGCGTGGGACGGTCGGGTCCCACGGAGTTCTCTTCCACGGTAATCAACGTTTCGTTTTTAACCGTGTAGGTGGTTCCGTCGGCGAAGGTGAGCCGCGCCACGCCGTCTGCGCCGGTCTGAATCAGATCGCCTTTGTCCAGAGTCATGCGCAGGTCCGCGGTATTCCACTGCACCGAGTTGACCTTTTTTACTTGTACCTTGCCGTCCAGATTGACGAAGCGCGCTTGCGTCATCATGGTTACCGGCGCAGCATCGCCCGAACCGCTCATCGCGCTGGTGGCTTTGCGCACCATGGCCGATGTCCAGTCCGGAAGAATCACATACAGAGCCAGCATGATCATGCTGAAGATCAGAACAACATAGATGGCCACAGTCTTATAAGTGACCGTAGTCCAGTAAATCTGGACCGGTGCAATCTTATGTTTTTGTTCTTCGGGTTGTTTCTGGTCGATCAAGAAACACAAACTTAGCTAGCAAGAAATACAAACCTAGCTTGGAATCTATAGCATAGCGAGAGAGACGGTTCAACAGAACCGCCGCACGGCACGCTGGCGTTTTGGTCACCGTGCCGCGAGCGATTCTCCGCGGATACCGGCCGTTCCGCCTTTCTCCGGGAATTGCATTGAGCGCAGGCGGCGGGTGCCCTATAATTGAGTGTTTGTCACAGGTGGGGGAGCAAAACTGTAATGTTCCAATTCTTTCAGAAGCGGCAGACCGCGATGCGTTGGCTCTTTGGCGTGTTCATGGGCCTGATTGGATTTGCCATGGTGATCACCATGGTGCCGGGGCCCATCGGTGGCACCACCAGCACGCGCGCGGATTCCGTGGCCGATGTGGGCGGGCAGGAAGTGACCGTGCCCGACGTGCAGCGCACTATGCAGCGCATCGAGGCCGGCGGGCAGCGCATTCCTCCACAGCTCCGCGCTCTGTATGCGCGCCAGGTTGTCGACCAGTTGATCTACGAGCGCATGTTGGAGCTTGAGGCCAAACGCCTGGGAATTCGCGTGACCGACGAAGAGCGCGCCGAGGAGATCAAGCGCATTGTTCCGGGAGCGTTTCCGGGCGGCGGCATGGCCAGCCTGGATGCCTACTCCAACGAGGTGCAGCAGCGCTTTCAGATGAGCGTGCAGGAGTTCGAAGAGCTGTTGAGGCGCTCGTTGCTGGAGCAAAAGGTACGCCGCCTGGTGACCGACGGGTTGACCGTGAGCCCCGCCGAAATAGCGGACGAGTACCGGCTCAAGAACGAAAAGGTAAAGTTAGAGTACGTGGTGCTGAAGCCCAGCGAGATGGAATCGCAGGTTGCGGTGACCGAAGACCAGCTGGCATCGTACTTCGAGAGCCACAAGGCCAAATATCAGCTCCAGGAGCGCCGCTCTTTCCGGTACCTGCTGGTGGACAACAATCAACTGCGCCAGGCAGTGAAGCCGGGCGAGGCCGAGTTGCGGGCCTATTACGATCAGCACTTGGATCGTTTCAAGATGCAGAATCGCGTGCATGCCGGGCGCATTCTTTTTAAGACCGTAGGCAAGACCGAAGCTGAAGTGGAAGAGGTTCACAAGAAAGCCTCGGACGTGCTGGCCAAGTTGAAGAAGGGCGCCAAGTTCGAGGATATGGCCAAGCAGTATTCAGACGATCCCTCCACCAAGGATAAGGGCGGCGATCTGGGCTGGCTCGTCGAAGGGCAGGCCGAGCCGGAAATTGAGAAAGTAGCTTTCCACCTGCCGAATGGCGGGATCTCCGACCTGGTGAAAACGCAGTACGGATTCCACATTATTCGCGTTCTGGATCATCAGACGGCACGCACCGTGTCTTTCGACGAGGTTCGTCCCGCCATCACCCCGGTAGTGGCCGCAGCTCAGGCGGATGTGCAGGCCAATGCCATATCGGACAAACTGGCGGCCGCGGTTCGGCAGTCGAGTCGTCGTCCCATAGACGACGTGGCCAAGGAATTTGGCCTTCCCGTCATAGACGTGACTCCGGTTTCACTCAACGATCCCATGCCGGCGCTGGGAAACTCCAGCGAGGTGCGTGATTACGTTTTTCGCGCGCGTCCCGGCGAGTTGAGCGCCCCGATGCGCACCGACCGCGGGTATACGGTGATTTCCGTGAAGGACATCCAGCCTGCGCGCGCAGCGACCCTGGCCGAAGTTCATGACAAGGTGGATTCTGACTACCGGGCGGAAAAGGCTGTGGAACTGGTCCGCAAGCGCGCCGAAGAGCTAGCGGCAAAGGCCAAGGCGGGCGAGAAACTGGCCACGGTGGCCAAAGCGGCGGGCTTGGAAGCGAAGACGAGTGAAGCCATATCGCGTGCCGATTCCATTCCCGATGTGGGAGGCGCACGTCGCCTTCCAGCTGCATTCACCTTGCCGGTAGGAGAAACCGCCCCCGCTTACTTCCTGGGAAGCAATTGGGTGGTTTACAGGGTCGTCGACCGCCTGGAACCCCCTTCCCAGGACTTCGCCAAGCAGAGCAAGGAGCTGGAGCAACAGTTGCTGCAATCTAAATCGCAGGTGGCCTACGAGGCTTTTCGCGCCAGTTTGAAGGAACGCATGACCCGCGAGGGGAAACTCAAGGTGAACGAAGCAACTTTGAAGCAGCTTTCCGGCTCCCTCTAAGCCCACCTAACTTACTGTAACTAAACGCCTTAGATACTGATAGTTTTCCGTTGCCTTGCGCCGTGCATTCCGTTAGCCTTTATATGGCTTAAGGGGGGCTGATCCCCGGAGCCGTTCCCCAGACCCGGCGAAAAGGATTCCGCAATGGCTTCCAAAGCTGTCATGGCCACAAAAGCCTTTCAAATGAGCTCGACGGCTCGGAATGAGTACCACTGCTCCATCGAGCTAAACCAGAACGGCAAGTACTGCGTCCGCGTGAAAGGGAAGTTTGGGCGCACCGGGTGGGTGTTGCCCCTCTACTTCTTGGCGTCGTCGTTTGATCGGGCGATCAATAAGCTGGAGCAGTCGCTACAGTACTTACAAAAGCGTGAGGAAAACCTGTGGTTCTGGGGCGCGCACCGCAGCGATGACCCGAATCTCACCACGGAACTGCTGTCCGAGGTGGGGTTGAAGTTTGACCGGCGCGCGGAGTTCCCGCGGCGGGCTGCAAGCGTCTCAGTGGCTCCGGAACGCCCGGTGGCGGCATTCCACATCGCACCGATGCGGCGAACTTTGGCGGAAACGATGGCCCCTACGCGTGTGGTCGGGGACTAAAAGGCAACTGCTGACTCGCGAGGGTTTGTGGTAGCGCAGGATTTGCAGTAACGAATTTTACCGCCGCTCTGTCCCAGGTTCAAACCCTCCTACTCCTGTTCCCTGAGTATGATTTCGCCCGTGCCCACGATCACGTCATTGAGCGCCACGCGGTATTTGTAAATGCCGGGCCTGGCGCCTGCCGAAGGCGGCCCGCTGAGCAGTCGCATGCCCGCGGGGGCTTGGAAAACGTTGGAGCCGAAAGGGCAGCGCTTGGGGTCGAATTCGACCTTCAGGGTACCGTAGGTAGTGAGCCACTCGGCCTGATCTTCAGGCGTGAGGGCGATGACTTCGGGCATCAGACCGACCAAAACGTGCTTATCCGCCAAGTGAACTCCCTCTGCCGAAAAAATGGGCCGTAAATCGTGTTTCGCGCATCAAATATAGCAGGGAAGCTTTACGGTAGAACAGGGAATCCTTTGCGGCGCTAGCGAGCCGCAGAAGGTTTGCTGCGAGTGTGGCAAAACTGCACACCGAGTGTTGCCGATGTTCACACCGACGGAGCCGCAGAGCTTGACGCGGACGAACCCACGCCGTATAGTTACCTCGCCCTTTCCTGCGTTGCGGCGCAGCCCGCAATTCTCGCGCGCTAGGGGTCCCAGCGAACGATTGTTGGTTTGGAGCTTTTTATGTCGACGATGAATCTTGCTCTGCCTAACGGGTCCAAAATTCCGATACTGCATGTGCTGCCCTTTGTACTGGTGCACGTGGCCTGCCTGTCGGTGTTCTTTCTGCCGTTCCACTGGTATTGGCCGGTCATTGCCGTAGGCCTCTATGCCGTGCGCATGTTCTGGGTGACGGCCGGCTATCATCGCTATTTTTCTCATCGATCATTTCGTACCAGCCGTGTGTTCCAGTTTATTCTGGCGTTCCTGGCTATGAGCTCGCTGCAGAAGGGGGTCTTGTGGTGGGCGGCTCATCATCGCCATCATCACCGGTATTCCGACCAGGAAGAAGATCTGCATTCGCCTTCGCAGCAGGGATTCTGGTGGTCGCATGTAGGCTGGATCCTGGCCGATTCGTATAACCAGACGCGGCAAGAGCTGATTCCTGACCTCTATCGCTATCCTGAACTGCGCTGGCTCAACAAGTATCACTCCCTTCCCGGAATTACCTTTGCTGTGCTTATGTTCCTGCTGGGCGGATGGAGCGGGCTGGTGTGGGGATTTTTTGTGAGCACCGTGATGCTGTGGCACGGTACCTTTACGGTAAATTCGCTGGCCCATGTTTTCGGGCGGCGCCGCTATCAGACCACGGACACCAGCCGCAACAGCCTCCTGCTGGCGCTGATAACCGGGGGAGAGGGCTGGCACAATAACCACCACCATTACATGACGTCCGTGCGGCAGGGCTTTTTCTGGTGGGAAATCGACACCACCTACTACGGGCTGAAGGTCCTTTCCTGGTTTGGCTTGGTGTGGGACCTGAAGATGCCGCCGAGGTCGTTGCTGCATCCCGCTCCCGCTGAATCCAGCAGCTAGTTTAGCTGGGATTTTTGCTTACGGAATTTGCCAGGACGCCGCTTGCGGCGTCCTTTTTTTTTGCCGCGCACCGCATTATCCTTTCACGCACAGAATCTGCTGAAGGATATTCTCCGTTCTTACCAGATCCGTTTGCGCCGCCATCACTGCGTCGATGGGCTTATACGCTCCCGGAGTCTCATCGATTACGCCCGCGTCTTTGCGGCACTCCACACCCGCTGTCGCCGTAGCATGGTCCGCCATGGTGAATTTACGCTTCGCTTCCGTGCGGGACATGGCGCGGCCGGCGCCGTGCGAGCATGAGCAAAAGCTTTCCGCATTGCCCAATCCGGAGACGATGTACGAACGCGCACCCATCGAGCCGGGGATGATTCCCTGGTCGCCCTGTTGCGCGCGCACCGCGCCTTTTCGGGTCACCATAACCATGCGCCCGAAGTGTTTTTCCCAGGCCATGTAGTTGTGGTGGCAGGAAATTTTATCGGTGATCACAGCGTCAGGGAAGAAGTCCACCAGCACTTCAAAGATATGCAGCGCCATAATCTCGCGGTTTGCCAGCGCGAAGCGCTGCGCCCAGTTGAGCGCGAAAATGTAGTCTTCGAAGAGTTGCGTGCCCGCCGAGAGATAGGCCAGGTCCGCATCCGGAAGGCTGGTATTGTGTTTTTCCATTTCTGCGCGCGCTCGCTGGATGAAGTACGTGCCGATTTTATTGCCCACGCCGCGGGAGCCGGAATGCAGGAGGATCCACATGCCGTTCTGCTGGTCCCGGCAGATTTCGATAAAATGATTGCCCGTTCCAAGCGTCCCGAGATGGATGAGGCTGTTGGAGCGGCCAATATCCGGATGCGCTGCGACGATGGCTTCGTAGTCTTTCTGCAGCTCATTCTTCCATCGAGCCGAGACTTGCTCGGGCACCCGGCCCCACGACCCGCGATCACTTTTTCCACCATGCCCCGTGCGCCCCACAGGAACAACCTTCTCAATAGCGGAGCGGATTGCGCGGGCATCCGAAACCTGGTCCAGGGTGAGAGAAGTTTTCCAAGCCATCATTCCGCATCCGATATCCACTCCCACCGCGGCAGGAATAATCGCCTCCGTGGTGGCATAGACACTGCCGATGGTGGCGCCTTGTCCCCAATGAACATCGGGCATGGCCGCAACGTGCTCGAAGATAAATGGCATGCTGGCAAGATTTTTCAACTGTTGCAGCGCCTTGTCTTCGACAGGCACGCCGTCAATCCATGCTTTGATCGGGACGGTTTGTCCCGCGTCAAAAATAACTCTCATGTCCTGTCGGTTTGCCCGCGCCGGTCGAAAACTGCCGGTTAGAGGATGGCGGAAACAGCGTCGGCGATGTGCCGGGCGGAGATGCCGAAGGCATCGAGAAGTTCTTCGGGTTTCCCGGAATGGGGAACACCCTTGACGGCCAGGTGCCGGATGGCTTCGAGGCGCTCACCCGTCGTGGCGATGGCGGCGAACACCGCCTCTCCCAACCCGCCTTCGTGGAAGTGATCTTCCACGGCAACCACGCGCCCACGCGCGGCGCGAACTTCGGCGGAGAGAGCGGCAGCATCAAGCGGCTTCACACAATAGAGATCGATCACCCGCACGGCGATACCGCGCGAGGCCAGGTCGGCGTGCGCGGCAAGCGCCTCGTGAAGGGTCACGCCGGCAGCGAAGATCACGGCTTTGTCGGCGGCGCTCGAGCGCACCACTTTGAATCCCGGGATAGGGAACATTTCCGTCGCCGGGTAAATCACCGGCGCTTTGGGACGCGAAGTACGCAGATAAACGATGCCGGGAGTTCGCGCTGCGGCTTCGGTAAGTTTTTCCGCGGAAACTCCATCGCAGGGATACAAAACCGTGGCGCCGGGAATGGCCCGGAACATGGCCAGGTCCTCGAGCCCCATCTGCGATGGCCCGTCTTCCCCGATGGAAACGCCGACGTGGGAGCCGCAAACTTTAATGGACCTGCGGCTGATCGCGGCCATGCGCACCTGGTCGTAGGCGCGAGAAAGAAAACAGGCAAACGTTCCCAGGAACGGCGTGAACCCGCGGGCCGCCAGTCCTACGCCGACGCTGACCATATTCTGCTCGGCGATGTAGCTCTGGAAAAAGCGCTCGGGTTTGGCTTTTTCCATATACTCGGAAAAAGTGGAGTTCTTGACGTCGGCGTCGAGTGCCACCACCTGCGGATTCACTCCTGCTAATTTGGCGAGCGCTTTGCCATAGGCCTCGCGCGTAGCGATCTGAAATCCGAGTGCATACTCGGGCGCGGACATGGCCGGAAAATCCGGCACGTGCAGCTCAGGATCGCGGGCGTAAGAACGCGTGTCCACGGGGGGCGGATCGGGCGCGCCACCCAGTTCAGCGATGGCCCGGACCAGCTCATCCTTCGAAAGCGGCTTGCCGTGCCAGCCTTCTTTATCGGCCAGGAAGCTGATGCCGTGGCCCTTTTCCGTGCGTGCCAGTATGGCTTGCGGCCGGCCGCTGACGCCGCGGGCGCGGTCCAGAGCAGCCACAACGGCGGCCATGTCATGGCCGTCGACGATTTCCGTGTTCCATCCCTGCGCGTCGAAGCGGCGCCGGTGCGCATCGGTATCGTGCCCGTACATGGTGCGTTCGCTCTGCCCCAACGAGTTGGTATCCACGATTGCCGTTAAATTATCCAGGCCGTAGTGCGCAGCGAAAGCGCCCGCTTCCCATACACTGCCTTCGGCCATCTCCCCGTCGCCCAGCAGCACGTAGATGTGCGCAGGTGATTTTTCCAGGCGCTTAGCGCCGAGCGCCAAGCCCGCGGCGACCGATATCCCCTGGCCCAGGGAGCCGGTGGCGGCGTCGACTCCGGGAATTTTCGGCGTGGGATGGCCCTCGAGTTCACTCGAGAATTGGCGCAAGGTCAGCAGACGCCCCACGGAAATGACTCCGGCTTCGGCCAGTGCGGCATATAACAGCGGCGCGGCGTGGCCTTTCGAGAGCACGAAGCGGTCGTTGGACGGAGCATCAAAATTCTTCGCGTCATAGCGCATGGCATGGAAAAAAAGCGCGGAGACGATGTCCGCGGCGGAGAGACATGAGGTGGGATGTCCCGAGCCGGCTGCGGTGGTGGCGCGCATGGAGTGGATGCGCAGCATTCGTGCTTTTTCGCGCAGCGTTTCGAGCGAAACGTTCATGGGTGCTCCCTGAGGGCTGGCTGACATTTCATGATCTCCCGTTCGGATTTTTCTGGAGGCACTGGCCCGGGATGGGCGACATCTGCCGAATTGAGCATTCTACGGAATAATCTACCGAATCATTCTACAGAACGATTCTACAGAATGCGGCCGTCTCTGTTAAGTCGTATTGAGCAGATTCACTTGAGCTCAGGGCCGCGGCCGAAGGCAATGCCGCGGGCTTCCGGACCGCCCAGGATGACCATGGCGCCGATCAGCAACACGGTGATCGCCAGAATACTCATGGACTGCGCATAGGAGAAATGTTCGCCGAGCAACGATTCGAAATAGGTGACGCTGGAGGCGCAGAGCACTCCGAGCTGATAGGCGAAGCCGGGAAAGAAGCCGCGCAGCGTATCAGGGGAAAGCTCGTTGATATGCGCGGGGATTACCCCCCAGGCGCCCTGCACCATGAACTGCATCAGGAACGCGCCGAGCACGAGGAGCGCAAAGCGCTGCGGGAAAATCCACAGTGGGATAAGCGCGGCGGCGAGAAGTACGGCAGTGACCATGGCACGGCGGCGGCCCACCCGGTCGGAGACGTGACCGAAAAAGATCCCGCCGCAGAGCGCGCCGATCATGGAGATGATGGTGACCGTTGCCGTGGTATGCGGGTCGAACTTCATCTCTTTCTGCAGAAATGTGGGATAGAGGTCCTGCGTGCCGTGGGAGATGAAGTTCATCATGGTCATGAGCAGCACCAGATAGAGGAACAGCCGGCGGTGTTCAAAAATCGCTCGACGATAAGCCGGCCAGTCAGTGCGGGAACGGCGCCAAGCCTCGGACTCTTTAACCTTCGCGCGGATAAAGAGCGTGAGCAGCGCGGGCGCTCCCCCCAGGAAAAACATAGGCCGCCAGCCCCAGTGCGGAAAGACCGTGTAATAAACCACCGCGGCCAGCAGGAATCCCAGCGCATAACCCTCCTGCAGCAGACCGGAGAGTATGCCGCGCCACTTGGCCGGCACCGACTCCATGGCCAGCGACGCGCCCACTCCCCATTCGCCGCCCATTCCAATGCCGAAGAGCAATCGCAGAACCAAAAAGATGGTGTAGTTGGGCGCAAGGCCGGAGAGGACTTCAATGACCGAGTAAAAAACGATGGTGCACATCAACGGCAGGCGCCTGCCGTAGCGGTCCGCGGCCAGGCCGAACAGCAGCGCTCCCAGCGGGCGCATGGCCAGGCTGGCGGTAATGGTGAGAGCAATCTGCGGACGGGAAACGTGCAAATCCTGCGCCACCGGCACAAAAATGAAGGTCAGGAGAAAAAAGTCGAAGGCGTCAAACGTCCAGCCAAGGAACCCGCTCAAGAAAGCGTTGCGGCGATCCGCGCTGGTAACCGGAGAGACGATCGAAGTGGTCAATTTGCCCCGGAACTGAAGTGTCTCAGCACCAATATTTCTCAAAACGGATGAAGTTTATTCTGTTGTTGCGCCTGTAGGGTACCTGCCGTCCGGAAAAAGCGCAACGCGATGATTGTTTTCAGGACTGCCGTTACTTTTTTGCGCGGCGCACGGCGAGCAGCGAAATAAATTCAAAGATCAGATTGGCCGCTGCGAGCGCGGTGATCTGCCCGTGATCGAATGGAGGTGAAACTTCCACCAGGTCGAAGCCCACAAAGTTGATTCCGGCCAACCCACGAATGATGGAGAGAGCCTGATGGGTGGAAGGGCCGCCCACCTCCGGTGTGCCGGTCCCCGGGGCGTAGGCGGGATCGAGAAAATCGATGTCGAAGGTGAGGTAGGCTTTGTGCTTTCCCACGCGCCGGGTAATCCTGCGCACCAGCTCTGCATTGGTCAGCGCAAACATCTCCGTGGCTTCGATGACTTCAAAGCCCAGCGCGCGCGCCTCATCGATCTCCGAGACTGACGACATCGATCCGCGAATGCCGATCTGGATGGACCGCTGAGGATCGATGAGCCTTTCCTCCAAAGCGCGGCGGAAAGTGGTGCCATGGTTTATCTTCGTGCCAAAAACCAGATCGTCGGTATCCGTGTGCGAATCGAAATGTACCAGTGCAAGCGCGCCGGTCTCTTTGGCCAGGGCGCGGAGAATCGGAAGCGGAATCGTATGATCGCCGCCGATACACATGGGCACCATCCCGCCCTTCACCAGCGGCGCCAGAAAAAGCTGGATGGACTGGAGGCTTCGCTCGAGATCGCTGGGATACAGCGGCGTGTCGCCGTAATCACCGCCGGAGAGATGCTCAAAAACGTCAATGCGATGGAAAGGGTTGGCGCGGCGGATGAGCCGCGACGCTTCGCGAACGGCTGCCGGGCCGAAGCGCGGGCCTGAGCGAAATGAGCAGCCCAAATCGAAGGGTACTCCAACGATGCCGAAGTCCGCTTTTTCGGACGCCGCAAGGTAGGGAAGACGCGCGTAGGTGGAAAGACCGGTGAAGCGCGGTGAATCGGCGCTGCTGGGTGGAGTATATTTTTGCTTCACGGCAGCGAAGCTCCTGAACCTGACCGTAATGCTTTAAAATCTTTCTCGCAGGCGGGAATTGTACTCGAATCGGCAGTCCAAGGGACGGCAGTTTTTGCTGCGCTGCAGGTCTTCCGAATATGATCCGCGGGTTGTATTGCGGACGCCATATTGGCGGTTGACCGGCCGGACCCGGATTGGGACACTATAGAGGTACCCACACCAGCAGATCCCCTCGGCGGGGCCGGGCTGCCCACAGCCCCTAGAAAAGCCCCCTGAGCCAGGAAGGATCGAGGCCAATATGAGCGAACAGATTCCTGAACTGCTACCACCCACCCGTTTGATGCTCACTCCCGGACCATCGAACATGGACCCGCGCGTGTATCGCGCGCTGGCCACACCTCTGGTAGGCCACGTCGATCCGTGGTTCACGCAAATGATGGAAAGCGTTCAGGTGCTGATGCGGCGAGTTTTCCAGACCAGCAATCGGCTGACGTTTCCGCTCTCGGCCTCGGGATCGGGCGCGATCGAGGCAACCGTGCTGAATCCCCTGGAAGAGGGCGACGAAGTGATCATTTGCACGAACGGATGGTTCAGCGAGCGCATGGCGGTCATCGCGGAGCGCACTCCGGCAAAAGTGCATCGTGCCGAGGCGCCCTACGGCAGGCCGGTGGATCCCGAAGACGTTCGCAAGCTGGCGCGCGGCCGCAAAATCAAGATGATTGGCCTGGCGCACGGGGAAACTTCAAGCGGCGTGCTCACGAATATTGAACCTTTCCGGCAGATTGCGGATGAGTGTGGCGCGTTGCTGGCGGTGGACGCGGTGGCCACACTGGGAGGCGTTCCGCTCGATGTCGACAAGCAGCGCATTGACATCTGCTTCAGCGGTTCGCAGAAAGCACTTAGCGCGCCCCCGGGGATGGCGCCCATGACCGTCAACTCCCGCGTGGAAGAGGTGCTGCGCGCGCGAAAGACCAAGGTGCAGAGCTGGTATTTCGACCTCACCACGGTGATGAATTACTGGGGCAAAGAGCGCACCTACCATCACACGCCGCCTATCTCTTTGATATTTGCGCTGCGAGAAGCCCTGCGTATGGCGCTGGAAGAGGGCCTGCCAGCGCGCTGGGAACGTCACCGCCAGAACCAGCAGGCGCTGATTGCCGGCATCGAGGCCATGGGGCTCGATCTATTCGTCCTCAATCCAGCGGAGCGGCTGCCAACGGTCACCGCGGTGAAAGTGCCGCAAGGAATGGACGATGCCACGGTTCGCGCGCAGCTTCTGGAGGAATTCAATATTGAAATCGCCGGCGGATTCGGCCCGGTGAAGGGCCAGATCTGGCGCGTAGGGCTGATGGGCTACTGCAGCCAGAAGAATAACGTGCTGCTGTTCCTGGCGGCGCTGGAAAAAGTGATGCTCGATCACGGCTACCGCAGCCGCGCGGGTTCGGGAGTTGGCGCGGCGGTGAAGAGTTATATGGAGACGGGCGCCGCCGCTGCACACCAGCGCGAGCTCGCTCACCAGGAAGGCTGAATTGACCGAAGCCACTCTGCAAAATTCCGGCCGCTACAATCGCGACACCATGGGCCACTTCGTGCCGCCTTTCGAGGTTCGCTCGAAACTCACCGACCAGGTGTATCACTGCCGTTTCTCGCACTTGTGGAATGGCATTGCCACGCGGCATAGCGACACCATAGATACGAAGTTTTTTGTGAATGGACGCGCCGTGGTTGCCGGCCTCGAGCACACCGCATTCGTAGCGTTCCGCGCCCGCCATGGCCGTGACCTCACCGACCGCGAAGCCAGTCACATCGCTGCGCTATTTCTGGCCGAGCGCCTGGAGCAGGAAGACGAGCTCGACATCTATCAGGTTCCCAGCGCTGAAGTTCTGCGCCTGATCCAGCAGTCACAAATCGGATAGCCGGGCCGGCCTGACGTTCTAATTTTCCCAACCAAAAATTTCAGACGGAAGCATCATGCATCGGAGAGCGATTCGTTGAAGCCCTGTGCGTCGCCGAGTTCGCCAACTTCCAGGATCGCGCCGCAATCCAGACACTCCACGTATTCCGCTTCCTGATCTTTGGCGACCAGCCTGCGGCGGAGGTGTGGGCAAGGAGCAGTTTCTGGCATCTGGTTAAACCGTATCTTTCGCAAGTCTAGCATGGCAAGACTCGGGGTGTGTACGCGCGGCCTACAGCATCGAGCGTAATTTACCGGGCCTATAACTGCCGGTAGGAATCCAGCGCCGGATGACGCAGGCCATGACGGCGGATGAAGTAAATCACCAGCAAGAAACTGAGAGCGCCGGCCGCCATCACCGCCACGGCGATTTGCAATCCCACTTGCAGATCCAAAATGTCGGAGACATGGCCCACCAGCTGCGGCCCGAAGGCGCCGGCCAGTTGTGTCACCAGCATGTACAAGCCCACTGAGGTGGCGTGCACGCGCTCGGGCATCATGTCGTGAATTACGGCGGTTACCGGGCCGTGATACCAGGACATAAAAAAGCACGCGATGAAAAACGTGGTGAGCACAGTGCTTTTTTCCTCAGCGGCGAGCGCCCACAATAGAAACGGCGCGGCCAGCAGAAACGCCATGGCAATGGCGATGATGCGGCCGTAGGGCTTGCGGCGTTGCAGCCAGTCGGCGACCAGCCCGCCGGTCAGCGCCCCGAGCACCAGCGAAATCAATCCTATAATTCCCAGGATCACTCCGGCGTCGCGCAGACGAAAGCCTTTGTACTCCACCATGTAATCCGCGCCCCAAGTGATGAACGAAAGACTCGAAAAAGTGATCAGTACGCCGCTGAACATCAACGCGAGAAATGCCGGAACCCGCAGGATATGGCTGATGGGGACGACCTCCTGGCGAGGACCGCGTGCCGGCTCTTTAAAGCTGAGCACTGCCATCCCCAGCAGCAGTCCGGGAACGCCCACGACAAAAAATGCGTGACGCCAGGCACCCATTTCCCCCATCCAGCCGCCCAGCGCCTGCCCGGCAGCGCCGCCCACCAGCATCCCGGCGGCAAATATGGACTGCGCGCGTGCGCGTGAAGCCTGGGGAAACGCCCCGGAAATCATGGACTGCGCGGCTGGGGAATAGGCGGCCTCGCCGACGCCGACGAAGGCGCGCGCAATCAGCAGGGCGGTGAATACTTGCGCCATGCCGCTCAGGAATGTCGCCAGGCTCCAGATGATTACGCCCCAGGCGATCACGCGAGTGCGGCTGATGCGATCGGCCATCAGCGCGAACGGCACGGTGGCCAGAGCCAGGACCACTTGCAGGCTGGTCTGCAGCATTCCCAGATGGCTGTCGTTCAGCTGGAATCGGTCGCGCAGGATGGGGAAAAGCGGCACAATCACCAGGCGGTCGGCAAAGTTGATAAAGTTGATGAGCACCAGCGTGGCCAACAGGCGGCGCTGGGCGCCTGTCATCGACTTCAGGAACGGCTCAGGCGGCGCTGGGGATATCGGGAAGATGATCGACCTCGCGAGTTGGGCGTGGCGCAAAGCTGTGATTATATACAGCGGGAGTATATCCACGAAATGAAGGAAGTGACCGGGAGCGCGCGGCTTTCCACCCTGCTGTACTACGGCGTGATGCTGCTGCTGTTCTATCTGGTATTCCGGATTTTCGAACCCTTCCTGGTGCCGCTGGGGTGGGCTGTGGTGCTGGTGGTCTGTTTCTATCCCTGGCACAAGAAGCTGGAGAAGCGCTGGGGGCCGGGCCGCGCGGCAGCGGTGAGCACGCTGTGCGTCACGCTGCTGCTGGTGGTTCCGGCGCTAGCCCTGCTGGGCGGGTTCGTGCGCGAGGCCGAAGTGGCCAATCGCGCCATCCAGGAGGCGCACAGCCGCGGCGAATCGCCACTGGTGGCCACCAGCCAGCGCTTTGCGGATTGGTATCACCAGCAATTTCCGTCGTTCAGCGAGATCGACCCGCTGCAAATGGTTGCGCACGCCACCGACTGGCTGCGTCTGGAGTTGGCCGCGAGGGCGGGGAACCTGGCGCGAAATGCCATCCTGTTTCTGCTGGATCTGTTCGTCATGCTGTTTGCACTGTTCTACCTGTTCCGCGATGCCGATGGGATTGTGGAAGCCGCGCGCCGCGCACTGCCGTTCGACGACACGCAGCGGATCGAGATGCTGGCGCAATCGCGGGACCTGATTTCCGCGAGCGTTACGGCCAGTTTTGTCATCTCACTGCTGCAAGGCTTGATTGGAGGAGTTTCCTTCAAGCTGGTGGGCCTTCCTGCGCCGCTTTTCTGGGGCGTGGTAATGGCCTTCTTCGCGCTTCTTCCGCTGGTGGGCTCCTGGATTATCTGGGTGCCTGCGGCGCTGTGGCTGCTCACTCAGGGGCACGCCGGAAGTGCGGTGACGCTGGTCATTACCTGCGGCGTGGTGGCCGGGGGAATCGAACATTTTGTCCGGCCGATACTCTTGAGCGGGCGCGCCAGGATGAGTCCGCTGCTGGTGTTTATCAGCGTGCTCGGGGGCATCGCGTTTTTCGGGATGCTGGGTTTCGTGCTCGGGCCTATCGTGGTGGCCACGGTGGCCAGCGTCCTCGGGGCTTACACCTCTGACCACAAAGGGCTTGAAGGAATTGGGACTGCACCGGGCGTTGTGGTAGAGTCCCGCCCGGGTAGAGATTAATGGCCACCAAGCCTACCGACCAGAAACGCGGGTTGACACCAGATCGGCTGCGCTGGCGCTGCGATCCCGCGACCGTACCTTACGCCACCACCGACGAGGCGGAGATCGCCGAGGGCGTCATTGGACAGGTGCGCGCCATTCGCGCACTCAAAATGGGCATCGAACTGGCCGGACCCGGCTACAACATTTTTGTATGCGGCCTGGCCGGCAGCAGCCGCGGCGGATTGATCGCGCGCATGATCGAGGAGATTGAGCCGCAGACCCAGCTCGCGCCGGACCGCTGCTACGTTCACAACTTCAAGGCTCCTGACCGCCCGCGCCTGCTGGCACTGCCCCGTGGCCAGGCCGACAGCTTCAAGAAGGAGATGCAGGCGGGGATCGATTTTCTGCGCCGGCGCATTCCTCAAGTGTTCGAAGGCGAGCCATTTCAACGGCAGAAGGGTCGCATCGTAGAACGCTTCACCCTTCGTGAAAAAGAGCTGATGGACGATTTTACGCGGCGCATCGCGCGCGAACAGTTCGCCTTGGGACGCATGCAGGTGGGCGCCGTGGCGCTGCCGGAAATCTTTCCTGTGCTCGAAGGGCAGATGGTTCCCGTCGAGGAGCTGCCCAAGATGGTGCAAGAGGGCAAGCTCGATACCGGCGTGGCCGAGCAGATCGAGCGCAAGTACGATCAGTTCCGGCAGGAGTTTACCGTTGTCTATCGCAAGACGCTGACGCTCTCGCGTGAACTGGCCAGCGAGATGAGCTACCTCGAGCAGGAAGCCGCCTCGGTGCTGGTGGATGGCGTTATTCAGGAGCTCAAGGAAAAATATACCGATACGCGCATCGCTGAGTACCTGGAGGAAGTGCGCCACCACATCCTCGACAATCTCGAGCAGTTCAAGGATCGTGAAGGCGAAGAGACCGACGAAGGCGCCTTGGATGGCGGCGGGGAGCGCCGCGCCGGTTTTGACCGCGACCCGTTCCGCATCTATGGCGTCAATGTGCTGCTGGCGCGCAATCCCCAGGATACGTTTCCGATTATTTTCGAAACCACTCCCACCTACGTCAACCTGTTTGGAAGCATCCAGCGGAATTACGACACGCGCGGCGGCTGGAGCTCGGACTTCATGGACATCCGGCCGGGCTCGATGCTGCGCGCCGACGGCGGCTTTCTGATTTTGTATGCCATGGATACGCTCACCGAGCCAGGCGTGTGGCGAGCCTTGAAGCGCACCTTGAATCACGGAAAGCTCGAAATCCAGCCTTTGGATTACCTGTTTCCCGTCGGCGGATCGGCATTGAAGCCCGAGTCCATCGACACCAAGGTAAAAATTATCCTGATCGGGGACCGCGAGCTGTATGAGTTGCTCTACGTTCACGAGGAAGATTTTAGGAAGATTTTCAAGATTCGCGCGGAGTTCGATGAGGAACTAGAGATGAGCTCGGCCGTGGTCTCGCAGTATGCCGGGCACTTGCGCAAGCTTTCGCGGGATGAAGGGCTGTGCCCGTTCGATCGCACGGCCGTCGCCGCGATATTGGAATATGGCGTGCGTAAGGCCGGCAGGCGCAGCAAGGTCACCGCGAGGTTGAACGACATTCTGGACCTGGCGCGCGAGGCTTGCTATGCGGCGCGCGAGCACGGGCAGAGCCCGGTAACCGCCGATCACGTGTCCTTGGCCCTCACCGCCAAGGTGGAGCGGCACAACCTGATTGAAACAAAAATGCGCGAGATGATCGAAGAGGGCGTGATCCTGATCGACATGGAAGGCTCGCGCGTGGGCCAGGTAAACGGTCTGAGCGTGTTCGATTACGGCGGACTGGCTTTCGGCAAACCTATGCGCATTACCGCCGCGGTGGCTATGGGCAAAGGCGGGTTGGTCAATATCGAGCGCGAATCCAATCTGAGCGGCCGCCTGCACACCAAGGGCGTGCAGATTATCTCCGGCTTTTTCCGCATGATGTTCGCGCGCGATAAGCCGCTGTCGTTTTCCGCCAGCCTGTGCTTCGAGCAATCGTATTCGGGAGTGGATGGCGACAGCGCCAGCTCCACGGAAATCTATGCGCTGCTGTCGGCGCTGTCAGGGCTGCCCATCCGCCAGGAGATCGCGGTGACCGGTTCCGTGAACCAGCAGGGAGACATCCAGCCCATCGGCGGCATCAACGAAAAGATTGAAGGCTTTTTCGACAGTTGCAATGTGAAGCGGCTGACCGGCGGACAGGGCGTGATCATGCCCATCGCCAATGTGGAAGATCTGATGCTTCGCGACGATGTGGTGGAAGCAGTGGAAAAAGGAATGTTCCGAATTCTGCCGGTGGCGCGCATTGAAGAGGGCATCGAGATGCTCACCGGCGTGCGCGCCGGGGAGCGTGGCGCTGACGGCAAGTTCGAGCCCGACACTGTATTTGGAATGGTGGACCGGCGCCTGCGCGAGATGGCTCTGGCCTTGAAAGAGTTCGAATAGTTTCCGTTTTCCACGTAGTCCTGCCGTTTTTTCCCCCTGCCAACCTTCGGATTATGGCGAAGGAGAAATGTATCCAGGGCGCGCCCGCAAATGATAATCAGCGGCGGGAGCTATCTGCCGGCCCTTTTTATCGAGCACGCGGACCTCAATGCGATGGTAACGCGCGTCGTGGGACGGCGGGGCGAAGCCGAGGCTGTACTCGTGACGCAGGGCGATGGAAAAATGGCGGTACATGGGGCGGAGGTCCGCGGGACCTTGCGGAAACAATGCCAGTCCGCCGCTGAGTTGCGCCATTTCCCGCAGCGCGCGGTCGGCGGCCGCAAAACCTATTCGCAGCTGTGCTGCGGTGCCGGACTCACTTTGTCCGGCCTTGCGGCGCGCCGGCTCGCGCAGCCCTCCGCCCAGCGCCACGGAATAGACCACCACTCCGGCGGCGCGCAACCGCGCAGCCAGCTTTTCCCATTCCCTGTTCCTCAATCGCGCGGAGGGGTCTTCGGACCTTCCGTTTTCAATTCCATCGCCACTCGCTGAATCATCCAGGCCGGTGGTGAGCAAAACAATGGCAGTTCTACCGGGAATAGACGCGAGCTCATCGAGGGCGCGCGAAAGACTTGCGAAAAGATTGAGCCGCGCCGTGCCCAGAGTGTAACGGACCTCGCCAAGCGTGGCCGCCACGCGGGCTTTGTCAGTGGAGAAGGGCAGCACGCTGTGCAGCTGGTCGTCGTAGGTGGCCAGTGCCACTTCGTCGCGCGGGGCGAGCCCGTTGAGAAACGCAGACGCGGCGGTGAGATGATCGCCGTGAATGAGGTAGACCGCCGGACTGGTTTCCACCAACAGAAGGATCTTCACGGCCACGTCAATGGATGCGAAATTCGTGATGGGCTGCTCGGCGCCGTCGTCGAAAACGTGAAACTGTTCCCGCCTCAGGCCCGCTACAAAATTACCGTTCGCTTCGACTACGTTGACATCGACATTGACTACTTCGGCTTTGACCTTGATGTGCTGCGAGTCGTCGGAAGGGGGGACTTGCGCCTGCGCGGGGGAATAGCAAAGCAACAGCAGCACGAGGCTGCAGGTTACGCCGCCGTATTTTTTCTCCGGGATTATTTTGGTGCGCTCAGGTAACCGACCACGCGATCTTTGGAAAGCTCGAATACGATGATCTCCTGCACGGAGCGCGAAGAGCGGCTGACAAACTGCACCGGTTCGTAGAGCGCCTTGTCCTTGCGCTCGATGGTTTTGTCGTCCACGGTTATGTCCATGGAATATTTCTGGCGCTTGGTGTCCACCTTTCTGAGCCGCACCTGGATAGGGCCAATGCGCTGCATAGAATTGGACTTCTGGATGTCGAATTCAAAGATGGTGCGCTCGCCGCGGCGCTTGAGCTCTTCGACTTCTTCTTTATTGCGAGCGATGAGGCCGCTCATCATGCCCATATCGCCCACCGTGCGCTCGAGCTTGCTCTTGGTGGCTTCGAGGTCTTTCTTGGTGGCCTCGATGTCGGACTTCGCTCCCGTGACGTCGCCGGTAATCTGGCCCAGCTTCGTCTCGTTCTCTTTCTGGATTTTGCCCAGTTTCTCGCCGAGCTCCTTATCCGAAACTGCTTGCTGCTTCTTGAGGTTCTGCGCGAGGTCGCGGGCGCGTGCCAGCTCACTCTGCGTGAGACCAAGCTTTTCGGAAGTGACGTCGAGCTGGCCCTTCAGCTCGGCCAGGCGCGAATCGGACTGCTCGAGCTTGGCCGCCAGCATTTCCGCGCGCTGATTTCCGCGAGAGAGGTCGGCTTCCAGAGACTTGCGCGAGGCCTGCTCGGCGTAAATGGAATAACCCACGCCGGCAAACAGCAGAACAAGGACGAAGATGATCCAGCGCGGAGTCGCGGGATTTTCCACGTGGTAGGTCTCCCCGCTTGGGGCGACGTTTGGCGAACTGCTCATCAATTCCTCCAGGGGATCTCAAAATGCCAGAGTCCCGCTTCCTTTCGAATGTGCTTCTTCTGAGTATCTCTATTTCGAGTACAACCGCGGGCGTTAGGTTGTCCACCCGCCAAAAACGAGCCCTGCTTTAGCCACGCCGCCGCCCCACGGAAGGGGGCCAGCGGCTCTCCACCGTGGTGGTCAACCCGCCCCGCGGAGTGAAAGCTCCCCTTACCACACAACGCTTTGGGCGGACGGCGCGCACAATATCCCGCAGCATGCGATTGACGGCATTCTCATAAAAGATACCGAGATTGCGGTAAGCCAGAAGGTACATCTTGAGCGCTTTCAGCTCCAGGCAGGCTTTGCCGGGAGCATAAGAAATTGTCACCGCGCCGTAATCGGGCAAGCCGGTCTTGGGGCAGATCGAAGTGTATTCCGGAAAGGAGATCGTAATTTCGTAGCCCGGGAATTGGTTCGGCCAGGTCTCCAGAACCGGCAAGCGAGCGTCTATACCCGCGCGCGCGTGTTCCGCGGTGTAGCCTGTAGTGCGGCTTGATGTACCGCGGCTTGATGTACCGCGAGTTGATGGACTGCCCATGAAGGCCCCCGCTGGTATTCTACAATGAGTGCGGCCTTGCTTGCTTGGTTACAGACTGTTTGCGCGCCTGCGCTGCGAGGTTGAGTTTGCGGCTGGGATTGATTACTCTTTCTCGACGTAAACAAGCGCGCGCGAGGACAAAGATTGATCTGCCCAGTTTGCCATGGCATGCAATGCCGCCGCTCGCGCCGGGCGAGTCTTGTTGACCATCTGCTAAGCGCTCTGCGCATGCTGCCCTGGAAATGCCGCGATTGTTCCCACCGATTCCACGCCTGGATGGTTCCGGTAACGTTCCTGCTAAGGGTTCACTGCCCCAGTTGTGGCAATCCAGCGGTGAATCGAGTTGCCCGGGATCGCGTGGACAAGGTGTTTCTCGCCGGGCTTCAACGCATGATGCGTGTTCCCGCCTACCGCTGCGACCATTGCCGGCAAAAGTTTTTCTCCTTGCGTTCTTATCTGCCGGCGACTCCCGTGGCCTCGGTTGCGGACCATCAGGGCAAGCCCGGCCGCACTAGCGCAGGTCACGAGCCCTCCGCTTGACGAAAACTCCCGTGGGAAGTTAGGCTATAACGGACCATCGCGGCTGCATCTTTGCCGGTGTGTTTTTTCCTGTGGCGGTATCGTCTAGGGGTTAGGACGCCAGATTCTCAATCTGGTAACCCGGGTTCGATTCCCGGTACCGCTACCAGTTTTTTCGTAATGAAATAAACTTGCCGCTGCGCTCAGTCACGCCGGTGTGCATTGCGTTTGACAGAAAAGCGATCAAACTACACGCCGGGTGTTTTCCAGGAGGTTTCCATGTCCAAAGCAAGTTGGGAAGGGACCGTTCTCGCCGAAAGCGACCGGTGCGTGGTGGTCGAAGGGAATCAGTATTTTCCGCCGGATTCCGTGAGACGCGAGCACCTGGTGCCGAGCGATCACACCACGATCTGTCCCTGGAAAGGGACCGCCCATTACTACAGCGTCGAAGTGAATGGCAAACGCAACGAAAACTCCGCGTGGTTTTATCCCGAGCCGAAAGCCGCGGCAAAAGAGATCAAGGATCACGTCGCTTTCTGGCGTGGAGTCCGCGTCGAGGCGTAATCCCTACCAAGTCCGCAGCTTTCCCGGCTCATTCATTGCCGTTCCCGCCGCTTCATCCACAACCCGGCTGATTAGCCTGCGGTAGCGCGGCGGCGAGTGTAAGCTTGCAGCCGGAGGTAACGGGTAATGGGCGACGGCACACAGAGAAACGTCAAGAGCAGATCGGCTGCAGAGGGCAATTCGGCGACGCCGGACATCTACGAGCGCAACATCAACGTCAAGGTAACCGATGCGGGCGGCGAGAAAATAAAAGTATTCGCGTCGTTCTTCGACCTGGAGCACAGCTTTCACGCCGAGATGACTGTCGATGTCGCCAGCGGCAGGATTGACAGGACCTGGGCGGTGATGTCCAAGCGGCCTTACGTCACCTACTGCCTGCGCGCTCTCGACAATATTCACAAGCTGGAAGGGGAAGTGATCGGTCGCGGCATCAACCGCCGCATCGTGGACCTGATTGGTAAATCGCAGGGCTGCGTCCACCTGGTGGAGATTTTTCAGGCAGCGATCGGCTTCACCGCCACTGTTTTGATCGGACTGCGCACCGGCCTTTCGGAAGATCCCCGCCTGAGCGAGGAGGAGAACCGGTCGATGTGGCTTCCGGTGCTGCAGAATACTTGCCAGGTGTTCCAGGTGGATCCGGAGCCTGCGAAGAAATAAGCGGGAAAGCGTGAGTAAACCGCTCTCCGTGAAATTTTACGTCGTAACTTCACGTTCAGGAAGAATCCCCAACTCTGCCTCCGCCGCGGTCACCGCCGCGACCGTGGTGTCGAAGAATTCCGGGGTAACGCTCAACCCGGTCTGCCCGTTTTCAATCGAGGCGCGTATCATTCCCAAATTACGCGAGATTGACTCGCCGCAAATCGAGCTGGCCAAACCCCGCGCGCGGCAGGCTCTCGCGACGCGTGCGATGGCATCCAGAAAGGTGCGCTGAATCGAATCTGGAGTGCTCGCCGCAGGAAGTTCATTGCTGTCTGGGCTGGTGAGCTGTGGCATCAAGCCGTCACAGTCGATTAAGACTCCGGAAACGTGCGGCAAGAATTCTTCTATCCCAAGGATCGTCGAAGGCCATTCCGCGGTCATCCATAGCTCGAATTCCGCCGACGCAAACAGGCCCTCCTCGATAACGATTTCGCGGCAGCGCGCCAGCTCGTCCGGGACGCGCACGAAGGGAAGCAACAGGTCTACGTTGACGCAGCCCATGTCGCGCGCGCGCTTGACCGCCCGCAGTTCCATCCGAAAGCTGTCTTCCTCGGCCAGCGAGCGGCTACACCCGCGGAAGCCGGGACCCCGATCCTGTTTTTCGTACTCTGCGCCGCCCGCCAGAGATGCGTACTCCTGCGAGCTCATATCCAGAAGGCGATAGACCATCTGGCGCGGAGCAAAGGCCCGGGCCAGCCGCACAATCTGCTGCGAATAAAGATCGAGGAACTTTTCCTCGTCGCCGTCCGCAATCAGTTTGCCTGGATGAATGCCCAGCGCTCGCGCCAGGTACTCTGCGCGCATGAGTCCCACGCCGTCGCAGGCCAGCTTGGCATGCGCGCCAATGCGCTCGCTCGAGCTCAGATCTAGACAAATTCGGGTGTGTGTCGGCGCTCGTTGAATCATCGCAGCAGATCCGGACTGATTGTACGGGCATTTTTGCCCAGCCGGTTCACGAAAATGCGTCCCGAATTATGGATGCGCCTATAATGATGCGCATATAATTTGGCGGGAATGGCGAAAAAGGGCTCCGGCGGTCGCCCAGGGGCTGCTGCTCCTGTACAATCTTTCTTCTGTGGTGGTAGCAGCTTGATTCGGAGCCCGGAAGCATGAGCGACATCAGCGATAAGACGGTTACCATCGTCGGCGGCACGGGAGATCAGGGGTACGGCTTGGCGCTGCGTTGGGCGCGCGCCGGCTTTCGCGTGATTATTGGCTCGCGCGACCCGGCTCGCGCGCAAGAAGCCGCAGACCGCGTAAAATCCCTCGTCGGTGCCGCGGCGCGGGTCGAAGGCTACGAAAATCTTCATGCCATGACCCAGGCGCCGCTGGTGGTGCTCTCCGTTCCCTTTACAGCGCAGGTTAAAACACTCGTTGCAATGCGCGGCGCATGGAAGGCGGGACAGGTGCTTATCGATCTTACCGTGCCGCTCGAGGCCAGCGTGGGCGGCTCGGCATCGAAAATTCTCGGCGTGTGGGCGGGCTCAGCGGCGCAGCAGGCCGCTGCGAACGTTCCCGCGGGCATCGAAGTAGCGGCGGCATTTCACAATGTCTCGGCGCACGCCTTGCAACATCTCGATACGCCGGTGGATTGCGACGCCATCGTCTGCGCGGATTCACCGGAAACTCGAAAATTGCTGCGCCCGTGGGTGGAGGCGATCCCGGGCTGCCGCTACGTGGATGGCGGCAAGCTGGAGAATGCCCGCATCGTGGAATCCATCACCGCCCTGCTGGTGGGCATCAATAGGCGCTACAAAATAAAATTGTCCGGCATCCGCGTGACCGGCCTGCCGCAGTAAGATGCCATGGAATGGGAGGAGTATTGACGCAGCGCTCCACGCGGGCAAAAAAGCGAATGAAGCCGGTGGCGCCTCCCGAAACGTTACAAATCATCGGTCTGAAGACGCTGCCGGAAATTAGACCAGGTGATGACCTGGCCCGTCTGGTAGTGCAAGCCGCGCAGCGCGAAGGCGCGGGACTGCGCCGCGGTGACGTGGTGGTGCTGGCGCAGAAGATTGTCTCCAAGGCAGAAGGCTGCATCGTAGATTTACCGCGCGTGAAACCATCTTTGCTGGCGCGCGCCTGGGCGCGCAAGGTGCGCAACGATCCGCGCCTGATCGAAGTGGTGCTGCGGGAATCACAGCGTATTCTGCGCATGGACGAGCGTGTGATCATCACGGAAACGCGTCACGGCTTTGTCTGCGCCAATGCTGGAGTGGATCGCTCCGGCGTCGCCGGGCGTCACCGCGTCACCTGTCTCCCGGCGGATCCGGATAAATCGGCGAAGCGATTTGCCGCCGGAATTCGGCGCTGGCTGGGCATAACCGTGGCTGTGATCGTCAGCGACACCTTTGGCCGGCCGTGGCGTCTGGGCCTGGTCAACGTAGCCATCGGTGCGGCCGGCCTGCGCGTGCTTGAGGATCTGCGCGGCACGCGCGACGCCTACGGTCACCCGTTGCGCGCGACTATCTTGGCAGTGGGCGACGAACTGGCCGCTGCCGCAGGACTGGCCATGGGCAAGCGCGAGGGCGTTCCTGCCGTGATCCTGCGTGGGGTGCGGTTTCGTGTGGGGGACGGCCGTGCGCGGCAGTTGATTCGTCCCGCGAGCGAAGACATGTTTCGTTGAGCGAGTGGGCAAAAAACTAAGCACCGCAACCCATCATTGCCGAATAATGACAGCGCCGCCGGAAGAACGATGCGCATGAGCTGCAAGGGATGAGCTGCAAGGGATGAACTGCAAGAAAATGCGTAAAGGAACATGAACTGATGGCCACGGCTTCCATCTCGGCTCGGCCCGGCAACGTTGAGCGTTTGCTGGCTCGCGGTGAGCAGGGCCAGGGGCTCTCCCAAGAGGATTCGCTTGCGCTGATGGAGCAGGCAGAAACTTCCGCATTGTTGCAGGCCTCTTGCCGCCTGCGTGCGCGGGCCAAGGGCCGCTCAGTCAGCTATTCCAAAAAAGTTTTTATTCCTCTCACTACGCTGTGCCGTGATTACTGCGGCTACTGCACCTTTCGTAAAGATCCCGGCCAGCCCGGCGCGCACTTCATGACTCCCGACGAAGTTCTCGCGCTGGCCGAGCGCGGGCGCCGCGCCGGATGCAAGGAAGCGCTATTCAGCCTCGGCGATCAACCGGAACGCATTTTCCCGGAAGCGCGCGATTTTTTGCGCTCGCAGGGCTTTGACACGACTTTGGCCTACTTGGCAGCGATGTGCAGGATGGTTTTGGAGCGCACGGGCCTGCTGCCTCATGCCAATCCTGGCGTGATGGGCCGCGACGATTTGGCCGCGCTGAAGGAATCAAACGCCAGCATGGGCATCATGCTCGAGACGCTAAGCCCGCGGCTGCTGAAAAAAGGCATGGCCCATTGGCATGCGCCGGACAAAGTGCCGGCTCTGCGCTTGCGCACGATCGAGGAAGCCGGGCGCCAGCAGATCGCTTTCACCACGGGCATTCTAATCGGCATTGGCGAAACCCTGAAAGAGCGAGTGGATTCCTTATTGGCCATTCGCGCGCTGCACCAACGCTACGGCCACATCCAGGAAGTGATCGTGCAGAATTTTCGCGCCAAGCCGGATACACCGTTCGCGGCACATGCCGATGCCGGGCTCGAAGATCTGCTGCGCACGCTGGCGCTGGCGCGGCTCTTGCTGGGCGGCGAAATAAATCTGCAAGCTCCACCCAACCTGAGCTATAAAGATTTTCCCCGCCTGCTGGATGCGGGGATCAACGACTGGGGCGGGATTTCGCCGGTGACGCTGGACTTCATCAATCCCGAAGCGGCCTGGCCGCAGATCTCTACGCTTGCCGAAAAGACCGCGGCGGCCGGGCTCGAACTTCGCGAGCGGCTGGCGCTCTATCCGGAGTTTGCTCAGCGTAGCGGTTTTCTGGCCGAGCGCGTGTGCGCCGAATTCGCACGACATGCCGGCGCGGATGGTTATGCGCGCTTGGGAGAAAATTGACATGGGGCAGATTACCCAGCCTGTCGGCTCCTTCCCCGGGCTCCAACTCGTGACCGGTTCGCTCCACGACGCCTTACGCAACGCATCACAGCCCGTTGCGCGGATCCTTGACCGTGCGCTCGGCGATCGCGAATTGGGCCTCGAAGAAGGTGTGGCGCTCGCCCAGGTGGATGGAGCCGACCTCACTGCCCTGGTGAAGACTGCGGACGAACTGCGCCGGCGCGCCGTGGGCGAGGTAATCACTTACGTAGTGAACCGCAACATCAACTTCACCAACATCTGCGTGGTAGGCTGCTCGTTTTGTGGTTTCAGCCGCGGGCCGCGTGCCGCGGATGCTTATTTTCTCTCCCTCGAAGAAGTGACGGCCAAAGCCATCGAGGCGCACCAGCGCGGCGCCACCGAGGTTTGCATTCAAGGCGGACTCCCCAAAGACCTCGACGGCTATTTCTATCGCGATATTCTCCGCGCCATCAAGCGCGTGCTGCCGGAAATGCATATCCACGCGTTCTCGCCCATGGAGATCGCTTACGGCGTGGAGAAAACAGGTTTGCCGCTGCGCGAATATCTGGCCATGCTGAAAGCCGAAGGCTTGGGCAGCATTCCCGGCACGGCCGCGGAAATTCTGGATGATCAGGTGCGCGACCTGCTCAGCCCTAACAAACTAAAAGCCGCCCAATGGGTGGAAATCGTTACCGCAGCGCATGAGCTCGGCTTGCCTACCACCTGCACGATGATGTACGGCCACGTGGAGAACCGGGCGCAATGGCTGCGCCACATCCTGCTGTTGCGCAACATTCAAAAACAGACTGGCGGGTTCACCGAGTTTGTGCCACTGGGATTTGTTCACGACAAGACGCGGCTCTTCCACGAGGGCCAGGCGCGACCGGGTGCGACGCGGCGCGAGCACCTCATCGTGCACGCGGTATCGCGATTGCTGCTGCATGGCTGGATCAAAAACTTGCAGGTCTCCTGGGTAAAGATGGGCTTCGAGGGCTCGCTGGCCTGCTTGCAGGCGGGCGCCAATGACTTCAGCGGCACGTTGATGGAAGAAAGCATTTCCAAGATGGCCGGCGCGGACTTCGGCGAGTACGTGGCTCCCCAGGAATTTCGCGCCATGATCCGGCACATCGGTCGAATTCCCGCCGAGCGCACCACCACCTATAAAATCCGCCAACTTTTCCCGGCGGAAGATTCGGGTGATTCCATCACGCCGCGCCTGCGCATTGCCGGCGCTCCCGTGCACGCACCCTATACCGGGACGAGCTACTGATGCGCGTCGTGGCGCTAGCCGGCGGAGTGGGCGCTTCCAAGCTGCTTTGGGGCCTGGCGCGCGCTATGGACCCCAGCGAGCTGACCATCATCGTCAACACTGGCGATGACATCCGCATGCACGGGCTGCATATTTCGCCCGACCTCGACATCGTTACCTACACGCTGGCTGGCGCAGTGAACACCGATACCGGCTGGGGAATTTCGGGCGACACGTTTCGCGCGCTCGAAGTGCTTGGCCGGTATGGCAGGCCGGTATGGTTCAACCTGGGCGACCGCGACCTGGCCACCCATATCCATCGCACTGCGCTGCTGGCCAGCGGTGCCACGCTAACCCAGGCAGCGGATTCAATTCGCCGCGCCTGGGGAGTGTCTGCTGCGATTCTGCCGATGAGCAACGATCCGGTGCCCACCATCATCGTCACTTCGCGCGGCGAGATGCATTTTCAGGAATATTTAGTCCAGCATCGCGCCGAGCCCGAAGTGCTGGACATCCATTTCGAGGGGATCGAAAATGCGCGGCCCGCGCCGGGCGTGCTGGAAGCGCTCGATGCCGCCGAGGCGATTATTTTTTGTCCCAGCAATCCGTTGATCAGCCTGGGCCCGATTCTTGCTGTCGCTGGAATTCGCGAAAAACTCTGGGACCTTCGAGAGCGCGTGGTGGCCGTGTCGCCGTTGGTTGCCGGGCGTTCGCTGAAAGGGCCGTCAGACCGGATGATGGCGCAGTGCGGCTGCGAAGCGACATCGCTCGGCGTCGCCAACCTCTATTCGGACATCGTCGGTACGCTGCTAATCGATATTGCGGACGCGCCGCTGCAATCGGCTATCGAGGCGGTGGGAATAAAGGTGGTGGTGGAACCTTCGGTGATGCGGCGGGATGAGGACAAGGATCGTCTGGCCCGGGTGGTTCTCGCATTATTTGGCCCTCGAGCCGTTGCCGCACCTGCCGTCGGGCAAGTGATGAGCTCAGAATGACGCGCGCCGTCTTGATCCCGGTGAAAGACCTCACGCTCGCCAAACAGCGTATGGCAGGACTGTTGTCACAAGTCGAGCGCACCACGCTGGCGCGCGCGATGATGGATGACGTTTTTGCCGCGGTAAATGCCGCGCGCGGCGTTGATGCCGTGTACCTGGTTTCGAGCGATGCGCTGGCCCTGGCACGCGCGCAAAGTCTGGGGTGGAATGTTTTCCCGGAGGACGCACAACTTTCGGAAAGCCGGTCGGTGGATTATGCCTCGCGATTGTGCCAGGAGCGCGGCGTTCATGCGCTTCTCCGCCTGCCCATCGACATCCCTTTGATTGAACCTGGCGACATCGAAAGCCTGCTCCACGCGGCGGTCGAAGGCCCTTCTGTAATCGTGGTGCCCTCGCGCGATGGTCAAGGGACGAATGCGCTGTTGCGAACTCCGCCGTCTCTGTTTCCTTCTCATTTTGGCCCGGGCAGTCTGTCCAAACACCTCGCAGAGGCGCGGAGAGCCGGAGCAAGCACGGAGGTGGTTCGAAACCCGCGCATCGAGCTTGATCTTGACGATGAAGCGGATCTGCGGCATTTCCTCGCGGAAGACGTGAAAAAGACGGCTACTCGAGCCTGCCTGACGCGTCTCCTGAGCCGGCGTGAAGAAACCATGCGCGATGGAATTCAAAAGTCTGAAACTTCTTCGTTCGGCGGCGCGCACGGATCCGATCGCGCATAATCGTCCGAAAACATTTTCTGCAAGGCGTTAAACCATAACCGCCGGGTCGTCTGATATATATAGTCCCATGATATAAATAGTCCCATGGAAAGAGGCCCCACTATCCTTGGCAATCTAAGCCATATCGCTTTCGTGGTTCGCGACCTGGATGCCGCGGTGGCTAAATTTGAATCCGTGCTTGGCGCGCGATTGCTCGAGCGCGAGTATCTCGCGGCTGCGGAAACTGAAGTTGCGCTTCTCGAAGTGGGGGGCGCTCAGTTCGAACTGTTGAGCTCGCCAGCGCCAAATTCCCGCATCGGACGCATCCTGGCCGAGAAAGGCGAAGGCATCCATCATGTCTCCTTCAACGTGAATGGAATTGAAAGTAAAATGGGTGAAATGCGCGCCACGGGAATCCGCCTGCTCGATGCCGCGCCGCGCACCGGCGCCCACGGACGCCGCATTGCTTTTGTGGACCCGGCGGAGACTTGCGGCATCCAGTTCGAAATGGTGGAAGAGCCGCCTTCTCACCGCCGCGAGTAAAGCGTGTGCACGGCGCTTCGCCGCAACCAGAAGGTATTTCTCCGGAAATGAAAGATAAAATCTATCCTACCCTCGACGCTGCGGTTGCGGACGTTCCCTCAGGAGCCAGTATTTTCTTTGGCGGATTCGGTGGCGCGGGCTTTCCCAACAATCTGATTCGTGCGCTGGAGCGTCAGGGCGCCGCCGGGCTGACCGCCATCAGCAACAACTGCGGCTCGGGCGAAGGTGAGCTTAGCGTGCTTTTTAAAGCCAGGCGAATTCGCCGCGTCATCGCATCGTTTCCGGGCCCGCAATCCACATATTTTCAAGCGCAGTTTGCCGCCGGCCAGGTGGAGCTCGAGCTGGTGCCCCAGGGGATTCTTTGTGAGCGTATGCGGGCTGCAGGTGCGGGAATTTTTGCGTTTTTTTCCGCGGTGGGTGCGGGCACGGAGATCGCTAACGGCAAGGAGGAGCGCACCTTCGAGGGACGCCGCGCCATCCTCGAACAGGCGCTGGGCGCGGACTTCGCGTTTATCAAGGCGTGGAAGGCCGACGCCCTGGGAAATCTGGTCTACCGCAAAGCCGCCCGGAATTTCAATCCCATCATGGCCACCGCGGCCAAGACCACCATCGTCGAAGTCGACGAAATAGTTCCGGTGGGCGCGCTTGATCCCGAAGTCATCATCACGCCATCCATTTATGTTCATCGCATCGTGCAGGCCAAGGGGCTCCGCAATGTCTAAGCCTACCCTCACCCGTGAGCAGATCGCCCAGCGCGCCGCGCTGGAGCTTCCGGACGGCGCGTACGTAAATCTTGGCTGGGGGATTCCCAATCTTGTGGCCGCGTATGTGCCGAAAAAGTTCACGATCCATTTTCACAGCGAGAACGGAATTCTCGGCATGGGCCCGCGCAGCAAACCGGGAGAAGAGGATTACGACCTGGTGGATGCGATGAAGGTGCCCGTGACCGCGCTGCCTGGCGCGTCTTATTTTCATCAGGCCGATGCTCATGCCATGACCCGCGGCGGCCATCTGGATGTAGCCATGCTTGGCGGCTTGCAGGTTTCAGAAAAAGGCGACCTGGCCAATTGGAAAGTGCCCGGCCAGAAAGGCTCGGGTGGCATCGGTGGGGCCATGGATATTGCCTCGGGCTCGCGCCGGCTGATTGTCTGCATGGAGCACGCAACCAAGGACGGCAGCCCCAAGGTTGTGCGCGAGTGCACCTATCCGCTGACCGCGCTCGAATGCGTGCACACCATCGTAACCGACATGGCCGTGATCGATGTGACCAGGGAAGGGCTGGTGCTGCGCGAAGTGGCTCCAGGGATTACGCCGGAAGAGGTCCAAGCGGCCACCGGCGCGACGCTGATGGTCCGCGGGCGCGTCCCGGAAATGAATTTACCGCCCATCCCTGCCGAAAAATAGAAAACACGCCAAAGAATCTTCCACCATGTTCCCGTTTCCCCCCCGATGAAAGTCGCCATGACTCCTGAGAGCCAGCTCGCCGTCATCAACCAGGCCGTTATTTCCTGCCGGCTATGCCCGCGGCTGGTGATGTATCGCGAATCGGTGGCTTCCACAAAGCGCCGCGCCTTTCGCGGTGAAACGTACTGGGGCAAGCCGGTGCCGGGCTTCGGCGATCCCCGCGCCAAGCTGGTGATTCTGGGCCTGGCTCCTGCCGCGCATGGCGCCAATCGCACCGGGCGGATGTTTACCGGCGACCGTTCAGGCGATTTTCTGTATGCGCGTCTGTTCGAAGCCGGATTCGCTTCGCAGCCCGTCTCGCACCATGCTGGTGATGGACTGGATCTGCGCGGCGCTTTCATCAGCGCCACAGCGCGTTGCGCCCCGCCGGACAATAAGCCGCTGCCGTCGGAAATCGCCAACTGCCGGCAGTATCTCATCGCCGAGCTGGAGCTGCTGCGTCCGCGAGCGGTGCTGGCCCTGGGAAAAATCGCCTTCGACGGTTATCTGAAAATGTTGATGGAGTGCGGCAAGATCAGTTCGCGCGCTGGCTACACGTTTCGCCACGGCGCCAGTTATGCCCTGCCCGGTTTCTCTGCATCGTGCGCAAATCATCCGAAAAATTTGCCGCATGGGAAGGCCAGGGTGATCCCGGAGTCGCAGCTGTTCGCAGCCTACCATCCCAGCCAGCAGAACACGCAAACTGGGCTGGTAACACCGCAGATGTATCGGCAGGTACTCGCAGCCATTCGCCGGTTTCTCGATTCCGCACCCAACGACAGCGCGCCCCCTCCCGCGCGTGATTCCCGCTAGCCGCGCTAAGCTCGTGTTAGACTGCCGCGCCAGGGTCAATTATGAAGAAAAGACTTATCTTATTCGCTGCGTCTGCCGTAATCATTACCGCCCTCATCCCCGGAACCGCCAACGCCCAAACGCCGTTGCCTGCGGCCGTTACAGTGCTGGATTGCGGGAGGCTGCTGGACGTGCGCACCGGGAAAATAGAGCGCGATCAACGCATCGTCATCGAAGGCGAAAGAATTGTGGCGGTCGGCGCGTCGCAGCAAACGGAAGCGCCGGCCCAGTCGCTGCATATCGATTTGCGCCAGGTTACCTGCTTGCCCGGCCTTTTGGACATGCACACCCATCTGGCCGATAGCGACGGCACGGGGAACTATTCCGCCGCAGGTCCTTTGCAACTGAGCGGCGCGGAAGTTGCGTTCCGCAGTATTCCGCACGCGCGCGCAACGCTAGCCGCCGGATTCACCACGGTGCGCGACGTAGGCACTTTTCGCGCGTTCACCGATGTGGCCCTGCGTGATGCCATCGACAAAGGCATCGTCGATGGGCCGCGCATCGTTCCTGCCGGCGCTTACGTCACCATCTCCGGCGGCGCGGGAGCCATTACCGGGCTTGCGCCGGATATCGTGCTGCCGCTCGACCTGCGTTTCGGCCAGGCGGACGGCGCCGACCAGGTGCGGCAACGCGTGCGGGAAATCATCCGCCACGGTGCGGGCGTCATCAAGGTGCTGGCCACCGGGGCAGTCCTCACTCTGCACAGCCAGCCTGGCGCGCAAGAGTTCTCCTACGACGAGCTGCGCGCCGCGGTGGAAGAAGCGGGCAAAGCCGGGCTGAAAGTGGCGTGTCACGCGCACGGCGCGGCGGGAGCCAAGGACGCCATTCGCGCCGGCGTGGCCTCCATCGAGCACGGCAGCTTTCTGGACGACGAGGCGCTGAGGATGATGAAGGAGCGCGGCACATTTTTGGTGGCCGATCTCTACGACGACGAAGTGATCCTCCAGCGCGCGGGAAAATCACCGGACGAATATATCGAGAAGGAAAAAATTGCCGGGCAGTCGCAGATCCGCGTCACCCAGCGGGCGCTGGCTATGGGTGTGCGCATCGCTTTCGGCACCGACGCTGCGGTAATTCCGCACGGCGATAATGGCAAACAGTTCGCCGTGTACGTAAAGTACGGTTTTACCCCCATCAAAGCGATACAGACGGCGACCATCGAGGCTGCTGACCTGCTGGGCTGGGCGGACCGTGTCGGCGCCGTTGAGAAAGGCAAATTTGCCGACATCATCGCTGTGCGGGAAAACCCCCTCGAAAATATTGCAACGCTCGAACACATGGCATTTGTAATGAAAGGCGGAAAGGTTTACCGCAATGAAACTCGCTAGCTCCGCAGTTTTTGGCGCAGAGTTTTGCGCAGATGCGCCGCGCGAAAATTTCCGGGGCATTGCATGAAAATTTGCGTTATCGGACTGGACTGCGCCGCACCTGAAGTTCTGCTCGGTGACCCGCGCCTCAAAAATATCCGCGCCCTGATGGCCCGCGGCACGTACGGCCGCCTGGAAAGTGTGATTCCGCCGATCACCGTGCCGGCCTGGATGTGCCTCTCCACCAGCCAAGATCCCGGATCGCTGGGGGTCTACGGGTTTCGCAATCGCCGCGACCACTCCTACGACAAGCTGGGCATCACCAACGCTGATTCCATCGAGCAGCCCGCTATCTGGGATTACCTGGCGCGCGATGGAAAAAAATCCATCGTGGTGGGTGTGCCGCCAGGCTATCCGCCCCGGCGGATCCACGGCATCAGCATCGGATGCTTTTTGACGCCTAATACGAAAGATAAAGAGTTCACTCATCCGGCTGCGCTGAAAACAAAAATCAACGAGTTGGTCGGCGAATATCCGGTGGATGTCAAAGGCTTCCGCACCGACGACAAAGGCTGGCTGAAGAAGCAGATTTTCGAGATGAGCCGCAAGCAGTGGAAGGTGGTCCACTGGCTGATGAAAGAGCAGCCCTGGGACTATTTTCATTTCGTGGACATCGGCCTCGATCGCGTGCATCACGGCTTCTGGAATTTCTTCGACAAGAAACACGTGCAGTACCAGGCGGGCAATCCCTACGAGGATGTAATCCCCGAATATTACCGCTGGCTCGACCAGCAGATCGGCATCGTGCTTCAGGCTTTGCCTGCGGACACCGTGCTGCTGGTGGTCTCGGACCACGGTGCGCAGCGCCTGGATGGCGGCTTCGCCGTGAATGAATGGCTGATCCACGAAGGCCTGTTGGTCGTGGAGGAGATGCCCACGGAAATCACCCCGTTCGATAAGCTGAAAGTGAATTGGTCGAAAACCAAAGTGTGGAGCGAAGGCGGCTATTACGCGCGCGTGTTTTTTAACATGCAAGGCCGCGAGCCGCAGGGGATTATTCCCGCGGTGGATTATCCGGCGTTTCAGGATGAAATGAAGGCCAGGTTTCTGGCATTGCGCGACGACCGCGGCGAACCGCTCAATTCACTGGTATTCAAGCCCACCGAGATCTATCGCCACGTGCGCAACGTAGCTCCGGACCTGATCGTGCATTTTGGCGGTCTGTACTGGCGTTCGATCGGCAGCGTGGGCCATGGGCGATTCCATGTGCAGGAAAACGATACCGGCCCGGACGCTTGCAACCACGCCCAATTTGGCGCATTCATTCTCGTGGCGCCGAACCTGGCATTGCGCGGCGAATACCAGGGCGCGAAGTTGCTGGACATGGCCCCTACCATGATGGACTTGGCAGGCTACAAAATTCCCAAACTGATGCAAGGCAGGTCGCTGGCGCCGCAAACGCAGCCGCGGTAAATCGCCTTACCTCACATTACAAAGTTGAAATGCTCCACGCTTTGCCATCAAAGTGTGCGGGAAGCTTCACGCCGAAGAGTTCGAGCATCGTCGGCGCCACGTCCACAATGGCCGGCGCTGCGGCCTCAATTTTATGATTGGAGAATAGCACTCCGGGAACCAGGCGCGGGTCGATGCAGTGATCGCCGCTCCAGGCTTTGTTATTGTCTGAAAAAATCTCGCCGGCCACTTGTCCCTTCACGGATTCCCAGGCCGCGCGGTAGCCGCGCGCGTAGCAAATCACCAGATCGGGCGACCCGTCAACGTACGGGCCGTTGTAAACGTTGCGCCGGTCAAACACCTCGGTGACCCCAACCTGACCCGAAGCTGGATCGGCCAGGCCGGTAAGTTTCGCGCAAAGCTCGCGTATTAATTCCTGCGTGTCTTTCCCCGGTTCGATGATGCCGTCGCGCTCGCGGTTCCGCTGATTGACGTAGATGCCATTGAGTCCCATGGCGAAGGCCTGCGTCTTCGACCAGTCGACGTCGGCGAACCAGTCGTGCGTGCCCGTGGCCCCGTCTTTCAGTGCCAGATAACCGTTATCCAGCAGCCAGCGGTTGAGGTTGACGCCGCGAGCGAAAGACTGGAAGCCGTGGTCGGACACCACCAACACCAGCGTCTTGTCGTCCACTTGCTCCATCACCCGTCCCACCAGAGCGTCCATGCGCACGTACATCTGCTCGATGGCGTCACGACGCTGCGGCGCGCCGGCAGTCGCTTCGGCGGCGGGATGGTCTTTTTCCAGGTAACGCCAGAACATGTGTTGCACGCGGTCGGTAATGTCAAAAACGCAGATACACACGCCGCGAGCGGTTTTTTCCAGCGCATCAAAAAACATTTTCTCGCGCTCGTCGTGAATCAGGTAGCACTGCTCGAGAAATGAATTGTCGTCGAGCACGCCTTCATTGAGTCCCCAGGTATCTTCCGCCAGCCCCAGCGTGGCGTAAGGCCCGAGCAGTTTTCCCAGGTACACCGAATAAGACAGCGGATGCGAAATAGGCAATGCCGGGCGGCGCGGATCGATATTCACCGGGGTGACGTAAACCTCGACATCGGGCGCCAGTTGCTTCAGCAGGAACCGGCAGATACCGCGCGCGCGCGAGCCCCGGCCGGCGCGAAAGCTCACTTCAATCCATTCCGAGTATTCGCCCATCCGCAGCGTATAACGCTGGCCTTCGATTTCCAGAACGCACTCACTCTTCTTGTCGCGCGCCTCCAGCGTGAAGGGACAGCGCGTCTCCGAACCTCCGTTATTCCCAGGCCCGGGGATAGTGCCGGCGAATCCCCGGCCGCTTTTGGGGTTCTTCTGCAGGCGTAAACGCACGCCGCCTTCTTCAAACGCATTCGTCGCCGTGCTGCTGGAGTAGAAATAAAATGTGCCCTGGCTGCCGCACAGGTCCGGCACGCACATCCCGGAGAGAAGCACGCCCTGAAATTTCTCGGGAGGAAAAGTGATGGGTACCCGCAGCACGGAAGAGAAAACTCCCGCATCGCCGAGCAGGTTCCAGAAAGGCTTGGACTTGCGCAGCAACCGCATCTTCGGCCGGCCGATGGGCAGGGACCATTTTCCAATTTTCAAACGGCGCCCGGAATCGCCAATCTGCGCCGAGGAAAGATAAGGCAGATAGTTGGCAGGATTTCGCGCGAGAAAATCGTAAATGTTGTGCTTGCCGGGGTTGACACCGGTCAGAAACGTAGACCACGCCACCGGCGAGATGGGCGGAAAGGTGGTGGCCAGCTTGCGAAATGTGCCCTGATCGCGCAAGCGAGCAAGATGAGGTAGTTTGCCTTCGTCCATCCAGCGCGTTGCCAGCTCCGGATCCATGCCGTCAAAGCCGACGATCACCGCTCGCTCGACTCGCGCGCGCTGATAAGCGCGTCGCCGGCGCCGCCAGCGGAGCAACTGACGAATCGGCCAGGTGACCAGCGCGAGAAGGGAATAGAGGAAGGCAATGAATAGTGTGAGAAACGATGAGAGCACGGCGAAGCCCGCGCCCGGACCCACGTAAGCCGCAGCCACTACCGGCGTCGCCAGAATCAGCGTGGCCGCGGCCAATCCCGCGAAAAGCGCTTTCCGTTTGTGGACCGTTCTCTGCATTAATTCGATAGCCTCGTCCGAACTACGCGGTCAAAAGTCTGCTCGCAGCGGGCGCTTCAACGCTAGGCCGGCAAGGAGCGACAAAACGAAAAAAGTCACCATCCAGTTGAGGTTAAATCGTCCCAGCGCGATGCGCCGTTCCGGATAGTCTACCGCGATGGCGATTACCGGAGAGCCGGCCGGCAAAGGATCTTCCAAAGGATTCAATAATCTCGCCAGTATTCCGGGACTCACGCGCTCCGTCGAAAGACTCTCCAGCCGTTCGCTGACGATAAGCTGCTTCTTCGATTCGCTCCCGGCGAGACGCACCAGCAAATTCCAGCTCCCCGCCTGTCGCGCCTCGAGGCGCGCGACGACTTCGCGGCCCTCCGCGTCCCGTAACAGCGGCGCTGTCAGCGCCAGTCCCGCGGGAGTTTCCAGCGATACGCCAGCGACATCTTGCGGCTGCGCCACGCGAACGGTAACTAGAAACGGCTCGCCAATGCGCGGTGAACGGTAAGCGAATCGCGCCTCCAGTTGAATCAGCAGAAGCGTAAGCGGGATAAACATCACCAGCAGCGGCACCAGGGAAAGGCGCAGGTAGCCGAACGTCGCCCGCAGGATTCGTCCGTAAGAGCGCAACACCACACCAATTTGATCCTGAAAGAGTCTCACCGCCAGCACGTGGGCCTGCATCACGTCTTTGGCGCGCCCAATCGAGCGTTGATTGGAAGTGAACTTATAGGCCAGTAGCATTACCGCGCCGGTGAGAAACGCGATGATGCCAAGCGCCACCAGGGGAGGAAGGCCGCGCAATGACGCAAATAGAATTTCGCAGACGCCGTTCGCGGCCGCATTGACCGCAGAAATGAGCAACCTCATGCCTCAGCCGCCGCCTCGGTTGCCCTTTCGCGCAGGAACTCGCGCAAACGGCGCAGTCGTGCGAACCTGGCGGCGAACCGTCATTCGATGTAGCCCAGCCCCTGCAGTCGTTTCTTAACTTCCGCGTCGGACTGTTGCTCGTCGTCGGAACCCAGGATTTTTGTAATTTCCTTTTCGAGTACGTGGTTGACGAACTCCTCGACGTCAGCATAGCCGGCAAGCTCCGAACATTTTTTCGCCTTCATTAGCAACCCGTCATCGATCTTCACGCGATTTCCGAACATAGCACTCCTCCACTCGCCGAATGCCACACGGCCACGTCGTAGGCCTAGGGGCGCGGCGGCGAAACTGGTGAAAATAGCGCGCGGCCGGACATTTGTTGCGGCCGCGCGATGCCGAATTCCGCGAGGATGGTAGGCGCTACGTCGGTGAGCGCCGGCGATTGCGCTGTCAGTTTACGATTGCTGACCAGAATTCCGGGAACCAGCGTGAAATCCATGCAGTGGTCGCCGCTCCAGGGATCAAGATTATCTTCCAGGATTCCCTCGGGAAAACTTCCCAGCACCGTGCCCCAGCCCGCGCGGTATCCGCGATTGTATCCAATCAACAAGTCCGGCGCTTCGGAAACGTACGGGCCGCTGTAGGCTTCGGTAGCTTTGTCGATGCGCGTGATGGGCGTAGCGCCGGAAGCGGGATCGCGCAGCGCAAGCAGCCGTGCGCGGATTTCATCCAGCAAAGCGTTCGCTTCCATACCCGGCGTCACCACTCCGTCTCGCTCCCGGCCACGCAGATTCAGATAGAGCCCGTTCAAGCCCAGGCCATACGCGCGGGTGTGCGCCCAGTCGACGTGCGCGAAGTAATCGCCGGAGCGCTCGGCCCCTGGCTGCAGCGCGATGTAGCCTTGCTCGAGCAACCAGGTGTTGAGATTAAACGAACGGTAGTAAGGAGCAAAGCCGTGATCGGAGAGCACCACCAGCGTGCCCTGCGGGCCCAGCCGTGCCTGCGCTTTGCCCAGCGCTTTATCCATCTCGGTATAGAGCTGTTCGATGACCGCGCCATATTTCTCGCCGGCCTCCGCCGAATAACCGGGATGATGTGGGTCCATGGCCCGCCAGAACATGTGCGAATTCAGATCAATGCTCGAGAAATAAAAAAAGAAAAGCCCTGCTCGGTAGCGCCCGAGCTCGCGGTCGAAGGCGCGTGACTGTTCGGCAAGCACCAGTTGGGCTTGTTGCAGGTAGTCCTGGTCCGCGAATACGCCGGTGGATAGCGCCTTGGTGTCCTCCGCAATTCCCTGGGTGTAGAACGGTCCCAGATCCTCGTCGAGTTCGCGCGCATACGCGTCGGGCGTGGAGATGGGCAGCGCCGGATCTGCGGGGTCCATATTTACCGGGGTGACGTAGAGCTGCAAGCGCGGATGCACCTGGCGAAGATGGAACCGGCAGATGCCTTTAACGCTGGCGAGATGCGGCAGCAGGTCGAAGGTCACCGGGATCCAGGCGCTCCACTCCCCCTCAGCGAGGAGTAAATCATGTCCCTGCAGGGAAATTTTCGCTACCGGTGATGCCGGGTCCACCACCACGGCGAAATCCACGGAAGATTGCGGATCGCCCTCGCGAAACGTGTTGTACGGGCCGTAAAGCTTTGCGGAGACGCGCGAATGTTCCAGAGTTACCGGATAGACTCGTCCGCCATTCACCGTGCCCGAAGGAAAGAAAAGATCGTCGGTATAAAACGAGAACGTCCCGTAGGTACCCAGCACGTCCGGCGTGCCCATGCCCGATAGCGTGCGCGCCTTCGTGGCCACCGGAGGAAAATTTGCCGGCATGCGATAAATCAGCGCGGGGATTTTATGCTCATCGAGATATTCCCAAAACGCCTTGCCATGGCGCAGCAGCAGTGTATGGCCGCTGGAAACAGGGAACACCCAACTGCCGATGGAAATCGAGTGCTTGGGCGGTTCCACCCGGGAGGTCGACAGAAACGGCGCGAGCGTTGCCGGATCACGATGGATAAAATCAAAAATTCCGTGCCCGCCAGGATTCATCCCGGTGATCAGGTTGGACCAGGCCACCGGACTCTGCGCCGGATTGCTGGTGCCCAGCCGGTGAACGCCATCCGCGGCGGCGAGGCGGGAAAAATTCGGCATCTTGCCCGCGGCCATGAACCGTTCCAGGAGTTGCGGGTCCATGCCATCGATGCCCAGGACCATCACCTGTTTCTGCGCGCCAGCCGAAGCGGCAAAATTTCCGGACGCAGTGCCCAGCCGGCACGCGGCAAAAGCCGCAAGGCTAAGCGCCAGCACCGCGCCAATCTGCCAGCGCGAAACCCAAGGACGTGCGCCGTGAGCCCAGGCAGAGTAAGAGAGTTTGCGCCGCGAAAGCAGCGGAGAGGCCATAATCTATTGCAGCTTGCGCCGCAGCGCGCCGGCGCGAGCGCGGGCGGCAGCAGCGTCCGCGGTTCTTCCCAACCTTTCGTACGCGTCCGCCAGGAAGGCATTGGCCTCCGCGGAATCCGCCTGGACCTTCACTGCCTTCTCCAGATAGGGCACGGCCGCATCGGGCTGCCCCTTAAGCGTCAGGATCCGGCCGAGCAAAAGATTTGCGCGGAAGTGGTTAGGCTCTTCCTCAATGACCAGCACCAGGTGCGCCGCAGCATCGGCAACGCGGTCAATGCGCGCATATACCGAAGCCAGCGAGTAGCGCGCATCCACCCATTTGGGATTCTTGTTCACCACGATCTCGAAGTGTACGGCAGCCGTCTTCCAGTCGCCGGTCTCAAAGAGCGCCAGGCCCATTTCGTAGTGCGCCAGGGTGGAATCCGGCTGCAGCTCGATGGCTTTGTGCAGTGGCGGAATCGCTTCGGCAAACTTTCTCTGCTTCGCGTAAGCCACGCCGAGATAATACTGCGCCGTATAGATCTGCGGGTCGCTGGCTACTACGCGTTGCAGCAGCGGCAGGGCAACCTCGAGCCGATTGTCTTCGATGTCCAGGTTTGCGTCGTGGAGCTGATTCGCGATCTGAATATGCGCTTTGGGGTCAATGTTGCTACCACCCTGCCTGGCTGAGTGGCTGGCGCCTACGTAGCCCAATGCGGTGAGCTTCTCCACATCTTTCGGGTCCATCGCCGATTCACTCGCGGCGGTGGCGCTGGAGCTCGTGCGCTTGAGAAAATCTTCCACCTGGCTCGAGAGCCGCGACGCCGCAGCCTTGCTGGTACCCGCGAGGTTTGTCTTCTCCGCCGGGTCCGCCGCCAGGTCGTAAAGCTCCTGCTGCGGCGCCTTCACGAACAGAAAATTGGCCGAGCGCAGCGCCTTGAGCCCGCTCCACCCGAACGCGCTCTTGGGATATTCGGTTTCCGCAAACGAAGGGCGGTCTTGCGCTGCCGTGGCGAAAAGGAGGCCCATCAGCGATTGCCCCTGCATCACCGACGGCACGGCATCAAGGACCAGGTCCAGAATTGTGGGCGAAACGTCCACCAGGCTCACGCGACTCTTCACCCGGCGGCCCGCAAACTTCGCCCCGGGAAGCTTCAGCAGCAGCGGAACGTGGATGGTCGCGTCGTAGAGAAACACGCCATGGGTCTTTTCTCCGTGATCGCCCAGGGCCTCGCCATGATCGGCCATGATCGCAATCAGCGTGTTCTCATAGAGTCCCTTGGCGCGCAGCATGGCGAACAGCTTGCCCAGCGCCGCGTCCAGATACGCGATCTCGCCGTCGTAAGGAGCTGCGGCGTAGCGCGTTTTATAGGGCTCCGGAGGCGTGTAGGGGTCGTGAGCGTCCCAAAGGTGCAGGAACATGAAGAACGGCCGCTGGGCATTATTCTCGAGCCAGGGCATAGCGTGGGAAAGGGTATCGTCCGCGCGCCGCTGGATGGACTGAAACCGGTTTTCACCCTTACGCTGGCGATGAAACCCCGCATCGTAAACGTCGAAACCGCGCTCGAACCCCGGCGCGAAGCCGTTCTTAGGGTCCAGAATAATCGAGCTGACAAACGCGCCCGTACTGTAGCCGCGCAATTTCAAGATTGCAGGTAGATAGGGCAGCTTGATGCTCAATTTATCCCCGAAATTGTGGATCTGGTGGAACTGCGGGTAGGTGCCGGTCAAAATGGCCGCGTGGGAGACCGGCGTTAGCGGCGCCTGGGAATAGGCCTGCTCGAACACCACGCCATCGCGGGCAACCATGTCCAGGTTAGGCGTAAGCCCGCGCTTCGAGCCGAGAAAGCCCATGCGGTCCGCCCGCACCGTATCCAACGTAATCAGAATGACGTTGGTCTTTTCCGCCGCCCCGGCCATCCGAGGCAACAGAAACGAAAGCAAAACGCAGGCGATGAGGTCGCGCTTCATAAAAGAAAAAGGGAGTCTGAGTTTATCAGACTCCCCTTCAGGTAAGTAGGTTGGCTACGCAGTCGTCAGAACGTGAACTTCACGACGAACTGCATGGTGCGCGGGCCACCTTGGGCGATTCCCGGGTTGGAGCTGTCCGGCGAGGTGGTTATGCGCTGAAAGCCTCCACTCTGCGAGTTACCCGAGGCGAAGATGTTTGCAAAGTTGGCGCGATTAAGGACATTGTATGCCTCAGCACGGAACTCCACGCCCAACCGCTCGGTGATCCTGGTCTTTTTCGCGATGTTCACATCGAGTTGCGCCAAACCGGGGCCGCGCAGAGTGTTGCGCCCGCAGTTGCCGGCTGTGTTGTCCGCCGGCAGCCCAAACGCCACGCTGGCATTCGCCACGTAGTGGAGGTAGTCACGCGTGTTGTATTTTACCGGCAGCAGGCAATCCGCGCGCATCACGCTGTTGACGTCCTGACCGGAATGGTCAAATCTGGACGAAACCCCTGCTGTGAACGGACGGCCGGAAAGCGCGGTAAATACCGCGCCAATTTCCCAACCTTCTCCCAAGCGATGGAGCGCCTCAACTTTGGGAACGGAGTAAACGCCCCCGACGTTGAAATTCAGCGGCACATCGTGATCGCAGTTACCCTGGTTGGCGCGCGGATTATAAGGGTTCTGGAACGGAGTGAAACCGCTTCGTACCGACCCGCGATTGGCGGAGTTCCAGTCGATGCAGTGGCTCCAGGTCAAGCTGTACTGAGTATTCAACCCGTGCCAGTTCTGCTGGCGGAAGGAAGCCTGCAACGAATGATAAAACGACTTGCCGTCGTTCGTGAGATTGCCGATCGACTTGAACTCAGGCACGCCACTGATGGGATCGACGATACTGTCGAACGGCCTTGTGCAATCAAGACCGCTGGTGTTTCCACCGACGCCTGCTGGCGTGGTGAAGTTCACGCCGTTCACGCTGTCGTAACAGCCTATGTGGCGTGCATTGAGATCGCGAATCATGAATAGGCGCTGGCCAAACGTGCCCACATAGGCCAACGTCAGGACGTTATCTTTAGCCACCTGTTGCTGGACACTCATCTGGAAGTATTGAGTCCTCGGCGTTTTCAGGTCCGGCCTGATCGAGTAGATGTTGAACGGTGGCGTTCCCGTCGGGCTAGCCCCATAAAGGGGGGTGACCGTGGCCAGACCGGGACCCTGCGCGCCGCAGATAAATTCTCCCGAAGTATTGGTCACTGGATCAAAACACGAATTCAGGTTCGCGGCGCTGATGGAGGAAATAAAGTTACCGGTCACGCGAACGCTGAAATCTCCCTGGTTCGGATTGGTGAAGACGCCAGAGCGGCTCCCGTTCATTGAAGCATTCTGCGGGGCGTGGATGGTGGCGATGGTCGGCACGTCATAGGTCAGTGCGTAGCCGAAGCGCAGTGCGGTCTTGCCGTTTCCGAAAACGTCCCATGCCAGCCCGGCACGCGGACCGAAGTCTCCGAGGTCAAAGTCGTAAATTCGCTTCAACTGCGGACCTACCGATAGCAGACCCTTCCCGGGGATGAAATTTCCACCTTGCCGGTCGGAATCAGCGAGGGGTGAATTGACCTCCCAGCGCAGACCCAGCGTAACGGTAACGCGGGGCTTGACTTTCCATTCGTCCGAGAAAAACACCCCGAGGGAATGTTGATACAAATGGCGCTGCGTGGAGCCGAAACTACGCGTAGCTCGATCAAACCGCAGCAAGTACAACTGGGTTAGTTGGTTAACGGTGTCCGGATCCTGATCGAACACTAAACTGGAACGCGCGCGGTTTCTCAGGCTATCGGTGAATGCGTACTGCCAATTGCCCCCCATTTTCATGGTGTGGCTGCCCTTGATCCAGGTGAAATTCTCTGAGACGTCATAGGTCTGGTCAGGCCGGGTGGTTATCGGGTAGCCGGCGACGCCGCCGATATAACCGTACGAGATGTAGCTGCCGTACACGTACGGAACGCCGAAGTCCGCCGCGTCGAGTGGGCCCGTGTTCACGCCCAGCGTGCGGGGATCGATCTTCGTGGCTACGTCAATGATCTGGGAGAAACGCGTAAAGCCGAATCGGCTTACCAGGATCTTGCTGGGTGAGATGGTGAAGGTCCAGCTCGCCCCTGCCAACTGTGCCCGCGACGGAGCAACCGAGTTGAAGCCGTCCGGCCCCAGGCCGCTTCCGCTGGGGGGTGCCAGCGTGTAACCGGCTGAAGGCGCCGATTGAAAACTATCACCGAAAAAGTATTTGGCCGAAAGCTGGTGCTTGTCGGAGAGCTTGTAGTCGATTTTTGTGAGAAACTCCCACAACTTCGCCGTGTTCGGTATATTGAAAGCCTTGTTGCCGGAGGGATCAGTTGGGAAAAACTTTACCAACGCCGCGCCCGGCAAGGTCGTACAAGCCCCGCCTGACCCAGCATTGCAAATACTGGTAGCGTTGGCTTGAGCCGCGGCCACCTGCGCCGGCGTCGGTACGTTAAGGGTATAGGGCGCCAGCGATGAATTTCTTTGGCCTTCAAAAAACCCGTAGTAAAAAAGCTTGTCCTTGAGGATTGGTCCCCCGATGTTGGCGCCATACTGGTGGTTCTTCAGGGGCGTCACCACATGGGTAAAGGTGTTCGACGCGTCCGTGGCATCAGTGTGGCCGAAGTAGTAGGCCCCCCCGTGGATATCGTTCGTGCCGCTCTTTAACGACACGTTGATCGACGCTCCACCCTTCACGCCATATTCGGCAGAGGGAAGCTGCTGCACAGTGAATTCCGCGACCGCATCGTTTGGAAGCACGGTTGCCGGCACGCCCAGCACGCCGGTCTGGCCGATCGCGGAATCGCCGTAGTAGCGATCGTTATTGTACATTCCGTCGATCAGATAGTTGTTGCTGGTGGTTCGCGCACCATTGATGCTGACGGCGATGAAGCCGCCGCCGGGGGCACGCTGCACGCCGGGCATAATGCCCAGCATGGAGTTGAAGTCGCGGCCGTTGAATGGAAGGTCATTAATTCTCTGCTGATCCACGTAGTTGTTGAGCTGATCGGTATATTCTATGAGTGGAGCAGCGCTTTCCACGGTAATCGTTTCCGTCTTCTGGCCGATTTGAAGCTGGAAGTCGGCCTTCGTCAGCAGGGCGATGGAAACGGTCACATCGCGCAAAGAGGTCTTAAAGCCTTGTGCCGACGCGGAGACCTTATAGACGCAGACCGCCATCTGGGCGATGCGGTACTCGCCAGCTTCCGAAGTGGTTGCTGTATACGTCTGCTTTGTCTCCGGGCATTCCGCGGCGACTGTCGCCCCCGGCACTGCCGCGCCAGACGAATCCGTGACCAAACCGGTGACTTCTCCCGTGGTTACCTGCGCGGAAACGGGAAGCGACACGCAGAGGCAAAAGGATAGGATTGCAAAAGCACAAATCGGCAAGATCGTTCGTTTCATTCACGCACCCCTTAGAGGTTGAACTTCCCCCATTGTCCAAGAGTTTTACATCGCACCCTGACTGCATGTCAAGCTCCATGTCTGTAAAATGTTGATAAGGAGCGCTGTCGCCGTGCCAGACCAATATGGACTCACGCACTTTCTATGAAAAAAGAGAGTATGCCCCGCCCACTCTGATGGTCCGACGGATATTCCTTCGTTCCGAACGCTCCGTTTGACACCGGACCCGCGCAAAAGTAGGCTCTCACCCTACTATTCCCCGCGCCAATCCTTGCCGGCGGGGATCGCACATCACTTATCTCGCACACCTACCATGCCGCCCAGTCCACAAAATAATTTCTCGCCAGCGAGCAACACCGAGGTTTCCCGCAACACCGTAATCGAATTTCGCGCCGCGTCCTACTCCGTGCCTGATGCCGAGCACGGTCCGGGGCGTACCCTTCTTGCTCCGCTTGATCTCAGCGTGCGCCGCGGGGAATCGCTCGTGCTGCTCGGCCGCAGCGGATCGGGGAAAACCACCACCCTGAAGCTGATTAACCGCTTACTCGAGCCCACTGGCGGCCAAGTGCTGGTGGAGGGCCAGGCCACCACTGCCTGGGATCCTATCCGCTTGCGCCGCAGCATCGGCTACGCCATCCAGGAAGTCGGGTTATTTCCGCACATGACCGTCGAGCGCAACATCGGACTGATGCCCCGCGTAGAAGGCTGGCCCGCGGCGCGAATACGCGAGCGCGTTCGCGAATTGCTGGTCCTGGTGGGTCTCCAGCCGGAGCTCGCCGCGCGCTTTCCGCGGGAGCTTTCCGGCGGCGAACGCCAGCGCGTGGGCGTGGCGCGTGCTCTGGCGCTCGATCCGCCGATTCTCCTGATGGACGAGCCCTTTGGTGCCCTGGACGCATTGACCCGCGCCGAAGTTCAACGTGAATTCGCCGCGCTGGAGATACGCCCCAAGAAAACCGTCGTGCTGGTTACGCACGATCTGCCAGAAGCGTTGCTGATGGGCACGCGCATCGCGTTACTGGAAGCCGGGCGTTTGCACGGGCTCTATTCGCCGGCCGAGTTCCTTCAAGCTAACGACCCCTTGCCCGCTGCATATGTAAAGGCCTTCCATTCCGGATTCGAGGCCGGCGGCGCAGCTCTCGACAACGTACGGAAACATGCCAGTGGAATTCCACGGGTAGAGGGAGAAGCTAAATGAGCCTGATGAGTTTCTTCTGGCGCAACCGTCATGAAGTGCTGACGCTCACGCTCGAGCACATCTGGCTGGTGGGGTTGGCCGTCTTATTTGCCGTAGCCGTTGGTTTGCCGTTGGGTGTACTCCTCGCCAGGCGCCCGGCTTTCGCCAGGCCCGTGCTCTTTGGCGCGAATATTCTGCAAACCATTCCCAGCCTGGCGATGTTCGGTTTTTTTATGCCACTACCGTGGCTGGGCGCGCGCGCGGAAAGAATGACCATACTTGCGCTGACGCTCTACGCGCTGCTGCCGATTCTGCGCAACACCTACACCGGAATTCGCGGAGTGGATCGCGCCGTGGTGGAAGCGGGTCGCGGCATGGGGCTGACCGACCAGCAACTTCTCTTTCGCGTTGAGCTTCCCCTGGCGCTGGGCGTGATTGTTGCGGGCATACGAGTGGCCGCGGTGATCTCCGTGGGCACGGCAACCATTGCCGCCGCGGTTGGCGCGGGTGGCCTGGGCGAGTTCATTTTCAGGGGCGTAGCCATGGTCAATAACCAGCTGATCCTGGCTGGCGCGTTTCCCGCAGCCGCACTGGCCATCCTTGCGGATCAGACGCTGGGCTTCATCGCGCGGCGGCTCGAGCACGGGCGCTGATCGTGGCCATCCCCACGCGCCCGGTGATCCTGAAGGCGCTGCTCGGCCTTGTTCTCGCGGCTTGCTTGCAGGGAGCCTGCACCGGGTCCCGGCAGCGGCCAGTCGTCATCGGTTCCAAGAATTTTACCGAACAGTCCGTGCTCGGCGAGCTGCTGGCGCAACGCATCGAAGCTGCTACCGGGCTGCCCGTGGAACGGCGCTTCTACCTCGCCGGAAGTTACATCTGCCACCAGGCCATTCTGGCCGGCCGCATCGATGCGTACGTGGAATACACCGGCACTGCGTTAACCGCGATTCTCAAACAGCCGCCGCAGCCCGGCCGCGAGGAAGTCTACAAGCTGGTGCGCGACGAATATGCGCGCCGCTTCGGCTTGGAAGTGCTGCCGCCGCTGGGGTTCAACAATACTTTCGCCATCGTCGTGCGTGGTGACGATGCGCGCCGGCTGCACCTGACTGCGCTGTCGCAAATCGCCGCACTCGCACCCGACTGGCGGCTCGGCGTGGGTTACGAATTCATCGAGCGGCCCGACGGCTACCAGGGACTCGCGAAAACCTATGGACTGAAATTTCGCGAAGCTCCCAGGCTCATGGACCTGGGCCTGCTGTACCGCGCGTTGAAGGATAAACAGGTGGACGTCGTCGCCGGCAACTCCACCGACGGGCTGATCGCGGCGCTCAACCTGACCGTGCTCGATGACGACCGGGGATATTTTCCGCCCTACGAAGCCGTGCCCGTGGTGCGCGTGGCAACTCTTGAGCGCGTGCCGGCTCTGCGCCAGGCACTGCTCAGCCTGGCCGGCAGGATTTCAGACGCCGATATGCGTCGCATGAACTACGCCGTCGATGGGGAACGCCGCGAAGCGCGCGATGTGGTGCGCGAATTCCTCCTCTCCCGCGGCCTTTAGTCATTTTCCCCTCGCACTCCTGGGAAGCGAGGAACCTTTTTCGATCCGCATGCGTAACCCACGGCATGTGGACTGATATTAAAATTGCCCTCCGAACCCTGGCGAAATCTCCCACGTTCGCCGTCACCACCATCCTGGCGCTGGCGCTGGGCATTGGCGCCAACACCGCAATTTTCAGCGTCATCAATGGTCTGCTGCTGCATCCGGCGGGTCTCCCGGACGCCGACCGGCTGCTCGCCATTCGCGTAAAGTACGATAAGCTGAACCTGGCCAGCATCACAATTTCCGCCACCGACTTCGCCGATATCCGCAACAGCCGGCAGGTCTTCTCTTCCGCCGTGCTAGGTGACGTGGCGGACTTCAGCTCCATCGCGCAGGACTTGCCCGAGCGCCTGCCCGGCGCGCGGGTTACTTGGAACTGGTTCGAGGTGTTCGGCGTCAAGCCGCTGCTCGGCCGCGTTTTCCTTCCTGAGGAGGACCAGCCAGGTGCCAACCATGTCGCCGTGATTTCCTATCGCGGCTGGAAGCGCTGGTTTGGCGGCGACGGCTCCATTGTTGGCAAGACGATTCAGCTCAACCAGCTTCCCTACAAAGTCGTGGGCGTCATGGGACCGGAATTTAATTGGCCCTCGCAGGTACAGGTATGGGTTCCCATCGGATTGCCGCCCGGCGATTTCGGCCCCGGGAACCGCTTCAACGAAAATTATTTTTCCGTTGCCAGAATTCGCCCCGGCGTTTCGCGCCAGCAGGCCGAGGCTTTCGTCCACGTTCTTTCCGGCCAGATCATCCAGCGCGACCCTCAGGGCAAGTACGCCATCGACTCCGGTTGGGGCATGTTTGCACTCCCGCTCACGGAGTACGCTTACGGCGATCTGAAAACGCCGCTGTTTGTCTTGATCGGCGCGGTGGGGTTCGTGTTGCTGATTGCCTGCTCGAACATCGCCGGGCTCCTGCTCGCGCGCGCTTCCGGACGCTCCAGGGAGCTGGCCGTGCGCGCAGCCCTCGGCGCCGGCCGCTGGCGGCTCATCCGCCAGACGCTCGCGGAAAGTCTTGTCCTCGCCGCCGCCGGCACTCTGGTTGGCTTGGGAGTCGCGCAGGCCGGAATCCGCATTCTCCTTCAGATTGCTCCTCCCGACGTTTCTAACGGGCTACTGATCAAGACCGACGCCTATGCGCTGGCGTTCACGATGCTGGTGGGCGCGCTGGCGGGGATTCTTTCCGGTGTCGCCCCTGCCTGGCAGGTTTCCGGAATTCAAGATTTCGAATTGCTGAAGGAGGGAGGCCGCTCCGGAACTGCGGGCCGCGGCCGGCGGCGCGTTCGCTCCGTGCTGGTGGCCGGTCAAGTGGCGCTCGCGCTCGTTCTCCTCGCGGGAGCCGGCCTATTCCTCAAGAGCCTGGCGCGGATGGAGAGACTTAACCCCGGATTTGATCCTGCCCGAGTCATGACCGGCGCGGTATCTTTACCGGAGAATCAGTATCCGGAACCCAAGCAAGTTGCCTTCTATCGCGAAGTCACGCAGAAATTGGCAGTTTTGCCCGGCGTGTCCAGCGCAGCGGCGGCGATTCCTCTGCCCTTCAGCGGCTCCAATTTTTCCTCCTCATTTCAGATCGAGGGCCGGCCATCCGGCCCGGGCGATCCCGGCCCGCACAGTGACTTGGGCGCAGTGACCCCGGGATATTTTCCCGCGCTCAAGATTCCTCTCGCCGCCGGGCGCATATTCACTGAGCAGGATCACGAGGGAACGCAACTCGTGGCGATGATCGACGAAAATCTTGCCCGCATGTACTGGCCCGATCAGGGCCCCATCGGGAAGCGAATCCGGCGCGGTTCGAATGCCCCCTGGGCGGAAATTGTGGGCGTGGTTAAGCACGTGCACCAATCCTCTCTCGCGGGGGATACGGGCAAGGGTGTCTGCTACTACCCGCTCTATCAGGTGCCCATCTCCCGCGCGTTCCTTGTCGTGCGCACCGCTGCCGATCCTGCCGCACTCGCGGGCTCGATGCGCGAGGCCGTGCGCGCCGCCGCCCCCGGCCAACCGGTCTACGACCTGACGCCCATGGAAGAAAGGCTGGCCGGCTCGCTCGGCCCTCAGCGTTTCGGTGTGACCGTTCTGGGCTTCTTCGCCGGCGTCGCGCTTCTGATGGCCGCCCTCGGTCTCTACGGCGTGATTAGCTATTCGGTGGCGCAGCGGACGCAGGAAATCGGCATCCGTATGGCGTTGGGCGCGCAGCAGGGCCAGGTTCTCGGATTGGTGATCACGCAAGGTATGAAGCTGGTCGGCGCCGGAATACTCGTCGGTTTGATCGCCGCGGCAAGCCTGGCTCGCTTGTTGTCGAGCGAACTTTTTCAGGTCAGCCCGTTCGACCCCGTCACCTTCGCGCTCGCCGCGCTGGCTCTGGCGATGGTCGCGTTTCTCGCCAGCTACGTGCCCGCCCGCCGCGCGGCCAGGATCGATCCCATTAGCGCCCTGCGCTACGAATAGCGCGGCCGGAGTCGCGGCTATTCGTCCCTCAACACTTCGAGCGGATCCACCTTCATCGCCCGCCCCGCGGAAAGATCGCACGCCAGCACCACTAGTCCGGCTAGCTGCAGCGCCACGCTAATGTAAATCCTGCCAAAGACCTTCCATCAGGGGTCACCCCAATATTACGCGGAATATAAAAGCAAGCCTGCTGCCACACCATCGCTACCTTAAGTTATTTGAGCCCAGTAATGTAGCCGTACGGCGCCACCGGCTGCCGCACGCAAAGTGTCCGTTCGTAGGACGCTGTGAGTCCGCCGGGAGCAGTTGTCAGCGGTGATAAGATACGGCAAAGGACGGCCGGGAAATTGGCGATCAAACGCGAAAAAATAGTTCTCGTGGAGACCGACCCGGACACGCGCCAGGCGCTCGAAGCGGAACTCGAAGCTGCGGGCTACGAAACTTTTTCTACTGAGTCCTGCTCGGAAGGTTTTGAAGCTGCCGGGAAAGGCCAGGCCGATGTAGTGGTGCTCGACGCCGGCGCGCCGGGAAGCTGCTGGTCGGCAGCAGTGGTCGCGCTGAAGGGCGCGGCGGCCACCGCAGCGATTCGCGTCGTAGTGCTGTCTTCTCTTGGCCCGGGTGAGCGCGCGCGTGCGCTCGAAAAAGTTGCGGCTGAATCGCGGATGTCTGCTGGCTCGCCGGAATCGGTCACCTCCATTCCCCGTGTAGTCGGTGAATTGGAAGTATTTGCAAGAAAAGGGACCAATCAGCCGTCGAGGGACGTGGGACTACTTCCGAGTTGACCGCTATCCATTTTCTATCTTCTATGAAGGCAGGTTGATACGATAGGAGTCGATGCGAGCTGACCCAGCCAAATTGCGCGATTTCGCGGTGCGCTATACTGCGGCATGGTGCAGCAAAAACCCCTCAAGCGTTGCGGCTTTTTACGCACCCGACGGCTCACTCAGCATAAACGGACGTACTGCGTCGGTGGGCCGCGAGGCCGTCACGCAAGCCGCCCAGGAGTTCATGTCCGCCTTTCCCGACCTGCAGGTGCTCATGGACAACCTCATTGTTCAAGAAGACTGCGCTCTGTACCACTGGACGCTCATCGGCACGAACACCGGTGCAGGCGGTACCGGGCACAAAGTGCGCATCACCGGCTTCGAGACCTGGAAGATCAACCAGCACGGGCTCATCGTTGAATCACGCGGCACTTTCGACCAGGAAGAGTATCTACGCCAACTCGAACACGGCATCGGAACCCCCGAATAAGCATTTACGGCGTTGCCTTTTGACTGTGGTATAGACTCTCCCGGTAAACAGCGTCACCGCCGCAGGTGGGTCGCCACTCCGGTGATTCGATGTGGGAGCGCATGATAAAGACGTCTGAATTGTTTGACTTGACCGGCCGGGTGGCTGTCGTGACCGGAGGCAATGGTGGAATCGGCCGAAGCATTGCGCTCGGACTGGCCGAAGCCGGGGCTGCCGTCGCAGTGTTCGGGCGAAACGACGAAAAGAATCGGCGGGTACTTTCCGAATTAAAAGCAATCGGCGTTCCTTCGGTGGCTCTGATGGTTGACATGACGAATCGCGCCGGATTGGAGCCCGCGCTCAACAGGGTCGAGAGCGAACTCGGCAGCGTCGGCATACTTGTCAATAATGCCGGCAACGTATCGCTGAGTGGCGGTGTGATGAACGAAAAGCCTGAAGATTGGGACTGCGTAATGGAGACGCAACTGAACGCAGTTTTCCTACTGTCGAAGCTCGCTGCCAGATCGATGCTAAGTCATAAGCGCGGGAAGATCATCAACATTGGCAGTATGTACTCGTTCTTTGGGTCTGGGCTCGTCCCCTCTTACAGCGCCGCGAAAGGTGCGATCATCCAGCTGACCAAGTCCATGGCCATCGAGTTTGCCCCGCACAACATTCAAGTCAATGCGATCGCGCCAGGGTGGATTGAAACGGAGATGACGGCGCCTGTACGTACCATGCCCATGAACGACGAGATTCTCGCGCGAACCCCTGCCGGTCGGTGGGGTCAACCGGAGGAAGTTGCCGGAACGGCCGTGTACTTGGCTTCGAGGGCTTCGGACTTCGTTACCGGTACGACGATTCGCGTTGATGGCGGTTACGCGATCCGATGACGTTCCCAACCTAACTTAAACACCGCGGTGTTGGCCCCGATCCCCAGCGCCAGCGTCAGCACGGCCACGGCCGCGAATCCCGGCGCCCGGAAAAGCCGGCGCGTCGCGAACTTCAAATCCTGCCAAAGACCTTCCCATCACGGGTCACCCCATTCATGCGCTGAATACAAAAGCAAGCCTGGTGCCACACCATCGCTGCCTTAAATTATTTGCGCCCAGTATTGTAGACGTACGGCGCGTCCGGCTGCCGCACGCAAAGTGTCCGTTCGTGGGACGCGGAGTGTCCGCCGGCAGCAGTTGTCAGCGGTGATAAGATACGGCCAAGGACGGCCCGGAAATTGGTGATCAAGCGCGAAAAAATAGTTCTCGTAGAGACCGACCCGGTCACGCGCCAGGCGCTCGAAGCGGAGCTGAAAGCTGCGGGCTACGAAACTTTTTCTACCGAGTCCTGCTCGGAAGGTTTTGAAGCTGCCGGGAAAGGCCAGGCCGATGTAGTGGTGCTCGACGCCGGCGCGCCGGGAAGCTGCTGGTCGGCGGCAGTGGTCGAGCTGAAGGGCGCGGCGGCCACCGCAGCGATTCGCGTCATCGTGCTGTCTTCTCTTGGCCCGGGTGAGCGCGCGCGTGCGCTCGACCTCGGCGCAGATGACGTCATCCGGCGTCCCGTGGAGAGCGTCGTCTTTCTGGCGCGCGTGCGCAACCAGCTCCGCACCAAGCGCGCCGCCGATGACCTCCGCAACCGCGTGCGCATCGCCGAGGAGGGCCAGCAGTTCGCTCACACCGCCTTCGAAGCGCTCGCCGTCACCGAGAAAATGACCCGCGACGCCTTTTCACTCGACCGCCGGCTGAAGATCGGACTCGCCGGCTTGCTCGGGGCGGCCGCCATCATGGCCGGGATTTTTTTTCTGTTCACGCGTCGCGCGGAAAAAGAGACTCGGCGCGCCTACACCGTGATTGCGCAGCTCGAACGCGGCCTGGCTACCGAGGAGACTTTGCTGGCACGCGCCAGCAAGTTGCGCCAGGAAAGCAAGCAGGGCGCGGACACAAAAGAGGATGCGCAGAAACAGCAGTTGCAGCAGCAGAGCGAACAGCTTCGCGCGCAGCTCGCCTCCGCCGCTGGCGGCGAAGTTTCCGATATTCGCAAGCAGCTCCAGGACACCACCAGCCGGCTCAAGCACATCGAGGATGAAAGCCGCGTGGCCCAGGGCGTAATCCGCGCCTACTCACGAAGCGTTTGCCTGCTGCACGTCTCGGTGGCCTTCCGCGAAAAAGACAGCGGATCGCGCCTGCGCTACGCGGGAATCAATCCCAAGGGCGAGCCGCTCCAGGATAGCGACGGCAAGCCCATCTATTCTCTCCAGGGACGCGGGCCCGAGGTGCGCGCCGATTTTTTCGGCACGGCTTTCCTCGTGGGAAAAGATGGCAGTATGCTCACCAACCGTCACGTGGTTGAGCCCTGGTGGAAAAACGACGAGCTCGCCTCGGTTACTCAGGAAGGCATCGAGCCATTAATCGCAGAGGTTAACGGTTACTGTCCCGACGCACCGCGGCCACTGCGTGTGACCATCGAGAAAATTTCGCAGGAAGCGGATCTGGCGGTAGTGGGCGCGGTGCTCGAAGATCCGAATCAGCCGGTGATTGGCCTGGATTCCCGCGCCGATGCCGCGGTAAGCGGCAACCGCGTCGTGCTGATGGGCTATCCCACCGGCCTCGATTCGCTTTTGGCGCGCGCGGATGAAGCCCCATGCAGCAGATCGTCAAATCCAGTGGCGGCAACCCCGCCAATATCATGACCGCGCTGGTAAACCACAAGCTCATCCGCCCCATCACCACGCAAGGCCATATCGGTGACGTGGAGCGGGAGCGAATTGTCTACGACGCTCAGACCACGTCGGGCGGCTCCGGCGGACCACTCTTCAACCTTCAAGGCAAAGTAATCGGCGTAAACTACGCCATTCTGCGCGGTTTCGGCGGCTCAAATTTCGGCATCCCCATCCGCTACGCCGATCCCCTGTTGAAAAGGTAACCGTGCAAGAACCCGCGCCGATCACCCAGGCGGAGACCACAATGGTCCCCGGTTGCGCCGGCGTATTTCGAACTGTTGCCCCCTATTGCAGGTCGTAAGTTTTTATGTCTCGCCCCTGCAGGTACTTCCCGAACCACGCCTCGATATGCTCCAGCCGCTCGATGCGATGCTGCGGCTTGCCCGAGCGAGACAGTTCGTGCGATTCGCCGGGAAACCGCACCATCACCGCTACTTTCTTTTGCGCCTTTAGCGCGCGGAACATCGCCTCGCCGCCTTGCACCGGCGGTGTCCGGTAATCCGCGTCTCCCTCGATGAACATCATCGGTGTGGTGATTTTCTCCGCGTAGCGCACCGGCGACCGCGCCGAAAATTCTTCCGGATCCTGATAAGGATTCTTGTGGAACCAGGTAGGGCGGAACAGCGTGAAGTCGGCGGTATACCAGAAAGCCGCCCAGTCGGCCACCGAGCGTTGCGACACCGCGGCGCGGAACCGCGGCGTCTGCGTCACCGTCCAGTTAGTCAGCAGGCCGCCGCCGCTGCCGCCGGTCACCCCCATGCGCGACGCGTCCACGTAGCCGCGCTTCACCACTTCATCCACCCCGGCCATCAGGTCTTTGAAGTCATCGCCGGGATAACGGTACTGAATGATGTTGGCGAATTCCTGGCCGTAGGATGTGCTGCCGCGCGGGTTGACGTAGAGCACCACGTAGCCCTGGGCCGCCAGCCAATGGAACTCGTGCGTGAACATGTGGCCGTAAGCGGTGTGCGGCCCGCCGTGAATCTCCAGAATGAGCGGATATTTTTTTCCGGCCGTAAAGTCCGGCGGCTTCTGGATCCAGCCCTGGATTTTCTTGCCGTCGAAGCTGCTGTAGGTAAACTCCTCGGGCGCGCTCAGGCTCAGCGTACCGAAAAGCGCGTCGTTCACCCGGGTAAGCTGCGTGAGCGTCTTCGTCGCGGTATCGATCAGATAAACGTCGCCGATATGGGTGGCGTCGCCGATTGTGGCCGCAATCTTTGCGGCATCGGGCGTGGCCGTGTAAGCCATCACCTCGTGATTGCCGGTGGTGAGCGGTTCGATCTTTCCGCTGGTCGCGTCGACTCGTACAAGATTGGACCGCCCCTCGATGGTCGTGGCCACGATCAGCGCGCTGCCGTCGGCCGTCCAGATCAGCGGGCTCGATGTCCCGCCGCCGCGCGGCGCGTGCTGGTCTCCGGAAACATCTGTGCCTATCTCCACGTCGGCCTTGCCCGTGAGGTTCGTGGCTTTTCCATTTGCAAATACAAACAGTGAAGATTGCGTGTTGGACTGATCCTGCGGCGGATTGATGAAGCCGTCGAAGGCAAATCGTGAGCCGTCGGGCGAGATCGCCGCTCCGTTTATTGGCCCGTCGATATCAACCACCAGCGTCGGCGCATCCCCGGGCGCAGTCCCTCCCGCCGGCGCGCTCGCAGAAACGGAGTAGACATTCGCGTCCGGCGTCGAGTAGTACTGCTCATCCACCCGCTGCGAAGTAAAATAGATCTTCGCGCCGTCGCGGCTCCAGGCCGGTTCTCCTTCGTCGTACTTGCCGGAAGTAATTGCCGTGGGTTCGGGCGGGGTCACGCTGCCTGCCGGCACGGCTACCGTCCAAATATGGTCGTGGCGTCCGAGTTCCAGCCAGCCTTCGCCATTCGCGCGGAACACCGCCCGGGTAATCACTCGCACATCGCTCTTTTTCTTTTCTGGCTCGTCAGCCTTCTTGTGATCTTTGTTGCTGTCATTATTCTCGGCGGCTTTTTTCTCGTCGCGCTTCTCCGCCAGGTCTTCCGCGTTCGTGTCGCTGGTAAATGCCAGGGCGCGCCCGCTGGGCGACCACACCGCGGCGGAGGCGCCACGCGGCAAGTCCGTCCACTTGATCCCCTCGCCGCCCTGCATGGAGAGCAGATAGATCTGCGCCGGAGTTTTTTCGCCCGCGCGCAAAAATGCCACCGTCTTCGAATCGGGTGACCACCGCGGCGCGGTGTCCCGCGGCCCGGCCGTCAGACGCCGGGGAGCTGGACTGCCGGAAGTGTTCACGCTCCACAAGCTGGTCTCGTACTTATCGTCTTTCTCGTTTACCGTCACCAGCACATACGCGACCTGCGTGCCGTCCGGAGAGATCTGCGGGTCGGCAACCCAGTTGAATTTCAAAATATCTTTTTCCGTGATCGGCCGCTTGTCGGCGGCGCTCCCGCCCAGCCCTGCCGCCATTACCGCCGCAAAAATCAAAACGCCGCAATGCATACGTCTGCGCGCTGTAGAGACTGCGTTCATACTCGGATTCCTCCTGAAATTGTGTGACGGAGTCTAACTGCGCCGCGCCCTTGCGTCCAGTGCCCATAAATTGACTTCGCTCCGGGCCGCGGCTAGCATGGACGTTTCCTTTCTCGAGTCGCAACGTGTGGGGTGTTTCTTTGAAGGCCGAGGCGCAAACCGGCACCATTCTCGATCGCATCATCGAGGCGCGCCGCGCCTCGGTAGGCAAACGCCAGCGCCTGGTGCCGCTGCCCGTGCTGAAAATGGCCGTGGCCAAGGCTGCGCCGCCCTGCGATTTCGCCGCGGCCATTTCGGGAACTTCCCTGAACGTCATCGCCGAGCTCAAGAAAGCTTCGCCCTCGCGCGGCGTGATTCGCGCGGACTTCGACGTCGCCGCGCTGGCCGTTTCCCTCGCCGCGGCCGGCGCTGCCGCACTCTCGATCCTCACCGAGGAAGATTTTTTTCACGGGTCGCTGCTCAATCTGAAGCAGGCGCGCGACGCTGCGGGGATTCCCGTGCTGCGCAAGGATTTTCTGTTTGATCCCTGGCAAGTGTGGGAAGCTCGCTCGGTCGGCGCGGACTCTTTTCTGCTTGTCGCCGCGATCCTCGACGACGCGCTGCTTGCCCAACTGCTGGCGCTCGGCCGCGAGCTGGGGATGGAAGCGCTGGTCGAGGTGCATTCACGCGCCGAGTTGGATCGAGCCCTGCAAGCCGGCGCTCGCGTCCTGGGTGTGAACAACCGCGACCTCAAAACTTTTACCGTTAGCCTGGAAACTTCGCTCCAGCTCGTTGCCTCTATCCCCGACGACTGTATTGCCGTGAGCGAATCGGGACTGCGCTCGCGCGCCGAACTTGAACGCCTGCGCGCCGCTGGCTTCGATGCGTTTCTGATCGGCGAACAATTGATGCAGGCGCCCGACCCGGCAGCCGCGCTCCGCGAGCTGCTCGGCGCGAGCCCGGCCTAGGGACCTCCGCCATGTTTCGCGTCAAAGTTTGCGGGATCACCAACTGGACGGACGCGCGCCACGCCGTGGAGTGTGGCGCCGACGCCCTGGGGTTCAATTTTTACCGGCCCAGCCCGCGCTATATTTCTCCCCACGCCGCCGCTAAAATTATTAGGCGGCTGCCGGGAAACATCGCGTGCGTCGGTGTATTTGTAAATGAGCCGCTCGAGGTGGTGCTGCGCGCCAGGAATATTGCCGGCATCCACATTGCTCAGTTGCACGGCGAGGAGACACCGCAAACCGTGGCGCGCATCGCGGAACGAATCGTGACCCTGAAAGCATTGCAAACGTCGCCCGATTTTCGCCCGGCCGACCTCAAGCGTTTCAAGGCGGCGGAGGCTTGCCTCCTCGACGCCTTTCGCCCGCGGCTTCGCGGCGGCACGGGACGTACGATAGACTGGAAGATGGCGCGGCGCGCCGCGCGTTACGCTAAGATTGTTCTGGCGGGAGGCCTCAATCCCCGCAACATCGCCGAAGCCATGCGCAGCGCGCGGCCCGCGGCCATCGACGTGAATAGCGGCATCGAATCCGCTCCGGGGAAGAAAAATCTGCGGAAGCTTCGCGCTTTCTTCGACGCTCTGGAACCGGTGAAGGAATATTTTGCCTAGTAGCTAAAATGGGCACTTAGAATGACCGCTTCGCATGACCACTGAACCCAAAATCGACTACGGTCCCGACGCTCGCGGCCGCTTCGGTCCCTATGGCGGCCGTTACGTGCCGGAAACTCTGGTCGGCCCGCTCGAGGAACTCGAGCAGGCTTACATCGAGGCTCGCGCGGACGCAGGCTTCCGCCGCGACGTCGAAAATCTGAACCGCAACTTTGCCGGGCGGCCCACCCCGCTGCAATTTGCCGAGCGGCTCACCGCGCACCTCGGCGGCCCGCGCATTTACCTCAAACGCGAAGACCTGCTGCACACCGGCGCGCACAAAATAAATAACTGCATCGGCCAGGGCCTGCTCGCCGCGCGCATGGGTAAGCGGCGCATCGTCGCGGAAACTGGAGCGGGGCAGCACGGGGTAGCCAGCGCTGCGGTAGCCGCGCACCTGGGCTTCGAATGCGTCGTCTACATGGGCACCGAAGACATGGACCGCCAGCGGCTGAACGTCGGCCGCATGCGCCTGATGGGCGCGCAAGTTGTCGGCGTGGATTCCGGAAGTCGCACGCTCAAGGACGCCGTCAACGAAGCCATGCGCGATTGGGTCACCCACGTGCGCACCACCCACTATCTGCTGGGCTCCGTCCTCGGCCCGCATCCTTATCCAGTGATGGTGCGCGATTTCCATTCGGTGATCGGAATCGAAGCACGCCGGCAAATTCTGGAAGCGGAAGGCCGCCTGCCCGACGCGCTCTTCGCCTGCGTGGGCGGCGGCTCCAACGCCATCGGACTCTTCCACCCCTTTCTTGACGCCGCCTCCGTGAAAATGATTGGAGTCGAAGCCGGCGGGCGAGGCACCACTCTCGGCGAGCACGCCGCGCGGCTCTCCGCCGCGCTCGGCTATGGCGGCGCGCGCCCCGGAGTGCTGCAGGGCATGTACACTTTCGTTCTGCAAACTCCGGAGGGGCAGATCTCCACCACCCATTCGGTTTCTGCCGGACTCGACTACCCGGCCATCGGCCCGGAGCACGCCTGGCTCGCCGACCAGGGCCGCGCCGAATACACCGCAGTTAGCGACGACGCCGCGATCGATGCGCTGCGACTTCTCGCGCGTACCGAGGGCATTCTCTGCGCCATTGAAACGGCACACGGCCTGGCCGAGTTGATTCGGCGCGCGCCCAAAATGCACCGCGACGAGCTGGTCATCGTGAACCTCTCCGGCCGCGGCGATAAGGACATGGAAATTCTTTCCCGCCTGGCCTAACCGCATGAATCCTTCCCTCACCACCGCCGCCTCGCGCCTCTCCCGCTGCTTCTCCGAGCTGCGGCGCACCGGCGAGCTGGGCCTGGTGGCCTACATCACCGCGGGCGATCCTTCCATCGAGGCCACTGAGCGATTCGTTATGGCGCTCGCCAAAGCTGGCGCCGACGTCATCGAGCTGGGAGTCCCATTCAGCGACCCCGTCGCCGACGGCCCCACCATCCAGCGCGCCAGTGAGCGCGCGCTGCGCAGCGGCACCACTCTTGCCGGCGTGCTCGCTCTGGTCCGCAAAATTCGCGTGCGCACCGAAATTCCCCTGGTGATCTTTACCTATTTCAATCCCATCCTGCAGATGGGCATCCAGTCATTTGCCGATGCGGCAGTGGAAGCGGGCGCCGACGGTGTCCTGGTCACCGACCTGACGCCGGAAGAATCCGAAGACTACCGACGCATCCTCCACGGCGCGGGCGCGGGGCGTGGCCTCGACACGATTTTTCTTGTGGCGCCCACTTCAAGCGATGCCCGCATGCGCCGCATCTCCGAAGTATCCACGGGTTTTCTATACTTGATTTCGCGCACCGGCGTCACCGGTGAGAGCAGCGCCCTCGCCGACGGCCTCCCCGCGCTGTTGCGCCGCGTGAGAGCGGCCACCTCGCTGCCCATCGCTGTGGGCTTCGGCATCTCTCAGCCCGGACACGTCTCCATTCTCGGCGGCCTCGCCGACGCCGCCGTAGTAGGCTCCGCCCTGGTGGCGGAAATTGAGGGCGGCGCGAACATCGATGCAGCTGTAGCGGCAGTGTCCGCGCGCGCCAAGCTGCTAAAGCAAGCCGCCCGGCAAGGAATGAGCCGGCGCGAAGATTTGGGGAGTGTGAACCCATGACCATCGACGATTGGCGCAGCAAGATCGATGAGCTCGACCGCCAACTGGTCGCGCTGCTCAACGAGCGCTCGCAGTGTGCGGCCGAGGTGGGCAAGCTCAAGCGCCAGACGCACGACCCGCTCTATCAGCCCGAGCGCGAGCGCCAGATCCTGGAAAATGTCGCGCGCGCCAATCCTGGGCCGCTCAGCGAGCAAGCCATCCGGCGGCTTTTCGAGCGCATCCTCGACGAAGCGCGGGCCGTCGAGCGCACCGTGATGCACGACCCGTAGCGCCCGACCCGGAACGTACTACCCGTACGTACACAAACTGTGACGCGAGTCACACCAGCCCGCGCCATGAAAAGTTTTTTGGGGGAGAGTGATGGTTGTAGTCATGCAAGCAGGTTGCAGCGATGAGCAGATCCAGCGGGTCATCGACCGCCTGGTGGAGCGCGGCTTTGACGTTCATCGTTCTACCGGCGAAAGTCACACCGTGCTCGGCGCGGTCGGCACCAAGGGCACGCTCGACCCGCGCGACATCGAGCTGCTCGATGGCGTGCGTGAAGTCGTCACCATCACGCAGCCCTACAAGCTGGCCAGCCGCGCGTTTCGCCCGGCCGGCACCGTGGTCGAGCTTGGCAACGGCGTGCGCGTGGGCGGCCCGGACGTGGTGGTGATGGCCGGACCCTGCGCCGTGGAAACTGCCGCACAGATCGGCAAGATCGCCGAGCACGTGGCGCGCCTCGGCGCTAAAGTTTTGCGCGGCGGCGCATTCAAACCGCGCTCCTCGCCCTATAGTTTTCAGGGCTTGGGAGAGGAAGGCTTGAAATTGATGCGCGCAGCTGCCGACCACAACGGCCTCCTGGTGGTCAGCGAAGTAATGGACCCGTCGCAAATCACGCTGATGATGCCCTACGTCGACATATTCCAGGTGGGCGCGCGCAACATGCAGAATTATCACCTGCTGCGCGGGCTGGGCGAAGTCGCCAAGCCCGTCCTGCTCAAGCGCGGGATGTCCGCCACCATCGAGGAGCTGCTGCTCAGCGCGGAATATATTATGGCTGGCGGAAACTATAATGTGATGCTGTGCGAACGCGGCATTCGCACCTTCGAAAGCTATACGCGCAACACACTCGACATCGCCGCGATTCCCGTGATCAAGAAGCTCTCTCATCTGCCGATTCTGGCCGATCCTTCTCACGGCACGGGCCGCCGCGACAAAGTGCCGCCCATGGCGCGAGCCGCGGTGGCTGCTGGCGCCGATGGGCTGCTGCTGGAAGTTCACAATGATCCGGAACACGCGCTCTCCGATGGCGCGCAGTCGCTTTACTTCGAACAGTTCGCTCAGCTTATGGCCGAGCTGCGCATCATCGCTCCGGCGGTTGGCCGGCGGGTGGTATAAGGCGTGAGCGGCGAGCTCCCGTTTCCGCGCATCGCCTTACTGGGCACCGGTCTCATCGGCGGCAGTTTCGGTTTGGCGGTTCGCAATTCGTTTCCCCAGGCCTCCATCGTCGGTTGGGATCGTCCCGAAGCGCTCGAACGCGCCGCCACGCGCGGCGCCGTCACGGAAACCGCCACCGACCTGGCTCTGGCGGTTGCCGGCGCCGATCTCGTCTACGTTGCCCTCCCCGTCGGAGCCATCCTCGACAATCTCCCGGCGATCTCTCGCGCCGCCGCGCCCAGCGCCATCGTCACCGACGCCGGCAGCACCAAGGCGGCTATTTGCCGCGCGGCCGCGCGCGAATTCACGCGAGGCGCTCGCTTCATTGGCGGCCATCCCATCGCTGGGCGTGAAAGCAGCGGCATCGAGTCCGCCGACGCGGAGCTTTTTCGCGGTGCCCACTACGTTCTCGTCGGAGAAGAGGATTCCCGTTCCACGCGCCTCGAGCAATTTCTGAAAACCGCCCTGGGCGTCGAGACCCGGTGGATGGACGCAGAGACCCACGATTGGGCCACCGCCATCGTCTCGCACCTGCCGCAGATGCTAGCCGTCGCCCTGGCCAGCGTGGTGCTCGATGAGACCGACGAAACCGACGGCAGCGGCCTCCCCCTCTCGCTGGCCGGCCCGGCGCTGCGCGATGTCGCGCGCCTCGCCGGAAGCCCCTACTCTATGTGGCGCGACATCTGCCTGACGAACGGCGACAACATCGGCCGCGCGCTCGATCGCATTACCCAGGCCATCGACCACCTGCGCCGCAACCTCGGCAGCCGCGAACTGGAGAAAGAATTTGCCGCCGCCAATAGCGTTTACAATTCTCTGCACAAAAGGGACTAAACTCGGGCGCTCGTGAAGCCCGGCAATTTCGTGGGAGGAAATCTTTGGATAAGCGCGTAGCCAACGCCGATGTCGCTGTGGAAAAACTGCCTGACGGCGCCACCATCCTGATGGGCGGCTTCGGCCTTTGCGGCATCCCTGAAAATTTAATTGCCGCCGTGCGCCGGAAAGGTACGCGCCATCTGACCATCGCCTCCAACAACGCCGGCCTCGATGACTTTGGCATTGGTCTGTTGCTGCAAACCCGCCAGGTAAAGAAAATGATTTCCACCTACGTCGGAGAAAATAAACTCTTCGAGCAGCTCGTTCTCGCCGGAGAGCTCGAGGTGGAGCTGAATCCGCAAGGCACCTTTGTCGAGCGCATCCGCGCGGGTGGCGCCGGCATCCCCGCCTTTTTTACCCCCACCGGTTACGGCACCATGATTGCCGAGGGAAAAGAGGTGCGTGAGTTCGACGGCCGCCCCTGCGTGATGGAGCGCGCTCTGCGCGCTGACTTCGCCTTCATCAAGGCCTGGAAGGGCGACCGCTGGGGAAACCTCATCTATCGCAAGACCGCGCGAAACTTCAATCCGGTGATGGCCACCGCCGCGCAATACGTAATCGCCGAAGTGGAACAGCTTGTCGACATCGGCCAGCTTCCACCCGACCAGATTCACACGCCGGGAATTTTTGTAAATGCGATTTTCGAAGGTAAGTATGAAAAGAGGATTGAAAAGAGGACCGTAACTAAAAAAGGATAGGGAAACTTCCGTCCCTTGACCTTCGCCTTTCTGCACTGGAGAGAACTTGGCTGCGAGAGATGACAAAAGCGAGCGCATCGCGCGCCGCGTGGCGCTGGAGTTGCGCGACGGCTTTTATGTAAATCTGGGGATTGGCCTTCCGACCCTGGTGGCCAACTACATTCCCACGGGAATGGAGGTGGTCCTCCAGTCGGAAAATGGCATGCTCGGCGTCGGTCCCTACCCGCTGGAGGGCACCGAAGACGCCGACCTCATCAACGCCGGCAAGGAAACCGTTACCGAAGTTCCCGGCACCTCCTATTTTTCCAGCGCCGATTCTTTTGGAATGATTCGCGGCGGCCACGTCGACTTGACCGTCCTCGGCGCGCTGCAAGTCGACGAGGTGGGCAACCTGGCCAACTGGGCCATTCCCGGCAAAATGCTGAAAGGCATGGGCGGCGCCATGGATCTGGTCGCCGGGGCGCGCCGCGTGATCATCGCCATGGAGCACTCCACCAAAGACGGCAAGCCAAAAATCATGAAGCTGTGCACGCTGCCGCTCACCGGCGTCCGCGTGGTCAACGTGATCGTCACCGAGCTTGCCGTCATCGAAGTCACCACCCAGGGCCTGCTGCTGCGCGAAGTCGCCGCCGGTGTCACTCCCGCGGACGTTCAGAAAGTCACCGAGCCTGTTCTCCGCGTCGCCGTCGATTGCCGCTCCATGCCCGTCTAGTTTGTTCCTCTGCACTGCGATAAATCGCAAACGCCGATGAACGCAGGACCCGGCGCCGCACGCGCGTGACGCCAACTCCCCATTCGCGATAAGATGCGGAGCGTCGCCACCGAGTGTTGAAAACGAAAATGCTCAAGCCCCATTCCGTCGTTGTCGTGAGCCTGCACACTCCCAAAGAGCGGATTTGGGGCGAGCTGCTCGAAACCAATTCCGCGGGCATCACCCTCCGCGGTGTCGACGTAGATTCTTTCGACATATTTGTTCGGCAAGCGCGCGATCCCGAAGGCGAATCCGTTGTGCTGCCCACGCTGTTCTTCCCCATGGCCCGCCTCGAGCGCATCGCGCTGGATGAGCGCCGAGGCTCGGTCCCTTCGCTCGCCGATCTATTCGAGCAAAAAGTAGGCTGCACGCTAGGCGCCTACCTGGCGCGCTTCGAATGAGCGGTCCCGGCCCCACCGCCGCTCCCCAAGTCGGCCCCATCACAGCGATAATCACAGCCATGACCACAGCCATGACCACCGCTTGGTTGGAATTCCACCAGGGCGATAACTGCTAAATGCGCGAGAGCATCTTCACCCTGCCCAACCAGATCACTTTCCTGCGCCTGGGCCTTCTGCCTGTTTATTTCATTCTTATTTTTTATGGCCATTACCAATCCGCATTAGTGGTGTTGCTGGTGGCAGGGCTTTCCGACGCCGTCGATGGCCAGCTCGCGCGGCGCCTCGATCAAAAAAGCGAGCTGGGCGCTTTCCTCGACCCCATCGCCGATAAGCTGCTGCTTTCCGGATCGTTCGTCATCCTGGCCATCAATCATCGCCTCGCCTGGTGGCTGACCATCCTGGTCCTGGGCCGCGATGTGATGATTCTCACCATCGCCACCGTCATACTGCTGGTCGTCGGTCATCGCAGGTTTCCGCCCACCATCTACGGCAAGCTCACTACCGCGGTGCAGATCCTTCTGGTGGTCGCCGTTATTGCCGGAACGGCATTTCCCTATGACGCCAGCCAGCGCGTCGATCAGATCCTCACCTACCTGACCGCGGCGCTGACCGTATTTTCCGGCTTGCACTACAGCGTAGTGATCGCCCGCAACGGTGGCGGCAGCGGCAGTTAAAATTACTTCGCGCCGCGCGGCCTTTCCAGTGACAGCGAGCCGAAGTTTGCACGCCAGTGATACAATCCGCCCGCGCGTGGCTCTAAACTGCGAATTTGGGCGCACCGCCGCACGAAGGATGAGATGAAAAATTCTAGAAAACAGATCTTGCTTTGGCTGGGCGCGCTTCTTCTTCTGGCCGGAGCCACTCACGCCGCTCCAACCGGCGTGGACCCCGCCGACGATGCCATGGCCTTAATCCGCCCCGAAGCCTTGCGCGCGGACATACGCTTTCTTGCCGACGATCTGCTGGAAGGCCGCGGCACCGGTACGCGCGGCCATCTGCTCGCCGCAAAATTCGTCGCTTCGCAGTTCGAGGCCATGGGCTTGGAGCCGGCAGGCGAGAAAGGCACCTACTTTCAGAACGTGCCGCTGCGCTCCTACCGCCCGGACGAAGCCAACACCACGCTAACCCTTACACGCGGCGGCAAACCGACCAACCTCGTTTTCCGCAAAGACTACTATTCGCTGGGCGATCCCGTACGCGCGGAAACTAACGTGGAAGCGCCGGTAGTCTACGCGGGGTTCGGCGTCACCGCCCCCGAGCAGTCTTACGACGACTACCAGGGTATCGACGTAAAAGGTAAAATCGTTGCCGTGGTCCTGCAGGCCCCCAACTTCGAAACTTCGCTGCGCGCGCACTTTTCCTCATTTGAAGTTAAGGAGGCTATCGCCGTCGCGCATGGCGCGATCGGCATGATCGGGCTTGCCGATCCTGTCGGCGAGCAGGTCTACAGCTTCCAGGAGCAGGTCCGCGATCTTTCGTTCCCCTCGCTGCGCTGGCTCGACGCGCATCAGCAGCCCAATGACTACTTTCCCGAGTTGCGTGGAACTGTCTTTCTAAGCATGGATGCCGTGGAGAAGTTCTTTGACGGCAGTGGCCACACCGCCACGGAAGTGTTTGCCGCGTCCAAGGCGGGAAAGCCGCTCTCGTTCCCGCTGAACATGACCGCCAGGATTCATGAAGTCACCAGGCTGGAAGACACGCAAAGCCCCAACGTGGCCGCCAGCCTGCCCGGCAGCGATCCGGCCTTGCGCCAGGAATATGTCGTCTACACCGCTCACGCCGATCATCTGGGAATTGGCGACCCGGTGAAAGGCGACAAAATCTATAACGGCGCGCTGGATAATGCCTCCGGCACCGCGTGCCTCCTGGAAATTGCCCGCGCGTTCAGCCGTATGAATCCGCGGCCGCGCCGCTCGATTTTGTTTGTTGCCGTGACCGGCGAGGAAGCCGGGCTACTGGGCTCGGACTATTTCGCCCGTTATCCCACCGTGCCAAAAGGTTCCATGGTGGCCAACGTGAACATCGATGAAGACCTCCTGCTCTGGCCGCTCCAGGACGTGGTCGTTTACGGCGCGGAACATTCCAGCCTGGGCGCCGTGGCTCAGCAGGCCGCCGGCCGTCTGCATCTCGATATCAGCCCCGATCCGCAGCCCGAGCAGGTCGTCTTCATTCGCAGCGATCATTATTCTTTTGTGAAGCAGGGCATTCCCGCAATCTTCACCGAAGCCGGCGTAAAGTCCAGCGACCCCGCCATCAATGCCAAAGAACGGGAAGCAGCGTGGGAGAAAAATATCTATCACCAGCCGCAGGACGACATGAACCAGCCCTTCGACTTTGAATCCGGCGCGAAATTTGCGCGGTTCAATTTTCTCTGCGGGTATCTGATCGCGCAGGCCGCGGAGCGCCCTGCCTGGAACTCCGGTGATTACTTCGGTGAGCACTACGGAAAAAAGAAGGGAGCTCAATGATTACTCTCGCCAAGCTGGTCTGCCCGGTCGATTTTTCAGACACTTCGCGGCACGCGTTTGAATATGCCGCCGCCCTGGCGCACAAGTTTTCCTCCGAGCTCGTGCTGATGCACGTCATGGAAGAGGTGCCTCTGCTCAGCGCCTACTCCGGCCACGCGGAAGTGGACGAGGTAAAAGATATAGAGGATGCCGCGCGAGGTCAGATCGCCGCGTGGATTCGCGCTGCCCGGCACGACGGCCTGAATGTCCGCGTGGCTATTTTGCACGGCCACACCGAAGACGCCATCGTAGAATTCTGCGCTGGGGAGATGCCCGGCATGCTGGTCATGGGCACGCATGGCCGGCGTTTTCTCGACGCCGCCCTGTTCGGCTCGGTCACCGAACGCGTGATTCGCCGCGTGGCGTGCCCCGTGTTACTGGTGCGCCTGCCGGCCAATGGCGTGGCTTATGAGGAAGTCCGTAAGTAGTGCGTGATCATCGCCGCGAAGCTCCCCACCACCACCAGCAGCGCCACCATAGCCAGGAAGTAAGCGTTCTTACGCTCCTCTCCGCTCTGCGGTTCGCGGTCGTAGAAAATCCGCCCCAGTCCGTAACCCGCGAGCAGGCCGCCAAAGTGCGCCGCGTTGTCGATTCCGCCGATCAGGAAACCAAAAGCGAAAATCATCACCACCCAGCGGATCAACCGCACGCGGATTTCGCGCATATAGGCTCCTCCGCGGTTCCCGGCGATGGCCAGCATCAGGCCCACCAGCCCCATCAGCGCGCCGGAAGCGCCCACACTCATCGGGCCCATGCCATGCGCCGTCAAGACGTCCCATCCCGTGCTCCAGACAAAACTGAACACGCCGGTGGCCACATAAAGAAAAAACGCGCGCGCCGATCCGTAGACCTCTTCGATCTGTGGACCCAGGTCCACCAGCACCATGGTATTCATTCCGATGTGCAGCAGATTGCCGTGGAGAAAAATGGCGATCACCAGGCGCCACCATTCTCCGTGAATCAAAATCTGGTACGTTTCACGCGCGCCGAGGCGAAACAGCACCTGTCCATTTATGCTGCCCATCAGGTTGAGGTGTTCGCTCGCTTGAATCGTGGCCACCAGGCACACGCCGTAGATCAGGATGTTCAGGCCAACCATCAGCGCGGTCACCGGCGAAGCGCTGGGCATCAGCCCGCCCAGCGATTTGCCGGCAGCGGCCAGCGAAAAATTCATGCTCGTGCCGCACTGGTGGCAGCGCGTCTGCGTCGCGCCAACCAGTTGTCCGCATGCCGGGCAAAGCTTCGGCCGGGCCTCCTCCGGCTTCCCGCCAAAAAGGCCGGAGAACCATTCACGTGCTCGATCCACTTTCCAGCGCATTCGTGGTGAGAGAGGCAATCGGTTTCCTTGCGGGACGAATCCCGGCCACCTATAATACCGGAAATTCTATTTGGCAGGCACGCCAGGGAGAAGCCATGGCAAACTTTGAAAATTTTGGCAAAGCGCTCGAGGCCGAGCTGGAACATTTGAAGCGCTTCGTTACCGATGAAGTGGTCCCCAGCACCCGCCGCGCCACCATTGAAGGGCTTCGAACCGCTGCCGCGCGCCTCCAGGAGTTGGCTTCCGATCTGGAGCGCAGTTCCGCCGCTAAGCCAGCCGCCGCTAAGCCAGCCGATGCCAAGCCCCGCTAAGGTTGTGTGCGCGTGAAGAGTTCCGCGTCGGCAGTGCTGGCGGCAGTCGCCGCGCTGTCCCTGATGACATTCAGCGGCTGCGCACGCCACAAAGCGGCGGCGCACCGTCAACCTTCGCGCGTTCCGCCCAGCCAGCCTTCCTCCAGCGGGAATTCTTCTCCCAGTGGCGGCGCCGCGGGAACTCCCGCAAAGCATTCCCCGCGTGCCTCCAACAAGCAGCCCTCCACAAATCAGAACGAACCGCTATCCGCCCTCGGTCAGCCCTACGTCGAAGAAGGCGTGGCCTCCTGGTATGGAATACCCTTTCACGGCCGCCGCGCCTCGAACGGCGAGGTCTACGACATGTATAAAATGACCGCGGCGCATCGCACCCTCCCTTTCGACACCATTTTACGTGTGACCAACCTGAAGAACGGAATGTCCACGGAGATTCGCGTCATCGATCGGGGTCCTTTTGTCGAAGGGCGCATCCTCGATCTTTCGCTCGCCGCCGCGCGCGCCATCGACATGGTGGGCATGGGCATCGCGCCGGTGCGCATCGAAGTGCTCAACGGCCCCGACCCCTTTACCGGAAGTTTCACCGTGCAGGTGGGCGCGTTCCGCATGCAGGAAAATGCCGTGAAATTCCAACAGCGCATGGAACAGCGCTACTCCACCGCATCGGTGGCCCCGTTGGATTCGCCGCAGGGAACTCTTTACCGCGTGCGCGTCGGCAAGCTGCCCAGCGAAGCTGCCGCGCTGGCCTTTGCCGACCAGCTAAGTCAGGAGCAGAACGTGGTGCCCTTCGTCGTGCGCCTCGACGAAGCGCCGCCTACCGAGTAGCCCACACCAGAGGTGTCTATGAGCGATTGTCTGTTCTGCAAAATCGGTGCCGCCAAGATCCCCGCGAAGCTGGTCTATCAGGACGAAGAAATTTTCGCGTTTGAAGATATTTCCCCGCAGGCCCCCACGCACATTCTGATCTGCCCGCGCCGGCACATCGAAAAACTGGGCGACGCAGCCGCCGCGGATGCTCTGCTCCTGGGGCGTCTGCAGCTGGTCGCCGCGCAGCTCGCCGCCCAACGCAACCTCACCGACGGCTATCGCACGGTGGTAAACAACGGCGCAGGCGCCGGCCAGTCCGTCTTCCATCTGCACCTGCATCTTCTCGGCGGCAGGCTCATGCGCTGGCCCCCCGGCTAGCAGGTTTCACCCTGCGATTCGGTCCTGTATTCGTGTTCAGGATTGGCTTGCTAATTTAACGATTTCGCATCTTTATGGTTCAGGTATTTTAACTAATCTGTAGCGATAGACCTCATCCATGTGCAAAATGGAACGACGTTGTATGGAGGCAGCCCAATCGTGACCCTCACACCGTAGGAGCTCGCATGAAAGGGAAGGCTTGTGCCGCTTTGATCTGGCTTTTGATTCTGGCGGTACCCATCCGCCCCCAGGAGAACGGGCCGGCGTCCGAACCGTCCGTGTTAGCTCTGCCCCTTTTCCCCGCCTCGCTGGAGCGCACGGGAATCCCTTTGACGCGAGCCTTAGGCGAAGTGGGATCTTACGTGCGCAATGGCTACGCCTTGTTCGGGCTCGAAGTGAGATCGAGCGACGGCCAGGAGCCCATCGTGAGTCTAAATCTACAACCAGGCAACAGCCTGGGCGATGCACTGCGCCAGATCATGGATCAGGTCCCCGGCTATAAGTTTAAGGTCGTTTCCGCGCACATGATTAACATCTATCCCGTGCTGGCTGAAAATGATCCCCAAGATGTGTTGAAGACGCTCGTGCCCGAATTCAATGCGGTTAATGTGGACCCCGGCCAGATCCTTACACGTCCTGAACACTTCATACCTGAACTCGCCGCCCGCCTCACGCCCAAGCGCACCGGCCCCCCGCAACCAAGTGGAGTCGTGGGGAGCGTGCTTGAAGGAGTCAATCCTAGAGTCATCACCTTGCACCTCAAGAACGTTACGGTACAGGAGATACTCAACGCCGTAAGCGAGGCGATGGAGCAATTTCCGCCGGAGGATCCACCTGTGGGATGGATTTATACCTGTCAGCCCGATTCCAACTCGCCGATCGGAGGCAAGCATTCCTGGTCGTTCCTCTTCTGTGCTCCAAGGACATGGAAAGAAGCAGCGTCAGGTCCTGGCTAACGCTGTCGGTCTCAAACGTCATGCCTGGTGCCCCGTTCTCGCCACGGCGATCTCGGCGACTCAGCTTATTTACATCTGGCGGCAGGTTTTTCTACTCTCTACTTCTCTCTCCACAGCAGCGTCTCATTCGGGTCGATCACGATGCGCTTCGGCTTCACCCGCGCCGTGAAATGAAACGGCGTGGACTCGCCGCCGGTGACCACCGCCCCCAGGAACACCGGTTTCCCCGAAGCTCCCGTGGCATACAGCGGCACGCGCGCCACAAATGATTCCGCCACCGCGCTCTGCTGTAGAGTCCCGCGCACCACAAACGAATCGCCCTGCGGCTTCACCGTAAACTGCACGGCGTATCGCGGGATGCCGGTGCCGCGCACCCATTGGTCGAAGAACCACTCCATCGAGTGGCCGCCTTCGAGCGCCATCTCCGGCGTCATCACGCGTTCGATCGCGCGCTGAAACTCCGCGGTTGAGAGGCTCGATTCGCGATGCTGTTCGATCAAGCTGCGCAGCAGCCCGGCAAAGCCCGCATCCGGGTCCTTGGAGCCCGGCGCGCGAAGCATCATGCGCAGCATGTGCATCACCCAGGTGCCCTTGGGGTAGATCACGTGTGCGAATCCGTCGGGAATGAGCGAGGAATCCAGGCGCTGTCCGAGGGCCAAGGGTCCCGCATCGTCGTATATTCTTTCGTGTTCAGGAATCTTGCCCAGCAGGTCGTTGCGATAATTTTCCAGCCACGGGCTCAACACGTGCTCCCCGGGTTTTCGCTCCTCCAGATAAAGCAGCGCGCAATAATTGGCCAGCGACTCCTCAATCCATTCGTCGCGGTAACTCGACCAGGTCACTACATTGCCCCACCACTGGTGCGCCACCTCGTGATAAGGCATCAGCTCCTGAAACGAATCCTGATCCCGCTGCGCCACTCCCGCGCGCCGCTCGGCTTCCGGCGGCAGAAACGCCATCGTCGAAAGATAGAGCAGTCCCGGCCATCCCTGCGCAAACGATCCGGGAATGGGAGAAATTTCCAGTTGATGATAGGGGAAGGGCCCGTTCCAGCGCTCCATTTTATGCACCGACTCGGCCACATTTCGCGCCAGCAATTTCAGAGCGCCTGCGGGATTTGGCGGAGCCATTGCCGGCACCGGTGCAGCGCCCGCCGTATTCGCAGCGCCGGAATGGCCCCAGCCCATGCCGGCAATTCGAACGGTGTCGGCATCCTTTGGCACAAGGCGTTCCAGGATCGCGCGCTCCAGTTGGCGATTGGCGTGCACCGCAATGCGTACTCCCCCGGCCTCCACCTGCTCGCTGGCATATTCCCCCAGATTGAAACCCGCCAGCGCTACCGACACCTCGGACTGCCAGCGTCCCGTGCGCCATTCGCCATCTTCCTTCTCTTCGGTCTTCTTGCCGGTGGCCACCAGCGTCAGTTTGCGCGGCCACTTAAACGAAAGATCCAGCCGCGCAAAATTTCCCGGCCCAGCCACGTGCGGGTACCAGTCCCCGCGCGCTCCCACGTAGTAAACGCCATTCCCGGCATCGCTGATCACGCTGCCGCGATAGGTCGCCACTAATCGGAGTTCCTGACCCACGCGCGTGCCCGTCGGAAGCACCACCAGGAACGTGTCATTTCCGCGTTCCACCACCTGCTTTCTGCTCAAATCTTCGTTTTGAAAGTAAGGCAGAGGCTGTCCATCGCTCCCGGTCAGGGATTCCAGGGTCAGCGAGCGCGAGAGCTCAAGAGAAATCACCCGCTCGCCGTCGCGCAGAGCTTTCAATGTAAGTTCGGTATGCCCCTCCAGCGAAAGATTCGCGGCAATCGACGTCTCCACGCGGTACGAAACCGCTGCTACATTTTCCGGAGCTTTGCCCGGGCCCTCAGCGCGCGCGAAGGAAGCCCACAAGTCGTAATGCCGCGTCCCGCCGCTCGTTTGCGTCCGCCCCAGCATCACCTGCTCAACGCGCCGGTCATCCACCACCAGGTCAAACGGGCCGGTATGATCTCCAAGAATCATGGTGTAAAAGTAAGGCAGCGGGGAAGTCGCCAGGCGGTCGCATAGCGTGCGCAGCGAATGTACCGGATTCAGATTGCTCACCGTCGGGTTCCAGCTCTCGGCAAAATCGCTGTCCGGCTCAGGCGCCCGCGCGGCCCGACCGTCTTGACCAGCTTGACCGGCTTGGCCGAGCTGGCGCTCCAGTTCCGCCGCGGTGTCATCGGTAAACCGGAAGTAAGCCTTCGAGAAAGGCTCGTCGACCAGAGGTGTATCGAGGAAGCGCGAGATGGAAAGTTTCTCCACCGCGTCGCGCGGAACTGCCAGTATTCGCCCGCGTCCCGTGAACGCAGCTCCATACACCTGGCCATCGAGCGGCGCGAGAAACGCCAGCTTTCCTTCTGCCAGCGAGATGCGCACGGCATCACGGCGAAGCGATATGTCGCGCACGCTGAAAACTCGCTTGCCATCAACGCGCAGGCTGTTCAGTGCCTGATAAAGCTCTCGCGCCGGCCGCTCCGCGCGCTGCCCGGCCGCTGGCGCCCTTTCCGCTACGGCCCGCCCCGCCCACGCCAAGCCG
>JAAFGT010000059.1 GCA_010365215.1 Acidipila sp. | reverse complement strand
CACAACCGCTGCACTTGCTGCCCGGTACCTTACTGCACGGTCGCCGTAAAAGTCGCCGCGTGCGAGACTCCTCCGGCTGTTGCCGTCACGGTGATCGGGAACGTACCCACTGGCGTGCCGGCGTTGTGCACTACTCCTCCGCCACCGCCGCCTCCCCCGCACGCCATCGCCAGGCCGGCCAGCACCAGCACCAACCCCAGAGACAACGCGTAGCGCCAGCGTCCGGAAGCACGCCGCAAGAAAAGCCAGCCCGTCGACGCCATCCCCATTAGCGCCCACAGCAGCAGACCCCAAGGCGCTCCGCCCGGCCCAGGCCTCGGCGCCGGCGGAATCATCGACGGAGCCGTGGTGCTGACACTCAGGCTCACCGTCGTCGCACCCGCGGCCTGTAGAACCGTCGCCGGCGTAAATATACAAGCCGCCTCTGCCGGCAGCCCGCTGCACCCAAACGTCACATTGCCCGGGTACTGCCCGCCCGCTGGCACCGGCGCCAGCGACAACGTGGTAACCGCCGATTGCCCACGACTGACGGTCGCTGCGGTAGGACTTGCTCCAAAAGTAAAGTCGGCCGCATTGATGGTGAAAGCCACGGGATTGCTCGTGCCGCCCGTGGATGTTACGGTGACGTTTTGGGCCCCGGCGGGAGCATTTATAGCAATGGTGAAAGTCGCGGTAACTTGCGCCGCACTGGCCACCACGTTACTCACCACGATGCCGGTGGGTGGATTGATTGTGCTGCCCGACAGATTTGTACCTGCCAGAGTGACGTTGCTCACGGTCTGACCCTGCGTACCGCTCGTTGGATTAATTGTGAGCAGCGTCGGCGACGGAGGCGTTACCGAAAAGATTAGGCCCGTGCTGGTACCGCCGGGCGTGGTGACAGTTAAGTTCTGGGCGCCAAGCGGCGCATTCGCGGCGACCGTAAACGTGGCGGTAACTTGTGTGTCGCTCACCACCACAACATTGCTCACCGCAATTCCAGTGAGCGGATTTATCGTGGCACCGGTGAGCCCCGAACCCGTCAAGCTGACCGTATTGATCGTCTGGCCCTGCCCGCCGCTCGACGGATTGATCGTAAATAACAGGGGCTGCGGCGGAAATTGGACGGTGAAGCCCACCGAAGTCGTGCCTCCGCTAGTGGTTACTGTTATGAACTGACTCATGGCCGGTGCGTTCTGCGCAATCACGAACGTAGCGGTCACCGTCGTGGGAGTGGTTACCACATTACTCACCGTGATGCCATTCGGCGCGCTGATTGTCGCTCCGGATAAATTTGTACCCGTAAGTGTGACCATGGAGATGGTCTGACCCTGTATTCCAGTAGGTGGGTTTATCGAACTCACGGTTGGCGGCAAAAGTAAGGGGAGTTGCAGATCCCAAGCGCCCCGGCCGTGAGTCACTGCGCGCAAAGTGCGCGACGCCGGGTGCAGGACCAGCCCGAATACGGCCACGTTCGGAAAACCGTTCGGAGTGCCGTTCGCATTTGGAAAATCGAAGGACCAGGTAGTTCCCCGGTTGGTTGACCCGAACACTCCGATATCTGTGCCGATATAGAGTGTGCTGCCGGAAACGTCCAAAGGATCCACGACGATCGAGTTGACGGGAATGTTCGGTAAGTTTAGTGAGATGCCCGAGCATGACCGCGCCAGGGCATCGCACCTGAACACGTGTTCCCCCGAGTCACCCGGGAGAAAAGTGCCAAAGCCCGACATCGTCACGAATACGATATCCGCATTGTTCGGATCCGCCGCCACTTGTGTGATCGCGCGCGCCGGCAGCGCGCCACCGTCGATCTGCTGCCAGTTCGAAATCGCGCCCACGCCTAGATTGGCTTGCGTGGTGCGCCACAACCGGCTGTCAAATGTCCCTGCGTAAACAATGTTCGTGTTGCTGGGCGCCACAGAAATGGACGTCACGCCGAACTGAGTGTTATCCGTGGTCAGGTTGCCAGGAGAAATTACATTCCAGCTGCCGCCGCCATTCGTTGTCTGCCAGACGTGGAACGTGCCGAAATACAATCGTTGTGGCGTCGTGGGATCGATCACCAGTGGCGGAATAAACTCGCTGAATTCACTTTGTGGAATGCTGCTATCAATCGCCGTCCAGTTAACGCCGCTGTCCGTCGACTTGTTGATGTCGATGTCCTGGCAGGCCGCGTACACCGTCGTCGGCGTAACCGAGTCAATGGCGGTAAATCCGCCGTCGCCGCAAACCGTCTCTTCGGTCCATTGCAGTGGATTCACCCCGCTCTGGTCGAGCTTCTGCGTGCCGTTGTCCTGCGCGCCCGCGTAGGAAATCCGCGCGTCGGTGGGGTGGATGGAAAGGCCGTTATAGAACTGCGTAATCTGCAGGGTCTGGTTTAAGTTCAGCCAGTTGGTAACCGCGCTGCCGGGTGCGGCCAGCGAAGTCGTCCACACGCCGCCATCGTTCCCCACCACCAGGTTCGTCCCCCCGCCTAGAGGGAAACCAAACGCGATGGCGTGCAGATCCACATGCAGCTGGCCCGCCGCTGCGCTGGTAATATCCTTCCAGGTTAATCCCTCGTCCGTAGAGCGCTGCAGGGTTACTCCGCTTCCCGAGCCTCCCAGAAAAACGGTCTTGGCGTCATTCGGATGAACTTTGATCACCATGTCGAAGAAACACTGCGGTCCGCAAAAGTTTGATCCGGAAGGAAGCGGCGACCGCCGCGTCCAGCTCGCTCCGCCATCAATGCTTTGGAATACGCCCGCACTGTTGGCCGAACCCGTGGTGCCGGTGCCGTCGGCCACAGCGGCATAGACGATCTTCGCTGTAGGACGTGCGGGGTCCGGCGGGGCTATATCCAGCCTGATGCGGCCGGAATTTATTCCCGTGGGCATCGGCGCCTTACTGACCAGCGTCCACTGATTCACCTGTTGCGAGCAGCTCAGGTTGGCCGCGCTGGTCTTATAAATACCGTTTTGGCCGGTTGGATCCCCCGTAGGATTGGGGCTGGGCAGGATGCTGTCCCCGCCAGGTGACCCCAGCGCCGCGTAAGCGATCGAGCTGTTACTAGGATCAATGGCAATATCCGTGCCCACCGCTCCGCCAAGAACTTGCCACCAGGTGTCTCCACTGTCTTCGGAGCAGAATATTCCTGAAGCTGCGCCGCCATCCACGTTCTGAAAGACCTGCACAGCAGCATATACCCGGGTCGAAATTGTCGGGTGGACCACGATCGCTCCGACATGGACGCCGCCAACGATCTGGTTGAATGGCCCGTTGAACGAAGCGATGGTCTCCCCGGCCACAGGATTGTTGATGATGCCCGCAGTCTGGCTCCAGGTCGCTCCTCCGTCAGTGGACTTATAAATCCCCGCGCCATAATAAGCATCCTGCGCAAAATTCTCTTCGCCGGTGCCCACATAGATGTTGTTTGAATTCTTCGGATCAATGGCCAGCGCGCCGATAGCCAGCGATTTAGCGTCATCAAAAGTAGTGGTCCAACTCGTGCCACCATTCGTGCTCTTCCACACGCCACCCTGCGCGGCGCCTAAAAAAATCGTATTGGCATTGGTGGGGTCCACGGCCAGCGCGCTCACCCTGCCCGACACGGCTCCGATCTGCGCGCTCGTCGAGTTCGTAGGCATCGGCCCAATGGGGGTCCATTTCGTCAGCGAGGGCGCATTGGCGCCAGTCATTCCTTTCACCGCAGCCGCGGCAGTTGTCCCCGTGGCGGCAGTCGTCTCCGATGCGGCAGCTGAGCTCGCTTTCTGGCGCTGCTCCCGCCGCATGGTTTCCTTATCTTCCAGCGCGCGTTGCCGCGCACCTGCCGGAATGTGCGCCAGCGGGTAGGCGCGCTGCCGGTGGAACCATTCCTGGCGCTTCCGCACCAGGTCGCCCTCGCCGGACGCGCTGCCCGCGCGCCCAGCCTCGGATTTCTTCTCCTGGGCAAAGCTTGGCGATACTAGAAGGCAACAACCTAGCGCTGCTACGGTAACAAGGTACACAAAGGCGTTATTGCCCCGGTTCATACGTACCCCTCTTTTCTGTGGAGATTGAATATTTTAGAATACTGTGATGCCAGTAGCTTTCGCAAGGTTCGCCGCCCGGCCGGCGAGTTTCTAGTTAACGGCCAGGCGGCTGCGCGGACGCGGGATGATTGTCGGACCGAACGAGCCCGGATAGCTGCCCCGGTTAAAACACCGTGCGTTCCACAGAACGCTCAAAAATCAGAAAGAGGAGATTATGGCGCGATTTATCAGGCCGCGTGAATCCGCGCCCCGGCTGCGGAGCTTCAGTCCATTGCGCGCGGCATCCTCCATCACCAGTTTCTCGGTGATGGTGTGGACAAGGCTCCCAGCGTGCGCTGCCGGATCGTACTCAGCAGATTGCACGCGCCGGATAGAACGCAGGGTACAGGCCAGACCGTTCTAGTGCAGGTGCGGACCGTGCGGTTTTCCGTGCGCGTTTCCGTGGCTCGGCTCCTGCTCATTGCGAAAAAGCACTTCACTCAGCTGTGTCTCATCTTCTTCGATGAGCATAGCCGCCGCAATCTCTCGCGCGCTGACACGATAACTCCCCTGCACGATCCGCCGGCACAGCTGCTCGATTCGCAGCCGCCGGAAGTTTGCCTCCCGGTCAAAATGGACGCACTCCGCCTCCGCGCACTGGCATGAATTGTTTGCTTCCTGCATATTCCTCGCTTGGCCTGCTGTTCATTTTCACAAAGACGCATCGTGACCTGCTCACGGCGTCCCCATCTGGAACATCGGCAGATTGAGAAAATCAATTACTAAGACTTGAGGGAGCTTCGCGGAGGGCCTGCCACTGCTACTGCGGGGTTTTCGGGGTGGACTCGCGCGGAGAGATTCCGGTCAGTCGAACGAACCGCAAAATCGCACCGGCACTTAAAACTCGCCGGGCTTTCGCGCGGCCTCCAGCGGGAATCTTTTCGGCCGCGCGCCAGGGAAGCAATGCTTCAATGCTCGCAACCGGCGGAAGCCTGCAATCACTCGTGGTGATTAGTATTCTTCAGTTCCTTACCGTCCCGGCAACCAAGCTCTGCGGCAGAGCGCGCAACGTTGAAACCATATCCATAGAGCTTGCCGTCGCCGCCGGCGCCAGCAGCGAGCGCAGCCGAACCATCGCCAGCGAATGAATCTGCGAGACTCTCGATTCCCCCACCGCCATGGCGTGTCCAATCTCCCTCATGGTGAGTTCTTCGAAATAATAAAGCGCCAGAACCTGCTGCTCTTTTTCCGGGAGCTGATCCACGGCGTGAGCCAGCCGCTCGATCTTTTCCTTCTTGGCGCACAAGTGGTAGGGATCTTCCTCACCCGCCGTGGCCAGCCGCGAAGAAAGTTCCTGCCCGGTTCCGTCCTCCGAAATGGTGATGACGTCCTGCAGGCTGCTAAGATCGAGCCCGCGCAACTCTCCCATCACGCGCTGCAAGCCGCGCAAGGAGATGCACAGTTCCCGCGCGATTTCATCTTCGCTCGGGTTTCGGCCCAGCCGCGCGCGAAGCCCATTCTCCGCCCGCTCGATCTGCCGCGCCTTCTTGCGCAGCTCTCGCGGGCTCCAGTCCAGCGCCCGCAATCCGTCCAGTATCGCTCCGCGAATTCGGAATTTCATGTACGTTTGAATCTGCACCTTCTTGCGCGGGTCGTACTTTTTCAGCGCGTCGATCAGCCCCACCACGCCCATCTGATAAATATCCGCAAAGGCTACGTGTGCCGGAAGCCGCTCGTGGATTCGCCGCGCGATATATCGCACTTGCGGCAGCAGGTTTACCAGCGTCTGGTTGCGTTCCTCCAGCGCCGCCGCTCGCGCGTCGACGCACTGGCGGCCGGGCAGTTGCACTTTTTTCCTGGACACAGACCTGGCGGTTTGCAGCGGGGTGACGGCGGAGACTACTGCGCTCATGTCGGCTCTCCTGAACATTTGCTACGTCTTGTTCGGCTTCTCGCGTAGGTGCTGTAATGCAGAAGCATTACGTGGGCCAAAGGGGTGGGAATGGATTTACGCTTGCAGAGTGCTGATTCGCAACGGCACAAGTTCGGTGGACTCTGCGGATCTGGGTCAGATTCCCGCGCGAAATCGGACCAAAGTGGTATTCAGTCCCGAAGTTGAACCGTGTTGAACAGCTGATCGGTCTTCCGCGGTCGACGACCACAGTTCTCTTATGTCCTTCGTAATCAAATCGATGAACTAACAAATTGGATTAAACGTGAGGGTTACGTGGACTAACGGTAATATTGAAGATGGTTCTATTTTGGGCGCCAGATCAGCCCAAACCGGATTGGGCCGGCGCATCTACATCGAAATACGACACTGAGAATCCCCCCGCGATTCGAGCTATGCTCGGGGCAATCGTAAAGTGAACCGCGCGCCGCCCTCCTTTGAGTTCTCGGCTGAAACACTGCCCCGGACTGACGCGCATGCCTGCTCCACAATGGCCAGGCGCAAGACATCCCGCTGCGAGGCGCCACCATTCAACCGCGGACGAAACGGTTCGAACCAGTGAGCCACATCCCCCGCCGCGATGGCCGGACCCTGATCCGTGATCAACACGTTTGCATAGCCGTCTGCTTGCTCCACGCTTATTTTCACCGTTCCGTGCGCGGGGCTGCGTTCCACCGCATGTTCCACCAGATAAAGCAGTGACCGGCGCAGCTCAATAGGATTGGCACGCACCACCGCAGCCGATTCACCGTGCAGGACGAACTTCACCTCCCGCACCTGCGCGACCGTCGAGAGATCCTCGGCAGTTTCGCGCAGGAGATCGGCCAGCCGGACCGCGCGCGCGGAATCTCCATTTCTCCCCGCCACCGCCAGCTCACTCAGCAATTTAGTTATAACCATCGCCGCGTGCGCCTGCAGCAAAGCCTCCTCGAGCACTGCGCGCGCCTCTGCCGGCGTGCTCCTGTTCGACAATGCCAGCTCCAGGGTTCCATACAGGGTGGTTAACGGTTGGCTTAATTCGTGCGCCGCGCCGGCCATCATCTGGCGCAGCTTTTCGTGCGCTGCGGCAGCTTCTTTCTCTAACCTCGCCGCCTCGCCACCCGCAACCGCCTCTCGCGTGCGGTACTCGCGCCAGAGCATCATCGCCGGCCCAGCCATCACACCGCCAAAAGCGCACGCCACCGCCAGCACCGCCCGCCACGAAGAAGGCAACAGGATCAGCCAACCGGTGCTTATGATTCCGAGGCAGCCAACCAGGAGAAACGCAATCAGGAAGGCAGGAACCGTCAAGCTGGAGCTGTTCAGGCTGGAGGTGTTCAGGCTGGAGATTTTCCGCACGGGACTTTCCGCCCGCGATGTTCCGTCCCCGGGTGCATCCTGGCACGCGCGGTCATTGCGATGCTTCATCGTCCGCGCTCATCCGGTAGCCTACCCCGCGCACCGTGTGGATCAGCTTCTGCTCGAAACCCTCGTCGATTTTATTACGAAGGTAATTAATATAGACGTCCACCACGTTGGTCATGGAATCGAACGAAAGATTCCATACATGCTCGACAATCATCGCCCGGCTCACGGCATGCCCGTGATTGCGCATCAAATATTCCAGCAGGTTAAACTCTTTCGCCGTCAGGTCCACCCGCTTCCCCGCGCGCCGCACCTGATGATCCACGCGGTCCATTTCCAAGTCGGCCACGCGCAGGGTTATCGCCGCCGGCAGCGACCCACGGCGCAACAGCGCCCGCACCCGCGCCGAAAGCTCGGTGTAGGAAAACGGCTTGATCAGGTAATCGTCCGCGCCCAGGTTCAGTCCCTTGACGCGATCCTCCACCGCCGTGCGCCCCGTCAGCACCAGCACCGGCAGCGAAGGCTTTTTCGCGCGCACGCTTTCGAGAACTTTCAGGCCATCCAGGCGGGGAAGCGTCAGGTCCAGCAGCAGCAGATCGTAATCGCGGTGCTCGGCCATGTACTGCGCCTCGTAGCCTTCTCGCGCCACATCCACGGCATAGCGCTCCGCCTCCAGGCCTTTTTTACCAGGCTGCAAAGCGCCGCGTCGTCCTCCGCCACCAGGATACGCATGTCCACAAACCTCGCGAGCGACGATTCGCTCAGGGGAAATTAATTCGGCAATTGTCGCCAGAAGTAACGGCAAAGTCAATAGAGAGGTCTGGATACTAGAGCAGGGGAATGACCCGCCGCGCCCCCCCCAAACAGAAGCCGCGGTCTTCGAATATCTGTGGCGTGCAGTCGCACTCCCGGCGTCAGCCAGCGCGCCGTGGCCACCCCGCAACACAGCACCCCGCCGCAATCAATGATTTGCGTTAGCGCACCGGTACGCCACTCCATCCCCCGAAATACCACCGCACCGCCACGGTGGAGTAGAGGCCGTAAGGTCCGTTGCTTCCCAAGTCCGCCGGCCCCAGCTTTGGCACGTCCTCATAACGCCCCAGCCAGGTCACGCGATGCTGCGTCAGCCGCAGCTCGAAGTTCCTGGTGAGCTTCACGCCCACGCCCACCGCCCGTTCAAAGGCGATCGGCGCCGATGATGCCGTATACTTGAACTGCGGCACATTGTTGCCGCCAAAAAACTTCGGCTCGATAAAAAGAAAAATGTTTTTCAGTATCGTCCGCCCGAACGGCCGAATCTCCATATACCCACTCCACACGTAGCGTGCAAAAGCCGTGCACGGCGATTGCGATCCCGCCGTATTCGGCCCCGAGCACCGCCCCAGGTCCGGCTCATTGTGCGTCGGCGCTACCTGGAAATCGACATACCCGCGAATGAAGTTCTTCGGGAAAAACAGCCGCTCTTCGGCAGGCTGGTCAAATCCCGCTTCGCGCCCTGCTTGGAGCGCTGTCCCGCGCCCGGTCTCGCGCACAGTCTGAACTTTGTCCCCCTGCGCCTGCGCAGAGACCACCAGCCCACAAGCACACACCAACACCGCATACAAGAGCATCTTCATTTTGTCTCCTATCCCAGTGGGGGCAGACACTTGAATGCCCCAACCGTCCAATGGCCCACAACCGCTACTGGTCACCCCATTTCCAAAATTCCACAGAATCCCGAGGCTTGGCCGGCGGCCGTGCACGCAAAACTGCCCCTTCAAACCATTCCAAGGCGCTGCCGCCTGGACTACCCGCGTTAAAACCCTGCCCCGGTTGATTGAGATAGGAATGGGAAACGAGCGGAACCCGCCGTTTCTAGGTCGAGAGTACCACCGGTTATTGCACCGCACGCCCCTGCCTGGGAAGCAGAAAGCCCAGTTCTAACCACCCATGGCCCCTAACCTAAAGCGCTAGCCACAAGCAAATACATCATTCGAAGCATTAACCAGCTTTTGCGCACATTCCCCGCCCACGGCATATCGCGCAGGTTTGCTGCAGCCGCTTTCCCGCCGCCCCGCGACGCGATCGAAGCCCATTTCCCGCTTGACGCACATTTCCTCACTGTCGCTATCTGGATGTCACCACCACCACGAACTTACTTCCACTTGCGAAGCAGCTTCCACGCCGTCACTAACTCCTGAATCACCCTGGGCCGCGGAACCCCCGCCGCCAGTCCGCAGGCCGCCCAAACCTTCTGATAAAACTCTCGCACGTGCCACGGGCTCAGCTTCGACAGCTCGTCCGAGAGCGCCTGCAACTCCTCTTTGCTCAAAAAATCCGCCATGGCCGGGCAGCATATCATATTCGCCTTTTCTTCTCCTAGTGCCGGGGAGCTACAACCTTCCCGTCAACAACAGAAACAAAATAAGCAATATGAACAGGCTCACGCCGCTGATCGGATAAAACCCCCACTTCTTGCTATGCGGCCAGATCGGCAAACAGGCCACCAGCGCAATCAGCAAGAACACCGGAAGAATCATCGTCATAATCATCTCGGTTCCCCTCCCTCTTTACCGCGCCCGCCACTATAAACCCGCCCGCCTACTAAGCTGGATGGCCTGAACTTACGAGGGCGTTGCGTTGCAGCGGGAAAATTCTATTCGTGGAGTACGATGCTGAGCAGCGAGGGATTGATTTTGAGCGTGCCGTTGTATTCGATCAAGCCGAGTTTCTTGAACTTGTTCATGAAGAAGTTCACCCGCGAACGAGTCGTGCCGATCATTCCCGCGAGGGTCTCCTGCGACATCTTGGGAATCTCTTTTTGCGGCATGCCCGGCTTGCCGTATCGCGCCAGCAGCAGCAGCGTCCGCGCCAGGCGCTTCTCGCTGGAGTTGAAGAGCTGATCCACCAGATCTTCCTCTACGCGAATGTTTCTGGCCACCACGTAGGAGATGAACAGGTCGGAGAGTTTATGCTCGGCATGCAGCACGCGAACCATCTCGGCCATCTCGATCACCAGCACCGTGCTCGGCGTGATCGCCGTAGCCGACCCGATGCGCTTGGCCTGCCCGGCCATGCACCCTTCTCCGAAAAAGTCCCCCGGGCCCAGCATCGCCACCACCGCTTCCTTGCCGCTCGAGTTCACCACCGTGAGCTTAACTCCGCCGGCTTGTATGTACATCACGCCCTGCGCAGGCTCCCCTTGCGAGAAGACGATTTCATTTCTCCGAAACTGCACGACTTTTCTCGCCAGTCCGGCCGAGTCCAAAAATTTCTGCGCATCGAACACCGGTTTCTTTTTGGATTTCATTATGATGTGTTGTTCCATTCCCCACGCACGGACCAGTGCTTTGTCTAGCGCTTCCGGGTGGACACCACGGTAACAAAAGACATCTGACAAAAACTGTCCCAAAATAGACAGTTTTGCTCGAAGGCAATTTTGAGGAAGTTCGGACGCCAGCAGCTAGCGCGAGCAGTTAGTTTACGGGGAAGGTTCCCGGGGGCGGAATTCCGCGAGGCCGCAGAGATTCCTCTTCTATCGCTCGCAGCTTGGGCAGCATCTGGCGCAGCAGGAACCGCTTCAGCCGCACGCGTCCGGTCACGCTCAAGGCGCGGAACTGGATGCCCATTCCGTCATGCTTCACCAGTCGCATCACCTGGCCGCGCCCGACCAGTGGAGGCACTCCCGGTGTGAGCTGGACGCGAATGGAAACTTCTGAGCCTTTGGCCAGCACGCTGGGTGTTTGCGTAAGAACACCTGCCAAGCTGAGGTCGCGAGTCGTGCCTGTCAGCCTCATGCGGTGTGCCTCGATCGTCACGTTGCACTCGGCCGGCACACGCCGGTAGCGCCGCTCGTCGATCTGCCCGGCGTTCCGCAGATCGGTGATCAAGGCGATCAAGTGAGCGCGCTCGAATGGCTTGAGCAGGAAATGGTTGGCGCCAATGGTGACGCGATGCCCGGTGCCCCCCAGGGAATTTTCCTCAGCCATAAACACGATCGGGGTCAGCTCGTTGAAGCCGGACGCGCGCATCATCCGCGAGAGAGCAAGGCCATCGGGTTGGGACATTTGAAACGCCAGGAAGACGACATCAAATTTCTCGCCGCCCAAGCGAGCCGGAGCTTGCGCACTTTCGATAAGATAATCCGCGCTGATGCCCTCCTCGGCCAGGGCAGCTTGCACCATGTGGCAGACGGCAGGATCGTTGTCGACTATAAGAACTCGTGTGCGCATTATCGCCCCAGTTTTTCCGCGTATAGCTCGAGAGATGCTGGAGTTAATTTATCGAACAGGGCCAAGGGCTGTCTGTCATAAAAGGAACAGAGTCATAAACTTTAGGCGAAAAACGACGCCTTAGCACACCGCTGCATCTTATAGACGGGCGGTAGCATCGGAGTAATTTGCCGCCACGCGAGAGTTCATTCGGGCCCGTTTCCTAGGTCGAAGAATGGCAAGGAAATAGAACTCCCAAAAGGCGCAAAACTTAAGTGAAAAAACAACATTTTCTCGTAACCGCAATCTTCCTACTCAGCATGACTTTAACGCTGGTGCGCCCGGCCGCCGCGCAGTCGCTCTCCTCCACGACGCTATCGCTCTACCCAGCGGATGCGGGCGAGGTGGGATTCGCGGATTTGCGCGCGCTGCGCCTGTCGCCACACTACGCGCAGCTACGCAAGGAACTTTTGCCGGCGCGGCTTCGCGAGCTGGAGGCCTTCGCGCGATCGCTGGGCATCGACCTGGAAATTCAATCGCACCAGATGAGTTGGGCATTGGGCGGAACTGCCCGCGTCGCGCCCGCGACCCAAGAGACTAAAGCCATGACCGTTCCACCCGCCGCGCAGGCTACTGAAGGAGAGCTGATCGCGATAATTGAAGGAGCGTTTTCGCCTTCCGCGGTTCTGGAGCGTGCGCGGGCCTCGAAGATTGACATCACGCAGGCCTCGGGGCAGGCCATGATCAGCGCGGGACGAGATGAGCGCGGGCAAGAATTCGTGTTCACTTTTCCCGACTCTGCCACTTTGGTGTTCGGCCCCCGTGCCGTGCTCGCGGCGCTACTGTCGCGGCGCGCGGATGGCCGCGCCGGTCTTTCGGGCGCTTCTGTCCTCGGCCCGCTGATTGCAAAAACAAACGGGCATAGCCCGATGTGGATAGTAATGAATCACAAGTTCACCGAGATGGCGTTTCGCCACTTAGCCCCGGAAATGGCCAGCCAAGAGCAGGCGCAGACGCTGCTGTCGGCGGTGAATTCTTCGGCCGTGGACATTGCGCTTTTGCACGACCTGGCCGGCCACGTAGCGTTGAATTGCCACGGGGTGCAGGAAGCGCAGCTCGTCGCCGCAGTTCTTCAGGCGGGCGTCGCTCTGGCCGCCGCGCAGTACTCTGACAACAATCCCGATTTCGCGTCCGCGCTTCGCGGGACAGCGGTCGAGCTTTCAGGAGATCACGTGGAAGCCAGGCTTACGATACCCGAGCGGCAGGTGGCCACTCTGCTGCAGAAAAATGGCTTGTTGTTCAAACCTTGAGGGATGAGCGAGCACGGGCTCAATCTTTCTTCGGGATCTGTCGCAGTTCGCGAAGTTGAGGACGAACATGTTCCTCGTAGCATTCCGGGCAAAATCCGTGGGAGAACAGAGCGTCCGTCCGTTCTGAAATATAGGCTTCGACCTGCTGCCAATAGTTCTGGTCGTTACGTACCCGTTTGCAGTAAGAACAGATAGGGAGAAGTCCGTGAAGTTGTTTAACTTCGGAAAGCACGCGCTCCAGTTCGGCCACTCGCGCCGCCAAAGCCGCTTGCAACTCGAGTACGCGGCCGCCGGCCTGAACGCGGGCGCGCAGCTCTTCGGCCGCTGCGGGTTTCGAAAGAAAATCGTCAGCACCGGCATCGAGCGCCATAACAATGTCTTCCCGCGTATTCCTGGCGGTCAAAAGCAGCAGGTAAACATAGGGGTGACCCGTGCGGGCGCGAATGCTGCGGCAGAGCTGGATGCCGTCGAGACCCGGCATCATCCAGTCGAGAATCACCATCAAAGGACTATTGGGTTGTTCAATCAGCCGCAGCGCTTCATTGCCATCTTTGGCGGCAACGACCTCGTGGCCAAAGCGGCTGAGTTGCGCGGTCACCACCGCGCGGGATACTTCGTCGTCTTCAGCCAGCAGGATTCTCAAGGCAGTCTCTAGCCCAGGCTCTCGTGAATTGGACTCGCAATATTTGCCCGTGGTATCAGCAACAGCACTATTCATCTATATCGGAAACTTGGAGCAGTAACTTGAGAGCGACCGGGAATTCACAAACCAAAGCGACCAGATTTCGCGTACGTCATTTGTGCGAACCTTGAATGCAGTGTTAAAGCGTGTAACATTCTGAGCCGCCGGTTACGTCAGCCGGAGGGATTTTCACAGGCACATTGGTAACCAGCGGGAATTGTGTAATGAATTGGAGAAGCATCTTTGCGCACGCGGTCGGCCGGATGGCGGCGCTCACCATTGCGCTGCTCTGTTTCATGGCGCCCGGTGTCGCTACTTCAGCTAAAAGCCAAGAGCCCGGGCACCGCGCAACAGTGGACAGCGCTCCGTCGCAACCTTTTCTGCGCTATCCACGGCTTATCGTCGCGCAGATTCGGCCCCGCGGCGCCTTCCTGGGAGACCGGGAGAATAATTCGCAGCTTCATCCGCTATGGTTTATTGCTGGCGTGTATGTGCTGGCCGGTCTCGTGTTCGGCGCGCTGTGCGCTCAGCTCGCACTGCACCGCGGCCTGAACTCGACGGGCTGGTTTGCCGCGGGATTCCTGTTCAATTTATTCGGCTACGTCGCCATGCTCCTCCTGCCAGGCGCCAAAATTCGGTCGCCCGACCGCATTCCACGCGGACTTGGAAAATTTCACGCCACCGCTTCGCCGGTTACGTGCACAAAATGCGGCGCGGAGCATCATCCTACGGCCAAGAAATGCGCGGGTTGCGGTTTGGAGTTGCGGCCAGCCGTCGAATCCGAAGTCACGAGGATTGGGCTGGGCGAGCCATACGTAAAGCATAAATGAATTTCCAAAGGGCACGATGACGACCTGGATGCAAAGGCTGCAAGAAAACTTTTCGGCAATCCTGGCAAGCGGGGACATGCCACAGCGCCGGCCGGATCTTCGCGCGCACAATGAAAGCAACATCTCCGGTATGTACATTATCGGCGACTTGGCCGGCGCGCCGGTGATCAAGCTGGCCATGGCGCAAGGCTTCGAGGTAATCGAACACGTCGCGCAACTCGCCGACGCCAAGGGAAGCGATTCCTCGGTTTATGACCTGGTGATCGTCGGCGCGGGGGCTGCAGGCTTGAACGCCGCGCTGGCGGCGAAGGACCGCGGCCTGCGCACGATGGTGCTTGAAAAAAACAAGCTGGCCAACACCATCGAGGATTTCCCCGAGGGGAAGTGGGTCTACGCCGAGCCGGACAGCTCGCCGCCGAAGGGAAAACTGTGGCTGGATGGCGCGCGCAAGGAAGACCTCATCGCCCGCTGGCATCAGATCGTGCGAGACAACCAGTTGGAAGTCCGCACGGAAGAACCTCTCATCTCGATCGCGGGGAAGAAACCGGATTTCCATCTGAAAACCGTCAAAGGCGAATACCGCGCGCGTCGAATCATCATCGCCACCGGCCAGCGCGGCAATCCGCGCAAGCTGGGGGTCCCTGGCGACGATCGCGAAAAGGTTTATCACCGCTTATACAGCCCGCGGCATTACCAGGGAGAACAGATCCTGGTGGTGGGCGGCGGGAACAGCGCCATTGAAGCGGCTGTGGTGCTCTGCGAAAAAAACCATGTGCGGATTTCCTATCGTGGCGCCGATTTTGGACGGCTGTTCAAGGACAACGAGCGAAAGCTGCGCGAAGCCGTGGCGGCGAAGCGCATCGAACTGTTGCTGAATTCCCAGGTAAGAGAGTTTCATGAGGGCGAGGCTACCCTGGAAATCAACCAATCCGAAAACAGCCGTGGCGCCCAATCCGAAACGGCACGCATTCCCTACGATCATGCCTTTGTTCTCATCGGCGCCGAGCTACCCGTTAAATTTCTGAAGTCCCTGGGCATCAAGCTCGAAAATGAATGGAGCGGAAATTTCGGAGTTGCCGCGGCGCAAGTGTTTCTGACCTTGGCAGGATTGTGGTTCCTCGGCGGTCAAGCCGCGTGGAATGGAAATGCGATCCACGCCGTTCCGCCCATGGCCGGAGGGTTGCTGGCCGCAGGTGGGCTGGGATCGCTTCTTTATTCGGGATTACGCGGCAGCCGGTTCGCTTGGCTGGGCGTGTCCTTCCTGGTGTGGTACACGATTTATGGTGTGAAATCTCCAGGGCCCGGCGCGGAGTTCTGGCCGTATCGGGGCTGGGGATACGAAATGCTTTCATTTTTTGGGCGGCCACTGACGTTCTGGTACACGGTGCTGTACACCACGCTGATGACAGTGTTCGGCATCCAGGCCCTGAAGCGTTGGGGAATCGATCGCAAAGACAAATTTCAGATCTGGCGTTATATCAGCCTGCTTTCGTTTCAATGGATTTTCTTTTTTCTGATACCCGAGTTCCTGTTTCAGTGGGCGGTGAAATATCAGTGGGTAGGCGCGAAATTGGCGAACGATCCAACGTTCGCCCACCAGGCCTGGCGCAGCTATGGACTGGTATACGCATGGCCGCTTTTTTTCTACACGTTTTTCTATAACCCGCACAAGATCTGGGTAATCTGGGGCGTGGTGCTGACCTTTGGAATTATTCCTATTCTGGCGATCTGGCATGGCAAGCGGTACTGTTCGTGGATCTGCGGCTGCGGCGGCCTGGCGGAAACTTTCGGTGACCGTTGGCGCCACCTCTCGCCCAAAGGGCGAAAGAGCATTGCCTGGGAAAAAATGGGGGAAGTGGTGCTGCTCCTGGCGGCAGCGATCACCCTGATGATGGTGCTGCGCGATACGCTGGCGGTGCTGCGCGGGCCGGCGGAATGGGGCGTAAACTCCTATCGGCTCTACGCGGACATCTGGATGGTGGGAATTCTGCCGGTTACGCTGTATCCCTTCATGGGCGGCAAGGTGTGGTGCCGCTATTGGTGTCCGCTGGCCAAGCTGATGCAGTTCTATAGCGCGTTCGCCACCAGGGCCGGCGTCGGCAAATTTCACATCGCCGCCAACGATAAGTGCATCGCCTGCGGGGAGTGTTCGCGGAACTGCCAGGTGGGAATCGACGTGATGAGCTTCGCCCTCAAGCAGGATTCCATCACCAATGTTAATTCGTCTTGCATCGGCTGCGGCATCTGCGTCAGCGTCTGTCCGATGGATGTGCTGAGCTTCGGCGCCGCGGCGAAACACCAACTGGTGCAGATCGCGCCGGCGAGCGCCAACTAGGACAAGCCAGGCCAGGACATTCATGACCAGCCCCCGCGATATATCCGCCGAAGAGCAACGCCTGGAAGAATCCGCGCAGCGCAAAGTTCACTGGAAGCGCTGGGGCCCGTATCTCTCCGAGCGGCAGTGGGGCACAGTGCGCGAGGATTACAGCGCTGAAGGCACGGCCTGGGAATATTTCCCTCACGAGCATGCCCGTTCGCGCGCCTACCGGTGGGGCGAGGACGGGCTGGGCGGACTCTCCGACCGCCACCAGGTTATCTGTTTCGCCGTCGCGCTCTGGAACGGCCGGGATCCTATCCTAAAGGAGCGGCTGTTCGGAGTTACCGGCAACCAGGGAAACCACGGCGAGGACGTCAAAGAGTATTACTACTACCTGGACTCCACCCCCACCCACTCCTACATGAAGTATCTGTACAAGTATCCGCAAGCGGAATTTCCCTACCAGCGGCTGATCGAGGAAAACCGGCGCCGCGGAAGAGAGCAGCCGGAATTCGAGCTCATCGATTCCGGAATTTTTGAGAGCAACCGCTACTTCGACGTGTTCGTGGAGTACGCCAAGGCCAGCGCCGAAGATATTTTGATCCGCATCACCGCGTGCAATCGCGGCCCGGACGCCGCGGAGCTCACCCTTCTCCCCACCGTTTGGCTCCGCAATGAATGGTCCTGGGGAGGCGCCACGCTGCAGCGTCCGAAACTCGACACCCGCATCAGCGATAAAGGCGAGACCACCGTTCAGATTCAGCACTCCTTGTACGGGATGCGCTGGCTGGTTTGCGAAAAGTCACCGGAGCTGCTATTCACGGAAAATGAAACCAATTTCACAAAACTGTTCGGCACAGAGAACCGCACTGCGTATGTGAAAGACGGCATCAACGAGTTCATCGTTCACGGAAACCAGGGCGCGGTGAATCCCGCGCTAACCGGTACCAAGGCTGCGGCGAAATATGTGCTGCAGCTCGCGCCGGGAGCCCGCGGGCAGGTGCGGCTGCGCCTTACCGATCAGACACCGGTAATACCGCAATTTGGCGACAACTTCGACGCTGTATTCGCGCAGCGCAGCTCCGAGGCCGATGCGTTTTTTAAAAAACGCCACGGCGCCGCTAAATCCGATGACGCCCGAGCAGTGCAGCGCCAGGCATTGTCGGGCCTGCTGTGGTCCAAACAGTTTTACCACTACGATGTGAGCACGTGGCTGAAGGGCGATCCCGCGCAGCCGCCTCCACCGGCGAAACGCCTCACCGGCCGCAATCACCAGTGGCGGCATCTTTACAACGCCGACGTCCTATCCATGCCCGACAAGTGGGAATTCCCCTGGTACGCGTCCTGGGACTTGGCGTTCCATTGCGTGGCGGTGGCGACGGTGGATCCGACGCTGGCGAAAGAACAGCTCATCCTCATGCTGCGCGAATGGTATATGCATCCCAACGGCCAAATTCCCGCGTACGAGTGGGCCCTCGACGATGTGAATCCGCCGGTGCATGCCTGGGCGGCGCTGCGCGTTTACCAGATCGAGCGGCGTGTTCGCGGCCAAGCGGATCGCGCGTTTCTAGAAAAAGTTTTTCACAAGCTGCTGCTCAACTTCACCTGGTGGGTGAATCGTAAAGACGTGGAAGGCATGAACGTGTTCGAAGGCGGTTTTCTGGGCTTGGACAATATCGGCGTATTCGATCGCTCCGCGCCGCTGCCCACGGGCGGCTACATCGAGCAGTCCGACGGAACGAGTTGGATGGGAATGTATTCGCTTAACATGCTGGCCATCGCCATGGAGCTGGCACGCGCCAATCCCGCTTATGAAGACGTGGCCAGCAAGTTTTATGAGCACTTCATCCATATTGCCAGGGCCTTGAACGAAATCGGAGGCGAGGGAGCAGGCGTATCGTTGTGGGACGAGGCCGACGGTTTCTATTACGACGTCTTGCATATGCCCAGCGGAGTGCGCCAACCGCTTCGCGTGCGTTCCATGGTGGGGCTGATTCCGCTGTTCGCCGTGCAGGCGCTCGAGCCGCAGGTTCTTGCCAAGCTTCCGGGCTTTACGCGAAGAATGCAATGGTTCGTGGAAAATCGCCCGGCAGTGGCGAATCACATGGAGACCAGCAAGTCTTCTCCGCACGGCCCGCGCTTGCTGCTATCGCTGGTGAATCGCCAGCGACTCCTGCGCATGGCGCGCTACCTGCTGGACGAGACAGAATTTCTTTCACCCTACGGGATTCGCTCGCTCTCCAAATACCACCACGAGCACCCTTACATTTTGCAGGTCGACGGCCAAAGCCATGATGTGGCTTATGAACCGGCGGAATCCACGACCGGATTATTTGGCGGTAATTCCAACTGGCGCGGGCCGGTGTGGTTTCCGGTGAACTTTCTGTTGATCGAATCGCTGCAGAAATTTCACCACTTCTTCGGCGACGAGCTGAAGGTGGAGTGTCCGGTGGGCTCGGGAAAAATGCTGAATCTCTGGGAGGTTTCCGCGGAGCTCTCGCGCCGCATGGTGCGTCTGTTCCTGCGGGATGCGAAGGGCCGGAGGCCGGTCTTCGGCGGCGTGGACAAGTTTCAAGGCGACGAGCATTGGCGGGACCTGATTCCCTTCTACGAATACTTCCATGGTGACAATGGCGCGGGGCTCGGTGCCAGCCACCAGACGGGCTGGACAGCGCTGGTGGCAAAACTAATCGAACAGAGCGGAGAGTAACGGCCAGTATGGGCGATACACCTGCCAGCCCCCCGGCAAAGCGTGGTCCGGATCCGCGTTCGGATCCGCATGCGGGCCGGCAAGTCGACCAGCGCCTTCCCGCGGCAGTCGATTTCGGCCGCGAGACTTGCGGTGACTTGCCCGCCGCCGAGCGCCGTGAATGGCTGGTCACTAACGGACTAGGCGGATTTGCGTGCGGCACAATCGCTGGTAATTTGACACGGCGCTACCATGGTCTGCTGATCGCTGCCCTTCAACCTCCGCTGGGACGCACCCTGCTGATCGCAAAAGTCGACGAAATCGCGGAGTATGACGGCCGCAAGTTTGCGCTGGCCACCAATCGCTGGTCCGGCGGCGGCGTTGAGCCCGAGGGGTTTCGGCTGATCGAGCGCTTCCACCTGGAAGGTACCACGCCGGTGTGGACGTATGCCTTGGCCGACGCCCTTTTACAGAAGAGCGTGTGGATGCAAGACGGCGCGAATACCACTTACGTTAATTACAGCTTGACGCGCGCCAGCCGTCCGTTGCAGCTGAGTTTAAAGGCGCTGGTGAATTACCGCGATTACCATGCCACCGCGCGCGCTACTACGTCCGCCGGCGAGCGCCAGATGCGCGTCGAGCCGGTAGAGCGGGGTTTGCGCGTGACGGCCGGCGATGGGGCGCGGCCTTATTATTTGCGCAGCTCTCGCGCGCACGTGGATGCCGCGCACGAGTGGTATCGCGACTACGATCTGGCCGCCGAGCGCGAACGTGGCCTCGATGATGGCGAAGACCACCTGCACGCTGGCACCTTCTGGACCATGCTGGCGGAGGGCGAATCCGTTTCCATCGTGCTGAGCACCGAAGCCGCGCCAACTCTTGACGCCGGCGCCGCCTACAGAGTTCATCTCGCGCGCGAGCAGAAATTGCTGGGCGACGGTGCCGCTGCCAATCCCGCGCTAGCGGCTGACGCGCCGGACTGGGTGCGGCAACTGGCTCTTGCCGCGAATCAATTCATTATTCGTCGGCCGGCCAAAGGCGTCGCCGAGGGAATGTCCGTGATTGCCGGCTATCCGTGGTTTGGAGACTGGACTCGCGACACGATGATCGCGCTGCCCGGCCTGGCTCTCTCGACCGGACAGTACAGCGTGGCGCGGAACATCTTGCGCACGTTCGCGCACTTCGCCGACCAGGGTATGTTGCCGAACTATTTCCCCGATAGCGGCCGTGCGCCGGAATACAACTCGGTGGACGCCACGCTGTGGTATTTCCAGGCCATGCGCAGCTATGTCGCAGCTACGCAGGATCTGGAGCTTTTGCGCGAGCTCTATCCTTTGCTGGCGGAGATTATTGACTGGCACGTCCGCGGCACGCGCCACAATATCAAAGTGGATGCGCAGGACGGTCTGCTCGCAGCCGCTGCGCCCGGAGTGCAGCTCACATGGATGGACGCGAAGGTCGGGGAACGTGTGATTACGCCACGCGCTGGTAAGCCTGTGGAAGTGAATGCCCTGTGGTACGGCGCGCTACTGGCTATGAAGCAGTTCTCCCGCGATCTCGGCCTCCCGCCCGCAGCTTATGAATTTATGGCCAAGCGCGCTCGCGCCGGCTTCCAGCGTTTCTGGAATCCCGCCGCGGGCTATTGCTATGACGTGCTGGACGGCCCCGATGGAAATGAAGCTGCGCTGCGGCCCAATCAGATTTTGGTGGTGTCGCTGCCGGAGAGTCCGCTATCAACGGAGCAGCAGAGCGCTATCCTCGACGTTTGCGCACGCCGTCTGCTGACTTCCTTCGGGTTGCGCAGCCTGGCACAAGACCAGCCCGGTTATGTGGGCTGCTATGCCGGCGGACCAGCCCAGCGCGATGCTGCCTATCATCAGGGCACGGCGTGGGGGTGGCTGTTGGGGCCCTTCGCGCTGGCGCATTTGCGGATTCACCGCGATCCTCTCTGCGCTGCTTCGCTTTTAGAACCCATGGGCCATCTGATTCATTCCGCCGGGCTGGGCACTGCGGGCGAAATCTTCGACGGGGACGCACCGTTCCACCCGCGCGGCTGTTTCGCGCAAGCTTGGACCGTGGCAGAAATCTTGCGGGCATGGACGGCAATCGCCGCGGAAGGACGCATCAGGATATTGAACGGAGATGGGCAAACTGCGGGCAAAAAAAAGGAGCAGGCGGGAATGCCTGCCCCTGAATAGCGTCTGCCCAATAGCCGGGCAACGCCGCGGTGTTGTTTCCGTAAAGGGTCATGCTGAACGGTAAATAGACTGCACCCGTGGCAAGTGAACCGGTTGAGGCAGGGCCAGCGAGAAGACCGCACTCTGCGGCGAGCTCAGAACAAGCGGCTAGTAACGGCTGCCGCGGTCGCGGCCACGTCCACCGCCGCCGCCTTTCTTGCCGTAGCCGCCGCCGCTA
>JAAFGT010000058.1:22820-27666 GCA_010365215.1 Acidipila sp. | reverse complement strand
CGTGCGCAACGGCGAGACGAAAACGGGAATTGACGTCCTGGTGGACGAAAAGTTCGTGCCGTTGCGCGGGAAGCGCATCGGGCTGATCACGAATCACACCGGCTTTGCCCGCGATGGACGTTCAACGGTGGAAGTGCTTTCCCATGCGGAGGGTGTAACGCTCGCAGCGCTGTTCAGTCCGGAACATGGTTTGTCGGGACAGCACGATGAGCCCGTGCCCTCGGCCACCGACGCGACGACCGGCCTGCCGGTGTACAGCCTCTACGGAGACACGCGCCGCCCTACGGATAAAATGCTTGAAGGCATCGATGCCGTGGTCTTCGATATTCAGGATGCGGGCACGCGGTTTTATACCTACGACACGACGATGGCCTATGCGATGGAGGAAGCCGCGAAACACAAGCTCGCCTTTTTTGTGCTCGACCGGCCGAACCCGCTGGGCGGAGAGATTCTGGAAGGGCCGGTGCTCGACACGGACAAGACCAGTTTCGTGGGATATTTTCCGGTCCCGGTGCGTCATGGCATGACCGCCGGCGAACTCGCGCAGATGTACAACGCAGAAAATAAAATTGGCGCCGACCTGCACGTGATCGCCATGCAGGACTGGCGCCGAAGCGACGGATTCGATTCCACAGGGCTCACCTGGGTGGCCCCGTCGCCGAATTTGCGCTCGCTCAACGCCGCACTGCTGTATCCGGGCATCGAGATTCTGCAAGCGGGCGGATTGTCGGTGGGAAGGGGGACGGATCGCCCGTTTGAAGTAGTCGGCGCGCCGTGGGTCCATGGGCAGGAGCTGGCGGCGTTCCTCAATAAGCGATTCTTGCCCGGCGTGAGATTCGTGCCCACGCGATTCACGCCGCACTCGGGACTTTACCGCGAACAGAACTGTGAAGGCCTGGACCTCGAAATTACCGACCGCGGATCTGTGTACTCCATGCTGGTGGGCCTGGAGGTGGCGGAAGCCGTGGCGGAACTTTACCCCGGCAAATTCGCCGTCGACAAACTCGTTGAGTTGCTGGGCTCATCCGCGGCGGTGGAGCGGATCAAAGCAGGAGTGGCGCCTTCGCGCATCCTGGAAGATGGGGAGCCCGAGCTGGCAGCGTTCCGCCGCCTGCGCGCTAAATATTTGTTATACCCGAGCGCGATTGACAGCGCTCACTAACCACGCGAGAAGTGCCACATGGCCGATTATTAAGCGGCGGCAGAAGAACCCTTCTGCCAGCGGTCGTAGAATAGCAGGCCGGAGAGAATGAGCAGCAGACCGATGGTAGAACTGAGTGGGCGCTGCCACCAAAGATTCACGGTCAGGGCGAGAGCGCTTACGCAAAATGCGACAGGCACCCAGGGATAGCCCCAGGTGCGGTAGGGCCGGGGAAGGTCGGGCTCGCGACGGCGCAGACCGATCACGGCTGCGGTGGCCAATGCATAAAAAATCCACTGCGCGAAAATGAAAAGCGAGAAAAGGTCGTCGAACGTCCCGGTGAGTGCCAGCACGCTCGCCAGATAAGCTTGAAAAACCAGCGCGCCGCCCGGCGTGCGGAACTGCTCGTGAATCTGGCCGGCAAAGCGAAAGAAAAGCCGGTCTCGCGCCATGGCGAAGGGAACTCGCGCCCCGCTGAGAATAGAAGAATTGAGCGTACCCAGCGCGGAGACGATCATGGCCAGGGTCAGCCAACGCGCGGCACGGAATCCCGCAAACGTGGCCACAGCGTCCGAGGCCACGTCGGGTGATTTTTGCACGGCGGCAAAAGGCAGCACGTAAAAATACACGGCATTGGCCAGCAAGTAGACCAGCACGACAAAGGCAACGCCACCAGCCAGCGCGCGGGGAATATTTTTCTGCGGCTCGATCACTTCCGAGCCTACCAGACTGACGTTGCTCCACCCGTCGTAGGCCCACAGCGCGGCAACCAGCGCAGTGAGCACACCGCCAATCGTGGCCAGGCCCATTCCCGCGGGAAGCAGCGGATGGAAGTGCGTGGCATCACCGTGGCCAAGGGCAAATCCAAATACCACTACGGCGAATACAGCGCTGATTTTCAGCGTGGTCAAGATCACTTGTACGCGGCCGCCAAAACGCACGCCGAGGTAGTTAATCCCGGTGACCAGCGCGATGGCTGCAACGGCCAGCGGTTGCGCGGGCGTGAGAATAATCTCGTAAGGGGTGCGGGTGAAAGGCATGTAAATGGGATACTGCAGGATGCGCGTGTTGATGCCAGGGAGCAGAAATCCGGTGAAGCGCATCAATCCCGCGGCGATGGTGGCGACGGAACACGGACGCCCCACGACGGAGTGCATCCAGCCAAAAAGATATCCCCACTTGGGTCCGAAGGCGCGGGTGAGGTAGACGTATTCGCCGCCGGCTTCGGGAATAGCGGCGCCCAGCTCTGCGTAAGAGAGGGCGCCGAACAGGCTGAGCACGCCGCCAAAAATCCACACTAAGAACACCAATCCGACGGAGCCGGCGTTGCGAGCCATCGAGCTCGGCACTAAGAAAATTCCCGTGCCGATCATGGTGCCAATCACAATCGCCACGGATGCCCAGGGGCCGAGGCCGCGAACAAGATTCAGCCGGGGTGTTTGCAGTCCGTCGGGAGTGGTGTGCGCCTCTGCCATTCGTCTGCCTGGCTGCCCTCTTCAAGTTGCGGCGGTGCGAGAGAGTTGCAAACTAAATTCTGGTTCCAGCGTTTTTGGGATTATCAGCCAAACTTACGATGGAGCCTACTAGAAATGTCACCGCTGTGCCCAGCAGCACATACCACGTCCACGCGAGACGCCCCACAAACTGCAGGGAATCCGGCACCACTATCCGACCCGCGCCGATGCCTTGAATTACCACCAGGGTGAGCAGTCCCGCGGCCATGCCCAGCAGGGAGCCTCGCGCCGTGGCGCGGGGGTTCAGCAGGCACAGCAGAAAGAGGCCGAGCATGCTGCCATACGTGATTGATGCAATGGTGAGCCCGGCGACAAGCACCGTGCCCCAATGCAGAATGCCTAGAAACCCCAGAAGAATTCCCCAGAAAATCGTCACGCGGCGTGAAAGCTTGAACAGGCGTGCCTGGTCGAGCGCTGCAGCGCCACGGCCCCGCAACACTTGAAAATCGATGATGCTCGAGGAAGCGAGCGAGTTGAGCGAACCGCTGGCGTTCGACATCGCCACGGCAAATATGGCCGCCAGGACCAGCCCGGAAATTCCTGGAGGCATGCCGGTGACTACGAAGGCGGGAAAGATGCGGTCGTTATCGCCTTCGGGAATGGCCAGCGGCGCGTGCTGATGAAGAGCGAAGAGCATCACACCGAGAAGCAGGAACAGGGTAAATTGGATGAAGACGACCACTCCGCTTGCCAAGAGAGCTTTCTTGCTGTCGCCCTCCGAACGCGCCGCCAGCAGCCGTTGCACCATGGTCTGATCGGTGCCGTGGCTGGCCATGGTGAGAAAAGTGCCGCCAATCAGGCCGGACCAGAAGGTGTAGGAGCGCGTGAGGTTGAAGGTGAAATCAAAAATCTGCAACTTTCCACCGGCTGTCGCAGCCACGCGCGTGACCTCGGCCCAGCCTCCGGGAACACGGTGAAGCAGAATAAAAAACGCGGTGACGGAACCGGTGAGGTAGAGACACAGTTGAATCACATCCGTCCAAATCACCGCTTTCATTCCGCCCTCGAAGGTGTAGAGAATAGTGAGCGCGGTGATGGCGGCGACGGAGATGCGCGTGCCGGTCCCGAAGGCCACGCTGACCACTTTGCCGATCGCATTGATGCGCACGCCTTCGGCCAGGGCGCGGGTGAGAAGAAACGTAGCCGCAGCCACCGATTTGGTGCGCGCGCCGAATCTTTTTTCGATGAGCTGGTAGGCCGTGTAGAATTCTCCGCGAAAGTAAGCGGGGATGAACAGCAGAACGATGATCACGCGGCCCACCAGGTAGCCCATGACCAGTTGAAGAAAACCCAGGTTGCCGGCGAAGGCGATCCCCGGGGTGCTGATGATGGTAAGCGTGGAGGTCTCCGTGGCCACGATGGACCCGGCCAGCGCCCACCACGGCGCCGTACGTCCGCCCAGGAAGTAGTCCTTGATGCTGGACTGGCCGCGGCGAAAGCGCATGCCGAACCAGGTGATGCCCGCGAGGTAGATCAGGATGATGGCGAAGTCGATGGGCCGTATGATCATGGTGGTTGAATTAAAGCTGCGGGATACTAACGACGTGGGCGGCGCGGTGTCAAGAAAGCGCCAGCCATTAATAACTGCGCGCATGGAACAGGGAAGACAACACCCAGCGAACTCGGGGACGCGGACGGCATCCAATAGTCGGGAGCGCAGCCACTGAAAAGCGATTACTACATCGGATTTGATGGCGGCGGGACGAAGACGGAGTGCCTGCTTCTCGAGGGGGACGATCGCGTGCTGGCTACCGGGCTGGCCGGCCCTTCGAACCCGTTGCGCGTCGGATTCGATCAGGCATTTATTTCCCTGGCGACCGCGGCGGGCCATGCGCTCACGGCCGCGCGCATCGAAGCCGAACAGATCAGCTCCGTCTGCGCGGGCTTGGCAGGAGCCGGGCAGCCGCGCGTGATGAAGCGTGTCATGGGGCACCTCGTGGATACGTTCCCGCGCGCCGACATCCACGTCACCACGGATCTTGAAGTCGCGCTTGAAGCCGCCGTAGGGCAGGGGCCCGGCATCGTGCTGATCGCCGGGACCGGCTCGGCGTCTTACGGGCGTAACGCCGAGGGGCAGACGGTTCGCGCCGGCGGCTATGGACCGTGGATCGGCGACGTAGGAAGCGCCTTCGACATCGGACAACGCGCCGTGCGCGCCGTCGCGCAAAGCCGGGATGCCATGGCGCCCGTT
>JAAFGT010000058.1:0-22710 GCA_010365215.1 Acidipila sp. | reverse complement strand
CGGCAGAGGCCAAAGATGCGCCCGCCGAGGAAATTATGTATGGCGCTGCGCTGGGCCTGGCGTCGCTGGCCGTGAGCGTGGCGCGACGCCTGGATTTACTGGACAAGAAATTTGTGCTGGGGAAGTCGGGCGGCGTGTTCGGGCACAGCCCGTGTCTGGACTCCACTCTGGATGCGTTGCTGCTCAGCGGCGCCCCTCGCGCGCAGATTCGCGCGCTGGAAATTTCGCCGGCTCACGGCGCAGCACGCATGGCACGCCGCTTGCCCTCGCCCGGCGGGCAGCGTCACCGCGACGATGCCTCGGTCGTCTGACGCCCTGGGAGTCCGCGCCGCGTCCCGGGGAGATCTGGCAGCACTGCTCGATTCCGCCGATCCGGACATCCTCCTTGCCGCCATCGAAAATCCCGCGCTCGACGAGAAAATGCTCTGCCTGTTCCTGGAGCGCAAAGATTTACCTCCCGAAGTGCTGGCGCGAATTACCAAAAAAAAGCAGTGGATGAGCAGCTATCCGGTGCGGCTACGCCTGGTGCGTCACCCCAGAACGCCGCGGCTGGTCACGCTGGCCGTTATACGCCAGCTCTATCTATTTGACCTGGTGGGTGTGAGCCTGCTGCCCTCCGTGCCCGCAGAAATTCGGCGCCTCGCGGAAGATCTGCTGCTGAACCGGCTGGCGCAACTCCCCTTAGGGCAGAAGTTGACCCTGGCGCGGCGTGGGCCAGCGCGAGTGGCGGCCAAGCTGGCTGAGGAGGGGTTGCCGCAGGTGTTGCCGCTGGCGCTCGATAATGCTTACTTGAACGAAGGGCAGTTACTGAAAACGCTGGCCCGGCCGGTGCTGCCGCCGCGCGTGGTGGAGGCAATCTCCCAACACCGAAAGTGGTCGTACAACGCGAATGTCCGCATGGCCCTGGTGCGCCACCCGCTGACGCCGCTCGCCCGTGTCCTCGAGTTTCTGCCGGACATTCCCGTTCATCATTTGCGGGACCTGTTGTCATCGGCGACCATGCGCCAGGACCTGAAAAGTTATCTGACGCACGAAGTGGCCCGGCGAACCAGTCGAAAAAGGTAGTCCTGCGGGGAAGGCTAGCGGGTGTTGTGGTCGGCGAGCCACGCGCGCCAGGCGCCAGGATCGCTGCCCACGTTCGCGCCCGTAATGTCACGCAAAGCCTGACCCGCCCAACCACGTGTAGCGGCGTCCAGGGAAGCGTCGTCGAGGAAGTTAATGATTTCCGGCGCCGCGGCCATGCGCTGATCTTTGGTCAACATGCCGGACTGCGCCAGGCTGCAGGCAGCGCGTTCACGAACCTTGGCCGAGGGATCGCTGTGGAATACATCCAGAAGCGGGCGGATGGTGTTATCTGAACCCAGAAGCGCCATACCCTCGACGGTCCAGAAACGGGTCATCTCGTCAGAGTCTTTGATGTGGTCCATCAGAACAGAGAAAGCGCGATCGGGCTCGACGCCGCGGTTCCCGAGAGCTCCCATGAGCCAGAGCGCCCAGTAGCGATTGTTCGCTTCCGAGATGCGCCCGACGAGCAGTTCCACTCCTGCTGGAGTTTTCGGCACATTGTAAGCGGCAAGCTCCACTTCGAGAGATGCGGCACGCACGCGAAGATCGTTGGAATTAAGGCCCGTTTCCAACAGGCCGGAGAGATGCGGGCTCAGCGTTAGCTGGCCATTCCATTCCCCGACGCGCGAGCCAAGCATCTCGATGGCGCCGCTGTAATGGTTAATCGTGCGTTCGAGCAGCCTCTCCGCCTGATGCTGCACATCCATGGTGGCTAAGTCGTCGCTCTCGTGTTCAGAGAGCTTGGCCGGGGAAGCCGGCAGAGGGACGCTGGAAAGTCCTATAACCTTCTCAAACTCTTCCCAGGCAGCTCTGACGGTATTCGGCTGAAACGCGGCAAAAAGTAGAAGAGCCACCAGGATGAGGGGCAGCACTGGTAAGCGCGGGCCACGGCTCGCACTCAGGGGCGGGTCTTCGGGAAGGTCGAAATTCTGGTCGCTGCTCATAAATTCTTACGCTCGCAAATAAGCCCTTTGGTATTTATATCGTCAAGCTTAACGATATGCCTTGCGCGGACAATGGTACGAAGTGTCTATAGGGGCAACCCGCGGTCCCGGCATTAAAATGGCTCTTTTGAGTGAATTCTGGAATAAAGGAGATGGAGAGCAGCCGCAGGAAGAACTCAGGTGCAACTTAGGAATACAGGATTCCAGTGAAACCGGCCGAATGCGCTACGACGCTTCGAGCACGCTGCGGTAGTAGGCCTCGTATTGCGGAATGATCTTGCTGGCGCAGTAGTTGCGCGCGGCGCTGGCCCGGGCGGCAACGCCCATTTCGCGGGCGCGCTGGGGCGAAGAGAGAATATCAATTGCATGGCGCGCGGCTCCCGCCACGTCGCCCACTTCAACCAGATAGCCATCCACGCCGGGCGTGACCACTTCGGGCAACCCGCCTACGTTTGTGGCAATCACCGGTACTTCGCAAGCCATGGCCTCAAGCGCTGCCAGTCCAAACGATTCGAGCTCACTCGGTAAAATGAACAGATCCGCCTGGGCTAAAGTCTCGTAAACGCGATTTTGTTTGCCAAGGAAGTGCACGTCGTCGCCAAGCTTCTTCTGATGCACCATCCATTCGACGGCGCCGCGATCGGGTCCATCGCCCAGCAGCACCAGCTTTGCCGGCATCTTTTCGCGGACCAGCGCAAAAATCTCCACCACGTCGGGAACGCGCTTGACCGGGCGGAAGTTCGAAAGGTGCATCAGCACGGGCTCGCCATGGGGCGCAAATTGCGCGCGCAGCTCTTCGCGGCGCTCGTGCTTGTAGAGGTCGCAATTAACGAAGTTGGGGACCACTTCGATGGGGCGCTTGATGCCAAACGTCTGCAAGGTGGCCTGCTTCAGATAGCTCGAAACGCAGGTGACGCCGTCGCTCTGTTCGATGGAGAAGCGCGTAATCGGAAGATAGCTGCGATCGCTGCCCACCAAAGTAATGTCCGTGCCATGCAGCGTGGTGATAAACGGCAGGCGGCGTGGCGCGGCCATCTGGCGGGCCAGCAGCGCGCTGACGGAATGAGGGATGGCGTAATGCACGTGCAGCAGGTCGAGCCCGGCAGAAGACGCTACCTCAGCCATCTTAACCGCCAGCGAGAGCGTGTAGGGCGGATGGTCGAAGAGCGGATAAGAGGTCACTTCCACTTCATGGAAATGGATGCGCTCGTGGGCGCGGTTCAGCCGGATGGGCATCGCGTAGCTGATGAAATGCACATCGTGGCCGCGCTCGGCAAGCTCCATGCCGAGTTCTGTGGCCACCACTCCCGAGCCCCCGTATGTGGGATAACAGGTGATTCCGATGCGCATAATTTGTGAGCTGCGTGACGCCGTTGGAATCACGCGCTGGAACTGTAGCAGCGCACGCGGCGCGCGGCAAATGAAACCGCGTTGCGCGAATAACGTAACCCAAGCAACGTAACCCAAGCAGCGTTGCCCCCGCTTGCAGGGAGTGCTACATTCGCGTGCTTCCGGCAGACCTGCGCCCGAGGGCGCTGACTACAACGAATTAGACGCACCCATTAGACGCATCGGGAGGTCGCGCGGTGACACGCCTCGCCGGAAAAGTAGCGCTGATTACGGGTGGCGGCACGGGCATCGGCCGCGCGTGCGCGAAAATGTTCGCGCGCGAGGGAGCTCGTGTGGTCCTTGCGGGCCGGAAACGCGAGCCGCTCGAGGCGGCCGCCAGGGAGATTTCCTCAGCCGGCGGCGAGGCGCTGGCCGTGGTATGCGACGTGACTAGCCGCGCCCAGGTGGAGGACGCTATCCGCGCAACGGTCGAGCGATTCCAGGGCCTTACAACCGTGGTGAATAACGCCGGAACTCTGCTGGTGGGCACGGCCGAAGAGACCAGCGATGAAGACTGGGCGCGAGTGATGCTCACTAATTTGACGGGGACTTTTCACGTTTCGCGCGCCGCGCTGCCTGAGCTGCGGCGCAGCGGCGCAGGCGCGATCATCAACATCGCTTCCGTGCTGGGACTGGTGGCCATGAAGCAGCGCGCGGCTTACAGCGCGTCGAAGGGCGGCGTAGTGGCGCTTTCCAAATCGATGGCGCTCGATCACGCGGCCGAGGGAGTTCGCGTGAACTGCATCTGCCCGGCGATTGTGGAAACAGAGTTGGTACGAGGACTTTTCGCGCACCAGCCTGATCCCGACGCGGCGCTGCGCGCGCGGCTCGCCACCTTGCCGCTGGGCCGGCTGGGAAAGCCGGAGGACGTGGCGCACATGGCCGTGTACCTGGCGTCTGAAGAGTCTTCTTGGCTCACCGGCGCCGCGCTACCGCTCGATGGCGGGCTGACGGCTTATTGATATGCGGCGCCAACGAACTAGGGGAGTGCAGAAAATCTTGACGCGAGAGCAGAAGGTCGCCAAAAAAGAATTGGCGCGGCGCGTTCGCGAGACCACCGCGGGGCGATTCTTCGGATTCGTGCTGGAGTCGATCGAGCCGGGGAGCGCGGTGATGAAGTTGCGCGTGCGGCCGCACCATCTTCAGGTCTACGAGGTGGTTCATGGCGGGGTGATCGCGGCGCTGGCCGATACCGCGGGTGGCCTGGCAACTTATATGTCTACGCCCCGAGGCACGCGAGTGGCGACCGTGGAAATGAAAATTAACTTTCTGGAGGCCGTAGAAAAGGGAACGGTGCGAGCGACGGCGCATGTATTACGGCGTGGGCGCAACCTGGCCGTCGTGGATTGCGACGTTCGAGATGCGAAACGCCTGGTGGCCAAGGCGCTGATGACCTTTGCGATTGGCAGCGGGCAGCGGCTGCCAGAACAGACGCGGGAGAATAAGTCACGGAGCGCAGCGCACGCGGGCAAAAAAAACGCGGCGATAGAGAAAATCGATAAAAGCAGACTTTAGAGATTGCGGAATTCGAGAAAGGCCGCCCCGTGGCCGCATGACCCTAGATTCTGAAGTTCCGCGCTAAGCAATCGCTATAAAACTACTGGCCGTTGGCGCCGCCTTGCGAAAACTCCGATCCCTCTTTGTACACATACTTGATGCAGTGTTTGTAGATAAGCAGATTCGGGCTGCCCACGCGGGTGAGTTTGATGCAGTCGCGGTCGTACCATTCCACGATGCCGCGCAGAACCTCGCCGTCAGTGAGCTGCAGCGCCACGGGCGTGCGCGCCTGCATCTGTTTGACGTAGTAGAAATTTTCCGCGGCGGTCTGATCGGGGGGCGCGGGCTTCTTGCGCGCCGCCGGGCCACTTTGGGGCGCGGCATGCGGCCGGGGAACGAACTGCTCCTTCACTTCCGTCAGGGACGGGCGAATTAATTTCCTGTTGACCATTCCTACTCCTTCATCCCTGGACTGTGGCAGGGCAGAGGAATGTCCGTCCACGGGTTTGTTTCGATGCGCCATGATTCCCCCAAATTGACCGGGCAGAATTCCGGCCAGAGCTTACGCCTGCGCCAGCGAGGCGGCCACCGCGTCAAGCCCCAGATGGCGATTGCTGTTGCGACGAAGCCTTCCGTGCAGTTCGTCCAAATGCTCAATCGCCCTGATAATCCATGCGCGGCCGACCTTTTTGCTTAGCGCTTCGATTTCCCCTCGTAAATCCGGATTACGCAGGACCGGGTTACCAGCACCGCAGGAGAAGACCAGCAGGTCGCTAAGGACACTATAAAACAATGTCAGCAGATTTTCAAACGACTCGCGCTCATTTTTGGTGAGTGCGGCGGTGAGAGCGAAGAGGCCCAAAAAGTCCCGGCCTGCGGCGGCCGTCTCCAGAAAGCGCAATGCCTCGCGGCGCAGGCGCTGGGAATTCTCAAGGTCGAGGTCGAGCGCCACGCCCGGACAACCCCCTGAGAGCTGCGCGGCCAACCTGCGCGCGGCCGGCGCCAGCTTGGTGCGATCCTTCAGAAACTGCTCCACCGCCTCGACGGCCAGCGGCGCAAAGTAAAACTGCAGGCAGCGCGAGCGAATGGTGGGCAGCAAAGCTTCCGCATTGGTGGTCATCAGCACCAGCGTGACCGATTCGGGCGGCTCCTCGAGGATCTTCAGGAAGGCGTCTGCGTCGGTCCAGCGCATGGTTTCCGCGCCATCCAGCAGGAACACGCGGCGGCGGCGAGAAGGCGCGAAGTGCGCGGCGCGCTGCACGGCACGCAACTGCCCGAGCCGCAGCATGGGACGCGCCACTGGAGTGCGCAGACGCACCGGGTCAGGCACTAGCAGCCAAACGTCGGGATGCGTCTCGATGATCAGCGGAGCGCGTTCCACCGTGGCGGCGTCGGCGATTTCTCCGCGCTCCGCCAAGCCGCGCTCGATCAGGGCGGCGGGATCAGCCATTGGCGCCAGGCGCAGGCAGGACTCGCATTCTCCGCAAGCGTCGTCTTTCAGGCGCTCGCAGTTCGCCGCTTGCGCAAACATTCTTGCCAGCGTGTATTTACCGACCCCGCGCGGGCCCGCAAAGAGCAGGGCATGGGGGACGCGTTCCCGCGAGAGCATCGAGCGCAGCGCCGCGGCGATGCGTTCATTACCACAAAATTCGTTAAAGCTCATGTGATGTTGTCTTCATGTCTGGAAAGGCAGCTCAGGCCATCTAGAAGCCGGGATTGCGATTTCTTGCGGCCACGGTTTCAGGGTTCTGCAAATGCGCCATGGCCACGGCGATGCGCGGCTCCAGCGCGGTCATGACGCCTCGGTGAATCTCCTCGGCGCTTCGCGCGGTGCCGCTGGCCGCATCGAGCGACTCTACAGTAAGCCAGTTGCCCGCGGTGGCGAGCTCATCGTACATCCTGGCTGTGGCTTCAAGATGCCCGAGATTGGCCTCGTGTAGATCGTGAGCGCGCGCAGTGTACCCCCGCTCGGGCTTGCTACCCACGCGCGCCTGGGCCTCCGCTGGGGTCAGTCGCAAGTAGACAACGGCGTCCTCCACGGGCAGCGCGTAGTGATCGTATTCGAGATGCCGGACCCAGGCCAAAAACTCATCGCGGCGTTCCGGCGCCACGCGCGCAGCCTGATGGGCGAGGTTGGAAGCCACGTACCGGTCGGCCAGAAGTATTTTCCCTGCCGTCAGGACCGCTTCCATCGCGGGGCGCGCGTCCCGCCGGTCCCCCGCATAGAGTAGCGCCGCAAAGTGCGGGTCCACGGAATCGAGCGGGCCAAATTCGCCGTTCAGATAACGGCCCACCAAGCGCCCGAAAAAAGAGCCGTAGCGCGGAAAGCTCACCGTAGCGCATTCCATGCCGCGATGCGCGAGCGCGTCGCGCAGAAGATCGAGCTGGGTGCGCTTTCCTGCGCCGTCAATCCCTTCAAGTGCGATGAAATAACCGGGGCGCGACATGGGTGACGAGTCTAGCCACAGCGGCGCGCGGAGGCAAGTACAACCAGGAAAAACAGAATCCTGCGATCGAGCGAGTGGAGATTCCCCGATGGGAGCGAAGAGGGAAGACGCGGGAATGATAGTATTCGTCCATGTCGGAACTGGTGACGAATCTCGCACGCGTGCGCGAGCGCATGGCCCGCGCCGCGGCCCGCGCCGGTCGGAATCACGAGGACATCACACTGGTGGCCGTCTCCAAGACGCGCCCGGCGGAAACGATTCGCGAGGCGTATCACGCCGGCGTGCGGCACTTCGGCGAGAACCGCGTGCAGGAGTGGGAGTCCAAGCAGGCCGCGCTCAGCGACGTCGATGCCACATGGCAGTTGATCGGGCATCTGCAAAGCAATAAGGCGCGGCGAGCGGCAGGGCTGTTCCACTCCGTCGATTCAGTGGACAGCGTAGCGCTGGCGCAGAAGCTCAACAGTGCGCTGGCGGACATGGCGAGTGAAGGCAGCGGAAAGATCAGCCTGGGCGTGTTGATTGAACTGCGCGTCTCTCCGGAAGAGACGAAAACCGGCGTCGAGGAGGAGGATCTGCCTGCGCTGGTGGAAGCCGTTTTGACGCTGCCACATCTCGAATTGCGCGGGTTGATGTGCGTCCCCCCGTTTTTTGACGATCCCGAAAAGGCGCGGCCGTTTTTTCGCCGCCTGCGTGAAGCGCGCGACGCCTTGCGGTCACACCTGGGGTCTAAGTTTCTCAGGCCCGGCGGCGAGTCCTTCTTGGCTGAGTTGTCCATGGGCATGAGCCACGATTTCGAAGTGGCCATCGAGGAGGGCGCCACCCAGGTTCGCGTGGGCAGCGCGATTTTTGGTGCGCGTACTGCCTGAACGCTCGCGGCACGGAGTATAGTCATCGCGCCTCCGGCGCGGCATCTTGGATTCCCATGCTTGCAATGCAAGGAAAAGACGGCGGCATCGTTTTTAGCGTGCGCGTTCAGCCGCGCGCCAGCCGGAACGCAATCGAAGGGGAATGGCAGGGAATGTTGAAGGTGCGGCTCACCGCCCCACCGGTGGAGGGCAAGGCCAACGATGCACTGCGGCGGTTGGTGGCCGCCAGTTTGAATGTGCCGCTACGCGCTGTTACTATCCTTTCCGGCGCAACAGCAAGAACCAAACGAGTGGCTGTCAGCGGAACAACTACGGAGAAGGTGCGCGCGCTCGCCGCGAGCCGAAAATAGGAATGCCGGCCATGCTGCAACTTCAGGAAATCCAGGCGGAACTGCGCGCCGAAAAAATCGACGGCTGGCTTTTTTTCGATCACCATCGCCGCGACCCGATTGCCGCGAGAATATTGGGCCTGCGCGGCGACGGCATGATTACGCGCCGGTGGCTTTACCTGATCCCGGCGAAGGGCCAGCCGCGCAAGCTGGTTCATAAGATTGAGGCCGGCACACTCGATAGCCTGCCCGGGAAAAAGCTGCTCTATTCCGGCCATGAGGAACTGCGAAAGGTATTACCTAAATTCCTGGGCCGCGCCAAGACGCTCGCCATGCAGTATTCGCCCCTGAACGCGATCATGTACGTGGCCATGGTCGATGCCGGCTCGATCGAGCTGATTAAGAGCTGCGGGCGCCGCATCGTGAGCTCGGCCGACCTGGTGCAAAAATTCGAGGCGGCGTGGACGCCCGCGCAGATCGAATCGCACCTCGCCGCCGGCAAACTGGTAGACCGTGTCACGCAGGAGGCTTTTGCCCACGCCGCGGAAACCGTAAAGCAGGGACTAGCCATTACCGAAATTGACTTGATTGACTGGATGCGGAACAGATTCGACGAGTATGGCCTGGAAACCACGGAAGGGCCTCATGCCGCTGTCGGTCCCAATGCTGGCGATCCGCATTACGAACCTACGCGTGAGACGGCGAAGAAAATACAGGAAGGCGATCTGCTGCTGCTGGACGTCTGGGGCAAGCTGAAAACGCCGGACAGCGTTTATTACGACATCACCTGGATGGGTTACCTGGGAACCAGCGTGCCCGAGAAATACGCCAGGAAGTTTTCCGTCGTACGGGAAGCGCGCGATCGCGCCGTGGCTTTCGTTCAGGAAAACGTTCGCGCCGGCCGGCCCATTGCCGGCTGGCAGGTGGACCGCGTGGCTCGCGAGGTGATCCGCAAAGCCGGATTAGGCAAGTATTTTGTGCATCGCACTGGACACAGCCTGGGTCGCGACGTTCATGGAGCCGGCGCCAACATGGACGACCTGGAGAGTCACGACGTTCGCCGCGTGATTCCCAATACCTGCTTTTCGATCGAGCCGGGAGTTTACTACCCGGATTTCGGCATTCGCAGCGAAGTCAACGTACTCGTCGAAGAAAAAGACGCGCGCGTCACCGGCGCGGTACAGTCGGAAATTCTGGCGCTACTGGCCTGAAGCCGGCTGAATCTTGAAGCCCTGACAAAACCAGGAAAAAGATGACGCCAAGAAAGGAAGCACCGGCCGCCTCTGCCTCCTCCAGCACCACCTTCGCCACCGTGGCCGGGCTGGCTGGATGGGCCGTGCCAGGATTGGGCCATCTGCTCTTGAAGCGCTGGGTCCGAGCGCTAGTTTATTTTACGAGCGTCTGCGCGCTGGCGACGATCGGTTTGGCTATGCGCGGAAATATCTTTACTGCTTCCGCTGCTGATCCGTTTGATTTTTTGGGGTTCCTGGCCAACCTGGGAACCGGGTCGCTTTACCTGATTGCGCGCGCCCTGGACGGCACGCCGGACGTTTCGCGGGCGGCAGGGGATTACGGAACGCGGTTCTTTGCCACCGCCGGCGTGCTGAATGTATTGTTCGCTATCGAAGCGTATGAAATAGGCTGCGGCCGCAAGCGCTGAGGAGGCGCCGTGGTGTTGACTCACTTCCAGGCAATAATTTTCTTCGCCGCGGTGGTGTCCACCGCTTTCGCATTCCATTCGCGGCAACTGCCGCGCGAGCGGGCCTTCTACGCCGTTAAATCGTTCGTGCTGTTTGTGGGCTGCGCGGTGTTAATCGGGTGGCTGATGTACCCCATTTCGCGTTAATTTCCATCGTAGTTTCGATCGTAATTTCGCGGCGATGGTTTGACTGTTTTTCAGATGCGATGTTACAGTTTTGAAGCGGCCGAGGTAGCTCAGTTGGTAGAGCAGCCGATTCGTAATCGGCAGGTCGGCGGTTCAAGTCCGCCCCTCGGCTCCACTTATCTTCCTTCCTGCTTGCCGCGGACCGTGCTTTTACCGATTTTTACCCGTGAATGGCCCTCAAATCCCGTAGACGGCTATGCCCTCAGTATCTTAGAGGTAGGGACATTTATAGAGCTAACTAGGGCTTTTCCTGTATTCCGACGTTATACCCCCCTCTGTTCTACTGTCTCGCGGAGGGTCAAACATGGCTACTGCAGCAACCAACTTGAATCATTCACTACCGAGCGCCGGGGGGCCTCGCGTGGTACCGAGCATGTCGCCGAAGCTCGCTACTGGAAATACCGCACCTAAACTCGCGTTTGCTTCGCGGCTGCCTGCACCCGCACCCGCCGATCCGGTTTCCCTTTTGGCGCGGAATAACGCTGCCATCAGGAAGATCGATTACCTAGGCGGCGACCAGCTGTTCTGCCAGGGGGAAGAAGGCCGCGCCGTGTTCTATGTACAGAAGGGCCGTGTGAAGGTCACCACGGTCTCCAAGAGCGGCAAAGAGGCCGTCTTGTCCATCCTGCATGCCGGGGATTTCGTGGGCGAGGGTTGCGTGGCCAATCAGCCGGTGCGCACGGTTACTGCGACGGCTCTGACCAACACCACCGTCTTGAGCATCCCGAAACAGGAGATGATGCGGGTGCTCCATCAGGAGAGGCACTTCTCGGACTTCTTCATCAACTACATGCTCACGCGCAGCTCGCGTTTTGAAGAGGACCTCACCGACCAGCTATTCAATTCATGCGAAAAGCGTCTGGCCCGCGCCCTGCTGCGCCTGGCCGGCCAGAATGAAGATGGCACGCCGAAAGGCGCCATCCCCACCGTGAATCAGGAGACCCTGGCGGCAATGATCGGCACCACTCGCAGCCGCGTGAACCTGTTCATGAACAAGTTCCGCAAGCTGGGTTTTATCGAGTATAGCGACATGCTGAAAATCCACAGCTCGCTGTTGGAAGTGGTTCAGCACGACTAGTTTTCTTTTCCGCCTAAGCCCAACTCGCCCCGGCGCCCGGTCCGGGGCCCCCACTGTTTATCTACCGCGTGCGGGCTGTGTTCAATCGCAGGGAGTCCAAGGATCCATCCAGTAATCCATCGCCAGCCAAAAACTCCGGCAGTACCGCGTCAGGCTGAGTGAGATTGCAATTGTGAGCAGTGCCGCTCCCGCGAGCTTGAAGTTTACCGAGGTCCCCCAGAAATCCGGAAGCAGCAGCGAGAGGAGAAACAGCCCGAGAACGATTCCCATGGTGACTGCGTAATTGACAATCATCGCCCCGATGTAATACCCCGACTCGCGAAAATAACGCAATCCGCACAGCGGACACTCCCGCAAAGTCGCCAAACCACGGCCAAATAACTTTCCACGCCGGCAGTTCGGACACCGGCAGTGCAGGAAGCACTGCCATGCATCTCGAAAATTCAGAGTCGTTGGAGTCATTTCAACGTGCGCTGTAGTTCGCATCCACCCGGTGTACGTTTTTTGGAGCGCTCGTGCCGACCTAAAGCTCACAAAAGAAAAGGCCCACCGGAGAGGGTGGGCCATCAGAGGGAAAACCGGTCCCGGAGCCAATGCGCGGTAGGCCGCCAGAACTTTTCCTCAATGGCAGTCTAGGAGAGCGGTGCAATCCAAGTCAAGAAAAGAATCAACGGAAAATTAGTTCTCTTAACACTTTGTATTTCAACGGGTTACGGGCCAGCTGCGCAGCGCCGCGTCAAGGGCTAATGCCCCCGAAGTACTTCAACTTTTGCTCTCATCAGAGTAGAAGTCCTTTGCTTCTATAGGTTTGCTGTAAATCCCGAGCTGCAGAACCTCGATCTGGTTAGGCCGATCGAAAACCTGATTCGGAAGCACTCGCTTGATGGTTAGTCGAATCAGCCCAAACGCCAGGCTCGCGACTACCGCGTATACGAGAATTACTCCCGTTCCCACGAATACTTCGTAGAGCATCAGCGCGAACGGCTTTTCTGTGGCTTTCCAGCTGGGCTCACTCCAAGTGATTTGAGTTTCATATTGAACTTCGCGGATAAGGCTCGCCGCCACTGTCGGTGAGTGCGTGCCTGTCACGATCGCCAGCAAAGCCATCTTGCGCACGACAAACAGTTCGGGTCGCGAGCCGCCGCTCACCGCTACTTCGTGATTTACGGCTTCCTGATTTACACCTTCCTGGTGGGAAGATTGGTTCAAGCCATCATTCAGAGGATTCACGACAAACAGTTTTCCAAGCGCTTCAAGATGTTTGGCGGCAAGTTGCCGAGTGGGGTACTGCACCAGCAGCAGCGAGACAGTCTCATTGTGGATCTGATAAAGAGCCAGCTCCGCTTCAGCGCCATCGGCGAAGCCAATCCAATCGATAGTCGGCGTACCCGAGGACCCACCGTCCCGTGTGCCTGTGCTCGGAAATCGGTTGGCCTGAAGATTTGTTCGCGGGAGGAAGCGCTCAAGCGCTGCGGGTCCGAGCAAATAGCGATCCGAATTGGGCAGCAATTGTTGCGGCGGGAGATACTCATCAAGCCCGGGATACGCCGTCCTTTCGGCAGCGGGAGCGACACTTGCGACCAGAGCTTTCAGCCCGATCAAGAAAGAACCCTCCGGACGCGCGTCAACTCTCGAACTTTCCGAACCTCCCCTCGGGTGGTCGCTTGCGTGCTCCACATCCAGGAGCAGATTGCCCACGACTACCAGCGCGCGCGTGCCACCCGCTGCGCTCTTGTCCCCGAGGTCGAATGCGACCATGTCCGGGGTGCGCAGTAACGTGTAAGCGCCATAGGCCGCGCTGGAATCCCGCATGCGGTAGAGCGTAGCCGAGAGGTGCCTTCCACCACTTTCATAGAGGGCGCGCTCCGCGCCGGTTAAGCCGTATTCACGCAGGATCGGCGCTGTAGTGGCCGAGAGTTTCTCCAACGCCTGCGGCGTCAACTCCTCTACCTGATTTGATTTCCACGCGCCCGCGGAAGCCGGCAACAGCCGGGTGGCTTGCGCAGGAAGCCCGGAGAGCAGGCAGAGCACGGTTAGAGCAAGCAATCGCAAGAATGGCCTCACTAGGTAGACACCTACAGTCTATGCCTGGTTCCCGAAGCTTTCAAATCGAGGCGCTTTGCAGTGCGAAGCCGGCGCTGCTACGGGTTGACGGAAACGAGGCGAGCGAGGTTGGAGCTAAGGCTGCCCAGACTCTCCAGGTAGCTGGAGACGCCGGTGAAGATGCCTTCCGCCACGCGCTGGCGATGGTCGCCGCGCTTGAGCAGGGCTTCGTCGGCCGGATTGCTGAGGAAACTCACTTCGGCGAGAACAGATGGCATATTCGCCCCGATCAGCACGACAAACGGAGCGCGCTTTACTCCGCGATTCTTCTCCGTGTGGCTGGAGCGTTGCATGCGCCTGGCTAGCGATTGCTGGATGTCCCCGGCCAGCTCGCGGGACTCTTCGATTTTTTCGTTGCGGGCTATCTTTTTGACGATGTCCTGCAGATCGTGCAAGGAGGCCTGGGCCAGCGCATTTTCGCGTGCCGCCACCTCCATGGCGTCTTCGGAGGCGGAAAAATTCAGGTAGTAGGTCTCTACGCCGCGGGCGGAGTGGTCGTGGCTGGAATTGGCATGGATCGAAATGAACATGTCAGCTTTAGCCTGATTGGCAATGGCGGTGCGATCCTCGAGCGGCACAAACGTATCGTCCTCGCGGGTGTAGACCACTTCGGCGCCCAGTTTCTCCTCGATCAGTCTTCCCAAGCGCAGCGCTACGTCGAGCGCCAGATCCTTCTCCTGCAGGCCGGTGGGCCCGATCGTTCCTGTGTCGTGGCCGCCGTGTCCGGCGTCAATTACAATTTTGCCGATTTTGAGCCCGAGCGCTCGCGTCATCGTATGCTGCCCGTTGTGCGTCGGCTTGGCCGTTGACGAGCTGCTCAAAGCGCCAGTCGCTTTCCTGCCGGGCTTGGCGGGCGCTCGCTTGGCCTTCGCAGGTTCCGCAGGCTGTTCGGCAGGCGGTCCCGGCTCCTCTTCTACTTTTGCCGTTTCACTGGCAGCGGGCTTTGCCTTGGCAGGCTTCGCGGGCGCCTTCTCCGGTTCTACCTCGGGTACCGTCGTGGCCTTTTCTGGCCGGGTATCCCGGGCGGGGGGAGGCTCGGCTTTGGCCGTGGTGACGGCTTCGCCGTGGATATCCACCACCAGGCGATAAGGATTTTTCAGCAGGAACGCCGAGTATTCTTTGACCTTGTCTACTTCCAAAACCACCCGAACTACACCCACCTGGTTCTGCGCCACGCGAACGGTTTTCAGGTAGCCAGTGGAGACCTCAATGGTCTTGCCGGCCAGTGCCGCGCTCAGCTTGGCGGTGTACAGGTCGAAATAGATGCGGTCGGGATTGGAAATACGCGCCGACTGGAACTTCACCTCTTCCTCGAGGCTGATCACCACGCGAGTGTAGTTTTCCCCATTCCAGCTGCGGATACTGGTGACGCGCGGAAGCTTGCGCTCCTCTTCGCGCTCGGCCAGAGCCTTCTTCTCGCCGCCTTTCACGGCGCGGTCGCGCCCTGCGGAAATGTCCTGCAAGGCTTGCGTAGCCTCGTCAGCCTTGGGGGAACGCGGGTAACGCTTCAGAAATTCCTGATAGCTTTTCTCGGCCAGGTCGGGCTGCTCCAGATCTTCCTGTTCGATTTGCGCGATGGTGAAAAGCGCGTCGGCGCGATAATGGCTGGTGGGATATTCGTGGAGCAGAAACTGGTAGGTGTCCACGGCCTTCTGAAAATATTTCTCGTCGAACTGCCTGCCCATCTGCTGGTAAAGCTCGGCGACCGCCACCAGGGCTGTGGGGGCTTCGCCGGTGGTGGGAGCCACGCTGACCACACGGCGGTAAGCGGTGATCACCTGCTCATACGCTTTGAGCGTGCGATCGTTCTGGGGCATTCCTTCCAGCCCGCGGCGATCCTTTTCGGCCTTGGCAAATTGCGTGCGCGCGGCGGCTTTCTTTGTGGTTTGAGGAAAAGCAGGGCAGGGCATGGCGGCCAGCGCCGCCAGCGACAGAAACAGTATGCGAACTGAAATGTAACGGAGTCTCGTCCCTGTCCTCATTCGTTGGTAAAGAGGAGCCCGCCTCTCCCGTCCGCCTCGCGGCGAATCGGGTGAGCGCTATTTAAAGCCAGCGGCTGGCGTCCTGTGCTTGCGCGAAAATAGTTGTCGGTGACACGGCGAACGTAGGCGCGCGTTTCTGCGAAGTTGGGCACACCATTCGCGCGCTGCACCGCGCCTTCGCCGGCGTTGTACGCCGCCAGGGCGCGGTCCAGGTCACCTTTATACTTTTCCAGCAGCGCGCGCAGATAGCGCACGCCGCCGTCGATATTCTGGCCCGCATCGTAGGCGTTGCTCACGCCCAGGTCGCGTGCCGTGGCCGGCATCAATTGCATCAGTCCCTGCGCGCCTTTGCGCGAAGTAGCGCGGGAGTGATAGCCCGACTCCTGGGCGATCACCGCGCGGATCAGCGCCGGGTCCACCTTGTGGCGGGCGGCGGTCTGTTCAATTAGATGCTCGATTTCGGTGCGCGAGGCCACGACGATCGCCGGGCCGCCCGAAGTGTTAACAAGTTTTCGGCTTCCGGCGATAGATAGTGCCGAGCTCTCCCCGTGCCCGCGCGTTTTGGGAGCCACAGGGAACGCATTTTCGTCCGCGTTGACGTACACACGCTTGCCGTTCTCGCGCAGGTAGATATGCACTTCGGCGGAGGCCTGTTGGGGAATCAGGCACACCCCGGCTGACAGCGCGGCGCCGAAGAGTATGGTCGCGGCGCTCATTCGTAGGCCCCGCTGTAGCGGGCGGCTGGTGACGTGGCTTACCCTTTTCATTATCAGTGTCATCTTCGAGGGAAGGCTATGGGACACATTTCGGGGACGCGGCTCTGGGTCCCGCGGTGAAGGACTGATTGCTTCCTTCTGAATGTGCAAAGGAGATCGCTCTCCCGGTAAACATTTCCAGCGCTATCAGGATGATAGCATCTGCTGTGTTATTTCGAACACCTGGGCTAGTGCCTTTTCGAGCATCAATGTGTCTTTCCCGCCAGCCTCGGCCAGGTCCGGGCGCCCGCCTCCGGAGCCGCCCACCAGCTTGGCCACTGCCTGGATAATCTTGCCGGCCTGTATGCGGCCGGTGAGGTCCTTGGTGACCCCGGCGATCAGGGAAACCTTGCCGTCCTGAGCGGTGCCCAGGACTACCACGCCGGAGCCCAGCTTCTGGCGCAGCGTATCGACGAGTTGGCGAAGCGTGTCGCGGTCAGCGTCCGCGATTTGAGCGGAGAGTACGCGGACATCCTGGATAGTGCGGGCACCGGCGATGAGCTCGTCCACTTTGGAGTGCGCGGATTTTTTCTTGATGGCATCGAGCTGTTTTTCGAACTGGCGCGACTGCTGTGTCAGGCGCTCGATGGCGGCCTCGATGGCGTCTTCGTTCACGTTAAGAGTGGTGGCCAGAGAGCGGAGACGGGCGGCGGCGTTCTGGAACTGCTCCAGGGCCTTGGCTCCGGTGACCGCTTCGACGCGGCGGACACCGGAAGCGACCGACTGTTCGGTGACGAATTTGAAAACGCCGATCTCGCCGGTGCGATCGACGTGCGTGCCTCCGCAAAGCTCTTTGCTGAAGAAGCCGCGCGGCGAGGCGGCATCGGGAATCGTGACCACGCGGACGTTGGATTCGGGGTAGCGGTCGCCGAAGAAGGCCAGCGCGCCCGAGGCCAGGGCGTCGTCGATGCCCATCACGTCGGTGGCCAGGTGGTGGTTCTGAAGAATGTGCTCGTTCACTCGCAGCTCGATTTCGCGCAGCTCCGCGGGGTCCACGCCGCGAAAGTGGCTGAAGTCGAAGCGCAGGTGGTCGGGCGCGACCAGAGAGCCGGCCTGCTTGACGTGCGCGCCCAGCACGTTGCGCAGCGCCGCGTGCATCAGATGCGTGCCGGTATGGTTGCGCTTGATGTGCTGGCGGCGCGCGCCGTCGGCGTGGGTGGCGATGCGGTCGCCTACGCGAAGAGTTTCCTTGGCGACGATGCGATGGGCGATGAGTCCGGCTACGGGGTAGTACGCGCCGCGGACTTCGGCCAGCTCCTGCGTTTCGCCGCTGGCGTAGAACTTTCCCGTGTCGGCGACCTGGCCGCCTGATTCCGCGTAAAAAGTGGTGCGGTCCAGGACGATTTCCGCTTCCGCGCCTGCGGTAATTTCATTTACCGCGCCGTGCGCGGTAACCATGGCTTCAATCCGGCAGTCGCGTGTGTCCACTCGATGGTAAAAATCCGGCTCGGTCTTAAACGTTTCCGCCAGCTTCGCATAAACCGGGTTGGCCGCTTCCTTATGCCCACCCTTCCACGACGCGCGCGCGCGAGTCCGCTGCTCCTCCATCGCCCGCTCGAAGTCTTCCTGACGCAGCCCAATGCCCTGGTCGCGCAATACGTCGGCAATAAAATCCAGCGGCAGCCCAAACGTGTCGTAAAGCCGAAAGGCTCTCTCGCCGGAATAGACTCGTTCAGGATCTCCTCGTGGGAGATTCACCAGCGGCGCGATTTCTTCGTCGAGCCTTTCCAGGCCCACTTCGGTGACGCGGTGGAACTGGCTTTCTTCCGCGTCGAGAAGGCTCGACGTGAGTAACGCGGAATTTTTCAGCTCTGGGTACGGTTCCCGCATCAACTCGCGGACGGCATTCGACATAGGGGCAACGTAGGGGAACCTCTCCGGGTCCAGTTTTCTCGCGTGACTGAAGGCTCGACGGAGAATTTTTCTCAGAACATAGCCCCGCCCGTCGTTGCTGGGAACAACACCGTCGGCGATAAGAAAAGTCGCCGCGCGAAAGTGGTCGGCAATGATCCGCAAAGACGGCTGGTTGGGAGCAGCGCGGCGGTCCGCTCCAGTCAGCCGGGCGGCCTCTTCCAGCAGAGGGACGAAAAGGTCGGTATCAAAATTGGAGACCTTCCCTTGCAGGACGGCGGCGAGGCGTTCCAGGCCGGCCCCCGTATCCACGCAGGGCTTCGGCAGCTGGGTCATGGCGCCGGTGGAGTCGCGATTGAACTGCATGAACACCAGGTTCCAGATTTCCACGTAGCGGCCGCACTCGCAACCGAAGGCGCAATCCGTGTGGCTCTGGTCGCTGGCGGCTGGCCCCATGTCGTAATGGATCTCGCTACACGGGCCGCAGGGGCCGGTATCGCCCATGGCCCAAAAATTTTCCCTGGCGCCAAATTCGTAAATGCGATCTTTGGGAACTTCCTGGGCGATCCAGTGGTTGTAGGCATCGTCGTCGCGGGCGATGCCCCCTTCGCCCTTGAAAATGGTAACGAAAAGTTTCTCTCTGGGAATGCCAAACCACTTGGGAGAGGTGACCAGCTCCCAGGCGAAAGCGATGGCTTCCTTCTTGAAATAATCCCCGAAAGAAAAATTGCCCAGCATCTCGAAAAAAGTGTGATGGCGGTTGGTGAAGCCGACGTTTTCGAGGTCGTTGTGCTTGCCGCCCGCGCGCACGCATTTCTGGGAGGTGGTGGCGCGCTTGTACTCGCGCTGCTCGAGGCCGAGGAAGACGTTCTTGAACTGGTTCATCCCCGCGTTGGTGAAGAGCAGGGTGGGGTCGCCCTGCGGCACCAGCGAGGAGCTGCGCACGCGCGTGTGGCCCTTCTCTTCAAAATATTTCAGGAATGTTTCGCGTATTTCGTTGCCGGTCAATTCAGCCTCGATTGTCGAAGGAGTGCCAATCGAGCATTATGGCAAACGCATTTGCGCGCCGCAATGACCGCGCGTCTTGCCCCAAGGCTTATTCGTAGCGCAGCGCCACCATCGGGTCCACGCGCATGGCGCGCCGCGCGGGAATGTAACAGGCCAGAAGGGCAACGGCGGTCAGCAAAATGGCCACGCTGGCAAAAGTGAGCGGATCGCTTGCGCCCACGCCGTAGATTAACTGGGCGATCAACCGTGTGAGTCCCAGAGCCGCGGCGAGTCCGATGCCTACACCGGCGAGGGTGATCTTCATCCCGTTTCCCAGCACCATGCGCAAGATGTCCATGTTCGAAGCCCCCAGCGCCATGCGCAGGCCGATCTCATGGGTGCGTTGCGCTGCCAGATAGGAGATCACGCCGTAAATTCCAATTGCCGAGAGGGCCAGCGCCAGCGCCGAGAACGAGCTTAGAAGGATCATTGCCAGGTGTTGCTTGTCGATTGACCGCGCGACAATCTCCTCCATCGGCTTAAGGTCGTAAACCACCGTGCTGCCATCCACTTTTCCGGCGGCTTCCCGTATCCCGCCGGCGATGCCCATCGGCGCGGCGGCAGTTTTCGCGGCATACCCGCTGCCGTTCGCCAGCAGCGGCCAAAACCTGTTGGGCACTTGCCACACCGGCAAATAGATCTGCACCTGCAGATTTTGGTGCTCGCGGGAACCCAGGCCCCAGTGCTCCACGTGGCCCACCACGCCAACAATTTCCGGCTGAATATCAAACAGCCCCACGTTGAGATGTTTGCCGACGGGGTCCTGATTAGGAAAATACTTGCGGGCGAAAGCAGCGTCGATCAAGACGACTGCGGGTGAATGCTCGTCATCCCGGTCGTTCAGGAGGCGGCCTTTTTGCAGCGGAATGTTCATGACGCGGTGATACCTCGGAGTGACCAGATAAAACAGCGCAAACGGCATGTCGTTTTCATTCTCCGGTTTCGCTTGGTTTTCCAGCCAGAACGGCACTTCGGAATCGCCGGTCATGGGAAGCGAGCCGCCCAGCATGGACACTCCGTCGACTCCCTGCACATGTTCCAGTTGGCGCATGCTTTCGCGGTATTTTGCGCGGAGTTGGTCCGCAGTCACGCCGGGTTCGGACGTGAAAGAGAGACTGAAGGCCAGCACCTTGCGCGGATCGAAGCCCGGATCAACATTCCACAGCGCCGCGAGGCTGCGAATCATTAGCCCCGCGCCGATGAGCAGCACAACGGCCATGGCCATCTCCGCTGCAACCAGCACAGCCTGGGTGCGGTGCTTCGCGCCGCCCGAACCTCGGCCGCCTTCCTTCAACGTCAGCATCAAGTTAGGCCGCGCCGCTTTGAGCGCCGGCACCAGTCCGAAAATCGCGCTGGTAAGAAGTGAAATGCCGAGAGTGAACCACAGCACGTGCATATCCAGGCCGATCTCGTTGGCGCGCGGAAGGGTCTCCGGCAATGCGGCGATAACCGCTTGCGTTCCCCACTTTGCAACGATCAATCCCAAGGTGCCACCGGCGACGCCCAGCAGCACGCTTTCGGTCAGAAGTTGGCGAATCACCCGGCCCGGACTGGCGCCCAGCGCCGAGCGTATGGCGAACTCGCGCGCGCGACCGGTGGAGCGCGCCAGCAGCAGGTTGGCTACGTTGGCGCAGGCAATCAGCAGCACAAAGCTGACTGCACCGAGCAGAACCAGAAGTATGCCGCGCACGTCGCCCACCACGTCCGTTTTCAGCGCCACCAGCGCGATGCCCGTTCCTTTGTCGGCGTCGGGATAGGCCGCTGCAAGGTTCTTCGCGATGGTGTCCATCTCCGCGCGCGCCTGTTCGATGGTCACGCCGGGCTTCAGCCGCCCGATCGAATTCAGGCCCATGCTGATCCTGCGATCGCGGAAAGTAGGGTCGGTCCATTGACCGATCGGCACATATACGTCTGTGGGGCTGAAAACCGGCAGGCGTTTGACGGCTACTCCGACAATCGTGTAGGCCTTGCCGTTGAGCGTGATGCTCCTACCGGCCACGTCGGGCGAGGACGCAAATTTGCGTTTCCAAAGTTCATCGCTGATCAGAACAACGGGCCCGGCGCCGGCGCGGTCCTCTTCCGGGCTGAAGGCGCGGCCCAGCAAGGGCTGGATGCCGAGCGCCGAGAAAAAGTCCGCTGTTATCATGTGACCGTGCAATCGCTCGGGCTCCCCTGTGCCGGTGAGATTGAAATCGTCCGAGCGAAAGCCGCTGAGAGCGGTGAACGAATGGGCTTCCCTCTGCCAGTCGAGGAAATTCAGATAAGAGATTGAACTTTGCTCGAAGGACGAAGTCTTGGCATACACGGCCACGAGCTTGTCGGGATCGGGGAACGGCAGCGGGTTCAGCAGCACGCCATTAACCACGGAAAAGAGCGCAGTGTTGACGCCAATTCCCAGCCCCAACGTCAGGATGGCAATCGCCGCGAATCCGGAATTCTTCCACAACAAGCGCAACCCGAATCGAACGTCTTGCCAGAAAGTTGGCACGGCTCACCCCCGCTGGCGCATTTACGCCGCTTACTTCAATGCTAGGTACGGGGTGACCTTGTTTTTTGTTCCCGTTGCCATGTATTTAAGCCGAGGCTGGCGAACGGTCCGGCCCAGCTATTTATCGTGAGTACTCTTGTTGGCTGGGGGGGCTTAGTGGGATTTATTTCCTGGCCAGAAAAACTTTGGCATCGCGAACTTCAGCACGGTCGTCATCAGCCGTCTGGCAGTTAGCCACGACCCTGGCGTAATAGGTTTTTGCTTTTTCGCGGTTTCCGGCAAGCTCGGCAGCGCGGGCGGCGCCGGCGAGTGAATTCAGCCGATCCGGCGCGGCGCGCAGAGTGGTTTCAAAAGCCTCCAGCGCGGGCACCGGTTGTTTCAATTCGAGCAGCATCTCTCCCAGCAGTTCGCGGGCGGGCGCGATGGATCCGGGAGTCACGGCGTGCTTGTCCGTGGCGTCTTCGTGATCTGCCGCTGCCCTCATCTGCCGGCTAGCATCGTCCTTATTGCCTTCGGCCAACGCGATCCACGCCGTCACGACGTCTGCCTGAATGCCGACCTGCTCCGGCCAATACTTATCCTGCTCGCGCGTCAGCGTGTCGCGGAGCGCAGACAACTCCTGCAAGGCGGTTTGGGCGCCCTTTACGTCGCCGGTGCGCGCCAATCCAAGCGCGCGCGCATAAACATGATTCGATTCCGCTGCGGCATAGCGGCCGCCGGGGAATGTGTTGGGTGGCAGGGTTAGCGCCGCCGCATCAGCCCAGCGGTGACGTTCCACCGCAAAACGCGCCGGCATGGTGGCAATCGAAAAGAGTCCCGCAAAATAAGCAGCGTCGCCAGGCTGCAGCTGGGGGAGCGACTGGAACGCTTTTCGCGCCTCGCGATCCTGCCCGCGCTGGAGATACGCGTAAACCAGATAGTCGCGCGCGTGCAATTCATCGCCCGCGTCACCACTTTTCTGAGCGGCAGCCTTGGAGGCAAGAT